>WRHK01000020.1 GCA_009783295.1 Promicromonosporaceae bacterium
AGCATGCCGTGGGCACGCCGTGTCGAGCGCGGCCAACCCACGACCAGGAGTGCACCGGCGACGAGAGCGACGAGCGCGACGACGATCAGGAACAGCGGCCCGGTGAGAGCCATCGGTGTCACCCTCCCGAAGAGTCGGAGACCTGGGCCGATACGTCACCCCCAGGTCTCCCATGGTGACGCCAAGCGGACTCGAACCGCCAACCCCTTCAGGAACCGCTCGGCCTGCGGCCCTCCTTCCTCAGTCGGCGCCTGTAGCCTGCGCGCCGTGGCAGCGCACGACCCGCACCCCGCCCCTGGGTTCACCGAGAAGCCCGGAGGCCGTCTCGCCGACGACGCCACGGCGGTCCCCGCCCACGAAGGCAGGACCGTCGAGCGCGTCGTCCTCGGGATCTACGTCCTGGTGCTCGTCTGGGTCGTGCTGCTCAAGCTCCACACCGACGGCTTCGGCGACCTCGTCGGCCGCCGGTCGGTCAACGTCGTTCCGTTCGGCGGGACGGGCGCGGGTGGCGTGGGCGCCAGCGAGCTCGCCGTCAACGTGCTCGCGTTCATCCCGCTCGGGGTGCTCGCCTACCTGGCTGCCCGGCGGCGTCGGTTCGCCAGGGTGTTCCTCCCCATCGTCGCGCTGTCGCTCGTCTTCGAGATCGTCCAGCTCGTCTTCGGCATCGGAGCCAGCGACATCACCGACGTCCTCACGAACAGTGCCGGGGGCCTCCTAGGGCTGGGCATCGCCTGGCTCGGCTTCCGCGTGCTGGGCGACCGCGCCCAGCGTGGGCTCCTCGTCGCCCTCGTCGTCGTCCTGGTCGCCCTCGCCGCGGGGTTCTTCGTCGTGCTGCAGGTGACGGGCATCCGGTTCCGGCTGTAGCGCCGCTGCGGCCCGATCGGGCCGCAGCGAGCTCAGGTCAGGCGCGGACGGCCTTGTCGACGCGACGGAGGTACTCGCTCGTGGCGGCGTGCTTGCTCGTCGTGCCGGCCGTGAGGTACTCGAAGAACAGCGTCGTGTAGGCCCAGATGATGCCGAGGAACCAGTCCTCGTCGAGCGTCGGGTCGATCGAGCCGTCCGCGTGACCTCGCGGCAGCACGGCAGCGACGTCGGCCTGCTGCTGGTCGTTGAGGGGGTGCTTGGCGATCTCGTCGTCGGGCAGCGTGCCCGCCATCAGGATCGCCTGCAGCGTGCCGAGCTCGGCGTACTCGCCGCAGAGCCGTTGCACGGCCTCGCGCGCGGGTCCGACGTCGAGGCGGGCGCGCTCGTGGGCGGCGCTGGCCCGCTGGAGGGCGAGGTCGACGAGCGCGCTCAGCAGGTCGGCGCGCCCAGGGAAGTAGCGGTGGATCGTGGCCCGGCCGACCCCGGCGGCCGCGGCGATCTCACCCATGGTGGCGTTCGGATCGGCCGCCAACGCCTCGATCGCGGCGTCGATGATCGCCGCGTGCGTGCGGGCCTGCTGCCCGGTGTACTCGACCATCCCCCCATGGTATCCGAACGATCATCACGAGCCATTCGATCGTGCTCATGAGCCACATCTGTCTCATTGATGGACAGCCGACCTCTACGGTGATGCCGTGATCAATCGTCAACCGCGCGCCCTGCTGAGCCGCAACTTCGTCCTGTTCGTCACCGGCTGGGAGCTCAACCAGATCGCCGGCGGCCTGCTGCGCTTCGCGCTCCCGCTCTACGTGCTGCTGCAGACGGGTGACCCCGCGCTCATGGGCGCCGTGCTGGCCGTCTCCGTCCTCCCCCAGGTGGTGCTCACGCCCATGGGCGGCGTGATCGCCGACCGGTTCGACAAGCGCCGCTTCCTGGCAGGAGCGAACTTCGCCGTCGCGGCGGCGGTCCTGATCTGGCTCCTGACGACCGGCGGGCTCGACGTCGTCCTCTCCGCGACGATCCTCATGCTGGTCTTCCTCGGCCTCGAGGCGCTGTTCTCGCCGGTGCTCGAGGCGGTGGTCCCCGCCCTCGTGCCCGAGGACCAGCTGGTGCGGGCCAACTCGGTCACCTTCGCGCTCGGCCTCGCCTCGGGCGTCGGCGCACCCGCCCTGGGCGGTGCGCTCCTGGCTCGCTGGGGCCTGACCGTCGCGCTCGGCGCCAGCGTCGCCCTGTTCGCTCTGGCGGCAGTCATCACCTGGTTCACCAGCAGTCCGAGGGCGACTCAGGAGGCCTCGGGACCGCTCCTTCGCACGGCTGTGACGGACCTGCGCGACGCCGCCCGCCACGTCGTCTCGAACGATCGCGGGCTGCGCAAGGTGCTGGTCGTCGACGTCGTGCTGGCGTTCGCGCTGGCACCCCTGCAGCTGGTCGTGCTGCCGGCGCTGCTGGTCGACGCCGGGCTGTCCAGCGGGCAGATCGGCTGGGCCACGGGCATCACGATGGTCGGGGCCGCCGTCTCCGTCACGATCATGGGAGCTCTCGGCGCGCGGGCCACGGTGCGGCTCGTCCGTCCGATCGTGCTGCTCACCGCCGTAGCGACGGCAGCGACCGGGTTCGCCTTCCTCGCCAACCCCGGGCCGACCGGATCGACCCTGGTGCTGGTCGGTGGCCTCGTCGTGGCGTTCGGCCTCTTCGCCGCCTTCTCCGTGCTCCAGTGGTCGTACGTGGGTGAGCGTGCTCCCGAGCACCTGGTGGGCAAGATCTTCGCGCTGGCCATGGTCTTGTCCGCGCTCGGCGTGGCCGCGGGCACGTGGGTCTTCGGCGAGCTGATCACCCGCTTCCTCGACACCCCCGCCGTCGTGCTGCTCTTCGCGGCAGCCATCGCCGCGGCCGTCGCCGCGGGTGCGAGCATGTCGAAGCACGCGCCCGCCTCCCCCGCTCCCCAGAGCGAGGTGCCGGCGTGAACGCGACCCTGCTGAGCCACGGGCTCGACCCGGCCATGTTCCTCGGCCACCCAGGAGCTCCGGCGCGGGTCACCGCCGTCCACCGTGACCGCTATGACGTGATCACCGAGCACGGGCCGCGACACGCGCGCCTGAAGACGAGCATCTACTTCAGCGACGATCCCGGTGCGGACGCGGAGTTTCCCACCGTGGGCGACGCCGTCACGCTGCAGTACGTGCAGGACGGGGACAGCCTGATCACCGCCACCCTGGAACGCCGCAGCTACTTCGCGCGGCGCGACCCCGACAAGGGACGCGGAGAGCAGGCGGTCGCCGCGAACTTCGACTTCTGCCTCATTCTCGGCTCGCTCAACCAGGACTTCCGGCTGCGACGCATCGAGCGCTATCTCGCGCTCGCCTGGGACAGCGGAGCCGTGCCCGTCGTCGTGCTGACCAAGGCCGATCTGGTGGACGACCCGGAGGAGCAGGTACGGGCCGTGGAGGGCGTGGCGAACTTCGCCGACGTCATCGCGGTGAGCACCGTCACCGGGGCCGGTCTGGACCGAGTCGCCCAGTACGTGCGACCGGGCAGGACGGCGGTGCTGCTCGGCTCGTCGGGCGTCGGCAAGTCCACGCTCGTCAACGCGCTGGCCGGCGCCGAGCTCATGGCCACGAACGAGATTTGCGAGGACGACGCCCGAGGTCGGCACACCACGACTCACCGGCAGCTGATCGTGCTGCCGGGCGGTGGCGTGGTCATCGACACCCCCGGGATGCGCGAGCTGGGCATGTGGGAGGCGGGCGCCGGGCTGGCCCAGGCGTTCGCGGACGTCGAGTCCGTCCTGGCGCGGGGCTGCCGGTTCTCCGACTGCCAGCACGCCAGCGAGCCGGGATGCGCGGCCACCTCGGCGATCGCGCACGGAGAGCTGGCCCAGGATCGCTGGGACAGCTACCTGAAGCTGCAGAGGGAGGTCCGGTACGCCGAGGACCGGGCCGCCCGCGCGAGGGAGAGAAAGCAGACCTGGAAATCCTTCGAGCGCGCCTATCGGGCGGCCTCCAAGGAGGGCATCGTCAAGACTGTCCGGAACTAGAGGTGCCGCCCACGGAGCGTGACACAGCGCGCACGCTCACCGCTCGTAGGTGCCGGTCAGCCGGCCCCGACCGGTGAGCGGGAGGCCCGCGTCGGCGACGTCGCGCAGGCGGAACCCCGCCGTCAGGTCGAGCGGGACGGCGACGGCGTAGAGCTGGAACACGTAACGGTGCGGGCCGTGGCCCTTCGGCGGGAACGGGCCCGCCCAGCCACGCTTGATCGAGCCCCTGCCGAGAACGATGCCCGGCGTGGCCGTGCCCGCGGTCAGCGCACCCGCGCCGACGCTGTCGACGTTCGCATCGAGCGCAGCGAGCAGGTGGGTCGAGACGCCGTCGCGCGGGGTGTCGGGGTCCTGGCAGACGAGCAGCAGTCCCTTCGTCCCAGTGGGGAGGGCAGACCATGCCAGCTCGGGCGACACGTTCGGCCCGAAGAGGTGCGCACGGTGAGCCTCGGGGATGACGCCGTCGCCGTGCGGAGCCCACGGGGCGGTCACGGTGATGTTCTCCGGGGCGTCCCAGGCGGTCTGGCTCCACAGAAGGGATGCGTCGCTGGCGTGGTGGGGCAGCTTCATGGTCGCGACCGTACTGGACGCGCGGTGGCGGCGACGGGTACGTTCCCTTGTCTGACAGCGTTGTCAAGCGATGGCGCGACGCTGCGCCGAAGCGGGAGGCAAGCATGGACGGGCAGAGATTGCGTCGGCTGGGCCGGCGCGCGGCGGTCACGATCGCGACGACGGCTGTGGCCGTCGGCGGGCTCGCGGGCACGGCGCAGGCCACGGATCACCGGGTGTCGTCGCAGGCCATCGAGGCCGCCGACACGATCATGAAGTGGTACGACCCGGACACCGGACTGTGGAAGACCACCAACTGGTGGAACGCGGCGAACATCCTCACGGGCCTGATGGACCTCGATCTCAAGGACCACACGCAGCGCTACGTCGACGTCGCGGCGACCACCTACGCGCAGGGCAAGGACCAGCAGGACGGCAACTTCACCAACCAGTACAACGACGACACGGGCTGGTGGGGCCTGGCATGGCTCCGGGCCTACGAGCTCACCGGCACGCAGCAGTACCTCGACACCGCGGTGGCGGACGCCGAGAAGATCTGGGCCTTCCAGGACGACAGCTGCGGCGGCGGCATCTGGTGGAACGAGGACAAGGGCTACAAGAACTCGATCACCAACGAGCTGTTCATCAAGCTCGCCGCGCAGCTGCACAACACCCTGCCGGGCGACACGGTCTGGCTCGACCGCGCCGAGCAGACCTGGCACTGGTTCCAGGACGCCGGCCTCATCAACGCGAGCCACCAGATCAACGACGGCCTCAACAGCGCGTGCCGCAACGACGGCACCTCGCCCGTCTTCTCCTACAACCAGGGCGTGATCCTGGGCGCGCTCGTCGAGCTCGACAAGGCCGGCGACGCGGACGCGCTGTCGGTGGCCGACCAGATCGCCACAGCGGCGGTGACGAGCCCGACGCTCTCACCCCACGGCATCCTGGCGGACCCGGGCGAGCCGCAGTCGGACGGCGGCGCCGACGGGACGACCTTCAAGGGCGTGTTCGTCCGCAACCTGGACGAGCTCGACCAGCACGAGGGCGGCACCCCGCTCTACCGCGGGTACCTGCAGCGGCAGGCCAGCTCGATCATCGGCCACGACCGCAACGCCGACGGCCAGTTCGGCTACCACTGGGCCGGCCCGTTCGACACGGCCGACGCCGCCCGGCAGGGCAGCGCGCTCGACGCGCTGGTGGCCGCTGCCCCGGACCGCGTACTGACCGTCACGGCGGACGCCGCCTATCCCGGCGGCCCGGCGGTCACAGCGCCCGGTGCCCCGGGCACGGCGACGACGTCGTTCACCAACGGCGGGCGCACGCCCGCCACCGAGGTCACGGTGACCTTGCAGGCGCCCGACGGCTGGACGGTCGAGCCGCAGACGCCGGCCGTCTCCGACCGCGTGGGTCAGACGGCCTCGCTCGCCACGACCTGGACGGTCGAGCCGCCCGCGGGCACCGCACCAGGCCGGTACACGCTCGACGCCACCACCCAGTACGACGTCCCCGGCCGCACCGGGCGGCAGTCGGTCACCGGCAGCACCCGCGTCATCGTCGCCAACACGGCGACCCGTTGCGTGAGCACCGCGGACGGCTACTGCCCGCTCGACCTGACGGGCGACTACGACCACGACGGCGTCGCCTCCCTGGCCGACCCCGCCGCCGGCAACTTCGACGGGCTGGGCTGGAGCTACGCGGCCGACCTGCTGCCCGCACCCGGGCCGGTGACGCTGGGCGGCGTGCCCTACCAGGCGCCGTCGACGGCGGGCACGGACCCGAACTTCGTCGAGGCCTCTGGGCAGCCGCTCGTCGTCCCGGCCGGGAGCTACGCGGTCGCGCACGTGCTCGGCTCCGCGCACAACGGCAGCGTCGACACGACGGCGACCGTCGTCTACGCGGACGGGAGCACGGCATCCGTGGCGCTGCGCCTGAGCGACTGGGCAGGCGGTGCCGCGTTCGGCAACGCCAAGGCGATCGCCATGCCCTACCGCATCAAGGCCGGCAAGGGTCAGGATGGCCCCGCGGTGTCGATCTTCAGCACCACCGTGGCGCTCGACCCGAGCAAGCAGGCGAAGTGGATCGTGCTCCCGACCGACCCGCGCGTCGAGGTGTACGCCCTCACGCTCGGGCAGGGGTGAGCGCAGCGCCGGCGCGAACGCGTGACGGGGGTGCCGCCGGTTACGGGCGGCACCTCCGTTCGTGCGCGCGACCCCATCGCCCGCGCGGCAGGCGGGGCCCCGTCGCGCCCACGGCTTTGCAGGCCCGTCGCGCGGGAGGTAGGTTCCTTCGGCTCCCACCCCACCAGCCTCCGGAGGTTCGTCGTGCCCGCAGCCGTGTCCGAGGCCGCGCTGGACGAGGAGCGGGCGTACCTCCTGCGGGCGCGCGAGGAGCTGGCACGGATGCGTGAGCGCACCGAGGCGCTCACCGTCCACGCCGGCGACCGGATCAGCGCCGAGGCGCTCGAGCGGACGCTCGCCCGCCGCCTGGCCCAGCTCGCGGACGACCCACACGTGCCGCTGTTCTTCGGCCGGCTGGACCACGAGGAGACGTCGGGCGGCGAGGTGTTCCACGTCGGGCGGCGGCACGTCTCGGACACGGCCGGCGATCCGCTGGTCGTCGACTGGCGGGCCCCGGTGAGCGCGGCGTTCTACCGGGCGACCCGGCAGGACCCGATGGGGGTGGCGGTGCGCCGCCGGTACGGGTTCGCGCGCGGGTCCCTCACCGGGTTCGAGGACGAGGTGCTGTCCGGTCCGTCGGCGGCCGACGTCGGGCGCTCGGAGATCCTCGAGCACGAGATCGAGCGCCCCCGCACCGGCCCGATGCGCGACATCGTGGCGACGATCCAGCCGGAGCAGGACGTCATCGTGCGCAGCGAGCTCGACCGCACCGTCGTCGTGCAGGGAGCGCCGGGGACGGGGAAGACGGCGGTGGGACTGCACCGTGCCGCCTACCTTCTGTACGCGCACCGGGAGCAGGTCACGCGGCGCGGCATGACGGTCGTCGGGCCGAACGCGAGCTTCCTCCGCTACATCCGCGACGTGCTGCCGGCGCTCGGCGAGGTCGACGCCACGCAGACGACGATCGAGGACCTGGTCTCCACGCACGGGCGCCTGCGGGGTACTGAACCGGCTGAGGTCGCCCGGCTCAAGGGCGACGCACGCATGGCCCAGGTGCTGCGTCACGCCGTCTGGTCGCACCTGGGCGAGCCCGCTGAGGCGCTGGTGCTGCCGCGCGGGTCGATGCGCTGGCGCGTGCCCGCGCACGAGGCGCGCGACGCGATCGCGCAGGTCGTGAGCCGGTCCCCACGCTACGACGCCGGGCGCGAGCAGCTCCGGTACGCCCTGGCGCACCGGATCCTGCAGCGGATCGAGGCGAGCGGCGACGCGCTCGACGAGCGGGCGTGGGACACGCTCGCGCGCACCAAGCCGGTCAAGGACTACACCGCCGCGCTCTGGCCGGCGATCGCGCCGGCTCGGCTGCTCCACCGGCTGCTCTCCGAACCGGAGACCCTCGCGCGGGCCGCCGACGGCGTCCTCACGCCTGACGAGCAGGCGGCGCTCGTGTGGGCGGACCCGCCGCGCAGCCCCGGCACGGCGCGATGGACCCTCGCCGACCTGGTTCTGCTCGACGAGCTCGCCGACCTGCTCGAGCGGACCACGTCTGTGGCTCACGTCGTGGCCGACGAGGCGCAGGACCTCTCGCCGATGATGCTCCGGGCGCTCGGCCGCCGGGCCCGCACCGGCTCGCTCACCGTGCTCGGCGACCTCGCGCAGGCGACCACGCCGTGGGCGGTGCGCTCGTGGGCTGACGCGCTCGACCACCTGGGCAAGCCCGACGGACACGTCGAGCAGCTGACCGCCGGCTTCCGCGTCCCGGGCGACGTCATCGAGTACGCGGCGCGGCTGCTGCCGCAGATCGCCCCCGAGCTCGAGCCGCCAGTCGCGGTGCGGCGGTCCCGAGGCGAGCTCATGCTCACCACCGTGCCGACGATCGATCTGGTGACCGCCGCACTCGCCCGCGACGGGTCCGTGGGGCTGATCGTTCCCGACGCGACGGTGCCGCAGGTGCGGCGCCTGCTCGCCGGTGCGGGTCTCGCGTTCGCCGTCGTCGGGGAGGACGACGGCGCTACGTCCCGGCCGGCCGCCGAGGAAGCGGAGGTCACCGAGTTCGACTCGCGCCTCGACCTGGTTCCCGCCTCGCTGGCCAAGGGCCTGGAGTTCGACCACGTCGTGCTCGACGACCCCGCCGGGATCGTCGATGGCGAGGCCAGCCGCGAGCTGGGCCTGCGGCGGCTGTACGTCTGCCTGACCCGGGCCGTGACCTCGCTGGCGGTGCGGCACCAGGGGGACCTGCCGAGCGAGCTCGCCTGAGCGAGGGCCTGGGTGCGCGTGGTACCCGTCAGGACGACACGTCCGCGGACGTGAACCGCGCCCATGCGAGCGTCGAGAAGATGACGATCCACGCAGCCTGCACGCCGAGCCCGCTCGCGAGGGTGCGCCAGTCGGGCTGGATGCGCAGCAGCTCGGCGAAGTCGAGCCAGTGGTGCGTCAGCAGCCACGGGTGGATCGCGTGCAGGGCCGGCAGGGCGTCGAGCACCCCCGAGACGATCGCGGTGATGACGGTCGCGGCCATCGCCGCGACCGGCACCTCGGTGAGCGTCGAGAAGAACAGGCCGACCGCCACGAGGCCGGTCATCGACAGCGCCACGTACACGACCACACCGGCGATGCGTAGCGCGCCCGCCCCCAGCGACACCGTGTCGCCCGAGAGCAGCACGACGTCGTGCAGGCCGAAGAACCCCGCCCCGGCGACGAGCCCGACGATCGCGATCGCAAGGACCGCCGACCCCGCAAACGCCAGGGCGGCGAGCGCCTTGACCACCAGGAGCCGCGTCCGCGGGACGGGGACGACGAGCAGGTAGCGCAGCGTCCCGGCGGACGCCTCGCCCGCGATGGCGTCGCCCGACGCGATCGCGATCGTCAGCGGCAGCAGGAACGGCAGACAGACGAAGATGGCCGCGACGACCAGGAACAGGCCGTTCTCGGTGACCCGGCCCACGAACCCGGGCCCCTCCCCCGCCGACTGCGAGCTGCGCGTGAGGAAGAGGACGAGGGCCAGCAACAGCGGCACGGCCGCGAGGCCTGACAACAGGATGACGTTGCGGCGCCGCCCCAGCACGAGCCGCAGCTCGCTCCGCAGCAGCCGCCCGAACGCACCGGGCACGCGCTCGTCCGGCCCGCCCGCGGACGGCTCCAGGGGGCGCAGGGAGGCGTCCGGCCGCGAGCCGGGCGACTGCCGCTCGGAGCCCGCCGTCGGCTGGGGCGTGAGCGTGCCCGACGGCGTCTCGTCAGCGAGCGACATCGAAGCCCTCCCCGGTCAGCTCGACGAACACCTGCTCGAGGTTCGACCGCCGCACCTCGAACCCGACGAGGTCGACCCCGCCCCGCACGAGCGCGGCCGACACCCGCTCGGGCGGCACCTCGCCCAACGGCGCGACGAGCCGCACGCCCTCGACATCGGGTGAGCCCAGCCCGAGTCCGCGCAGCACCTCCGCGGCGGTGGCGACGCACGAGGGCGTCGTGACGACCGCGACCCGCGCGTCGCCCCGGGCCGCGAGCACCGACCGGTCGCCCTGCAGCACCAGGCGCCCGCGGCTCATGATCCCGACGTGCGAGCAGACCTGCTCGATCTCGGCCAGCAGGTGCGAGGACACCAGCACCGTGGTGCCCCCGGCCGCGAGCTCGCGCACGAGGTTGCGCACCTCGCGCGTGCCCTGCGGGTCGAGCCCGTTGGTCGGCTCGTCGAGCACCAGCAGGTCGCGGGGTCGTAGCAGCGCGGCGGCCAGGCCCAGCCGCTGCTTCATGCCGAGCGAGTACTGCCGGTACTTCTTGTCGGCCGCCGCGGACAGGCCGACGCGCTCGAGCGCCTCACCGCTGCGCCGGGTGCGGGTGCGCGGGTCGGCGGTCGCGTCGACGGCGTCGAGCCGCGCAAGATTGGCGCGTCCGGACAGGTACGGGTGGAACGCCGGCCCCTCGACGAGCGCGCCGACGCGGGTGAGCACGCGCGACGACGCCCGCGGCATCGACTCGTCGAGCAGCCACGAGCGGCCGCCCGTCGGCTGGACGAGGCCCAGCAGCATGCGGATGGTCGTCGTCTTCCCGGAGCCGTTCGGGCCGATGAAGCCGTACACCGCCCCGCGCGGGACGCGCAGCCCGAGCCCGTCGACCGCGACCTGACCGGAACGGAACCGTTTGGTCAGCCCGTCGCTGCGCACGGCGAGCGGGCCGGTGTCCTCGGAGCCGGCCTCCGCCTCGTCGCCGACCGCCGTCGCGGCCGGCGTCATGCGAGAGCCTGCAGCGTCGCGGCGGGGACGGCGCCGGCCAGCACGTGGCCGTCGTTGGTGATCAGCACGCTGATCAGCGCCGAGCTGAGCAGGCGACCCTGCGGCACCTTCGTCGTCAGCTCGTTCAGGAGCGCGGCTTGGTCGCCGCCCATCCCCGGGGTGCTGCCGTCGGAGCCGCCGAGCTGGCCGAGCATGCCCGGGCCGCTCGACGCGGCGCCGCTGGGCGCGGGAACGGTCGTCGGGGCGTGCCCCTGCAGCCGCCCGTGCTCAGGAACGACGCTCCGCTCGACGACCGTCGCCCAGCCGGTGCCGTGCACGGTGGCGCCGTGCGGCAGACCGCCGGTGGCGGAGGGCGCCGACGGCGCCATCGGGTGGCCGGCGGGCAGGCCGACGACCTTCTGCTGCACCGACGCGCCCTTGGGCGGCGAGAACGTCAGCACCGCGCTCGAGGGCATCGCGAACCTGACGCTCGTGAAGCCCACCTCGAGAGCCGGGTCCTTCGTGTTCGTGGTGCTCCACACCTGGACGCTCAGCGGCGTCTTCGTCTGCGAGTCGACCGCCACGACCACCCGGCTGACGAGCGTGCCGCCGCCCTGGGGGGTGACCACCAGCTCGTACGCGTCGCGGCCGGCGACCTTGCTCTGGCCCTCGACGGTCACGGTCGAGAACTTCTGGACCTGCGCGAGCGACTGGTCCGCCAGCTGGCCCGGCGTCGGCATGGAGGGGGCGACGCTCGGGGTGCTCGTCGTCTTGCCGTGCTCGGCCTGGAACCGCTTCGCGGCCGCGGCGTCGAGCGTGAAGTGGACGACGGCGTTCTTCGCGCTCGAGTACGTCCACGCCTGCGGGCCGTCCGCCACGACCGAGTACTCGGACGTCTGGCCGATCAGCGAGACGCGGCTGCGCTCCTGACCGTCGGTCCACACGCGCATCGTCGTCGTGCCGGACAGCAGGTTCGTCGGGTCGGCCGAGTCCGATGCCGACCCGAGCGGCAGGGACGGCAGGCCGAGCCGCGCGGTGTACGCGACGGTGCCTGACAGCGCCTGGCTCTGGTGGCTCGCGACCGCCGCGACCAGCTCCTGAGGCGTGATGGCCGGCAGCCCGCTGCTGCCGGCGGACGCCAGGAGTGGCGGCCCCGCGAACAGACCCACCACCGCGACCGCTGCGCCGGCGGGCACCGCCCAACGCGCCTTCGACGACATCCGTGCCGAGTCACCCATGAGTTCCACGATGCGCCTGTTCGGGCACCTTGTCCGTGCCACGCGGCGGCGGAAATCGTGAAGGTCGAGCGAGAAGCCGGATCACATGTCGAACCCACGACGGAGAAGCCGCTCAGGACATGGGACGCCCCTGTCATCGGTCGCGTCACAACCGTGCCAGCTGCCCGGTCGGAACTCGGACAGGAGAGTTGCCGTCCAGGGAGTGTGGGCATGACCGTCGAGCTCGCGGGCGCCGAACCGTTGGGGCAGATGCTGCGCCGGCTGCGGCAGGCCGCCGACCTGACCCTCGAGGCGCTCTCGGCGGCGTCGGGCGTCAGCGACAGGACCATCAGCGACATCGAGCGGGGCGCCGCCCGCGGTCCGCAGCACCGCACCGTCGTCGCCGTCGTCGACGCGCTGCGGCCGAGCCCGGCGGACCGCGCCGCGCTGCTGCGCGCGGCCCGGGAGGGCCGGCGGCGGTCGCGGGCCGAGCCCGCGTGGCGCCTTCCCCTGCCCCGTGGGGTCGGCGACTTCACCGGTCGCGAGCCCGAGCTGGCGCGGCTGCGGTCCGTTCTCGCACCCGGCGGGACGGACGCCCCCGACCACGCGACGAGTCCCCGTGAGCTGTCCGTCGCGCCCGTCGTGGTTGTGACGGGTCCGCCTGGGTACGGCAAGACGACCCTGGCCATTCGCGCTGCTCAGATCCTCCATGGCGCGTTCGACGAGGTGCTGTTCCTCCAGGCGTCCGGCGGCCCCGACGGGCCAAACACCCCGGGCGACGTCGGCTCCCGGCTCGTGCGCGCACTCACCGGGACGGCCGCGCCGTCCGCCTCCGATCCGGGCCAGCTGCGCGCGCTGCTGGCCGAGCGTCGCGTGCTCGTCGTGCTCGACGACGTCGCCACGGAGCCGGTCGTCCGCGCAGTCCTGCCCGGGCGAGGCCGGTCTGCCGTGCTCGTCACCAGCAGGAGCTCGCTCGCCGGGCTGGAGAACGTCTCCCGTGTCCCGGTCGGGAGGATGGAGGCCGCCGACGCGCGTGCGCTGCTCGCCCGGATCGCGCCGGAAGGCGAGGCCGACCCGAAGGGGCTCGACCGGGTCGCGCAGCTGTGTGATGCCGTCCCGCTCGCGCTGCGGATCGCCGGGAACCGGCTGGCGAGCCGTCCAGGATGGACCGCTTCAGGACTCGCCGACAGGCTCGAGCGGCCCGAACGCCGGCTGGACACGCTGGTGGCCGGTGACCTTCAGGTCCGCGCTGCGATCGACGTCTCGCACGACCAGCTGCGACCCGCCGCCAGCGACCTGTTCCATCGCCTGGCGCTCGTCGACGGCTCCACGTTCGGCGCCGGGCTGGCGACCTTGCTGGCCGGCATCACCCGCGACGATGTCGAGGAAGGGCTCGACGACCTGCTGACGCTGAGCCTCATCCAGCCGGCCGATCGAGACAGGTTCGCCCTGCACGACCTGTTGCGGGTCTATGCGTGCGAGCGGCTGACCGCCGACGTCGGCCCGCAGGCGTTGGCGCGGCTGCACGAGGTCACGGACGAGGAGGTTCTCGCCACCACCGTCCGTGCGGGGCGGTGGTTCGAGCCAGGGCACCTGGGCGCGCGTTCCCAGCAACCCGGTGGGGCGATCCCGCTCGCCACGGCCGACGAGGCGCACTCCTGGCTCGTCGAAGAGTCCGACACGTGGCTCAGCGCCATGCGGCGGGCCGCCGCCGCTGGACGGCACGAGCGCGTCGTCGAGGTCGCCGAGTCGATGCACTGGTTCTCCGGCCTGTGGCCCTGGTGGGCGCACTGGCACGAGGTGTACTCGCTCTCCGTGGCAGCCGCCCAGGCGCTCGGGGATGCGGCGACCGTCGCCACCCATCTCGGCTACCTCGCGTGGGCCTATGTCTACTGCCAAGGTGACCCGGCCGCGGGCGAGGCGGTAGCGCGCAGGGCCCAGCGGGTCGCCGAGAACGTCGGCGACCCGGCGCTGGAGGCCTGGGGCTGGTTCTACCGCGCATGGGCCGAGCTCGCGCAGCACCGTGGCTCCGACGCGCTCGACAGCGTGCGGAACGCAACCCGCCTCTTCCTCGAGGCCGACGACCGGGAAGGAACCCCGCAGGCGCTGCAGCTCGAAGCCTCGGCGCTGTCGATGCTCGGCAGGCGCGATGCCGCCGTGGCAACCCTGCGCGACGTCGTCGCGCGTGCCCGCGACCCGCTGACGAAGCCGCGCGGGCAGGTCGCCGAGTTCACCGCGCTGTCGGCGCTGAGCTCGATCGCACGGCTCGGGGTCGAGGCCGAAGACTGGGGGTCTGTCCTGGGCCCTGCCGGCGAGGCCATCGACGGGTTCGTCGCGCACGCCGCCGAGCCCGCCGCCGCACGGCTGTACGTGCTCCGCGCCCGCGCGCGGCGCGAGCTCGGCCAAGCGGACGACGCAGTGACGGACCTGGATCGTGCGCGGGAGCTGCTCATGGCGAGGGGCGACAACGACGCGCTGACGCAGGTCGAGGACCTCCTGCTCGCGTGGAGCGCCTGAAACGACCGCTATGCGTGCTGCGTACCGACGCGGTGTGCGCGCCGGGCACACGCCCTACGACGAAGGCGTGCAGAGCTCGACTCCTGCATGGTTCCTTCATGGTGGGGCCGGCCGGGCGCGGGTGAGGCTGGCACCGTCGGCACCTCAGGCCGGCCCTACCCCCGAAGGAGCATCACCATGGCTTCACCCGTCCTCGAACCGGAGGCGCAGGCGATCGCCGACGCCACCTCCACCCCGCCGTTCCTGTACGAGCTGGGCCCCGCCGGCGCCCGCAAGGTCCTGGACGACATCCAGGCCGCCCCGATCGACAAGCCCGACGTCGACGACCAGTGGCTCACCGTCCCCGCCGAGGCGGGCGACGTGCGCGTGCGGATCGTCCGCCCCGTCGGCGCGCAGGGCCCGCTGCCGGTGGTGCTGTACATGCACGGCGGCGGCTGGGTGCTGGGCAACGCCGGCACCCACGACCGCCTCGTGCGCGAGCTGGCCGTGGGCGTCCACGCCGCCATCGTGTTCGTCGAGTACGACAGGTCGCCCGAGGCGCGCTACCCCGTGGCGATCGAGCAGGGCTACGCCACCGCCCGCTGGATCACCACCCAGGGTGCCGGATACGGCCTGGACGCCACGCGCCTGGCCGTGGCCGGCGACTCCGTGGGCGGCAACATGACCGCCGCCCTGACGCTGCTGGCCAAGCAGCGCGGTGACGTCACGTTCATCCACCAGTCGATGTACTACCCGGTCACCGACGCGGCGCAGGACACGGCCAGCTACGTCGAGTTCGCCGAGGGGCCCTTCCTCACGGCCAAGGGCATGGCCTGGTTCTGGGACGCCTACGCCCCCGACGTCGCCGTACGCGACGAGATCACTGCCTCGCCGCTGCGCGCCTCGCTCGACGAGCTCGCCGGGCTGCCCCCGGCGTTCCTGCTGGTGGACGAGAACGACGTGCTGCGCGACGAGGGCGAGGCCTACGGCCGCCGCCTGACCCAGGCCGGCGTGCCCACCACGAGCCTGCGCTACAACGGCATCATCCACGACTTCATGATGCTCAACCCGGTCCGCCCCTCGCGGGCGGCCACCGCCGCCGTCGAGCAGGCCATCCACGTGCTGCGGGGGGTGTTCGCATGACCGCCACCGTGGTGCTCGTGCACGGGGCGTTCGCCGGCTCCGACAGCTGGGAGGGCGTCATCGAGGGCCTGCAGACCCGCGGCATCACCGCGATCGCCGTCGCCAACCCGCTGCGCAGCCTCGCCGGCGACGCCGCCTACGTGCGCGACGTCGTCGCGTCCGTCGGCGGCCCCGTGGTCCTCGTCGGGCACTCCTACGGTGGCCTGGTCATCACCCAGGCGGCGGCCGACGCCTCCGCGGTGCAGGCCCTCGTCTACGTCGGGGCGTTCGCGCCCGCCATCGGCGAGTCGGCATTCGAGCTGTCGGGCAAGTTCCCCGGCAGCACCCTCGCCGAGGCCCTTGAGGGCTACCCGCTCGCCGACGGCGGCGTCGAGCTGCGCATCGCCCCCGCGAAGTTCCCGGCGCAGTTCGCCGCCGACCTCGCACCCGAGCGAACCACGGCCCTGGCCGCGACCCAGCGTCCGGTCACCGAGGCGGCGCTGCGCGCCGGGCTCGACGTGGCCGGCGAGCCCTGGCGCACCGTGCCGTCGTGGTTCGTGTGGGGCGCCGAGGACCGCAACATCCCGGCCGAGCTGGTGCGGTACATGGCCGAGCGCGCGGGCGCACGCCAGGCCACGGAGGTCCCCGGCGCGAGCCACGCCCTGGCCGTGTCGCGGCCCGCCGAGGTGACGGCAACCATCCTGGCCGCGGTCGACGCCGTCTGACCGCCGCACGCCGCTGAGCCCCTCGCCCCTCCCCCCAGGGCGGGGGGCTCAGCCGCGCCGCCGGGAGCCCGCCCGCAGGGCCACCGCGGCGCATCCACGTGAACCGAGGGGCACGGCTTGCCCCGATGCAACGCAGTAGAGCAGAAAGGTTCTGACGCGGACGGCCGAGTCCAACCTGATCAGCCCCGATCAAGTCGGCTCCGCTCGGTTCCTCTCGGAGGAGGAGCGCGTCCAGATCGCCGACCTCGCCTCGACAGGGATGGGTCCGACGGCGATCGGGCGCGTGGTTGGACGCTCGTCGTCGACGATCAGCCGCGAGCTGCGACGGAACCTGCACTCGTCGGGTCAGTACCGGCCGTTCAACGCGCACGGGCTCGCCGCGGCTCGAGAAGGTTCCGGTTCCCGTCACGACTGCTGCGTCCTGTCCGTGACACCGGGCGCGGCAGTGGCCTCCCCTGACGGCGCCGGGATGATCCCGTGAAACCACATATCCAGCACGGAGGTACGCGCGAAGCAGTTGTCCGCCGTGGCGCTGTCCCAGTATTCGCCGTGCACGGCGATGTCACCCATCAGCGCCAACTTCCAACGCGGCTTCGGTGGCAGGTACATCACTGACTTGGTCGGCCGCATCGGCGAGTCGGGAACCGGTCGCTCATTCCTACGCCTTCGAAGGCGCGGCCAGGCTGGTGTCCGTGCGGTGGCCCCGTCGCGGTCGTTCCTGAAGTTCGAGCCGAAGACGTCCGACGCATTATAGATGTTGAGCCAATCCAGTTCCGCCAGAGCGCAGCGATCTCTGAACCATTCAGGCCAATAGAGTCGTACGAAGTCCGCGGGGCAACCGACCGTCGTGAGCGACCGCACCGCCGATGCGAGCTGGGCGAGATTGGCGCCTGGATCCTCATTGTCGCCGGACTTCTGCGGATACAAGGCCTCGAGAAGAACGAGGCTCCCGAAGCTGAAACCGACGAGATGGATCGGGCCTTTCGTCTCACGATCACGCAGGCCGTCAAGCGCCTCCCAGAGCGTCTTGACGACCGAGGCTCGATAGCGTTGCCTGTCCGCGAAGTCCATGATCCGTTCGATCCGCTGCGCCGCGGAAGCGAACTTCGGTCGGGCGAACGCCCAGATTGCAGAGACGGAGACGCCGGTGCCGATGGCGAACCGCGCCGTCGTGTCGTCGCCCACGAAACCCGTGCCGATGCCCATGGCCTTGAGGGCCGCCAGGACTGCGGCGACAGCCAGCAGGAGCAAGAGTGCGACCATGACGAACCCGATCAGCAGCTGGAGCTTTGCTCGCGACGACTTGCCAGCACGGGACCACGCGGGCACCAGCATGACCAGGCCCCTCAGGGCCAGGAGGCTGGTCCTGACAAAGCCAGGAGTTGACCGCGCCCTATCGCCGATCAGGTCTTTGTCCTCGAGGCGGCCAAGATAGTCGAGCTCGAGCACCTCAAGAACCGGGGTCCCTGCCGGTCCGAGAATGGTCCTGCACACGCGCAGCCCTGGACTGGCCAGTTGCTGGCTCTCGACCGCCTTGTACGTCCCAGGCAGAAGTGACGCGTTGTTGGCGACAATCTCGGCGAGACGGACCCCGTTGTTGGTCGCGGACCTGGCGAACCCCGGCGCGAAGATGAGGATGGGTACGGCCACGTCGGGCTCGGTTGCTTGAGATGTCGCTCCGGGTGGCGCGGGGTCCACGGAGTCGTGCGCAACGTGCTCTTGCTGGTCAAGTTCCGACACGGCGCGCTCCTTTCGCTCTCCACCGCCCCGATGTGGCCCGACGCAGGGCAGACGCGTCTGCTGCGGCAGTGACTGTGCCTCACACAGCAGGAGCGCCACGCGGGCGAACTGATACGCAGACACCTGGGCCGTGCACGCCGAGGCGGTGGGCTCCGCGGAGTCAGCGAGAGGCTTGCGGGAACCGCACGCCGGTGAGCTCCTCGGACGCCGCCCACAGGCGCGCCGCGACCGCCGGGTCGCTCGCCCCCGGTGCCGGGGCGACCACGGTCGCGTCCCCGCGCACGCCGAACCACCGCGGCGCGGCGAGGCCGCCGCTCGGGACGTCGCCGACGGCGGCCAGCAGCGTCGGGCGGGCCCCGCCCGCGGGGCTCTGCGCGAGCAGCCGCGTGCCGAGGCGGAAGGCGACGTCGCCGGCCCGGTTGCCGGTGGGCACGGTGAAGTCGGTCGCCGCCCAGCCCGGGTCGGCCGCCGTCGCCAGTACGGGCGAGCCCGCCGCCGCCAGCCGCCGTCGAAGCCCAGCGGTGAACAGCAGGACCGCGAGCTTGGACTGCCCGTAGGCGCCGAACGGCGTGTAGGGCCGCTGCTCCCACTGCAGGTCGTCGAAGTCGATCCGCGCCCCGCGGTGCGCATTCGACGTCACCGAGACCACGCGCCCGGTGAGTCGGTCCAGCAGCAGGTTCGTGAGCGCGAAGGGGCCGAGGTGGTTCACGCCGAGCTGGCGCTCGAACCCGTCCGCGGTCTGCTGCCGGGTCGGGCTCATCGTGCCCGCGTTGTTGACCAGCAGGTCGACGGGGCCCGGCAGGCCGTCGGCGAACGCGCGGACCGAGGCGAGCGAGCCGAGGTCGAGCGGCCGCACCTCGACGTCACCCGGCATCGCCAGGGCGGCGGCCCGGCCCTGCTCCTGGTCGCGGACGGCGAGGACCACGTGCGCCCCGCGCTCGGCGAGCACGGCCGCGACCGCGCGGCCGATGCCCCGGCTGCCGCCGGTGACGACGGCGGTGCGACCGGACAGGTCGGTGAGGCGCGCGCTCACAGCGTCACCACGACCTTGCCGTGCACGTGCCCCGAGGCCTGGAGGGCAACGGCGTCCTGGATCCTCTCGAGCGGGAACGTGGCCGCGACGGGCACGGTCAGGCGTCCGTCGATGATCGCGGCGGTGAGCCGGTGGAGGTCGGCGGGCGCCGCGTCGAAGCCGCCCGTGGCGCGGACGCCGCCGGGCGGGGTGGGGCCGGCGGCGATGGTCGAGATCCGTGCGGTCGGCACCCCGAGCGCGAGCGCGGCCTCGGCCGCCTCGGTGCCGAACAGGTCGGTCGCCGCGGTCACGACGACGCCGGACTCGCGCACCCGGTCGGCCAGCCCGGGGCCGTGCGCGACCGGCGTCGCGCCCAGGCGCCGCAGGAAGTCGAATGTCCCGGGCGAGCACGTGCCCACCACGCGCGCACCCGCTAGCCGCGCGACCTGCACCGCCAGCACGCCGACGCCGCCAGCCGCCCCGCCGACCAGCACGGTGTCCCCAGGGCGTGTCCCGATCGCCGCGATCGCCGCGATCGCGGTCAAGCCGGGCGTGGGGAGCGCGGCGGCCACCGCGTCGCTCACGCCGTCGGGCAGAGGCCCGAGCCAGGACAGAGGCGACGGCGCGACGGAGACGACGACATGGTCGCTCGCGGCGCGCCCCAGCGCGCCGCCATAGACGCGGTCGCCGACGGCGAACCCCTCGACACTGGCACCGACCTCGTCGACGACGCCCGCGAGGTCGGTCCCGAACCCGGCCGGCAGCGTGACGCCGAATCGGGCCGCGACGTCCCGGCTCGCGGTGAGCTGCCAGTCCATGGGGTTGAGCCCGACGGCGCGGACCCGGACTCGGACCTCGCCCAGTCCGGCGTGCGGCTCGGATATCTCCCGGACTTCGAGGACCTCAGGTCCCCCGAACCTCTCGACGACGACGGCACGAGCCATGGCAGCCTCCTGGACGCGTGAAAAGACTCTGTCTTGTCACCGTACCACTGACAAGACTTGGTCTTGTCGCCTTGCTCCTGCGACGAGACGAAGTGCCGTAGCCTGCTCGCATGGCTCGCTGGGAACCGAACGCGCGCGCACGGCTCGCCGCCGCGGCGCTCGACCTGTTCGAGGAGCACGGCTACGACAGCACCACCGTCGCCCAGATCACCGAGCGCGCCGGCCTGACCAAGAGCTCCTTCTTCCGGCACTTCACCGACAAGCGCGAGGTGCTGTTCGACGGCGAAGCCATGACCGAGGCTCTCGTCACGGGCGTCGCAGAGGCGCCCGCCGACGTCGCACCGCTCGACGCGCTGACCCACGCGTTCCTGCGCACCGGCGAGACCATGTTCCCGCCAGAGCGTCGCCCGTTCCTCGCCCGCCGCGCCGCCGTGATCCGCCGCGCGCCCGAGCTCGCCGAGCGCGAAGCGCTCAAGGAGCTCGGCCTCGCCGACGCCGTCCGCACGGCCCTCGAGGCCCGCGGGACCACGCCCGTGGAGGCACGCGTCTGCGCCGAGCTCGGAGGACTCGCGTTCTCCCTCGCCTACGAGCGGTGGCTCGAGGCGGGGGCCGAGGTGCGGTTCGAGCCGTTGCTGCGCCGAGCGGAGCGAGAGGTACGCGCGGCCGCGTCGCAGTCGACGCGCTGAGACGGAGGCGACGGCCCGAAGCGCGACTCAGGCGGGGTCGACGAAGAAGGCCGGTATCGCGTCGCTCGACGCGACCGCCGCGAGGATGCCGTCGACGGCGGCGAGGGCCTCACCGATCGTGACGTCCATGTCGAGATAGCGGTACGTGCCGAGCCTCCCGACGAAGGTGACGCCGCGCTCCGACCGGGCAGCGTCGAGGTAGCGGTCGAGCAGTGCGCGGTCGTCGGCGAGGCGGATCGGGTAGTAGGGGATGTCGCCCTCGCTGCACGCGCGGCTGTACTCCTTGAAGCAGATCGTGCGCTCGTGCGACTCCCACGGCGCGAAGTTCTTGTGCTCGGTGATGCGCGTGTAGGGGACCTCGTAGTCGCCGAAGTTCATCACGGGGCAGCCCAGCGAGTCGCCGTCGGCGCGGTACGGCTCGAAGTCGAGCGTGCGGTAGCCCAGCCGGCCGTGCTCGTGGCCGAACCACTCGTCGAGCGGCCCGGTCCAGACCACGTGGTCGAACGGCGTCCGGTCCGCGGCAACGAAGTGGTGCGACAGACGCACCTGGATGCGCTCGTGGTCGAGGATCCTCTCGACGATCGCCGTGTACCCGTCGCGGGGGATCGCCTGGTGCGGGTGGCTGAAGTACGAGTCCGCGTACGTGAACCGCACCGGCAGGCGCTTGAGGACCGAAGCCGGCAGCTGCCTCGGGTGCACGCCCCACTGCTTGCGGGTGTAGCCGTAGAAGAAGGCCTCGTAGAGGGTGCGCCCGATGAACCTGAGCGCCTGTTCCTCGAAGTTGGCTGGCTCTCCGATGCTCTCGTCCGCCTCCTGGGCGATGCGGTCGCGCGCCTCGTCGGGCGTCAGCGCCGTGTCGAACAGCTGGTTGATCGTGTGCAGGCTGATCGGCAGCGAGTAGACCTTGCCCCCGACGGTGGTCTTGACCCGGTGGTCGTACGGCACCATCTCGCCGTAGCGGTTGACGTACTCCCACACCCGCTCGTCGCTGGTGTGGAAGATGTGCGGCCCGTACATGTGGACCATCACGCCCGTCTCGGCGTCGCGCTCGGTGTGGCAGTTGCCGGCGACGTGCGGCCGGGAGTCGAACACGGTGACGTCGTGCCCGGCCTCCGCGAGCCCCCGCCCGATGACAGCACCCGAGAAGCCGGACCCGACGACCCCGAACCTCATCGCGCTCAGGCCTCCAGGGCGGCGTCGAGGGTGATCTCGACGCCCGTCAGCGCACGACTGACCGGGCAGCTGGCCTTGGCCGCACCCGCCGCGTCCAGGAAGCCCGCCTCGTCGAGCCCGCCCACCTCGCCGCGGACGGTGAGCCGGATGCCGGTGAGCTGGAAGCCCCCACGGACTGGGTCCGGGCCGAGGGACACGTCGGCCCGGACGTCGAGCGCCTCCGGCGTCCCGCCGCGCTGCGCGATCTCGGCGCTGAGCTGCATGGCGAAGCAGGCCGAGTGCGCGGCCGCGATGAGCTCCTCCGGGCTGGTCGTCCCGTCGGCGTCGTCGGCGGCACGCTTCGGGAACGAGACGTCGTAGGTGCCGATCCGCGAGCTGGTGAGCTCGATCTGGCCGGCACCATGCTCGAGGGTGCCGTTCCAGGCGGTCCGTGCGGTGCGAGTGGGCATGGTGTGCTCCTGTCGAGGTGATTTACCTTGTGCACAAGATACTTGCACGCAAGGTATCTTGAGGACAAGCCCCCCACATGGACGAGCGACAGGAGAAGCCATGGGCGACCGTGTGCTCGACGACCTGCTCTGCTTCGACCTCTACTCGATCTCGCGCACGATCACCGGCCTGTACCGGCCCGTCCTCGAGCCTGCCGGGCTGACGTACCCGCAGTTCCTCGTGCTCGTCACGCTCACCCGCGTCGGCCCGTCGCCCATCGGCGAGATCGGCCGCGCCACCCGACTCGACCACGGGACCCTCACACCCTTGCTGCGACGCCTCGCCGAACGCGGCCTGCTGTCCTTGGACCGCTCGCCGACCGACGCCCGCAGCGTCGTCGCCTCGCTGACCGCCCACGGCGAGGCCCTGCGCCCCGTGCTGCACGACGCCGAGTGCCGCATCCGCGACTCGCTCGGCATGAGCGAAGTGGAGGTGCGCCGACTGCAGGACACCCTGCACCGTCTGGCCGACCACCTCGACACCGTGCGGGCGTAGCCTCGGGCTCAGGCGCCCGGACGGGCTTCGGCGATCCGGGAGATCGCCTTCTTCATGGGCGCCAGCATGCCTCGCTGATCCTGAGCTCGCACAGGCTTTGTGACGCTCGCAGACGTCTCGACGGGCTCCTGCGGGACTCGGGGGCGGGCCCGCCGTCCCGATGTCGTCACCCCGGCTCCTCCCAGGCGCTTCGGCGCCGACCGAGCGCGTCAGGAACGTCGGCCGCGCGGGGCAGCCGTGAGCCGCCCGTCGACGCCGTACCGCCCGAGCTGCGCCAGCAAGGCCTCGTGGCCGTCTCGCACTGTCCAGTGGATCGAGGGCATGCCTGCCGCCGGGGCGGCGTCGACGTTCACGAGGTCGTCATCGACGAGAATGATGGTCTCCGGTGCCGCGCCGATGCGTCGTGCAGCCTCGACGAAGAACGCGGCGTCAGGTTTCGCGACTCCCAGCTCGCAGGAGTAGCAGCTCGTGTCGAAGAGGTCGTCGTACCCGAAGGCCGTCCGCAGGAACGCCGCCCGGTGCGCGTCCTGGTTCGTGCCGAGATGGACGCCGTACCCGTTGCGGCGCAGCGCATCGACCAGAGCCACCGTGGCAGGAACCGCCGCGACACGGCACCAGGCGCCAGCGAAGACCTCGTCGTCCGACGCGTGCACGTCGAACTCGACGAGCAGGGCGGCGAGCAGCAGCAAGAAGCCCCCCTGACCCGCGAGCGTGGGGCGCTCCAACGCCCACGCCCGGCGCAGGAACTCCCGGGCCCTGGCGCCGACGAATGGTTCCGCCAACGCGTACCAGTCGACGTCCGGCACCTCCTGCACGACGCCGGCGGGCAGCGGCGTCGGCTCACCCCGAAAGGCCGAGACCACACCCACCTGGAACTCGTCCTCGTAGACCACGGCGCCCGGCTCGACGGCCCGTACGACGTCGAACGGCACACCGTGAGCGTCCAGGATCGCGCACAGGACGTCCACGCCGTCCTGCATCGGTCGAGGCACAGGGGCCTTGAACCACGTGACCGCGCCGATCGTGTTGCCGTCGGCGTAGAAGTCCGGGTTCGGCAGGTGCTCGATGAACAACTCCTCGACCTCGAGGTACGTCGCCACCTCCCCCGGCGTCAGCACGCCCGCACGACGAAGTTGGTCGACGGCGACGAACACACCCACCTCGACACCGAGGCGCCCGCGATACCTCACCTACACACGAACGAACCCTGGGGAGACGGTCACCGGCGGATCCTCGCAGACAGCAACCCGCGGCCGCGCTCCAATTGTCGGCTTACCGGGGCGGGCCCTCACGGCGTCGTGTTCGGGCAGAGAGAATGCCGTCATGCGCTTCTCGCAACCCCCGGTCGTGCGGGTCCTCCCCGAGCCGTCGACCCCGCTGCCGGCGCACGAGTGGCCGCGCACGATCCCCGCCGTCGAGCAGGTCCACCACGACGGCCTCGACCTCGGCCCGGGTGTCACCTTCCTGGTGGGCGAGAACGGGTCCGGCAAGTCGACCCTCGTCGAGGCGGTCGCCGTCGCGTACGGGCTCTCCCCCGAGGGCGGCTCCCCGCACGGGCAGCACACCTCCCGCGCGACCGAGTCCCCGCTCCACAAGGCGATCCGCCTCCAACGCGGCATCGGGTCCGGGCACTGGGGATTCTTCCTGCGCGCCGAGACCATGCACGGCTGGTACACGTACGTCGAGCAGATCGGCAGCAACCCGCGCAACCCCGACCCGCGCTTCCACGAGATGAGCCACGGCGAGTCGTTCCTCACAGTCCTGGAAAGACGGTTCGACTCACCGGGCTTCTACTGCCTCGACGAGCCCGAGGCCGCCCTCTCCTTCGCCTCCACGCTCCGGCTCATGCGGGTACTCGCCGACCTCGTCGCCGACGGCGGCCAGGTGCTGTGCGCGACGCACTCCCCCGTGCTCCCGGCCCTGCCCGGCGCGACGATCTTCGAGGTCGGGCCGTGGGGCCTTCGCCGGACACAGTGGGCCTACCTCGAGCTCGTCGCGCACTGGCGCGCCTACCTCGACTCACCCCAGCGCTACCTGCGACACCTTCTCGACTGACCACCACCGAGGTCGGGGGTGTACCCCATCCCAAGTCGGACGTCGTCGGGAGCGCGCTGCTCATGACGTTCGATCCCGAAGACGACGGTCCACCGGCCCGTCGCGGTGCTCGCTGCGCATGGGATGGCAGTGCCAGCCGACGAGGGTTCACGGTCGGATCAGGACCGCGCGCGTTGATCGCCGGGAGCCGGTCTACCGAAGTGTCGACCCGACAACTCCCACTTAGGATGCTTGCTCAAGGTTGATATGTTGCTTCTCTACGCTCTGCCCTCGCCGTGACGAGCCTCTTCGCCGCCCGGGCATTTGTTCGTCCAGGAGCGCTTCGCGCGAGGGGTTACAGCGCGCCCCGCTCGTGGGACGTGACGGCTGTCGCTGGGGAGTGAGCCACGTTCTAGTTCGCCGGCGCCTCCGGTGGGCAGTTCTCCGTGCTAGTGCGAGAGAGGTCTCCGCCGACTGATGTCCAGCAAACCGACACTCGCCTACAACGAGGAGTATGTCGAGATCAACGGCATCTCGCAGTATCTCCTTCACTACCCCGATCCCGGCAGCAGGGACGTCCTGCTCATGCTCCATGGCGGGCCTGGCGTCCCGAACTCGGTCCTGGCCTATCACCACCAGCCGTTCTACGGGCGGCTGGGCAACGTCGTCTACTACGACCAGCGTGCGACCGGGAAGACCCAGCTGAAGAGCAAGACCACCGCCGCGGACCTCAGCTGGGACCTGCTCCTGGAGGACCTGCGCCAGACGGTCGCGTACCTCAAGCGGCGCTACGACACGGATCGGATCATCCTGGTCGGACACTCCTTCGGGAGCATGCTCGGCAACGACTACGTGACCAAGCACCCCGGGGACGTGCTCGCCCTCATCGGATCCGGCGTGGTCACCGACAGCAGACGCCAAGGCGAGGTCTTCTACCAGCACATCCGGGAAGCTGTGGCAGCGCGTGGCATCAAGCGCGACCTCAAGAAGCTTCAGAAGGTGAGCCCGGCCCACCCGCACGTCAGCGCCAAGGAGTTCACCACCGGAGTCAGGGTCCTCAGCGACCTTGAGATGAAGTACGGCTATACAAAGGTGGCCTACATGCCGCTGCTGCGGAAGAGCCCGCTCATGAGCCTGCGTGACTTCGGCCAGATTCCGAAGAGCGGCAAGCTCACGCAGAAACTTGTGGCCGAGGTCGAGCACAACTACGACATCACGGGCACCACGAAATACGGCGTGCCCGTCTTCTACATCCTCGGACGTAAGGACCTCTGGACCTCCGGTGAGATCGCCGCGGAGCACCTGACCCAGCTCGAGGCTCCGCAGAAGGGCCTTTACTGGATCGAGGACGCCGGCCACTTCGTCGACACCGACGAACCAGGCGAGTTCTTTGACATCATCCGCGAGATCGTCGCAAAGTTGGCCTAGCGCCGCTAGTACGGGTGGTGGTCGGGTAGGGAGCAGAGTAGGCCGAACGACAAAGGGCGGGCCGAGCCGCTACTGCTCGCTGAGTCCACGTTCCTCACCTCCCTGCATCCCGAACCGCTGCGAACGGTTCTCAAAACCTCGGCGAGCCTAAGGCCGCCAGCATGAGACCAGCTCTTTGTGAGGCGCGGATCGACGCGCGTCCGCGACCGCGACGTCGTCCTCGAACGCTCGCACGGTCCCTGCGGACAGCCTTGCGGCCCGCGCGGCCACCAGCACCGGCAACACTTCACCGAAAGGGCTCACGACACGGGCGACAACGAACGGACGGCGCGTGAGCTCGGGCAGCAAGCACCACCCGAGCGGTCCGAGCGGCTCATTGATCGGAGGCGGTCGGGACAGAGATCACGGCCGGACCACATCCGCCGAATGGCTATCCGCACTCCTGGTACCGGGGGACGGCCGGTTGGCGCAACTGCGCGCCCGACCCGCCGAGGTGCCGCTGGTGCTCAGGTGGGCTCGACGGTGAGGACCATGTTGACGCCGGTGCTGTCCATCGGGGCGTGGGGAGCTTCCCTCTCGACCACGTCGATGTTCACGCGCACGTCGTGGTCGCCCACAGCGAGGTCCCGGGCCAGCTCCTGGCGGAAGATCCCGTTCCCAGGCGGCACCCAGTTGGACTGGAACAGCACCTCGTCGCCATACAGGACCGTGAACTTGAAGTAGACGTCGTTCCGCTCCGGGTTGATGAGCGGGATGGCGGCAACCCTGCCGGTCCTCATGGTCGAGGTGAAGTACCCGTACACCGTGTACCGGCCGGGTTCGCCCTGCTGGTTGAGGTTCTCCTCCATGACGAGCGGGTCCATGGCGAACGGCTGCGCCCCGTCGTCGACTGCCGTGCCGGTCTGGGCCTGCAGCCCGTCGTGGCCGCCTCGGTGCGTCCCGAAGATGAACGCAGCGACGGCCACGACCGCCAGCACGACGACGTAGGCGATGGGGACCCGTCTGCGCTTGGCAGGGGGCTTGGCAGGGGCGGGGTCGGCAACCTGATCAGCCATGAACGCTCACACGTCCTCAGCCCGCCGTGTCCAGCACCAGGGTCACGGTGCCCGTGTGCCTGCCCTGCGTCTGGGGTGACGGGCCGACCAGGTACGTGCCGAGCCTGAACGACCCGCCGGACGACGCGGCGATCGGGATCGAGCTTCCAGAACCCATCGGTGCGTTGTTGAGGTCGTGGACGGCGTACCGGGCGGTGATGACCCCCAGGCCGTTGCGCAAGTAGCCGTCGTGCTCGACGAGCAGCCTCGCGTCGTATCTCGCGACATACTCCACGACGATCTCGCCGAACCTCGCATTGTCCGGCAGGTTGTTCGGGTCACCAAGCGGGGTAAACGCGCTGCGCGTCAGTACGAAATCACCGATCTCGATGAACACAGTCACAGCCCCGCGGTCGTCTGCCTGCGCGGCCGGAGCAATGGCGAACGCCATACCCACCGCGAGAATGCTGGCCAGTGTTCCCCTGATGATGCGCTTCATTGTCGCCACCTCCGCGGGTTTGTCTCGTCCGTCATGGTGACACAGAACCGGACAGCATCTCGGTCGCTGTCGCGGGATGCGCGCTGTCGGCGTGCACACATTGGACCGGTGGCGGGTCGTCAGAGCCCCAGAAAAAAGTCGGCTTCGTCTCTAGCTCAGTGTTTGCGCTGCTATCGGCCCGGATTTCGTCGCGTATCGTCACGCAGTGACTTCACTATTGACCACTACGCCGGACACGCATATAGAGCCCTTTCGAGCTCACCAGCCACACGCGACACCCCGCACGGTCTCATCGAGAGCGGGATCCTCGGCACCCCGATGGCCGAGGCGCTCAGCTCCCTTGCCGAAGGCCGAGCGCATCCCCAACACGCGATGCGTTCTCAGGGAGCGCATCGAAGGCGATCACGATCGAAGGCGATCACGGACATCGCCGGAGCGGCAATGAAGCGCGCCAGCGGTCTCTGATCGACCGGGCCTCCGAACGACTCGGGATTGGCTGGCACCACTTGCGTCATGTGTCCCACCCCATAGTGCGCACGCTGCCACCCAGGGCAGGACGCACACGGTTGAGTGTCACTATGACGTACGAGACGTAACCTGCGGAGGTGGCGACAATGAGGCGCATCATCACGAGAACGCTGGCCGGCTTTCTCGCCGCGGGTATGGCGTTCGCCATTGCTCCGGCCGCACACGCAGACGATGTCAGTAACGTGCGGGTTTACATCAGGGTGCCCGACATCGAGTTCACGCGCACCGACTTCATGCCCGTCGCCGACCAGGCCAACCTCGAGGCCAACGCGAAGTTCGGCGAGATCCACGTGGGGTACAGAACCACAGACAACGCCACGCTGGTCGTCAACTACGACGGCTACCTGCGCAACCTTCTGGGAGTCGCCACCGCCAGATTCGCGTTATGGGACCCCTCCGGCGCTCCGCTGGCGGATGGAGCATCACAGCCGCTGCCGGCGACGCCCGACGGCTTGCTCACGCTCTCCACTCAGCTGGTCGGCGCACCCCCCACCGCGTCCGGCTCTCACACGGCGGACGTGACCCTGGTCCTGTCAGCGGCCGACTGAGAACGCGGGAGCATCTGCGCTGCCCCCGGACGCAAGCACAGCAGACCGAACCTGCCATCGTCCGGGACTGCTGCACGGACAGGTGACAGCTGGCCTCAGGCGGGTGCGCGTGCGGGCACGCCGAGCCCGTACGACTGCGACCAGCTGCCGAAGTCTGAGCCGTTGTAGCCCTGACTGAAGCCGAGGCCCTGGCCACATGCGGCCAAGTCCGAGCCCGAGCCCGAGCCGACCGTCCAACCGTAGGTGCCCATGACGTAGCAACCCGACACCTGGGGTTGTCGCGTCGATCGGGCCCGAGCCTCCGGCTGCCCGCGTGCCGGCGCGGAGGCGCGGAGGCGCGGACGATGGACGGACCCTCAGCGGTCGAGCGTCATCCGCGTCACGCTCTCCGCGTCCGGTGCTCCGGTCACGAGCCAGTAGGCCACGGCTGCGTCGCGCACCATCGTGGAACGCGCGATACCCCTCTGGCTTTCTGCCTGCGCCACGAGGTTCACCACAGCGTCGAGCACGGCAGCCTGAGCCGCTTGGGGGGTCGTCATGTCGTCGTCCTTCCTGGGCTTGTCGCTAGATCAGTGTGTGCGAGAGCGTGGCGGGGGGGACGTCGTCCACGTCAACCAGCATCGCCCGCCACTGCTCGAGCCGCGGCTGGTGCACGCTCCACGGCTTGGTGTCGTCCATGCGGTACTGCTGGTGGCCGAGCACCAGTGCGCGCACCGCAGCCCAGCCTTGCTCGCGAACCGGGCCCGGCAGCCGGGCGGACAGGTCCGCGACCAGCGGCGCCAGCCCGCGGTCGCGTAGCGCCCCGGCCAGGCCGCCAGCGGTCCAGGGTGCTGCCGTCGCCGGAACCTCCAAGTCGGCAGCGGCCACGACGCCGCCCTTCTCGACCCAGCCGAGGAAATGGCCGACGGCAGGCGCCTGCATGCACGCCCACGCTCGAGACTGCTCGTCGACGACGGGCCCGACGGGCGGGGCGGGCCGCTCCAGCAGTGGCAGGAGCGACGAGTACACCTGCAGAGCCTCCCGCAACGAGACCGCGACGCTCTCGCTCGGGTCTGTGGCGGCACGCGCCCCGGTTGCGAGCACCGGTGTGGCGCCCTCGTGACCGAGCACGAACGTCATCGCCGATGTCGTCCCGGGCAGATCGGTGGGCAGCAGCACGGTGTACGCGACGGCGTCGTGCCGGTCGAGGTACTCGAGGACGTCGCGAGCCGCCGCGGTCTCGATGGACCCGAGGCGCAGCGCCAGACTGACGGCGTCGACGAACGGGAGACGCGGCCGCAGCGACCAGCAGCACGATGATGCGTCCCGTTCCACCGACTCGCGCAGCGCGCGCTCGGCGGCGAACTCCCACCCGATTCCCGCGGCAGCGCCGGACGGTGACCCGTCGGCCCACGTGCAGGCCGGAACGGGGTCGGTCAGAAGGACGGCCGGCAGCGCCACGGGCCGTGGCCCGGCGCCCGTCAGCTCGACGGCGCGCGCCCACGCCAGGTCCTGGTGCTGCGCTCCTCGGCCGAGGCACCCGGCCGCGACGAGCCGCGCCAGGAGGTCGGCGTCGGCCGGGAGCGCCGCGTCGACGAGAGGGTCGCCCGCGGGCGCGACAAGGGAGAACCGCTCGACGGCCTCGCCGACTGCCCGGGTCATGGCGTCGACCCGGCTCCAGCCGTAGGCGCCCACGGCGTCGAACGGGGTCCTCTCCCCGCCGGCGGCCTCGCGCGCGTCGGACAGGCCCACGTCGACCGCCACCAGCCACAGCGGAAGGTCGTCGGGCGCCCGGACGGCGGACGCGCGCGCGAGGCCGTTCCGAGGGTCGAGCACACCGATCAGGTCAAGCACGTTGCCTCCATTCGTCGGGTCGCGAGGGACGCGCCGACCAGCCCGGCGACGTCTCGCGAGGTGATGCCGGCCAGGATCGGAAGCCCGCCGCCCCATCGGCGCATACAGCGGTACGCGACCTCGTCGGCGTCATCGGCGCCCCCGCGCCCGGGCGCGGGCAGGAGCGCGCAGACCCGGTCGATCATCTCGACCGGGCCCTCGCAGCCCAGGCCCGCGGCGAGGGCGCGCAACCGTCCGGCGTCGCCCCAGGCGCGTTCACCGGCGAGCACCGCGTCCGTCCACGCGGGCAGCAGCAGGGCCGTCGCGGCTGACTTCGAGATGCCGAGGACGTGCGCCAGCTCGGTCGCGACGAACCACACCGGGCTGGAGAACGACGCCCTGCCCACGTTGGCCCACCCGCCGTGCGAGTGCGCGCTGACCGCGGCGATCGCCATGCGGGTGAGCTCGTCGGGCGTAGCCGCGTCGCTCGTCGCCAGCGCGTCGGCGAGCCGCAGCAGCACGCGGAGGTCGGTCTGCGTCGTCTCGTCGCCCAGCACGTGCGTGAGCGGGTGGACCACGCCGGCCTGCCAGCGTGAGGCGAACGGCACGACCAGGCGTGCGGCCACCTCGACGACGGCCTCGCGTACCAGGTGGGCGGGCAGCCCGGCGGTAGCGCGCGGGTCGCAGACGGCGACGTCGGGCCGCAGCCATGCACCGACGACGAGCCGCTTCCCGTCGTGCTCGACGCAGGCCGCGGCGCTCATCTCAGCACCCGTGCCGAGCGTGGTGGGCACCGCCACAGTCACCGGGCGCGGCCGCGGCGCCTCCGACAGGAGGACGAGTCCGCTTCGGCCGGGGGCGCGCAGCAGCGCACGCTCGGCGTCGGGCAGCAGCGCCAGCACGCCGAGGTCGATCGTGGAGCCCCCGCCGAGGAGCACCACGACGTCGGCCGGGTCGCGCGCCCACGCCGAGGAAGCCCGCTCGACGTCGTCGATGTCGAGCGGGCGCGAAGCGTCGTGCCGCCACTCGTGCAGTGCGCATCCGTGCGTGGTCGCGACGGCGGCGACACGGTCGCGTAGCGAGCGGCCGTCGCCGCTCGCCACGACCGCGGCGTCGGCAACGAGTCGCAAGGCGCCGCCCGGACCGGCGCCGCCAGGTGGCCTGAGGGCCCCGCCGCGCTCGAGGGCGCCCTGGAGCGCCTGCTCGAGCGCGTCGGCGCCGGCCCACCAGGTGGCTCCGCCGCCCCACCGCAGCACGGGTGGAGCGGTGTCGTCAGGACGCATGCGCCAGCGCCACCCCTCGCGCGCCGAGCGCTTCGGCGAGCACCGACACCTCCTCGACGGTGCGCGCCGTGCCGCCGGCTGCCAGCAGCGCCGCCGCATCGTCGAGCGACGCTGAGGCCAGCATCGCCTCGACCACCTGGGCCGCGGCGCGCCCGACCTGGATCGGCCGGCGGCACTGCGGGTCCGAGAGCAGGAACGTCTCCCCGTCGGTGACGAGGCAGAGGTCCGCGCGGGCAGGCGTCGACGGCGGCGTGAGCAGCGACTGCTCCCCCGTGACCAGCACCCAGTCCCCGGGGCGGTGCCGCACGAGCGTTCGCACGAGCCGCAGGGCCGCGACGAAGGTCGCGAGCACGCCCGGCCTCGCCGTGGCGAGCACGTCGTGGACACCCTGTCCGAGGCACGGGTCCAGCCCTTCCCCCGCTGCGGCGCGCAGGACGGCCGGGGAGTCTTCGCTCGCACCGAGCATTCGACCCGCGGGCGAGGTCCGCACGGTCCCATCGGCGGCAACGTGCAGCCGGTGCAGGCCGCGCCCCGCGCAGAGCGCCTCACCAGCCACAGCGCACTGGTCGCCCAGCTCAACCGATCGGTGGAGCAGCCCTCCGGGAAGCCGACCGGTCAGCAGCGTGTCCTGCGCGTGCGCCACCAGCGCGGCCGCGTCGGCCGGCGTGAACAACCGCACCGCGGTGGGGCCGACGATGCCGTGCTCTTGGAGCCGGGCGTACCCGACGCTCTCCAGGAAGAAGTCGGCGCCCAAGGCGACATCGGCGCCGTCGGCGGCGAGCGAGCCCGTCGCGCGCGCCCAGATCCCTGGCCCGTCGGGCAGGTCGCCGCGTGCACGCCGGTCCCCGGTGACGACGACGAGCGTGTCGTCGGTCACCAGGCCCGTCGCGGCCGCGCCGAGCCACGCGATCGCCGCCTCGCCCTCCGTGACCACGGTGCCCGGACCGCCCCGGACCCAGCCGGTCAGCCGGCCCGCCACGGCCTCTGCGACGTCGTTTGCGAGCGTCATGTCTCCTCCTTCATCGAGTGGCCGGCACGAGCGCCGGCACGACCTCGCGCGGTCCGAGGTGCCGGGTCACGGCGCGGAACTCAGCGAGTAGCCGCGTGCGATCCCGGTGCGTGACGGCGACGATCCGGGCGGCGTGCTCGGGCGTCGCACAGAACAGGGGCTGGGTGACCGCGAACCCGTCCGCGTGTCGGGTGACGACCAGACCGACGCCCGGTGCGGCCGTGTCCGCCGCGAACCTCAGGTGCTCGGCGACTGGGTCTCCGTCCCAGCCCAGAGGGCGGACGAACTCGCCGCTCTCGACGAGCCGGGTGAGCCAGTCACGCATGTCCGCCAGGGCGGCTCGGCGCAGCGCAGCCTCGTGCGCTCGGTCCGCCAGCAGGCGGACGGCGTGGCGGGCGCTCTCGGCGTCGTCGAACAGCACGAGCGGGAGCCGGTAGCGTGCGCGGAGCGAGTGGCGGCGGCTGCCCTGGCGGGCCTGCATGAGGACGGTGCGCTCGTTCTGGGTCGTGAACCGGTGGCCCTGGTCCGCCATGCGCTGCCAAAGGTCCCAGTCCTCGAACCCCAGGACCTCGCGCCAGCCGCCCGCCTCGTCGACGAGCTCGCGGCGGTGCGAGACGCGCGACGTCTCGAAGACCGCGCTCAGGAGCTGGAGCTCCGGGTGCCAGCACATCGTGTAGTCCGCCGACCATGCCTGCACGGCACCCGCGAGGTCGCGGTACACGTTCCCCATGGCGATGAGCTCGGCACCCGCGTCGATCAGCGCGACGACGCGCTCGAGGTGGTCGGTCCGGTAACGGTCGTCGTGGTCGAGGTAGGCCACGACGTCGCCCCGGGCCTCGCCGAGCCCGAGGTTGCGCGGTTCGGAGGGGTCTCCGTGCGCGGAGGTCCGCACGAGCCGCACGCGGCGGTCCCTGCGGGCTGCGGCCTGCACGACGTCGTCGGTGTCGTCCGTGCTGCCGTCGGAGACGACAAGCAGCTCCCAGTCTTTGAAGCTCTGCGCGAGGACGGAGTCGATCGTGTCGCGGATCGCGGTCGACCGGTTGTACGTCGGGCAGATCACGGACACCCGCGGCACGCTCACCGGCAGGTCCCTAGCGCCAGCAGCACCCCGGCCGAGCCCGTGGCGAGGTCCGTCGAGAGCCGCAGCGCCTCGTGTCCGAGCACGACCGGCAGGCCGCCGAGCGACACGAGGTTCCGGCCGAACGCACCGAGGTGCTCGCGCAGTGCCGCGCGTGCGTCGTCGGCGAGCGCGCCCTCCACGTCCTCCGCGAGCCGGTGCAGTGCGAGGACGATGCCGGCGCGACCGTGGAACAGCCCTGCTTGCACCGCGAAGGACGACACGACCGTGCGGGCCAAGGCGTCGCGGGCGTCCTCGAGCTCGGGGGTGGGCCGGTGCCGTAGCAGCTCGAGCAGGGCGAGCAGCACGCCGCCGGTGCCGCCCGCGAGGAACGGCGGCCGCGTCTGCAGCACCTGCGGTGCGGCGGGGTCCCAGCCAAAGTCCGCGAGGTCTGCACGAAGGGCCTCCTCGGCGCGCGCGACGTGCGCTGCGTCACCGGTGCGCTCGTAGAGCCTCGTCCAGAACAGGCTGACGCCCGACCGTCCGTGGACGAGCCCCGGGCGCAGGACTCCGCGGCCGCTGTCGGCGACCCGCTGCGCAACGATGTCGCCCACCGCGACCGCACCCGCAACTGCCTCCTCCTCGCCTGTCAGGTCGGCGAGCCCGAGGTGGGCCAGGCCGATGCCGGCCAGCCCTCCGTACAGGTCGAGGCCAACATCGTCGACCGGCGTCTGGTCCACGCGGCGCAGGAGCTCTGCTGCCCGGTCCGCGCGGCCGACGCGCGCGAGCACGGACGCCATCCCGGCGAACCCGTCGAGCAACCCGGCGGAGACCGGCTGGGGGGACTGGAGCAGCCGCACCACGGCGGCGTCGAGCCAGTCCAGGTGCTCGCCCGGCACGGCGACGTCGACTCGGCCGAGCGCGCCGATCACGCCCGCGGCGCCGGTCGCGACGTTCACGCCACCGCCCGGGACGTAGAACTGCTCCGCGTCGCCCGGGTAGAGGCGGTCGAGGCGTTCAAGGTCCGCGGCGGCGAGGATGCCGCCGGCGAGCAGGTCGCGGCACGCGGGCCAGGTGTCCTCGGCCGGAGTCGGCCACGGCTGCCGCTCGGCCGTGCCTCCCAGGGCGGACGGCCCCTCGTGGGGGGCGGGCCCCAGGTCGCGCAGCACCGACTCCCGAAACCCGTCGCCGACGGGGAACGTGGCCGTGACCAGGTCGATCGTCTCGGCGAGCTTCTCGCGACCCCAGGTGAGCGTGTTGCCGAACGGGACGAACACCGCCAGCCGCAGCACGCCCAGGGCGTACCTGTCGACCGCGGGGCCCACATATCCGGGTGGCGCCATGAACCCGGCTGCACCGATGCCCTGAACGGCCTGGTCCGCCGACGGCGTCGCCGTCTCGAAGTCGATGAGCCGCACCGTGCCGTCGTCGGCGACGAGGACGTTGCCGGGGTGCAGGTCGCCGTAGGTGACGCCCCGGGCGTGGATGCCGGTGACGGCGGCCTCGACCTGGTCGAGAACGTGCTGCGACCAGGCGACGAAGTCTGCGAGCGCCGCGGGCGACCGGTCGCCGCGCAGTACCGGGTTGCGGCGCAGGGATGCGTGCGACAGGGGCATGCCGTCCACGTACTCGCGAACGAGGAACTGGTGCTCGTTGCCGGGCCGGTGGTCGACCAGCTCCGGGATCCCTGGCACGCCCGCGAGCTGCTCAAGGGCCCACCGCTCGTGCTCGAGGCGCGTGACGGCGTCGTCCCCGTGCGCGTCGAGGCCCGCGAGCGGACGCGCCTCCCGCAGCAGTACCTCGCGGCCGTCGCGCGTGTCCGTCCCGAGGTAGACGCCGCCACCGTTGGAGAAGTGCAGCGCCTTCGTCACCCGGTAGGGGAAGTCGCGAAGGCGTCCTGCGGCGCGCGCCTCGAGCGCGGGGCCGAGAACTGCTGGGATCGGGACCCACGGCGGCGGGCGGAAGCTCGGTCCGCGGTGGTCCTCGACGAGCTGTCCGTCGGGGTCGGTGATGAGGTACTCGACCTGCCCGCGGTCGTTGCGCCGCGTGATCGCCTTGAACCCGCCGTAGCGCACGTAGAGCGGGCCGTCCTCCCAGCGAAGGTCGCTGAGGATGTACGGGCCATGCAGCCCGCGCAGCCGCTCACCGAGGTCGCGCAGAAGGTTCTCGAGCTCGTGCTCGTCCGCGGGGTAGATGGTCACGAACTTGCCGCTCGACGAGCGCTCGCCGTACTTGCTGCTGCGCCGCACGAGGACCTCGGGTGACGTGAGGAACTTGAACGGCAGATGATGCTCGACGCAGTAGTCCCGCGTGCGGCGCAGGATCTCCTCGGCGTCGGCCACCGACGCCGAGACGTGCACCTTCCAGCCCTGGGCGGGCAGCTCGGCGGCGCGCGGTGTGAGGCTGGCCCACTCCCCGTTGCCGCCCGCGTCCCAGCCGTCGGGGGTGGGGGGAAGGACGTCGCGGTACGCGGGGCCGCCGGTGCGACCGTGCGGGAGGTCGAAGAATGGCGTGTCGGCCCGGCAGTACCGCAGGTGGCGAAGGACGTTCACTGTGGTCTCCGCTTTCAGCGCCAGAACGGTGCGAGGTAGTTGAGGTAGAGCCACCGCCACGCCGGCCGGGTCCCGGCGTCGGCGACGGCGAAGCCTGTCGCCGACGCGGGGCGGGTGTCGGTGAGCCGGACGATGGTGACGGGCAGCTCGCCCTCGAGGTCGACGACCGGGAAGAGGGCCACGACAGGCGCCGTCCCCGGCTGCGGTGCGCCAGCCACGTGCACGGTCGCGAGGGGGCGGCTTGCCACGATCCCACGCCGCTCGAGCCTCACGGACGTGCCGGGGACGAGCGCGTCTGCGTCGGCGGATCGCGCGAGAACAAGCTGAGTGCCGCCGTCGCGCTGCACGAACCCGCCCGTGACGGTGTAGGGCACGGGGGTGAACGCCATCGCGCCGACCGCGACGGTCACCAGCCCAGACACCAGCGCGCACCGTGCGCGGCTCGCGCCCGCTGCCAGCGCCTCGGCGAGCACTCGAGAGGCCTCGGTCAGGACGAACCGTGCGACCGCCGCGAGCAGGCACACCATCAGCACCGCTCCGACGACGCCGAGCCCGAGCACCAGCGGTAGCCACAGGCCCAGCGCGGCCGCGACCAGGACAGCGGGAAAGAGGAGGGACGCGAGTCCGAAGGGTACGGCCCAGGGCCGGTCGGGCAGCTCGGAGGCGTAGCGACCGCCGAACAGTGCCCTCGCGACGGCGCGGCGCGCGTCGGTCATGGCCCGTTCGCGCAGGAACGGCACGTCCAGATGGCTCATGAGGGCGATGTACCCGTCGAGCTTGACGAGCGGGACGAGGTTCATCGTGGCGGTCACCACAGTGCTGGCGGCGAAGAGCAGCAGGGCGGAACGCCAGTCGGGCCGCTCCGGCCCGACGACCAGCGCGGCCAGCGATGCCGCCGCGGCCGCGACGAGCTGCACCACGATCCCGGCGATCGCCACGCGCACGCGGGCGCGCCGATCGCGCAGCCGCCAGCCGTCGGTGACATCGCAGAAGAACGCAGGCGTGAGGTAGAAGAGCATGACGCCGAGACGGCTTGGCCGCCCGCCGGCGTACGCCAGCGCGGCCCCGTGCCCCACCTCATGCAAGGCCGTCGTGAGGAACGACGCCGCGACGACGGCGAGGAGCGCCCCGAGCGGCAGCGGGCGGGACAGCGCGTCGAGCAGCGCACCGCCTTGGACGGCCAGGACCACCAGCCCGACGGCCGCGAACGCGAGCGCCGCGACGACGACCCGCCGGTGCAGCAGGACACGGGTCACCGGCTGCGCGACCTCGAACGCCCGCTCGGGGCGTGCCACAGTGAGCTGGAACGTCAGCGGCGGGACGTAGGTGAACAGGCGCGCACGCGCGGGCCCCCGCATGACACCGTCGTCGAGGAACCCCGCGCGCTGGAGCGACTCGAGCGCACGGACGACCGTCCCGGCGTCCCAGCGGCCCGCGCCAAGCGCGTCCACCAGGTCGTCGACCGTTCGGGTGCCGTCCAGCAGCATCAGCAGCCGCAGCATGTCCGCGGCGACCCGGACATAACGGCCGTCGGCGGTGCGCACCACCGACGGTCCTCCGTCGGACCCCTGGTCGAGCTCCGTGCCCTCGGCAACCCGTGGCCGCTCGGGCAGGGGAGCGAGCGCGGGAGGCGCCTGGGTGCGTGCGCTCACAGCACGTCCCGGCGCCTGGCGGCGGCCCATGCCGCGCAGGTCCCGACGGCCAACCAGACGACGATGACCGCGAGCGCGGCCGGCACCGCGAGCAGACCTGGACGCCCGTCACCATAGACGGAGCCCATCGCCATCGTGAGTGCGTACCTGCCCACACGCGGGGCGATGTGCTGCACCAGCTCGTCGACGAGCAGCGCCTGCACCAGCAGGATCCCGATCGCGCCGACCTGGCTGCGGACCAGCCAACCGACGGCCGCGCCCCACGGCGCCGCGAGCGCCGTCACGACGAAGACACCGAGCACCGTGTGCGTCGTCGACGGGCCCCAGACGGGGGCGATGTCCGCGGACCGGAGGAACACCCACGGCGACGCAGCGGCGAGGCCTCCGGCCAGGACGCCGTAGGCGAGGCCCATCCCCACGGAGACGAGCATCGACACGGCCATGCCTCGCGCGCGGCTCCCGCTGACGTGCACGATGCGGCCGACCGCGCCTGTGGCGTGGTCGCGTGTGACGACGTTGGCCGCCCACAGCGCCGAGAAGAGCAGTAGCGTGAACCAGACGCGCGCCACGCCGTCGGTTGCCTCCTGGGCGGAGAGCCCGTCCGTGGAGAGCGCGAACCCCACCGCCGCGAGCATGCATGCGGCGACCCCGCCGAGCGCGAGGAGCAGCCAGCTCCAGCCTGTGAACGTCCGCTGCACGGCGGACACGAGCAGGTCACGCACGAGTCACCTCCTGGTCGGGCCGGCGCTCGCCGACGAGCTCGAAGTACCGGTCCTCTACTGACGCCGTCGTGGTGAACTCGTCGAGCGTGCCTGCGAACCGCAGCGAGTGCTTGATTACGACCACGTCGTCGACGCTCTGCTCGAGCTCGGAGAGGATGTGCGTGGAGACCACGACGGTCGTGCCCTGGTCGGCGAGCGCACGCAACGTGCGGCGCAGCCAGCGGATGCCCTCGGGGTCGAGGCCGTTGGAGGGCTCGTCGAGCACGAGCAGCTCGGGGTCGGTCAGGAGCGCGACCGCGAGCGCCAGCCGCTGGCGCATCCCAGTCGAGTACCGCGACACGCGGCGGTGTGCCTGCCCCGTCAGCTCGACCAGGTCGAGCACCTCGTCGATCCGATCGCGGGGGATGCCGAGCGCCGTGGCCCACACGGACAGCTCCCGTCGGCCTGATGCGCCCCGCACGGGCCCGATCCCCTCCATGGTGACACCGATGCGGCGTCCTGCGTCGGGGACCTTGCCTGCCGGGTGCCCGAGGACGTGCACCGAGCCCGAGGTGGGAGCGGTGAGCCCGAGAAGGATCCGCAGGCTCGTCGTCTTGCCGGCCCCGTTGGGCCCCAGCAGCCCGACGACGCGCCCGGCGGCGACCTCGAACGAGACGTCGTCGACGGCGATGTGTCGCCCGAACGTCCGCGTGACGTGCTCGAAGACGACGGCGGGCAGCGTCATCGTCTGCCCCGGGCGGCGTTGAGCGTCACCTGGGCGATGAATGCCAGCAGCAGGACGATTGTCACGACCAGCCCCGCCTGCTTCGCGGCACCGTCGAGCGTGGTCTGCGTGATGGCACCGGCCACGATGAGGAAGGGGAGAACGAGGGCGAGGGATCGGTTGTTTCGGTACCACCGGACTCGAGGGGACACGAGCACTCCTTCGTCGATCTGTTTCACTTGAGGTGGTGCCCGGCCCGGGGGCGACTCTCTCTCGCCCCCGAGCCGGGACACCGTGAGTTGCCGGCGGTCAGGTGACCACAGCGCTCGCGACTCCGCCGTAGATCGCAGTCACAGCGAGCGAAACGAGCACGCCGTCCTTGAAGTTGTCCCAGAAGCCAGGGGCGTCCATGGGCTCAAGCTCCTGCATGTCGAGCTCGAGCGGGGCCAGGTCCGTCGTGTTGTTCATCGAGCACCTCCTCTCCAGAGGTCGGTCTGTCGTGGCACGGTGGCGTCACCGGGTCACGTGATGACGATCGAGGAGACGGAGACGGTCACGACGACGTAGCTGACGGCGCCGCTGACGGCCGCGCCACTGATGTAGCCCGTCACGTCCCAGAAGCCGGGGGCCTCCATCGCCTCGAGCTCCTGCATCTCGAGCTCGAGCGGTGCGAGGATCTCGCGCGCCTGAACATCGGTCAGGGTGTCCATGTCATTCCTCCTTTCGGTGTGTGGTCGGGGCGGTGGAACCGGACCGGACTCCGCTCTAGGCGGCCTCCGCACCGGTGGCTTGGTGGGCGAGCTCGTCGAGGCCCGCGCGCAGCGCCGCGAACAGCTCCGCGATGTCGGCGGGCGTGGACGTCAGCGCAGGGACGAGCTGGACCCCGTCGATCCCGGGGTGGACGACGACGCCCGCGCGCCTGACGGCCGCGACCAGGTCGCCGACCCGGTCGGCGGGAAGCAGTGCGCCGTCGTCGCCGCGTACGACGACGGCACGGAAACACCCCGTGCCGCGCGTAGCCGCCACAGCGGGGACAGTGGCGAGCAGGTCCGCGATCCCTGCGTCAAGCAGAGAGGCGACGCCGCGCCCGGCCGCGACAGCGTCGAGCCTGGTCATCTCCTGCAGCGTCGCGGAGATCGCGGCCGCGGCCACCGGCGTACCGGCCTGCGTCTCGCCGTGGATCAGCACAGCGCGGCGCTCATGGAACTCACGTGCCACCGACTCCGAGACCAGCACCGCGGACGCGGCGCACGTGCCGTTCGTCAGGCCCTTGGAGGTCAGCAGCACGTCCGGGGAGCCCGGCCACGACTCGCTCGCAAACAGTCTCCCGGTACGGCCGAACCCCGTCGCGACCTCGTCGGCGACCAGCAGGTAGCCGTGCTCGTCGCGCCCCGCCACGAGCTTCGCGACGAACTCCTCCGCCAGCGGGATCGCGCCCGTCCCGAGCAGCGGCTCGACGACGACGGCGGCGATCCGGTCGCCCTGCCGCGCCAGCAGCGCCTCGAGAGCGGCGACGTCGTTCGGCGCCACGTGTCGCACCATCCGCTGGTCGACCCCGTAGAGCCGCTGCCCCAGGTCCTCGCCGGTCAGCGAGAAGCTGCCGTAGGTCAGGCCGTGGTAGCTGCCCGTCAGCCCGACCACGACCTGGCGCCGCTCCTGCCCTCGGAGCACCTGGTAGTGCCGCGCCAGCTTCATGACCAGGTCGTTCGCGGCGCCGCCCGACGTCGAGAACAGCGCCCGGGCGAAGCGCCCGCCCGTCGCCTCGACGAGTGCCTCGGCTGCGCGGCGGGCCCAGACGCTCTCGAACCGGAACGTGTTGAGGTAGGACGCGTCGCGCAGGGCGGCCGCGGACGCCTCGGCGATCGCCTCGTTGCCGTACCCCAGGTTGGTGTTCCACAGGCCGCTTGTCCCGTCCAGGAGCGTGCGACCGTCTGCGAGGCGCAGCCGGACCCCGTGCGCCGAGGCCAGGCAGAGGTTGTCGTCGCCGTGGCTTGCCGGAGCGAGGAAGAACGGCCAGAGAGCAGGAGCGCGGGTCACGGGCGCACCCCCGCCTCGAGGAGCACCGCCGGGCGGCCCGCGCCCGCCGGGGCCAGCTCGTGCGTCGCGAGCACGTCAAGCCCGTGCTGATGCAGCTCGGCCTCGAGCGTCCCGCGCGGCACGACCGTGACGACCGACGTACACACCTGGACGCGCCCGTCGGTGTCCGGCGTGGGGACGATCACCACGGTGCACTCGGTCCTGGACCCCGACCAGTCCTCGAAGAGCGTGTAGCGGCGGCCGCTCGCCCCCGTGAGCTCCTCGCCTGGACCGTTCGCGCCAGCCGACCGCTGCACGGTCGACAGCAAGAACCGTCCCCCGGGAGCCAGGTGCCGCGCGACGGCCGCGAAGAGCTCCTGTCGGCCGTCTGCGTCCAGCAGCGACACCGAAGTCGTACCGAGCACGATGGCGTCGAACGTGCGGCCGAGGTCGAACGAGCGCATATCCCCCACCACGGTGCGGCAGCGCCTCGAGAGCCGGGGCGGGAGCGCCTCGAGCCGGCTGTCCAGCAACCCGAGCATGCTCGCGGAGAGGTCGAGCGCCACGACCTCCAGTCCCAGCACCAGCAGCGGGATGGTGAGCCGCCCCGAGCCGGCGGCGAGCTCCAGCACCGGCCCGCGCACTCCGCGCAGCTGAGTCGCCAGCTCCGAGACCTCGTGCCGGTCCCTGTCGGCGAGATCGTGGTAGATCGCCGCGCCTACGGCGTCGTACACGTCGTGGAACGTCACTGCGTCGCCGTGCGCCTCCACTGCCGCCTGCGCGGGTCCTGTGAGCCGAACGGTCGCGGCGCTCACGCACGCTCCAGAGCGGGAGCCGCGAGCACGAGGCCGGCGGCGCGCAATGCCTCGTCGACGCGGGCGAGGTCGGCAATGCTGGCTGCTCCCGCCCCGGACGCCGCCTCGACGCCGCCTGCGACCAGGAGCAGCTCAGCCAGCTCGCCGACCCTCCGGCTGACACGGATCGTGCGCCGCGAGGCCATGTCGGCGACGTATGCACCGTCGTCGGACCACAGGAGCAGGACAGGCGAGTGATCGTCGGCGCCGTCGAGCGCAGCGGCGGCGTCGCCGAGCCGACCGCCGAAGCCGGACATCCTGACACCTGTGCCACCGCGCGCCGTGAGCTCCTTGACAACGTCGATGCCGACCACGTACCGGCCGAGCCACGGGCGGTCGCGAAGCGCGGCCACCCGCTCCTCGTGCGGAATCACGCCTGCCAGAGCGACCGCGCACGGCGGCGCTCCGGTGGCGTTCGCGTCGTCGAATGCGGCGACGAGCTCGGCGAGCGGGTCACCGACGGTGCCGAGCGACAGGCCGCGGGGCGACGTGGACACCGACCCGTCGGCGCGGACGACGAGGCGGTCGCGCGGTCCGGCCCCCGTGGTCGGGGCACCGAACGCGCACGCGTCCGCGAGCAGGACGGACGGCTCGAGCAGGAACTGCGGGACGCGCCCCGTGGCACGTGCTTCATCGGCGTCCTGAAGAAAGGCCGCGAGGTCCCCCGGATCGGTGATGCGCGCGAACGTCGGCGCGAGCACGGAGACGTACGCGCACGAGCGGTACTCCAGCGTCTGGAGAAAGACCCACTCGTCGACGGCGGCCTCGTCGCCGGGCTCCGTCAGAGAGCCGCGGTATGTGGCGACACGCTGATCGCGGTGCGCCGCCGGAGCGAGCACGATGGTGTCGGCGTCCACGGCGTCGGAGGCGAGCAAGGAGTCGAGGTGCATCTCGTCCTCGACGACGACGATGGCGGAGCCGGGCGCGCCGGCGGCGCGCGAACGGGCCGGGCGAGCAGTCCCCCAGGCGAGCAAACGCTCCCTCAGTCTGGTCGTGTCCTGATGCATGATCGTCATCTCCTGTCGGCGTTCCATGTCAGCGTGCTCGGGGAGGTCCGTGGGCGAGGGCATCGCCGACCGCGTGGCCCAGGCGTCGAGAACCGCCTCGACGTCCTCCAGCGCCTGACGCGCACCGAGCGTGCGGGCTACCCCGGTCGTGTTGAGCACGACCTCGTCGACGCCTGCCGCAGAAAAGGCGGCGAGCTGCTCCGCAATCTCGTCAGGTGTGCCGAGCAGGAACGCGCCGCCGTCGATCAGTGCGTGCGCGTCCGCAGCGGCATCGATGCCACCGACGGCGATTCCCGACCGAGTCAGCATGCTGACGTAGTGCGGGAGCGCGAGATGTGCCGCGCAGCTGCCGAGAACCACATCCTGCGGTCGGCGGCCCGGCTGGTCGAGCGCGACGGGCACGATCGCGACCAGCCTCGGCTGCGGGCGGTTGACGGCCTCCGCGCCCTCGGCCGTCCCTGCGGCGACGACGTCGCCGACGTACGAGGCGGGCGTCAGCCAGGTGATCGCGGCGTCGGCGACCTCACCCGCGAGCCTCGCCATGCCGGCGCGCAGGACGCCGAGGCCGATGTCGACGCGCGGGGCCGCGACACGCGGCAACGACGCCTCGACTTGGAAGTAGTCGCCCTCGAGCGTGACCACGCCGTCGTCGAGCAGGCCACGGACGACAGTCATGTACTCGCGCGCCGCGGTCAGGGGGCTGGCGTAAGGGGCCCCGAGCAGCGCGCGCTGGAAGGAGCGCGCGCCGGGACCGAAGCCGGCGAGCACCGGCCGACCGGTGGCGACAGCGAGGCTCCGCGCCTGGACCGCCGCCTCGTACGGATGACGCATCGGCATGAGCGTCACGCCCGTCCCGGCCGCGAAGGGACCCATGGCGGCAGCGGCCGAGAACGTCTGGAACGTCTCCAGCCCAAGCGATTGCCCCTGCCAGAGCCTGCAGGCGCGACCAGCCCGCACCAGGTCAGCGAACGGCTGGACGTGATCCACGCGCTGTGGGACGAAGGGGACAAGTACGCCCAGATCCATCTGCCCGCTCATTGCCTGCCCTTGATCGAATCAACCGTGACGGAGCAACCGCTGGAACGCCACCTCTTGGTGGTGAGCAAAGAGGTACTCCCCCGCGCTGACCTGCCACAACACCCGTCTCACCGACTGAGACCGGGCGCCCGGTATGTTTTTGACGTCCCGACCTTCGGCGCCTCGGACTTGTCAACGGTCCGCGAGAACCGACCGGCGGAAACACGCGGAATCCCGCGTCCCGACGTCGGTGGCTGTCGGCGCCCGTTCACATCGCTCCACCGACCGGAGCCACGGCTGCAGGACCTCGTCGAGCAAGGCAGGCTCACCCACGCGACAGCTCCGGTCCCGGCGGATCGAAGGTGCCTTCGCTCGTCCGGAACTGCTCGCCGCCGACGCTGAGGAGCGCGGCAAGGGTCATCGCCGCCACGAGCGCGAGCCCCACGGCGACCCCGAGCAGCGGCACCTGGTTCGGCGGGAGTTCCGCCCCTGGCTCAGCCTCCCGCAGGAGTTCCATGGACAGCTCGGTCGCGCGAGGGGCCACGAGCGACCCGCTTGGCTCAACACCTTGTCGGAGCTCACGGTCCTCCGGTCTAAGCGCGGCGCACCGCCGCCCAGCCCGGCAAGTCTGGGCGCGTCACGCGGAGGCCGGGATGCCTACCGGAGGAGAGCACGACGCACTCGAGCCCACCGCGCGCTCTCGCTGTCCGGGTCAGGCGTCGTCGAGCGGGGGAAGGTAGTACTCGTTGAGCCGTCTGACGTCGCGCTGCATGGCGCGGAGCTCCATCTCGAGCAGGATGACGGCACGCATCATGCTGCCGACCGTGTCGAAGTTGCGATAGTCGCCGTCGACGATGTGCGCGATCAGCAGGTTGTCCAGGAAGACCTGGCTGACGACCAGGTCGCGACCGAGCATGGCGCGCATCTGCCGGATCGACGCTGCACCTGCTCGGCGGTCCAGTTCGGCGGCTCGTCCATCCAGTGATCGTACGAACGCGCTTCCGTCACGGCGCGCGACTATAGTGCACTTCGGGGCGTCCGCCGTCGCGTCCACCTCGACGACGTCGAACGACCGCACCCGCTCGTCGCTGCCCGCGGCGCGCACCAGCGCGCAGCTCCCACGCCGCCAGCCCGCCGGGCACGCTCGCGGGGCACGCGGGCGCGACCGACCGGTCGCACCCGTCGACGTGACGTCCACGTGCGGATCGTCGCACCCGCGCGGGGCCTCGAGGAGCGGGGAGGTGCGCTGACCTGCGCCACCGCACGCGGTCTACGATCCGGCCATGCCTGATTCCGGCAACGCCTTGCCCCGACTCGCTGCGCGTCCGGTTGGGGAACGCGGTCGAGGGACTGACCCCCGGCTACTTCGCGCTCGTCATGGCGACCGGGATCATCTCGGCCGGCATGAGCCTCGAGGGGTTCGCGGTTCTCTCTAGCGTCCTGCTGGTGGTGTGCGCGGTCGCGTTCGTGACGCTGCTGTCGCTGACCGTGTGGCGGGTCGTGGCCTACCGCGGCGCGGCCGCCGAGGACTTCATGGACCCGCGCCGCGCCTTCGGGTACTTCACCTACGTCGCCGGCACCAACGTGTTCGGGGTGCGGCTCGCCCTGGCAGGCCACCACACGGCCACGGCCGTGCTGCTGACGTTCACGTTCCTGGCCTGGGTGGTGCTGGGCTACGTCGTGCCGTGGACGGCCGTGCTCGGGCGGCAGGAGCGCCCGGTCGTGATCACCGCGAACGGCACCTGGTTCATCTGGGTGGTGGCCAGCCAGTCCGTCGCGGTGGCCGCGGCCACCATCGAGCCCGTCTTTGAGGCCGGCCGCCGCGAGCTCGCGCTGCTCGCCGTCGTGTCGTGGTCGGTCGGGGTGTTCCTGTACGGGGCCGCCGGGGTGCTCGTCGCGCTGCGGCTGATGCTGTACAAGTTCGGGCCGGAGGAGCTGACGCCGCCGTACTGGGTCTCGATGGGCGCGCTCGCCATCACGGTGCTCGCCGGGGCCCGCATCGTCGAGATGGCCGACGCCCCGATGGTGCACGCCACCCGCGGCCTGATCGCCGGCCTCGCCGTGGTGTTCTGGGCCTTCGCGACCTGGCTGATCCCCGTGCTGGTCGCCGCGGGCTGGTGCCGCCACGTGCGACGCCGCGTGCCGCTGCGGTACGAGGCCACGCTGTGGAGCATCATCTTCCCGCTCGGCATGTACGGCGTCGCGAGCATCTACCTGGGGCGCGCCGACACGCTGCCGATCGTCGAGAACATCGGCCGCGTCGACCTCTGGGTGGCGTTCGGGGCATGGGCCGTGGTGCTCGCAGCGATGTGCCTGCACGTCTACCAGACGGTGTTCGCGCGGGGCCCCGCCGCGGGTGCGTGATCACGGGACCGCGGCCCGACATGTCCCGCTGGACCCGGTCACCTTATCGGAACGTCTCCAGTACGACACCAGAGTGAACGCAGTGGTCTTCCTGTGTTTTGCGTGGGTGCGATCGACGAGGTTCCCGCTCGTGGCCGACGGGCCGATGTGGGTCTACACCGCGTCGTGGTCGAGGAGGACGAACGCCCGCTGTATCCAACTGAGTGCCCCCGGCGCCAGGGGTGGCACGGGCGCCCGGCAGGCTCGGACGCCTCGGCATTCCCGAAGGCCGACTGGTTGGGGACGGCGACCTGCGACCTGTTCGTACGGAAGGACCTTCCTCGACTCGTCGCCGACTTCGGCGTCACGATCGAGACGGCGACGTGCGCGTCCCGACCCTGCCTCGCCAGCAACGGATGGCGCAGAGCGTGTTCGCCGCAATCCAGAACCTCTGGACCGCTGATGCCCTCGACGTTGCTGCCCGCGACAGTCGAAATCTAGACCGCTTCGACGACGTCCTGGCCTAGTTTTCGACCGTCGTCGACAGGAGGGCGCGGCAAGCTTCGGGTGGTGACACGGAGATAGGCCGCGCAGCGCACACAGAGCCACCCTTCACAGGGCCGTGCGTCATGTCAGTACCCGTGAGTACGGTCGCGGCGACGATGAACGCCCGCTTGAAGCCATACTGCCAGCTCCCACGCCGACTCCCTCAGTTCGCCGTCCCGCGACAGGTCTCCCCCGGCCTCGACGGTCCGGACCTGATGCTGCACACGTTCCAGACGCGCGACGCCTACGAGGTTCTGCGCGAGCACGGCGTGCTCGTCGCTGACCCCGCGCTGGCCGAACCGCTGTTCGCTGAGGCGTACGAGTGGATGGGCAAGCAGATGAAGCGCCGGCTTGCGACTTCCGCCGACGGGATGCTGTGGCTGTGGGCGCGGCACACCCGCCGCGAGTTCACCCGGGCGGCTCGCGGCCTGCGCGGCGAGGTGCTGATCACCGTTCAGGTCGAGCGTGAGCAAGCGCTGCTGAGCCACTTCCACGACTGGCATGTCGTCCTCAACCGCGGCCTGCTCGTGCCACAGTGCGGCGGCGGGAGCATCGAAGCGTGGGAGGTGAGATTCGAGGCCAGCAATGCCGACTGGGACCTTCGTGCCGACGACCTGCGCGACGTTCCACGCACCCAATGGCCCGAAGACCTTCGATCCGAGCTCGAAGCCTCGTGGGAGTCGATCTTCGACCCCGACACGTAGGTGGACACCAAGTACCTCCAGGCGACGGTGCACGAGATCCACGCCACGGACGTCGTACGCGCCGTTCGCATCGTCTGAACGCGCCTCGCGAGGCGCGTACCGGAGTCGCCTCCGTGCTCACAATGCGGGAGCGACTCGCGAGGCCCCGGCGTGAGTGTCCGATGAACGGTGCGCGGACCCGCGCCAGAGACGCTCCGCTTGACCTAGCGCCCGACGGTCGGCGCCCGCCGACCTGGCGTTGCCAACTCGGAGCGCGACTGGACTGCAAGCGGCGCCCACCGAACTCGGCCGCGAGGAGCCGTTGTGATGTCTCAGGAGATCGTTGACAGTTCTGTGCCAGGAGATCGTTGACGGTTGATGTGTCAGGACATCGGTGACGCTTCGGTCCTCGGCGGAAGGGTTGGGTTGCCTCGGCGGCGACCGGCGGCACTGACGGTCTTGATGCCGGGGGCCGGCCTGCGGTGGTCGATGACGAACTGGCCGTCCATGGTGCGCACGGTGATGAGGGTTCCCTCGATGCGGACGTGGACCTCAAGGAGCGCGTACTTGATGCCGATCGCGTAGCGCACGCCGTCGAGGTTGAGCGTTCCGTCGCTACGCAGGACGCAGACCAGGTCGCAAGCGCCTGCTGAGGTGAAGGCGTAGCGGTGCGACGCGGCCTTGCCGTTGCCGACGTACTTCGTGCCGGCGGCAGCGCGTGGGAGCTCGGCGAGGATCTCGCCGTGCATGTCGGTGACGATGATCGTCTCGGCATCAGCCGCGATGAGGACCTGCTTCTTGGCGTGGTCTCGGCCGATCTGGTAGTCGGTTCCTTCGAAGCGGATGGCGCCGTTGGAGTAGACCCGCCGGTTCGGGGCAGCATGCGGGGTAGCGGGTTTGCGCTGGCGGCGCGGCTTGGGCTTGACCTGGCTGACGGCCCTGATCGCGGCGCTCGTGCGCACCGCGCGAGGGCGGGGCGGGGCGGCGACTTCGGTGGCGTTCCACGCCCGGGCCGGGGTGATCCGTCCGGGCAGGGCTTGGTGGGGGCGTTCGGTGTTGTAGATCCGGTCGAACTGGTCGACCTGGGCCTGCAGCTCGGCGATCGTGGCGGCCAGGGGCTGCTTGTCCAGGTACCGGAACAGCGTCTGGTGGAAGCGTTCGTTCTTGCCCTGGGTGGTCGGCTTGTAGGGCTTGCCGGTGATCGCCTGGACCCCGAGACGTTCGACGTGCTCGACGAGCTGGCCGGTGATCCCGCGACGGGTGGGGTTGAGCGCGATGCCGTTGTCGGACAGGAGTCGTTGTGGCACCCCGTGGACCGCCACGGCCTTGTCGAACACCGCGATGGCGCCCTCGGCGGTCTCGCCGTCGGCCACGTGTGAGGCGACTGCCAGACGGGAGTGGTCGTCGATGAGCTGGAAGATCACGCACGTGCGCCCACCGGTCAGGACGTACTCGGTGCCATCCAGCTGCCAGCACGCGTTCGGTGCCGGGTAGACGAACCTGCGCCAAGCAGCGCGAGGCTTCTTCCTCGGCTCCAGCCGCGCGACGCCCGCCTCACGGAAGATCCTGGCCAGCGACGTCACCGACGGCACCGTCGCCAAGCGCATCGACTTCATCTTCTCGTGCACACTGACCGGTCCGTGGTCCAGCCCGGAGGCCTCCAGCGCCGCGCGCACCGCGACGGCGTGCTTCTTGACCTCGTCGGCCAGGCTCGTCGGGGTCGTCTTCGGCCGGCGCGACATCGGCTCGAGGACCGCGGCCTGCCCCTCAACCTTGGCTCGCTCCCGGAGCTTGTAGAACCATGCCCGCGAGATGCCGTGCTCGGCGCAGAACGTGGACACCGCCCCGCGCGGGGCATCGTCGGGCCAGCCAGCGATAGCGAGACGAACAGCAGGATCGATCGGCGCGACGGGGTCCATGCCCGAACGCTCGCTGGGGAAGAAGCGTCAACACCTCATAGCGGCGAAGTGTCAACGATCTCCTGGCACAGAACTGTCAACCATGTCCTGGGAGATGACAGCCGCGAGGAGCCGTCCGTAAACGTCCAAGCGTCCGCATTCTGCGGTCTGGCCTGGGGTGATGCCTGTGGATAGATCGAGGCCGGTGGACACTTGGAAGAGTCCACCGGCCTCAGTTGCGGAATTGGCTCAGACGGGCGTGGCGGCCTGCACGGAGCCCCGCGACCAGCATGTACGCGAGGGCGATGTCCGGCGCCAACGTCGCCTGGACGGGGTCTTGCGGTTTCCTGATTTTTTCTGATAAATATCAGAGCCCCAACTCCCAGGAGGCTGTAGTGCGAGACAGACATCTCCTCATCGGCGCGGTGGCCTTCGCGGTTGCCGCGGCCGTCCCGCTCTGGGCGCCGTCGCTGACCGCAGACGCGTCAGCCACCACCAGCCCGCACGGCGACACCACGTCCCAGGCGGCAGCCGGGCACGACATGGGCGCCACGTCGTCCAGCGCCGCGTCCGCCAGTCCGACGGACTGGCAGGCCATGGACAAGGCCATGGCCGACCGTGCCAAGCAGTTCCCCGCGAAGACGGCCGGCGAGGGCGGCCAGTACCTCGAGCCGAAGATCCTCGCGGACGGCACGAAGCAGTTCACGCTCACAGCGAGCGAGATCAGCTGGGAGGTCGAGCCCGGGAAGGTAGTCAAGGCGATGGCCTACAACGGCATGGTTCCCGGGCCGACGCTTCGTGCCGACGTCGGCGACAAGGTCCAGGTCGTCCTGAAGAACGAGCTGCCGGAGTCCACCGTCATCCATTGGCACGGCATCCCGATCACCAACGACATGGACGGCGTCGCGGACATCACGCAGCCGCCGGTCCCGCCGGGCAAGTCCTTCACATACAACATCAGCGCCGACCGGCAGTCGGTCGGCTGGTACCACTCGCACCACGACGGCACGAAGCAGGTGGGCGACGGCCTCTGGGGCGCGTTCATCATCGGCGACCTCCCGCTGCCCGGCGGCGTGAAGGCCGACCACGAGGAGATCATGCAGCTCCAGGACGCGGGCGCCATCGGCCTGAGCCTCAACGGCAAGTCGTTCCCGGCCACCAAGCCGCTGGAGATGAAGGTCGGCGAGTCGATGCTGATCCACTACGTGAACGCCGGCACGACGCCACACCCGATGCACCTGCACGGCCTCGACCAGCTCGTCGTCGCGAAGGACGGCTTCCCGCTGGCGCAGCCCTACAAGGCCGACACGGTCCTGGTCGCCCCCGGTGAGCGCTACAGCGTGCTTGTGGTCGCGACCAAGCCCGGGAACTGGGCCTTCCACTGCCACATCTTCCCGCACTCCGAGGGGTCGACCGGGATGTTCGGCATGTTCACGGAGCTCCGGGTCTCGTGACGCCGGACCCCGAACCCACGCCACCCCTTACCCCTGGAGCAGCCATGTCCCTGCACGTCACCCCACCCGGCGACGCCCGAGCGTCGCACCCCTTCACAGCCGTCCTGCACACCGTCGGCACGGCGGTGGCCATCGGCCTCCTCGTCGGCATCGTCATCGTCGCCCTCGTGCGGCCCAACGGCGCCACGGCGTCCGCGCACGGGCACGGCGGGACGGGCGTCGAGCCCGCCGCAGCGGCCGCGCCCGTCAGCTTCGACATCGAGCTCGGCGACCTCTACATCAAGCCGTCCAAGATCGACGTCCCGGCCGGGGCCGCGGTGACCCTGCACGTCACCAACGCCGGCTCCCAGGACCACACCCTCGCCCTCGAGGGCAACGACCCGACCACGGTCAAGCCCGGCACCTCGGAGGTCATCACCTGGGCCCCGCTGACCAGCTCGACACAGGCCTGGTGCACCGTCCCCGGCCACAAGGACGCCGGCATGGTCCTCGACGTCAACGTCACGGGCGGGTCCGCGCAGGCCAAGCCCGCCGCCACCGGCACGACCACGACCGCGGAGACGGCGAGCGCCAAGATCGACCCCACGGCCAAGCCCGCCGCCGACTGGCAGCCCTACGACCCCACGCTGAAGCCCGCCCCCGACGGCACCACGCACGAGGTGACCCTGCACGTCACCGAGAAGGCCATCGAGGTCGCCCCGGGCGTCACCCAGCAGCTGTGGACGTACAACGGCACCGCGCCAGGCCCGGTGCTGCGCGGCAAGGTCGGCGACATCTTCAAGGTCACCGTCGTCAACGACGCGAAGATGCAGCACTCGATCGACTTCCACGCCTCGAAGGTCGCGCCCAACCTCCAGATGCGGCCCATCGACCCCGGCAAGTCGCTCGTGTACGAGTTCCAGGCCAAGTACGCGGGCATCTTCTCCTACCACTGCGGCGTCGCTCCGATGATCCAGCACATGGGCAACGGCATGTTCGGCGCCGTGATCATCGACCCGCCGAACCTTCCCAAGGTGGACAAGGAGTTCGTGTTCATCCAGTCCGAGCTGAACCTCGGCCCGGAGGGCCAGCCGATGGACCTCACCAAGATGATGACGGGCAACAACGACGCCGTCGTCTTCAACGGGTACTACAACCAGTACGCATTCAAGCCTCTGCACGTGGAGCCCACCGATCGGATCCGGGCCTGGGTCGTGAACCTCGCCGTGAACGAGGACCTGTCGTTCCACGTCGTCGGGTCGATCTTCGACACCGTCTGGAAGGAGGGCGCCTACACGCTGCGCCGGGACAACCCGGAGCACGGCGGGTCGCAGGCGCTCGACCTGGGCAGCACCCAGGGCGGCTTCGTCGAGTTCACCCTTGAGACCCCTGGCCAGTACACGTTCGTCGGGCACCAGATGCGCAACCTCTCCCGTGGCGAGGCCGGCGTGTTCGTGTCGGGCGACGGCGGAGCAGGGAGCGCGCACTGATGAGCACGAGCACAGTGACCAACGCCGTCGGGGTTGCCCCCGCACCCACCGAGCGGTGGGACGCGCTCACGCTGACCGCGGCCGTCGCGTCGCTTGCGGCCGGCCTGGCGCACTACGCCGCCATCGGGCTGCACCTGCCCGACGAGGTGGTCGCAGCCGTCCTGTTCACGATCGTTGGCGGGGCCCAGATCATCTGGCCGACGCTCCTGGGCAGCGGCCGCAGATGGGTGCTCCTCGCGGGCATCGTGATCAACGGGGCCAGCGTGGTCGCCTGGACGCTGAGCCGCACCGTCGGCCTTGCCCTCGGCCACGAGAGCGAGGTCGAGCCCGTCGGGCTCCTCGACGCCGGCTGCACCCTGGCCGAGCTCGTCGTCGTGGTGGCAGCCGTGGTGCTGCTGCGGCGACGCCTGGCGCGGACCCCGGCGCCCGGCGGTCCGGAGGACGCGCCCGACGCCGACTGATCAACACACGGGCTGCCCGACGCGGGACCACGCGTCGGGCAGCCCGGCCCATGAGCACGAGGATGGGACCATGGAATCCATGGCAGAGCCTCCGGTGGACGACGTGTCGGCACGAGATGCCGGCGCGTCACGCGTCGCGCTCCTGAAGGCGCTGCGCACGGCACGGCAGGCCCAGACCGTGCAGGAGCTCGCGGCAGCCCTCGGGCTCCACCCGAACTCCGTACGGTTCCACCTCTCGCGGCTCGCGGCCCACGGCCTCGTCACCGAGACCCAGGCACCGCCCGCAGGCCGCGGCCGGCCCCGCCTGGTCTACGCGGCCACCGAGCCGGCACCCGCCGTACCGACTTCGGCCTCCGGACCGCACGGCCACCAGCTGCTGGCCACGGCCCTGTCCGCACACCTCGCCCACACCGTCCCGCATCCCGAGCAGATCGCCGTCGACGCGGGGACGCAGCAGGGTCGCGCGCTCGTCGCACGCGACCCCGCTGCACCGCCCGCAACCGCCGAGGAGGGCAGGGCCTTGCTGACGACCCTGATGCGCGACCAGGGGTTCGGCCCCGAGTGGGACCCCGACGGCGAGCGCCTCTGGCTCCGCACCTGCCCGTTCCGCCCGGAGGCCGACGTCGAGCCCAATGTCGTGTGCAACGTGCACCTCGGGCTCATGCGCGGCGCGCTCGATGCCGCGGGCGCACCGCTCGAGGTCACGTCGCTCGACGCGGCCCCGGCCCCGCACCCGTGCCTCGCGATGGTGCGAGCCGTCAGCGAGCGGATCGGTCGGTCACGTCCCGGCGGTACTGCCGGACGTCGGTGATCGCCGCGGGGTCGCCGACCATGTCGAGCCGGCCGACGTCGATTCCGGGCGGGACGATCCTGTCGATCTGGTCGAGGACGTCGTCGGGGAGGACGACGTCCATGCCGGCGATGTAGTCGTCCAGGTGCGCCATCGTGCGCGGCCCGAGGATCGCCGAGGTGACGGCGGGGTGCGCGATCGCGAACGCGATGGCCAGGTGGCTGAGCCTGATCCCGGCCTGGTCGGCGAGCACGACGAGCTGCTCGACGACGTCGATGCGGCGTTCGTCGGTGAGGTGGGTGAACACCCGCGCGCGACGCAGGTCGGTCGGCTGGCCGCGGCGCACCCGGCCGGTGAGCATGCCCTGCGCGAGCGGGCTCCAGACGAGCACACCGACTCCGTATCGTTGCGCTACCGGCAGCACCTCGCGCTCGATGCCGCGGTTGAGGATTGAGTAGGTGGGCTGCTCGGTGCGCAGCGGCTCCAGGCCGCGCCGCTCGGCGGTCCACTGGGCCTCGACGATCTGGGAGGCGGGCAGGGTGGACGTGCCGAACGCTCGGACCTTGCCGGCGCGGACCAGGTCCGTGAGGGCCGAGAGCGTCTCGCCGACGTCGGTCGCCGGGTCGGGACGGTGCAGCTGGAACAGGTCGATGTGGTCGGTGTCGAGCCTGCGCAGCGAGTCCTCGACGGCGGTCATGATCCAGCGGCGGGAGGCGCCCCGCCGGTTCGGGTCGTCCCCCATCGGCAGGCCGAACTTCGTGGCGAGGACGATCTCGTCCCGGCGCCCCTTGATCGCCTTGCCGACGATCTCCTCGGACTCGCCGCCGGAGTACATGTCGGCGGTGTCGATGAGGTTGATCCCGGCGTCGAGCGCCTTGTGGATGATCCGGACCGACTCCTCGTGGTCCGGGTTGCCCATAGCGCCGAACATCATGGCGCCGAGGGCGTAAGGGCTGACCTGGAGGCCGGTGCCTCCGAGCGTGCGGTACCTCATGGTGCTCTCCTCACTCTCCGGCCGCGGATGCGGCGTGCTCGTCACGGTTCACGTGCGCGACCAGCGCGAGGGCCGCGAGCAGCGCGGCCCCGCCCATCGCCGCGGCCGTCCCCGTTCCGTCGTTGCCGAGCAGCCCGACCACCGGCGCGACCAGCGCGCCGACGCCGAACTGGATCGCGCCGACCACCGCGGCCGCCGTCCCCGCGGCCTGCCCGTGCCGGGACATCGCCAGCGCGCTCGTGTTCGGGACCACCAGCGAGCTCCCGGCGAGCATCACCATGACGGGGACGACGAAACCGCCCAACCCGCCGATTCCCGTGGCCTGCAGCCCCACGCCCGCCGCGGCTGCGGCGACCATCACCACCAGGGCACCGCCGGCGACCTGCAGGGGCGCGAACCGGCGCAGCAGCCACGGGTTGAGCTGCGCCCCGGCGATCATCGCCGCCGCGCACACGCCGAACGCCAGACCGAACTGCTGCTGGTCGAGCCCGTACTGGCCCTGGAGCACGAAGCTCGCGCCCGCGACGTAGGAGAACGACGCCGCGAAACCCGCCCCGGTCGCCAGCGCGAGCAGCACGAACGGCGCGTCCCCCAGGATCGAGCGGTAGGCACGCACGCTGCTGCCGACCCGTGCGCTCCGGCGCCGGTCCGCGGGCAGCGTCTCCGGCAGCGCGAACGCCGCGACGCCGAGCAGCCCGGCGCCGAGCAGAGCCAGCGTCGCGAAGGCCCACCGCCACGACCCGGCCAGCAGGACCGCGCTGCCCAGCATCGGGGCGAGGATCGGCGAGGCCCCCATCACGAGCATCAGCCGGGAGAGCACGGTGGCCGCGGCGCGCCCGTCGAACAGGTCGCGGACCACGGCCATCGCGACGACCGCGGCGGCCGCGCCGCCGACACCCTGCAGCACCCGCAGCACGCTGAGCACCCCGATGTTCCACGCGACGACCGACGCCAGCGACGCGACGACGTGCAGCGCGACGCCCCAGATCAGCGGCCGACGACGACCGAGGGCGTCGGACAGCGGGCCGATGACGAGCTGGCCGAGGCCCAGCCCCAGCAGCGTGCCCGTCAGCGTGAGCTGGACGAGCGTGTCGGTCGTCTTAAGGTCGGAGACGATCGCCGGCAGGGCCGGCAGGTACAGGTCCATCGTGAGCGGGCCGAGCGCGACGAGCGCGCCGAGGACCACGACGGTGCGGAGAAGCCCGGGCCGCGGTGGGGCGGCCGGCGGGGTACTGACGGTGACGGTCATCGTTCTCAACCTCTCGGGTCAGGAACCCTCCCGTGTGGAGGGCTTCGCGATGGCCCTACCGTCACGCCCGCCCGACCCCGCTCGCGTCGGCGGACGTCGCCTAACGTGAGGCGGTCTCGCCTAGGCGACGGCGCGCGTTCAGCCGAGGTCGACGTCGCGCAGCTGACGGCGCGAGGTGATGCCGAGCTTCGGGAAGATGCTGCGCAGGTGCGCGTCGACGGTGCGCGGGCTCAGGAAGAGCCGGGCGCCGGCCTCCTTGGACGTCGCGCCGGTCGCGACGAGCCGGGCGATGCGCAGTTCCTGGGCGGTCAGGTTGTCGACAGGCTGAGCGGCGCGCGTCCGGGGGTGCTCACCGGTGACACGCAGCTCGGCGGCGGCCCGGGCGGCGAACCCGCCAGGCCCCGCCAGGGACAGCTGCTCGTGGGCGGCGCGGAGCTGTTCTCGTGCGTCGCGGCGCCTGCCCTCGCGGCGCAGGTGCTCGCCGTACAGCAGCCGGGTCCGGGCGAGGTGGGCGCGCATGCGCGTGCCGCTCAGCTGCGCGACCGACTCGCGAAACAGGTCGTCGGCGTCCGCGCCGTCGGTGGTCAGGGCCCGGCACCGCGCGGCCACTCCGAGAGCCCACGGGGACCCGGTCGCGCGCGCCTGCGACTCGAGCTCCGCGACGGCTCCGGCAGCACGTCCCGGCCGCCCGCAGCGGACGGCCGCCTCGACCAGCTCGGGCAGGGCGAGCGACGCATGGACCATCTCGCCCGCGTCGCGTGCCCGCTCTGCCGCCTCCAGCGCTGCGGTGTGGTCGCCGAGGCCGTTGTGCAGGACCGCCAGCGCGTAGTCGGCGATCGACAGGGCGGTGCCCTCGCCACGCCGCGTGCCGGCTTCCACGCTTGTCCGGCTCAGCGCGAGAGCCTCGTCCCTGTCCCCGCGCCAGGCCGCGTCGATGAGCCTGGTGTGCACGATGGGGGCGCCGCGGGTCGCGCCGAGGATGCCGTCCGCCTCGTCGAGGAGGTCCGCCACGCGGCCCGGCTCCCCCGCGTGGACCAGCACGGCGGCCTGGAAGTTGAGGGCGATCGGCAGCGAGGTGACTTCTCCGGCCCGCCGCGCGTGCTCGACGAGGTCGGCGGCGAGGGTGTGCAGCAGGGTGTCGTCCCACAGTGCCATCGCCGTGTGGCAGGCGAGCCACCGGCGGCGCAGCGTGCCGTCGGCCGGCCCGGGCGTCCGCTCCGCGAAGGCACGCTGTGCGTGCCGAAGCGCGGGAACGGCAGCGGCGTACCCGCGCAGGTGGTAGGCGACGAGGCCGTCGAGTAGCAGGTCGGCAGGACGCGGGGCAGCGGGCGGCGCCGGCGCTCCGAGCGCGGCCTCCGCCACGCCGACGACCCCCCCGCCTCGGGCGAACCGGCCGGCCATCATCGCGGCGTCGACGGCGTCCAGGTAGGTGTCACGCGACAGCTCGGCGTCCAGCGGCGCGAGAAGCGCGGCAGCGCCGAGCATCGGGCCCAGCGCCTCGTTGCCGCGGCTCGTGTGCGCGACGACGCGGGCTCTCAGCAGCTCGGCCCGGGCGCGGCGCAGCGCGTCGAGCGGACCGGCCGTCGCCACCGCGAGCAGGTCGAGCGCGGCGGCCGCGGCGCCCGCCTCGTGCTTGGCGAAAGCTGCGTCGAGCGTCCGGGCGGCCCGGCCGGCCGGGTCGGGAGTCAGCTCGGCGGAGCGCTCCAGGAACACGGCCGCAGCGCCGGGCCCGCCCAGCGCCCGCGCACGTCCGGCGGCGAGCTGCAGGTCGGCGGCGATCTGCTCGTCGGTGCCGAGCACTGCTTGCGCCTCGTGCCAGGTGCGGCGGTCCCGGCCGGTCGTTGCGTCGGTGGCGCTCGCGATGGCGGCGTGCACCCGTCGGCGATCGGCCGGCGCGGCGGCCCGGTAGACCGCCGACCGTGCCAGCGGGTGGGCGAACCGGACCCGGGTTCCGAGGTCCAGGAGTCCGCCAGCCTGCGCCGTCTCGGCGTCCAGCGCCTCGATGCCGAGCCGCGTCGCGGCCCGCCAGAAGAGCGCAAGATCGCCCGTGGGCTCCGCGGCAGCCACCAGCAGGGCGAGGCGGGCGGCCGGGGGCAGGTCGGCCGCCTGACGCCGGAACTCCTCTTCGATCCTTTCGGGCACGCTTAGCGCGTCCGGGAGCCCGAACCCGCCGGCGAGACCGGCCGGGCCGGCGTGCCGTGCCAGTTCCCTGAGCGCGAGCGGGTTGCCTCGGGCCTCGGCGACGATCCGATCGCGGACGGTGTCATCCAGCGGTGCGCGCACCTCGGCCGACAGGAGTGCCCGGGCATCGGCGTCGGGCAGACCGGAGAGGGTGAGATCGGGCAGGCCCGCCAGGACCCTCCCCGGTTCGCCTCGTGCGGGCTCGCGCAGCGCGACCACGAGGGCCACCGGCTCGGCCTCCAGGCGCCGGGCCGCGAACGCGATCGTCTGCAGCGAGATGGTATCGAGCCACTGCGCGTCGTCGACGAGGCACAGCAGCGGGCGCTCTGCGCTGGTTTCGGCCAGGAGGCTCAGGGTGGCCAGGCCCACGAGGAACGGGTCGGGCCGCTCGCCCGACTCGCGCCCCAACGCGACCGACAGCGCGGTCCGTTGGGGCGCGGGCAGGGCGTCCAGGTGGTCTAGGACCGGGGCACAGAGCCGGTGCAGACCGGCGAATACGAAACCGCCCTCCGCCTCGACGCCCACGGTCCGCAGCACCCGGAACCCGTCGCCTGCCGACTGCGCATGCTCCAGGAGCGAGGTCTTGCCCATGCCGGCCTCGCCGCGCACCAGCAGGACGGCGCTCCGGCCGTCGCGCGCACTCGCGACCAGCCGCTCGATCGCCTCGCGCTCGGCCTGACGTCCCCGCACAGCGGCAGCGTAGTGGTCCCCCGTCAGTTCGCGGCGCGCCGCCCCTGGTCGACCGCGGCCCGCGGGAACCGGACGCCGGTGAGCGCTTCCGACTCCGCCCACACGCGCGCGGCGACCTCCGGGTCGCCGGCAGCAGGGGCCGCGGCGACCACCCTGGCCGGCCCGCGCACTCCGAACCACCGCGGGGCAGCGAGGCTGCCGCCCGGGACGTCGCCGAGGGCGGCCAGCAGCGTGGGGCGGGCCCCGCCGGCGGGGCTCTGCGCGAGCAGCCGCGTGCCGAGCCCGAACGCCAGGTCACCGGCTCTGCTGCCGGTGGACACCGTGAAGTCCGTCGCCGCCCACCCAGGGTCAGCCGCCGTCGCGAGCACGGGCGAACCCGCCGCGGCAAGCCGCCGCTGCAGCTCCGCGGTGAACAGCAGGACCGCGAGCTTGGACTGTCCATAGGCACCGAACGGCGTGTAGGGCCGGTGCTCCCACTGCAGGTCGTCGAAGTCGATCCGCGCCCCGCGGTGCGCGCTCGACGTCACCGAGACCACACGGCCCGTGATCCGGCCCAGCAGCAGGTTCGTCAGCGCGAAGGGGCCGAGGTGGTTCACGCCGAGCTGGCGCTCGAACCCGTCCGCCGTCTCCTGGCGGGTCGAGCTCATCGTGCCCGCGTTGTTGACCAGCAGGTCGACGCGGCCTGGCAGGCCGTCGGCGAACGCGCGGACCGAGGCGAGCGAGCCGAGGTCGAGCGGACGTACTTCGACGTCGCCCAGCATCGCCGCTGCCGCGGCACGGCCCTGCTCCTGGTCGCGGACGGCGAGGACCACGTGGGCCCCGCGCTCGGCGAGCACGGCCGCGACCGCGCGGCCGATGCCCCGGCTGCCGCCGGTGACGACGGCGGTGCGACCGGACAGGTCGGTGAGGCGCGCGCTCACAGCGTCACCACGACCTTGCCGTGCACGTGCCCTGATGCCTGGAGCGCGACGGCGTCCTGGATCCGCTCTAGCGGGAACGTGGCCGCGACCGGCACGGTCAGGCGTCCGTCCGCGATCGCGGATGTGATCCGCTGGAGGTCGGCCGGTGCGGTGTCGAAGCCGCCCGTGGCGCGGACGCCACCGGGCGGGGTGGGGCCGGCGGCGATCGTCGAGATCCGTGCGGGCGGCACGCCCAGCGCGAGCGCGGCCCCGGCCGCCTCGGTGCCGAACAGATCGGTGGCGGCGGTGATGGGGCCGACCTCGCGCACGCGGTCGGCCAGCCCGGGGCCGTACGCGACCGGCGTCGCGCCCAGGCCGCGCAGGAACTCGAACGTCCCGGGCGAGCAGGTGCCGATCACGCGCCCACCCGCGAGCCGCGCGAGCTGCACCGCGAGCACGCCGACGCCGCCCGCCGCCCCACCCACCAGCACAATGTCCGCGGGGCGGACCCCGATCGCCGCCAGCGCCGCGAGCGCGGTCAGGCCGGGTGTCGGGAGCGCGGCGGCCACCGTGTCGCTGACGCCGTCGGGCACGGGCCCGAGCCAGGCGACGGGCGACGGCGCGACGGGGAGGACGACGTGGTCGCCGGCGGCGCGTCCCAGCGCGCCACCGTGGACGCGGTCGCCGACGGCGAACCGCTCGACGTCGGCGCCGACCTCGTCGACGACGCCGGCAAGGTCGGTCCCGAACCCGGCCGGCAGCGTGACGCCGAATCGGGCCGCGACGTCCGGGCTCCCGGCGAGCTGCCAGTCCATGGGGTTGAGCCCGACGGCGCGGACCCGGACCCTGACCTCGCCGGGGCCGGGGGGCGGCTCGGGGGCCCCCCCCCCCCGGGGGGCGGCA
>WRHK01000021.1 GCA_009783295.1 Promicromonosporaceae bacterium
CGAACCCGCACACGTCCAGGGCCGCGCTCGTGGGGAGGTCCCAGACGGCGGCCCCGCCGAGGCACACGACCCGCCCGTGCCCACCCACGACGTCGGCGAGCTGGCCCAGCCAGCGCGGGGGCCGGGCGGTGACGAACACCACCTCGACACCGGCGGCCTCGACCTGCGCCAGCACGCGGCGCGTGCGCGCGGAGACCGTCCCGTCGGCGCGCAGCAGCGTGCCGTCGAGGTCGGTGGCCACCAGGCGGGGGAGCGTCACCGGTAGTTGGTGTACTGCAGGGCGACGTCCAGGTCGGAGCCCTTGAGCAGCGCGATCACGGTCTGCAGGTCGTCGCGGGACTTGCTGGTGACGCGCACCTCGTCGCCCGTGATCTGCGTCTTGACGGCCTTGGGGCCCTCGTCGCGGATGATCTTGGTGATCTTCTTCGCGTTCTCGCTGCTCAGGCCCTCCTTGACCGTGGCGGCCAGGCGGTACTCCTTGCCCGAGGGCTTGGGCTCCTTGTCGCCCGTGTCGAGGGCCTTGAGGGAGATGCCACGCTTGACCAGCTTGGTCTCGAAGACGTCGAGGATCGCCAGCACGCGCTCGGCCGAGTTGGCCACCATGAGGACGGACTCGCCGCTCCACGCGATCGAGGCGCCCACGTTCTTGAAGTCGTAGCGCTGCGCGATCTCCTTGGACGCCTGGTTGAGGGCGTTGTCGACCTCCTGGCGGTCGACCTTGGAGACGATGTCGAACGACGAGTCGGCCACGATGGGGCTCCTTCGGCTCGGGGAGTGGTGTCCGCCACCACGGTACTGGTGGGGGCGTCGCGATTTCACGCGCAGGCCGATCGCGGGCTATGGTTGGCCCCGCCCTGCAGTGCATGCAGGGCGCGCCAGGTTGCCCGAGCGGCCAATGGGATCTGACTGTAAATCAGACGCGAAAGCTTCGGGGGTTCGAATCCCTCACCTGGCACGCAGTGCGAAGGGTCCGGTCGGACGGCCGGGCCCTTCGTCGTGGGGGGTCTCTCCCACGGCCCGGAAGGCGATTTCGTAGCCCGCTGGATGCCGTGTAGAGTCTTCCCCGCTGCCCCGATAGCTCAGTCGGCAGAGCGTCTCCATGGTAAGGAGAAGGTCAAGGGTTCGATTCCCTTTCGGGGCTCTGTGATCATGGCGCGGGGCCGCCCTCGGTACTTCCGGCGGCGGTCTCGCGTTCAGTCACGTTTGTGGCGGGGTAGCTCAGCTGGTCAGAGCGCACGACTCATAATCGTGAGGTCGCGGGTTCGAGCCCCGCCCTCGCTACCACTTCAGTCAGGGTCCTCACGGACCGACGGCACGACGGCCGGCGTCGTTGCCGACCACGTTTTGCACGGTGCGTCTTCCGGGGGCGCGAGAGGTGACTCACCATGGCTGCCAAGAGCGCTGACGTCCGCCCGAAGATCACGCTCGCCTGCGTGGACTGCAAGGAGCGGAACTACATCACCAAGAAGAACCGCCGCAACGACCCGGACCGCCTGGAGCTGCAGAAGTTCTGCCCGCGCTGCGGCAAGCACACGGCGCACCGCGAGACCCGCTGACCGCGGTCCTCTGCGACAACCGAACATGACGGACACGCTGCCCGACGCCGGCTTCGCCGGCCGTGTCTATCCCCCCACCGCGCCCTACGCGGTGGGCCGGGAGAAGCTCCGAGAGTTCGCGGCGGCGGTCGGTGCCCTGCACCCCGCCCACCACGACCTCGAGGTGGCGCGGGGTCTCGGCTATGCGGACCTGGTCGCTCCCACGACGTTCGCCGTCGTGATCGCCCAGGCGGCGGAGGCGCAGTACGTCCAGGACCCGGACGCGCGGATCGACTTCTCGCGCGTGGTCCACGCGGACGAGCGCTTCACGCACCACCGCCCGATCGTCGCCGGCGACGAGCTCGTGACGGTGCTGCACGTCGACAAGGTCGTCCACCGCGCGGGCATCGCCATGGTCACGACCCGCTGCGAGATCGCCGCGGGGGACCAGCCCGTCGCCACCGTCGTCTCGACGCTCGCCGTGAGGGGTGAGGACAAGTGACCCGCCCCGTTCTCGACGACCTCGCCGTCGGCGACGTCGTCGCCACCCGCACGCTGGAGCTCGACCGGCCGCGCCTGGTCCGCTACGCCGGCGCGAGCGGCGACTTCAACCGCATCCACTGGGACGAGGCGTTCGCCACGGGCGTCGGCCTGCCGAACGTGATCGTGCACGGCATGCTCACGATGGGCGCCGCCGTCGGCGTCGTCGAGGAGTGGGCCGGCGACCCCGGCGCCGTGGTCGACTACCAGACGCGCTTCACGCGCCCCGTCCCGGTGCCCGCCACCGAGGTCGTGCTGGTCGAGGTCAGCGCCGCCGTCGGCGCGGTCGACGCCGAGGCCCGCACCGTGCGCGTCGACCTGACGGTCACGCACGAGGGCGCGAAGGTGCTGGGCAAGGCCCAGGCCGTCGTCCAGCTCTAGACAGTCCTTCCGGCCGGGGCCGGTGCCGCGTCAGCGCGGTGCCGGCCCCGTCGTCGTCCCCTGGACCAGGCGCACCGGCAGGGTCACGGCCGTGGGCTCGTCGCCCGCGAGCAGGCCCAGCACGGCGCGGCCGAGCGCCGCGCCCTTCTCGCCCAGCGGCTGGTGCACGCTCGTGAGCACGTCGGGGGAGAGCCACGGCAGGTCCAGGCCGTCGAACCCGGCGATCGACACGTCCTCCGGCACGCGCAGGCCCAGCTCGCGGGCCGCGATGACCGCCCCGGCGGCCAGCAGGTCGGACTGCGCGAAGATCGCCGTCGGACGCTCCGAGTCCGGCACCCACTCGCCCAGGATCGCCATGGCGGCGTCCCGCCCGTGCTCCACGAGCGACGCGGGCGTCTCCCACGTGAACACGGGCTCGACCACGTCGCGCACGCCGGCCAGGCGGTTCGACGACGGCGTGCGGTCGGCCTGCGCCAGGCGCTGGGCGTCGACGGGGCCGGTGCGCTCCTCGCGGCCGAACGGCAGCGCGATCTCTGCGATGCGCGTGTGACCCAGCGCGACCAGGTGGCGGATCGCCTCCGCAGAGCCGGCGCGGTCCTCGATCGCCACGAGCGGCGCGCCCTCCACGGGTCGCCCCTCGCCGACGACGACGCGCACGCCGCGCCGCTGCAGCGCCTCGAGGTTCGGGTCGTCCGTGACCACGCCCCACACGAGCACCGCGACGTCCATCGCCGCCGACGCCACCAGCGGGTCCACGGGAACGCCCTCGACGCGGCTGGTGCCCGGCACCAGCAGCACGCCCAGGCCCTGCTCGCCGAGCACCTGCATGAGCCCGTCGAGCACCTTGACCGACACCGGGTCACGGAACGCGCGCCCCGGGTTGTCACCGATGATGACGCCCACGATGCCCGAGCGGCCGGAGCGCAGCTGCCGCCCCAGCGGGTTGGGGCCGGAGTAGGCGAGCTCGGCCGCGGCGGCGAGCACGCGGTCGCGCGTCTCCGGGGTGATCGGGCCGGCGCCGGAGAAGGCGAGCGACGCCGTCGAGACGGACACCCCGGCACGCTCGGCCACCCGCGCCAGCGTGGGGCGGCCGGCGTTGTTGCGGGTCATCGGGTCTCCTGTCGTCGCGCGGCCCGGGACGGGGTCGCGTGGCGTGAGCCTACCCGCGGGCCCGAGCGCTGTCGCGAATCGATTTGACGTGGCGCGCGGCAGCGGCGACCGTCACCTGGTGAGCACGAACGTCTCGTCCTCGGACGACCCCTCCGCGCTGCGTCGCACCACCCGGGCCGCCTGGGCGGTGTTCGTCGTCTTCGCCGCCAGCGGCGCCACCTTCGCCACCTGGGCGTCCCGCGTGCCCGCCGTGCGCGACGCCCTCGGCTTCTCCGGCGGCCAGATGGGCCTGCTGCTGCTCACGGGGGCCATCGGCTCCGTCGCCGCGCTGCCGCTCTCGGGCGTCATCACGTCGCGGCTGGGCGCCGCGCGCGCCGTCGCCACGTTCGCGCTGGTCGGGGCCGCGGGGTACGCGCTGGTGTGCGTGGGCGTCGGCACGACGACGCCGCTCGCCGTCCGGGCCGGCCTGCTCGTCGCGGGCGTGGGGATCGGCGTGTGGGACGCGGCGATGAACCTGGAGGGCGCCGTCGTCGAGCAGCGGCTGGGGCGTTCGATCATGCCGCGGTTCCACGCCGGCTTCTCGCTCGGCACCGTGGCCGGCGCGGCGGTCGGCGCGCTCGTGGCGCACGCGCACGTCCCCTTCGTGTGGCACGTCGGCGTCGGTGTCGCGCTGACCACCCTCGTGGCCCTCGCCGGGGTGCGCGGGTTCGTGTCGACGCCGCCCGGTGGGGTGCCGCAGCCCGCCGCCGACGGCCTCGACCCGGCCGAGGCGGCCCCCGTGCACGGGCTGCGCGACTCGCTGGCGGCCTGGCGCGAGCCGCGCACGCTGCTGGTCGGAGTCGTGGTGCTCGCCGCCGCCCTGACCGAGGGCGCGGCCAACGACTGGACCGGCCTGTCCCTCGTGGACGGGTTCGGCGCCACCCAGGCGACGGGCGCGTTCGGGCTCGCGCTGTTCCTCACCGCCATGACCCTCACGCGGCTGGCGGGCACCTCGCTGATCGACCGGTTCGGCCGCGTCGCCGTGCTGCGGGTCAGCGCGCTCGCCGCGCTGGTGGGCGTGGGGCTGTTCGCGTTCGCGCCGTGGCTCTGGCTCGCCATGGCCGCGAGCCTGCTGTGGGGCGCCTCGGCGGCGCTCGGCTTCCCGCTGGGCATGTCGGCGGCGTCGGACGACCCGCGGCGGGCCGCCATGCGCGTCGCCGTCGTCTCGACCATCGGGTACGCGGCGTTCTTCGTCGGGCCGGCCCTCATCGGGTTCGTCGCCGACCACGTCGGGTACCGCCACGCGCTGTCCGTCATCGGGCTGCCCGTGGTCGTCGGGCTGCTGCTGGCGGGGAGCGCGCGACCGCTCGTCCGTCGCGCGCACGAGTGAGGCGCCCCGCGAGGCCCCGCCAGCGCCTACGCTGACCGCGTGACGATCTCCACGGACGTTCCCGCCCTCGCCGACCTCACGACCCTGCGGGTGGGTGGCCCCGCGGACGCCTACGTCGAGGCGTCGACGGAGGCCGAGCTCATCGACACGATCCGCGCCGCGGACGACGCCGACCAGCCGCTCCTGGTCGTCGGGCGCGGGTCCAACCTGCTCGTCTCCGACGAGGGCTTCGGCGGCGTCGTGCTGCGCGACGTCCGCAAGGGCATCCGGCTGGACGAGCAGGACTCGTGCGGCGGGGCCAGCGTGCACGTCGTCGGCGGTCAGGACTGGGACGAGCTCGTGGTCGCCTCCGTCGAGGCCGGCTGGGTGGGCCTGGAGGCGCTGTCCGGGATCCCCGGCACCGTCGGCGCGGCGCCCGTGCAGAACATCGGCGCGTACGGCCAGGAGGTCTCGCTCGCGATCTCGAACGTCCGCACGTGGGACCGGCTCCTGGGCCGTGTGCGCACGTTCGCCGTGGGGGAGCTGGGGCTCGGGTACCGCACGTCGCTGCTCAAGCGCACCATGCGCGGCGCCCCCACGGCCGCCGACCCGCAGGCGCCCTGGTACCCCACGCCGCGCTACGTGGTGCTGGACGTGAACCTGCAGATGCGGCTCGGCACGCTGTCCGCCCCGATCGCCTACGGCGAGCTCGCCTCGCGCCTGGGCGTCGAGGTCGGCGACCGCGCCCCGCAGGCCGAGGTGCGGGCCGCCGTGCTGGAGCTGCGGGCGGGCAAGGGCATGCTCGAGGACGGCCGGTTCGGCGTCGCGACCGGCACCGACCACGACCGCTGGTCGGCCGGGTCGTTCTTCACCAACCCCGTGGTCCCCGCCGACCAGGCCGGCCTGCTCCCCGCCGAGGCCCCGCGCTACCCGGTGCGCTCGTCGCGCCCCGAGACGACGACGGGCCCGAGCCTCGGCGTCGTCGACCCCAGCCTGGTCAAGACGAGCGCCGCGTGGCTCATCGACCACGCCGGGTTCGGCAAGGGCTTCGGCGTCGCGGGGCCCGCGAGCGCCGCCACGCTGTCCACCAAGCACACGCTCGCGCTCACCAACCGCGGCGGCGCCACGGCCGACGACGTCGTCACGCTGGCCCGCGCGGTGCGCGACGGCGTGCTCGACGCGTTCGGCGTGGAGCTCGAGCCGGAGCCGGTGCTGGTGGGCGTCAGCCTCTGACGCCCACCCTGGTCTCCCGGCGCTCGATCCGCCGCCGGTGGTCGAGACCCGTCGTCAGTAGATGACGATCGTGGTCCCGATCGGCATGCCCCACGTGTCCCACAGCCAGTTGATGGCCGAGTTGCTCACGCGCACGCACCCGTGCGAGGCGGGGTAGGGCGGCACGGAGCCCTCGCCGTGCACGGCCAGGCCGCCGGTGAAGTACTTGGGGCGGAACATGGTGCCGATCTCGAGGGTCGACGTGTGCATGCCGTTCTCCTGCTTGTACACGTGGAACGTGCCGCGCGGGGTGGTGGCGGTGTACTGGTGCCCGACGGCCTCGAACTTCTTGCCGCTGCCCGTCGAGGCGTTGATGACGCGGGTGACGTGCCCGTTGTCGACGGCGAGCAGGATCTGGCGCTCGAGGTCCACCTCGACCACGTGGCCCGACGACGTGCGCGCCTGCGGGACGACGCCCGCGTCGAGAGCCTGCTGGGTCTTGGGCCCCACCTTGCCGTCGCGGCTGAGCCCGGCCGCCTTCTGGAACGCCCACACGGCCTGCTGGGTGGACCCGCCGAACGAGCCGTCCACCGTCGGGACGAAGTAGCCGAGGTCGCGGAGCCGCTGCTGGATCGCGCGCACCTGGTCGCCGGCCGCACCGCGCGACGGGTACGTCGGGGCGGGCGGCGGGGCCGGGGTGGCGGGCGCCGGTGCGGGGGCGGGCGGTGCGGCCGGCGTGGGGGTCGCGGCGGCGGGGGCGGGCGCGGGGGTCGGCGCGACCGTCGTCGTCGGGGCGGGCGTCGACGGGTCAGGGGCAGGCATGGTCGGGCTGGCCGGCGCGGTGGAGGCCGGCGGGGCGCTGGAGGCGACGGGCGCACCGGCGTCGACCGGCAGCGAGGCGGACCCGGCGCCGGGCTGGGCGGACTGCCCCGGCCAGGCGCACCCGGCGAGCGCGAGGACCATCGCCGCGGCCGCGGCGCGTGACGCGGCGCCGCGGAGGCGGCCTGCTCCCTGGCGGTGCTTTGCTCGGTGCGACATCGTGCCCCTTCGTCTCTGCGGCGCGCACGCCGCCGTCCCCGTCCACGGTGGCACCGAACCGGCGTCGGCGCCCTGGAGCGGGCCGAGCGTCCCAGCGATCGGAATGCATCCGTGACCTCGGCAACCTCTCCTCCCTATGACGTCTCCCGAGGTCGGAACGTTGCGCCGGGCACCGGGTGAAATGGGAGGAAAGGGACGTCACGCCGGTGCGGCGAGCCAGTCGTCGACGCCGGCGAGCATGCGGGCCTTGCTGGGCTCCGACGCCCGGCTCGCCCGGATCGACCCGCGCGCCAGCCCGGCGAGCGCCGCGTCGTCGAACCCGTGCACCGTGCGGGCGGCCTCGTACTGGTCCACCAGGCGCGAGCCGAACAGCAGCGGGTCGTCCGCGCCGAGCGCCACGGTCGCCCCGGCGTCCACCAGGGACCGCACCGGCACCGCAGCGAGGTCGGGGTACACGCCCAGACCCACGTTCGACGCCGGGCACACCTCCAGCGCGATCCCGCGCGCCACGACGGACTCGAGCACGGCCCGGTCCTCGACGGAGCGCACCCCGTGGCCGAGCCGGTCCGGCACGAGCGCCTCCACGAGGGTGCCCACGTGGTCGGCGCCCAGCAGCTCGCCGCCGTGCGGAACGGATGCCAGCCCGGCGGCGCGCGCGATCCGGAACGCCGGCCCGAACGCCTCCGTGTCGCCCGAGCGTTCGTCGTTGCTCAGCCCGAACCCCACCACCTCGCCGGGGCCGTCGCCCGCGTACCGGGCCGCGAGCCGGGCCAGCGCCCGCGCGTCCAGGGGGTGCCGCATCCGGCTCGCCGCGACGACCACCGCCACCTCGAGCCCGTGCGCGGCGCTCGCGGCCTTCGCGGCGTCGAGCACGATCTCGACCGCCGGCGTGATCCCGCCCACGAACGGGGCGTACGACGTCGGGTCCACCTGCAGCTCCAGCCGCACGGACCCCTCGGCGGCGTCGGCGGCCGCAGCCTCGTCGACGACGCGGCGCATCACCGCCTCCGACCGCACGCAGGCGCGCGCGGCGTCGTACAGGCGCTGGAAGCGGAACCAGCCGCGCTCGGTCGCGGGGACGCGCAGCGGGTCGCCGTCGAGCAGCGCCGACGGCACGCGCACGCCCTGCTCCCGCGCGATCTCGCGCAGCGACGGGACGCTCAGGGACCCGGTGAAGTGCAGGTGGAGGTGCGCCTTCGGCAGCCGGGCGAGGTCACGCATCGGTGCAGTCTCGCACCTCGGGCGCTCACGCGAGCCAGCCGCGGCGCCGAGCCTCCGTCACCGCCCCGGTGCGGTCGTCGACGCCCAGCTTCGCGAAAGCCCGGAGCAGGTGCGTCTTGACCGTCGCCTCGCCGATGAACAGGCGCCGGGCGGCCTCGGCGTTGGAGCAGCCCTCCGCGACCAGCCCCAGCACCTCCGCCTCGCGCGGCGTGAGGCGCTCCGCCGAGGCCCGCACCGACCCCACCAGGCGCGTCGCGACCGTCGGCGCGAGCACCGTCTGCCCCTGCGCCGCCGCCCGGATCCCGCGCACCAGCGCGTCGCGCGGGGTGTCCTTGAGCAGGTAGCCCGTCGCGCCGGCCTCGACGGCCCGCAGGATGTCCGCGTCGGTCTCGTAGGTGGTCAGCACCAGCACGCGCGGTCCCGTCCCGACGATCCGCGACGTCGCCCCCACCCCGTCCAGCACCGGCATGCGCAGGTCCATGAGCACGACGTCGGGCCGCAGCTCCGCAGCCAGCGACACCGCCTCCTGGCCGTCGCCGGCCTCGCCCACCACCTCGAGGTCCGCCTCGGTGGCGAGCATGCCCACCAGCCCCGACCGCACCACCGGGTGGTCGTCCACCACCAGCACCCGCACCGTCACGACCCCGCCCTCACCGGCAGGGTCACCGTCACCGAGGTGCCGCCGTCGTCGCCCGAGCCGATCGCGAGCGTGCCGCCCGCCGCCGCGACCCGCTCCCGCATGCCCCGCAGCCCGAACCCGTCGGGCGTCCCCGGCACGATCCCCGTCCCGTCGTCCACGATCTCCAGCCGCACCGGGCCGTCGCCCCCGCCCTCGAGCGAGATCCACACGGCCCGCGCGCCCGCGTGCCGGCGCGCGTTCGTCAGGGCCTCCTGGGCGGCGCGCAGCAGCACCACCTCGTCGCCCGGCGCGAGCGCCGCGGCCGCGTCGACCTCGACGACGGCGTGCAGGCCGGTCTCCGCCGACCACCGGTCCGCCAGCCGCCGCAGCGCGTCCGCGAGCGTGGTCCCCTGCAGCGGCACCGGCGCGAAGGCCGCCACCAGGCCCCGCGCCTCGGCCAGGTTGTCCCGCGCCGTCGCCTCGACCGTGGCCAGGCGCTCGCGGGCGGTGGAGGCGTCGCCGCGGTCGAGCGCCGCCGTCGCCACCTGGCTGAGCGTGACCACGCTCATGAACCCCTGGGCGAGCGTGTCGTGGATCTCGCGGGCCACGCGCTCGCGCTCGGCCGCGACCCCGGCGGCGTGCTGGGTGGCCGCGAGCTCGGCCTGCGCGGCGCGCAGCTCGTCGACCAGGCGCGCGTTGTCCTCCGCCTGCCGGATCGTCCGCGCGAACCACAGGCCCAGGGCCACCGCGAACACGAAGGTCACGGCCATCGACGGCGCCAGGTGGGCGATCACGCTGGTGCTCCACCCGGACGCCGCCCACATCCCGGCCGTCGCCCCGGCCACCAGCAGCACCACCGTCACGACCCCCTCGCGAGGCCGCTCGGACAGCATCCACGCTTGCGCGAACGACGCGAACAGCAGCACCTCCGCGAGGGTCCCCTGGGTCATGGCGACCGTCGTGGCCACGACCAGCACCGCCAGATAGGCCCAGGTGCGGCCCCGCTCGCGGGTGCGCGCCGCCCGCGCCCCGAGAAGGGCGTACGCGAGCACGATGGCGCCCACGCAGGCGAGCTGGATCGCCAGCGCTCGTTGCGGGGCGCCGTCGATCACGAACGTGAGAGCCGCCAGCAGGGCCAGCACGTAGAACGAGACGTCCCACCACACCACGACGCGCGACCACGCGGGCAGGTGGACCGCCCGCGCCGCCGAGGCGGGCGCGGGCGGTTCGCACGCGTGGGCCGGGACGTCAGCCGTCGTCACGCCGCCGCCACCGGAACGTCCGCAGCCCCAGCACCAGGCCCGCCACCAACCATGCGCCCAGTACAACAGCCGTCAGCCCGTGCTGCCACGACCCCGACGGCTCGAGGGCGCGTGCGTCGTCGGGCAGGAACACCGACCGCATGCCGTGGGCCAGCCAGGCGAGCGGGAACACCTCGCCCACCTGGCGCAGCCACGACGGCAGCTGGTCCACCTGGAAGAACACCCCGGAGATGAACTGGAGCACCAGCACCACGGGCGTCACGACGGCGGCCGCCGACCGGCCCGAGCGCGGCACGGACGAGAACCCGACGCCGCACACCGCCCCGGCGGCCGTCCCCAGCAGCAGCACCCACGCGAACGTCGCCCAGCGGTCCGCCGACGTCGGCAGCGCGACGTCGTACACGAAGTGCGCGACGGCGAGCAGCAGCACGATCTGCGTCACGGTGACCGTGACCACCTGCGCCACCTTGCCGAGGAAGTACGCGGCGGCCGGCGCCGGCGTGGCGCGCAGGCGCTTGAGGGTGCCGTCGTCGCGCTCCACCGCGATGGTCACGGCCAGCGACTGGAAGCTCGACAGGACGGCGCCGGTGGCGATCATCCCGGGCAGGAAGTACTGGGCGAACCCGACGGTGCCCGCACCGCCCGGCAGGGCGATGGGGCTCTTGCCGAACACCGTGGCGAAGATGACCAGCATCATCACCGGGTAGATCAGCACGAACACGACGGCGTCGCGCTCGCGCAGGAACTGGCGCACCTCGATGCCGGCCCGGACCCGGGCGACGGACAGCACGGCCGGCAGGCGCGGGGTGACGGCGAGCGTGGTCATCGCTTCTCCTCGGGGTTGATGAGCCCGAGGTACACGTCCTCGAGGCTGGGTCGGGTCACGGACAGTCCGGGCACCTCGCCGTCGGGGCCGGCGGCGGTCGCCATGAGCCGGGCGACCATCGCCGTCGGCTCGGTGGTGCGCTCCGCATGCGTGCCGCGGGAGTCGGTCCACCGCACGACGGGCGTGCGGGCGGCCTCGCCGCCGAGCGTCTCCGGCGTGCCGAGCGCCACGACCTTCCCGTCGCGCACGACGGCGGCGCGGTCGGCCAGCGCGGCGGCCTCGTCGAGGTAGTGGGTGGTCAGCACGATGGTGGTGCCGCCGTCGCGCAGGGACCGCACCAGGTCCCAGAACTGGTGGCGGGCCTCGGGGTCGAACCCGGTGGTCGGCTCGTCGAGGAACAGCAGCTCGGGCCGCCCCACGATGCCGAGCGCGACGTCGAGCCGGCGCCGCTGCCCGCCGGAGAGAGCCCGCACCCGCGTGCGAGCCTTCGCCGCCAGCCCGACGGCGTCGATCACCTCGTGCGGGTCGCGCGGCGCCGGGTAGTACGCCGCCGTCGCACGCACGATCTCGCCGACCGTCACCTCGGACAGGTCGCGCGAGTCCTGGAGCACCACGCCGAGCCGGGCCCGCCACGCGCGGCCGGCCAGGGCCGGGTCCTCGCCCAGCACGCGCACCTGGCCGCCGTCGCGGGAGCGGAAGCCCTCCAGGATCTCGACCGTCGTGGTCTTGCCCGCCCCGTTGGGGCCGAGGATCGCGAACACCTCGCCGCGCTCGATGTCGAGGTCCAGGCCGTCGAGCGCCTGGTGCGTCCCATATCTCTTGCGCAGACCGCGCACGCGCACGGCGGCGGTGCTCTCTGCTGCCCGGGTTCCGGCCGGGACCGGGATCGTCGTCGTCATGCCTCCAAGGTCCCCGGCGCGCACGCTGGTGCGGGACGACCCGACGGCTGGACCTGGCGTCCACCGAACGGTGGACGGGGAAGTGGTTCGACCCATCCCCTGCGGTCGCGTACAGTTGTCGCTCGGTGGTTGACGGCCACGATGATCGATCGCGCCCTCGGGTGCGGGTGGTGGCTGTCAGAGCCAAAGGGTAGTGGCGCAATTGGCAGCGCAGCGGTCTCCAAAACCGCAGGTTGCAGGTTCGAGTCCTGTCTACCCTGCCAGCGGGTCCCTAGGACCCTGGTGTTCAGGTGTCAGTGCCGTCCGTAGCCGCCGGCAGGCGGCGCGGGCGCCGTCGGAAGTTCGAGGTCAGCCCATGAGCGATTCGGTCGTGCAGACGGGTGGCGCGGCGCGCAAGAACCAGGACCGCAAGGGCCTGTTCGCCCGCATCGCGCTCTTCGTGCGCCAGGTCATCGCCGAGCTCAAGAAGGTCGTCTCCCCGACGCGTCAGGAGCTGCTGACCTACGTCGGCGTCGTCCTGGTGTTCGTCGTCATCGTGATGGCCTTCGTCTCGCTGGTCGACTACCTCGTCGGTCTGGGCGTCTTCCACCTCCTCGGCTGAGCCCAGCCCACCGCACCACACATCACCAAGTCGGAAAGCAGGTTCGTTCGTGTCCCAGGAGCCTCTGGACCAGGAGAACGTCGACGCCGTGGAGCCCGTCGAGGGCACCGAGGCGGAGCTCGACGTGCCCGCGGACGAGACCGAGCAGGTCACCGAGCCCGAGCAGGCCGACGACGAGCAGGCCGACGACGAGCAGGCCGAGCCGGCCGAGGCCGACCCTGCCGAGGAGTTCAAGCGCACCCTGCGCGCCCAGATGGGCGACTGGTACGTCATCCACTCCTACGCGGGCTACGAGAACCGTGTGAAGGCCAACCTGGAGAACCGCATCCAGAGCCTGAACATGGAGGACTACATCTTCCAGATCGAGGTCCCCATGGAGGAGGTGACCGAGATCAAGAACACGGTGAAGAAGACCGTCCGTCGCGTCCGGATCCCCGGTTACGTCCTCGTCCGCATGGACCTCACCGACGAGTCGTGGGGCGCCGTGCGCCACACGCCGGGCGTCACGGGCTTCGTCGGCCACACGCACCAGCCGGTGCCGCTGACGCTCGACGAGGTCTTCTCGATGCTCGCCCCGACGATGCTCGAGGTGCCTGCCGCCGGCAAGCCCGCCGCGGCCGCCGCGAAGGCCAAGGCCGCCGTCATCGTCGACTTCGAGGTCGGCGAGTCGGTCACCGTCACGGACGGGCCGTTCGACACGCTGCCCGCCACGATCTCCGAGATCAACGTCGAGGCCCAGAAGCTCAAGGTCCTCGTCTCCATCTTCGGCCGGGAGACCCCGGTCGAGCTGTCGTTCAACCAGGTCGCCAAGATCTGACCAGTCGCGGACGGCGCCCTTCGGGGCGCTTTTCGCACGTTCGGCAGCATGCAACCGGGTCATCGCCCCAAGGCGTAGTCCCACGAACAAGGAAGGGGAAGGCACATGCCTCCCAAGAAGAAGGTCGCCGGCCTCATCAAGCTCCAGATCAAGGCCGGCGCGGCCACGCCCGCCCCGCCGATCGGCCCCGCGCTCGGTCAGCACGGCGTGAACATCATGGAGTTCTGCAAGGCGTACAACGCGGCGACCGAGTCGCAGCGCGGCAACGTCGTGCCCGTCGAGATCACGGTGTACGAGGACCGCTCGTTCACCTTCATCACGAAGACGCCGCCGGCCGCCGAGCTGATCAAGAAGGCCGCTGGCGTCGCCAAGGGCTCCGCCACGCCGCACACCGTCAAGGTCGCCTCGCTCTCCGCGGACCAGATCCGCGAGATCGCGCAGACCAAGATGGAGGACCTCAACGCGAACGACATCGAGGCCGCGATGAAGATCGTCGCCGGCACCGCGCGTTCGATGGGCATCACCACCCAGCTCTGAGCTGGAACCCGTAGCACACCTGTGGCAGGGCCTCCCGGCCCGCTACGACCACTCAAGGAGAAGCCATCATGGCGAAGCACAGCAAGGCCTACCGGGCCGTCGCGGACAAGATCGACCGCGACTCGCTCTACGCCCCGCTCGACGCGGTGCGTCTGGCCAAGGAGACCTCGACCACCAAGTACGACGCGACCGTCGAGGTCGCGTTCCGTCTCGGCGTCGACCCGCGCAAGGCGGACCAGATGGTCCGCGGCACGGTCAACCTGCCGCACGGCACGGGCAAGACCGCCCGCGTCCTGGTGTTCGCGAACGGCCCGAAGGCCGCCGAGGCCGAGGCCGCCGGCGCCGACATCGTCGGTGGTGACGAGCTCATCGAGCGCGTGGCCGCCGGTTTCACCGACTTCGACTCGGCCGTCGCCACCCCGGACCTCATGGGCAAGGTCGGCCGCCTGGGCCGCGTGCTCGGCCCGCGTGGCCTCATGCCGAACCCGAAGACCGGCACCGTGACGATGGACGTGGCCAAGGCCGTGTCCGAGATCAAGGGCGGCAAGATCGAGTTCCGCGTCGACAAGCACGCGAACCTGCACTTCATCATCGGCAAGGTCTCGTTCGACGAGAAGCAGCTGGTGGAGAACTACGCCGCCGCGCTCGAGGAGATCCTGCGCCTCAAGCCGTCGACGTCGAAGGGTCGCTACCTGACGAAGGCGACGATCGCGACGACGATGGGCCCGGGCATCCCGGTCGACCCGTCGCGCACGACCAAGCTCACGGAGGAGACCGCGGCCTGACGCTGCGCCTCCCGGCCCAGGGCCCGTCACGTCTTCGGACGTGGCGGGCCCTGCGTGTATCACCATGCGACCGACGGCCTCTCTGTTCGTGACAGCGGCAGGCCGAGCGGCCGGAGGGTGAAATGCGGACCGACAGGTACCCCATGCCCACCGGCGGTGCCAGGCCGGAAATAGGCTCGGGCCCACGAGGGGGGACGAACGCGACGGAGCGTCTGTGGGAGAGCTGGATGAGTGCTGAAGACGTACCGGACGAGTCGGTCGCGAACCTCGAGGGGTCGCAGACCCTGGGGGACCGCGCGGCGCACGCGCTGCTCGAGTACCGCGAGGGCCGCACCGCTCCGATGGCCGACCTCGTCCGCGAGGCCACCCCTCTCCTCTGGCACACGGTGCGCGCCCAGGGCGTCGACCGCGACACGGCCGACGACGTCGTGCAGTCCGTCTGGGCCGCGCTGGTGCGGCACGCCGACACGATCGCGGAACCGCACGCCGTCCTCAAGTGGCTCCTGGTGACGGCCCGCCGGGCCTCCTGGGAGGCCGTGCGGCACACGCGCGAGGACCTGCGACGTCGTGCCGAGCTCCCCGACGACACCCCGGACAACCCGTACACGCTCCGCGACCCGCAGCCGGGGCCGGACGCCCAGGTGCTGTCCGAGGAACGCGACCGCATGGTGTGGCGCGCGCTCTCGCGCCTGCCCGAGCGGTGCCAGGAGCTGCTGAGACTCGTCTCGCTCGCCGACCGGCCTGACTACCGGATGATCTCGACGGCGATCGGAATGCCGGTGGGCAGCATCGGCGCGACCCGGGGGCGGTGCCTCGCGAAGCTGAGGACCGTCCTCGACGACATGGGAGAGGACCCGTGGACAGCATGAACTACGCTCCGGACGCCCCGATCGACGACCAGGACGCTGCAGTCCTCGACAGCCTCGCCCGTGCCCTCGGCACGCTCGACCCCGTCCCGGACGGCCTGATCGAACGCTCCCTGTTCGCGATGACGCTCGCCGCGCTCGAGGGCGAGGTCATGTCGATGCAAGAGGTCGACACGCTCGCCGGCGCGATCCGCGGCGACACCGCCCCGGTCGAGGCGCGCACGATCACCTTCACGCACGAGACGCTCACGGTCATGGTCGCGCTGTCGGCCGCCGACTCCGGGCTGGTCCGCATCGACGGCTGGCTCGTCCCGGCCGCGGAGCTGGTCGTCGAGCTGCGGCAGCCCGACGGGGACCGGTCCACGACGTCCGACCAGGACGGGCGCTTCTCCTTCGACCTCGTCGAGCGCGGGCCGGCGAGCCTGCTGGTGCGACCCGCTGACGGCGGCGCGCCCGTGGTGACGCCCGTGGTGGAGCTGTGAGCACGCCGGACGACGGCGGGGCGACGCCCCGCACCTGGTCGGCGAGGCAGCAGCGCGACTGGGCGCTGAGGCTCCAGTGGCGCACGCGCGCGCTGGACCCGACGACGGCCCACCGGGCGCCGAGCGACGAGTCCGCGGCGACCCAGCCGCTGCTCCAGCCCACCTGGTACGTGGGCGACCGCCTGCTGCTCGACCGCGCGGCCCCGCCCGAGGGCGCCGGGACGCGCGGCCCGGACGACTGGTTCGAGCGCCTCGTCGAGATTGCCCGCGAGCACGACCTGGATGCTCGGATCGAGCCCGAGACCTACGACGACCTGCACCTCATGACGGCCGTGGCCGACGAGCTCGGCCTGCGCGACTCGACGCGCGAGCGCCTGCGCCGCGTGTTCGGCACGTCGGTGCTGCTGGCGCCGCGCGCGGTGGGTCCGCAGCCCGACGCCTGGCTGCTGCGCACCCGTCTGCGCGACCGCGACCGCCACGAGTTCCCCGTGGCCCTCGACCACGTGATCGTGCCCGCGGGCGGCATCGGCGGCGGGGCGGCCACGCAGCCCCAGCCGCTGGCCGCGACCCAGCCGTTCGTGCACCCGCTGTCGATGACGACCGGGTACAGCATGACCACGGGCTACCCCATGACCAGCGGGTACTCGATGACGACGGGCTACCCCGTGCAGGCCACCTCGATGACCACGGGCTACCCGGTCACGGGGCTGAGCGAGTACGTCGTGGCCGGCTGGGGCGGCCGCCAGCCCGTCGCCTGGGTGGGCGCCGAGCCGCGCGGCGACATGCCTGAGGCCGGCGAGAACGAGTTCGCCGGCAAGGACGGCGGGCGGCGGCCCGTGGTCGCGCTGCTCGACACCGGCGTGGGGGAGCACCCGTGGTTCTCCGGCGGCGGGTCCCCTGCGCGGCGGGGCGACGTCGTCGTGCGCGACCCCGAGGTGTTCCGCGGCGACGCGACGAGCGTCGTCGGGGTGCAGCCCAAGCCGCAGTTCGACTACCAGGACCCCGAGCGCGGCGGCGTCTCGATGAACCCGCTCACCGGGCCGCTCGACCCGGTGGCCGGGCACGGCACGTTCATGGCCGGGCTGGTCCACCAGCTCTGCCCGGACGCCACGATCCTGGCCCCGCGCGTCTACGGCGGCAGCGGCATCGTTCCGGAGCGCAACCTGCTGCGCTCGCTGCGCCGGCTGCTGCTGCTGCACCTGCGCGGCCTGGCAGGCGTGGGGGGCTGGGCTCCGGTCGACGTGCTGGTGCTGTCGCTCGGCTACTACCACGAGAGCCCCGCCGACACCTCGTTCGACGCCCCCCTGCGGACGGTGCTCGACGAGCTGCGGCACTGGGGCGTGCTGGTGGTGTGCGCGACGGGCAACGACGGCCAGGTCCGCGAGACCTTCCCGGCGGCGTTCGCGCCGAGGACGGACCGCGACGGCGCCAAGCCGGCCTACGCGCCGGGCTTCCACGAGAAGACGCCCCCGGTGATCGCCGTCGGCGCGCTCAACCCGGACGGGTCCACGGCCCTGTTCAGCAACGACGGCGAGTGGGTCACGTGCCTGCGCAAGGGCGCGTCGCTGGTCAGCACGGCGCCGCAGACGATCGACGGCGCCGTCGCGCCCACCCGCTACCTGCCGGAGCTGTTCAGCAAGGGGCACCACCGCTCGACCATCGACCCCGAGGGCTTCCAGGGCGGGTTCGCCGTCTGGAGCGGCACGTCGTTCTCCGCGCCGGTGCTGGCTGGCGAGCTCGCCGAGCAGGCCCGCCTGCGGTTCGACGGCGCCCACGCGGCGCCCGACGCCGGCCCGGACCACCGCGAGCCGGACGACCCCGAGGACGCGCCCAACGGTGCCGACTCGCCGCAGGCCCGCGCGGTCTACGACGCCCGGCGGCGCCAGGTGCACCGCGGGTGGCAGGTGCTCCGCACCGTCGTCGACGTCCCCGGAGAGGGGGCGGGGCCTGCGGCCCGGTGACGGTGACCGCGTTGCGGAACGGGCGGGTGAAATCGAGGGATCGCCGGCTCCACGGAGGTCGTGCGGACGTAACCTCACGACGTGTCCGACGCCCTCGTGCGCGCACGCGCGCTGTACGCGGACGCCCATCGCGCGGACGAGCTCGAACGGTTCGATGAGGCGATCGCGGGGTTTCGCGCGCTCCTGGACATGCTCGACGCCACGGACTTCGACGACGAACGTCCGGACGCCGGCAAGCTCCGCGTCCGCACGATCCTGGGCATCGCTCGGGCCCGCTACGAGTCGACGGGCGACCTCGCGGGGGCGATGAGCACCATCGACGAGGCGGAGAAGTGCGCCATCGACGAGGGGCTCGAGACCGACCGGCTGGCCGCCCAGGGCCAGCGGGGCCTGCTGCTGCTCCGCTCGGGCGACGTCGCCGGCGCGCTCGAGGCGCTGGACGCCATCGCGCCCTCGCCCGAAGCACCGCCGTCGCGCGACCTCGCGGTCACCCTGCTCAACCGCGGCGTGCTCCACCTCGACTACGGCAGCCCCGAGAACGCCGGCCCCGACCTGCGCGCCGCCGCGGACGTCGCGTCGCGGGCGGGGGAGCGGAACGTCGAGGCGATGGCCCGCCACAACCTGGGCCTCCTGTCGTTCCTCCAGGGCGACCTGCCCTCGGCGCTGCGCGAGATGTCGGAGGCCGCACACCTCGGCGACACCCCCCAGCCGGTCGGCCTGCTCGACCGCGCGCGCGTGCTCGCCGACGCAGGGCTGGTCACGGACGCCGTCGAGGCCCTGGAGCACGCGGCGGAGCTGCTCGAGGGCGGTTCGGTGCTGGTCCGGGCGGAGGTCGAGCTGACCCTGGCGAGCTGCCTCATGGACCTGCGCCAGCCGGAGCGCGCGGCCGCGGCGGCGCGGGCGGCCGCGACGGCGTTCGCCCACGCGGACAACGAGCCGTGGGCGCTGCGCGCCCAGGTGGTCGAGCTCGAGGCGCTGCTGAGCGCGGACCGGTGGACCCGGACGCGCGCCCCCCGGGCGGAGCTGCGCCGCCGGGCGGCCCGCGCCCGCGACCTGGCCGCCCACGACGAGCCGCGTGGCGTCGTGGGCCGCATGGTGGTGACCTATCCGGCGCTGCTCGCGGCCGCCGAGTGGTCGGCCATCGCGGGCGACCTCGACGCCGCCCGCGCGCACCTCTCTGGCGTCCCGGCCGACCTCGGGACGGCGCCGCTGCCGCTCCGCCTCGGGCGTTCCGCCGTCGCCGCCCGGATCGCGTTCGCGTCCGGCCGCCGCGCCGAGGGCGTCCGCGCGATCCGGCACGGCCAGCGGATGCTCGTGGACCACCGCGGCCTGGGCACGGTCGAGGCGGTCGCCGCCAGCGGCGTGCACGCGATGCAGCTCAACCTGGTGGACCTCCAGGCTGCCCGCGCCTCGGGGGACGCGGGCGCGATCTTCGACGCCCTCGAGCGCGGCCGGGCCACCGCTGCCGGCGCGGCGCGCGTGGTCCCGCCCGACGACCGCGAGCTCGCCGACCTGCTCGAGCAGGCCCGTGCGGCGCACCAGGCCGCGCTCGCCCTCGGCCCGACGGCCACGCCCGAGGGCCTGCGGGCCAAGCGGGCGCACCTGGTCGATGCTCGCCGCCTGCAGTCGAGGGCGCGCGAGCGGGCCTGGCAGGTCGAGGGCGCACGCCGCCCGGTCGAGCCCGCCACGGTGCGCATGCTCACGGCGGCGCTGCGCGAGCTCGACGAGTCCGACCGCGGCGCGCCCGTGGTCGCCTCGTACGTCTCGATGGGTGGCGAGGTGCTGGCCGTCCGCTCCGACGTCCGAGGCCAGACCCTGCACCGGCTGGCCCAGCGGGACGAGGTGATCGAGCTGGCGCACCGGGCGCACGCCGACCTCGCGATCGTCGCGAACGAGCTCATTCCCGCGCCGCTGCGTGCGGCAGCGTCCAGCTCGCTCACGCGCGCCCTCGCCCGGCTCGACGACCTCCTGGTCACCCCGCTGGGAGTGGAGCAGGACCTGCTCGTCGCGGCCCGGGGGCGCCTACTCACGCTGCCCTGGTCGTCGGTGCCGTCCCGCGCCGAGCACAGCACGTGGGTGGCCGACCGCGTCGACCTGCGCCGCGGCCTCGCCGACGCCGGGGTCGGGCGTCCGGGCGGCGTCGTCGTCCTCGCCGGGCCGGGCACGGACGGCGGGTCGGGGGAGGCCGGCGCCGTGGCCGCGACCTGGGCGGGGGCCCGCCTGCTGACCGACGACGACGCGACGGCCGCCGCCGCCGTCGATGCGCTCGGCAAGGCGGCCGTGGTGCACCTCGCTGCGCACGGCGGCCACTCGCGCGACAACGCGCTGTTCTCGTCGCTGCGGCTCGCCGACGGCCCGCTGTTCGCCCACGAGCTCGACGGCGTCGACCTCACGGGTGCGGTGGTGGTCCTCTCGGCCTGCGAGCTGGGCCTGTCCACGTCCGACGTCGGCGGCGAGGCCCTCGGCTTCGCGAGCGTGCTGCTGCGTCACGGGGCCCGCGCGGTGGTCGCGGCGGTCGCCCCGCTGCGCGACGACGTCGCCGTCCGCGTCATGCCCCGCCTGCACGGTGGCCTGCGCGACGGCCTGCCGCCCGGCGCGGCGCTCGCCGCCGCGACCGCCGCGGAGCGGGAGCCCGTCCCGCTCGTCTGCTTCGGCCCGCTCGTGCTGTGACGCGGATCGCGCCCCGTCGGTTTCGTCTCCCGCGGCACGCCGTGTACGCTTCACGGGTAACCCAAGACCGCCGGTCGTCTCCGGCTGCCCTCCTCGAGGGTGGTCGCTGACCGAAGTCCCGCTGAGATGCGGGGGCCTGCGCAGGTGACACTCGTCAGCTCTTGAGAGCCCCGGTGCGCCTGCGCCGGGGCTCCTTTCGTTTCCGGGCTTCGCCATCCTGGAGCCGGCGGGACCACCATCGGAAGGATTGCCATGGCGAGGCCGGACAAGGCAGCCGCTGTCGCAGAGGTCGCGGACAAGTTCCGCGAGTCCAACGCGGCCGTGCTGACCGAGTACCGCGGGCTCACCGTGAAGCAGCTCAAGGAGCTGCGTCGCGCGCTCGGCGGCAACGCAACCTACGCCGTGGTGAAGAACACGCTCACCCAGATTGCGGCCAAGGAGGCGGGTGTCGAGGGTCTCGACGCCGACCTCAAGGGCCCGTCCGCCATCGCGTTCGTGACCGGAGACCCGGTCGAGTCCGCGAAGGCGCTGCGTGACTTCGCCAAGGCCAACCCCGCACTGATCATCAAGGGCGGTGTCCTCGACGGGCGCGGCCTGACCGCTGCGGAGATCACGAAGCTCGCGGACCTCGAGTCCCGCGAGGTTCTGCTGGCCAAGGCGGCCGGCGCGATGAAGGCAAAGATCAGCCAGGCTGCCTACGCCTTCACCGCGAAGCCCGCCCAGGTCGCTCGCGTCATCGACGCCCTGCGTCAGAAGCAGGAAGCCGCTGCCTGATCCGCTCCCGCGGATCGTGCAGCACACCCACAACCCCACGCTTCTGACCGGCGTCCAGCCAAGAAGCTTTGAAGGAAGGAACGCCATCATGGCGAAGCTCACCAACGAGGAGCTCATCGAGCAGTTCAAGGGCATGACCCTGATCGAGCTCTCCGACTTCGTGAAGATCTTCGAGGAGACCTTCGACGTCACCGCCGCCGCCCCGGCCGCTGTCGCCGTGGCCGCCGGCCCGGCCGCCGCCGCCGAGGAGGTCGAGGAGAAGGACGAGTTCGACGTCATCCTCACCGCCGCCGGCGACAAGAAGATCCAGGTCATCAAGGAGGTGCGCGCGCTCACGTCGCTCGGCCTCAAGGAGGCCAAGGACCTCGTGGACGGCGCCCCCAAGCCCGTTCTCGAGGCCGTCAACAAGGAGACCGCCGAGAAGGCGAAGGCTCAGCTCGAGGGCGCCGGCGCGACCGTCGAGCTCAAGTGATCCGTGCGGCCTAGCCGCACCTCACTGACTCACTGACGAGGCCCTGTCCTCCACCCGACGGGTGGGGACAGGGCCTTGTCGTCGCCGGGAGGCGTAGACTTCCCCGCACCGCTGTTCTTGGGCGGCATATGGCGGCCACCGAGACAACGCCTCGCACCTCCCGGTCCCAGGGAACCGTGTGATTCGTCGCACAGAACCCCGTACCGACAACGACCGGCCTGGCTTGGCGTCCTTCGGCGTGCCTGCGCGCGTTGGACACGTTTAGTCCGGTCGGCTATGCTAGCGCTTTGCGCTCGCGTGTGCCCTCGCCGCCATCCCCGAACCCCGTCGGATCCCCGTCTCTGTCCCCACGTCTCTGTGGGTACGGCTGTGACGTCCGTCGCGCGGAAGGCGGCCCGTTCGGTGCACGAAGCGTACAGCGTGCCATCGAACTGCAGGGAAGGACCCCTCTTGGCTGCCTCGCGCACCCCTTCTGCTCCCTCCGCCGACGCTATCGCGAACCGCACCGCCTCCCGCCGCGTCTCTTTCGCCAAGATCTACGAGCCGCTGGAGGTCCCTGACCTTCTCGGCCTGCAGACCGAGAGCTTCGACTGGCTCCTGGGCAACGAGGCCTGGCAGGCGCGCGTCGCCGCCGCCTCGCAGGCGGTCCCGGCGACGTCCGGCCTCGAGGAGATCTTCGAGGAGATCTCGCCGATCGAGGACTTCGGGCAGTCGATGTCGCTGTCCTTCTCGAACCACCGCTTCGAGCCGCCGAAGTACACGGCCGACGAGTGCAAGGAGAAGGACTTCACCTACGCCGCGCCGCTCTTCGTCACCGCGGAGTTCGTGAACTACACCACCGGCGAGATCAAGTCGCAGACGGTCTTCATGGGCGACTTCCCGCTCATGACCCCGCGCGGCACCTTCATCATCAACGGCACCGAGCGCGTCGTCGTCTCGCAGCTCGTCCGTTCGCCCGGCGTGTACTTCGAGCGCACCCCCGACAAGACGTCCGACAAGGACATCTTCTCGGCCAAGATCATCCCGTCGCGCGGTGCCTGGCTCGAGTTCGAGATCGACAAGCGCGACGCCGTCGGCGTGCGCGTCGACCGCAAGCGCAAGCAGTCGGTGACCGTGCTCCTCAAGGCCCTCGGCATGACGGAGGCGGAGATCCGCGAGGAGTTCGCCCAGTTCCCGGCCGTGCTCGACACGCTGGAGAAGGACCACGTCCACACCGAGGACGAGGCCCTGGTCGACCTGTACCGCAAGATCCGCCCGGGCGAGCCGCCCACGGTCGAGGCCGGCCGCGCGCTGCTCGAGAACTTCTACTTCAACCCGAAGCGCTACGACCTCGCGAAGGTCGGCCGCTACAAGGTGTCGAAGAAGCTCGGCGTGGACGCCCCGCTCACCGACTCGACGCTGTCGCGCTCCGACGTCGTCGCGACGATCAAGTACCTCGCCGCCCTGCACGCCGACGTCGTCACCCTGGCCGGCTCGCGCAACGGCGAGGCCGTCGAGGTGCGCGTCGAGACCGACGACATCGACCACTTCGGCAACCGCCGCATCCGCGCCGTCGGCGAGCTCATCCAGAACCAGGTGCGCACGGGCCTGTCCCGCATGGAGCGCGTGGTCCGCGAGCGCATGACGACGCAGGACGTCGAGGCCATCACGCCGCAGACGCTGATCAACATCCGCCCCGTGGTGGCGTCGATCCGCGAGTTCTTCGGCACCTCGCAGCTGTCGCAGTTCATGGACCAGAACAACCCGCTCGCGGGCCTGACGCACAAGCGTCGTCTGAACGCCCTCGGCCCGGGTGGTCTGTCGCGCGACCGCGCCGGCATGGAGGTCCGTGACGTCCACCCGTCGCACTACGGCCGCATGTGCCCGATCGAGACCCCTGAGGGTCCGAACATCGGTCTGATCGGCTCGCTCGCCTCGTTCGGCCGCATCAACCCGTTCGGCTTCATCGAGACGCCGTACCGCAAGGTCGTCGACGGTCAGATCAGCGACCAGATCGACTACCTCACGGCCGACGACGAGGACCGCTACGTCATCGCCCAGGCGAACACGCCGATCACCGAGACGAACCACTTCGCCGAGCCCCGCGTGCTCGTGCGCGTCAAGGGCGGCGAGACGTCCGACGTGCCGGTCGGCGAGGTCGACTACATCGACGTCTCCCCGCGCCAGATGGTGTCGGTCGCGACCGCGCTCATCCCGTTCCTCGAGCACGACGACGCCAACCGCGCCCTCATGGGTGCCAACATGCAGCGCCAGGCGGTGCCGCTGGTGCGCTCCGAGATGCCGCTCGTCGGCACCGGCATGGAGCGCCGTGCGGCCGTCGACGCCGGCGACGTCGTCGTGGCCACCAAGGCCGGCGTCGTCACCGAGGTGTCGGCCGACCTGGTGCTCGTCGCGAACGACGACGCGACCACGTCGTCGTACCGCATCTCGAAGTTCGTGCGTTCCAACCAGGGCACGTCCTACAACCAGCGCGTGATCGTGGACGAGGGCCAGCGCGTCGAGCCGGGCTCGGTCCTGGCCGACGGCCCCGCGACGGACGAGGGCGAGCTCGCGCTCGGCCGCAACCTGCTCGTGGCGTTCATGTCGTGGGAGGGCCACAACTACGAGGACGCGATCATCCTGTCGCAGCGCCTCATCGAGGACGACGTCCTCTCCTCGATCCACATCGAGGAGCACGAGGTCGACGCCCGCGACACGAAGCTGGGCCCGGAGGAGATCACGCGGGACATCCCGAACGTCTCCGAGGACGTCCTGGCGGACCTCGACGAGCGCGGCATCATCCGCATCGGTGCCGAGGTCGGCGCCGGCGACGTGCTGGTCGGCAAGGTCACCCCGAAGGGCGAGACCGAGCTGACCCCGGAGGAGCGCCTGCTGCGCGCCATCTTCGGCGAGAAGGCCCGCGAGGTGCGCGACACCTCGCTCAAGGTGCCCCACGGCGAGTCCGGCACGGTCATCGGCGTGCGCGAGTTCAACCGCGAGGACGGCGACGAGCTGCCCGCCGGCGTGAACCAGCTGGTCCGCGTGTACATCGCCCAGCGCCGCAAGATCACGGTGGGCGACAAGCTCGCCGGCCGTCACGGCAACAAGGGCGTCATCTCGAAGATCCTGCCGCAGGAGGACATGCCGTTCCTCCCCGACGGCACGCCCGTCGACGTCGTGCTCAACCCGCTCGGCGTCCCCGGTCGTATGAACGTCGGCCAGGTGCTCGAGACGCACCTCGGCTGGGTCGCCAGCCGTGGCTGGGACACCGACCTGGCGGAGGACCAGTCGGCCGAGTGGCTCGACCACGTCCCGGACATCGCGAAGAAGGCTGCTCCGTTCAGCCCCGTCGCGACGCCCGTCTTCGACGGCCTCGAGGAGCAGGGCCTGCGCGGCCTGCTGTCGACGACGCTGCCCAACCGTGACGGCGACCGCATGGTCGGCGAGGACGGCAAGGCGCGCCTGTTCGACGGCCGCTCGGGCGAGCCGTTCCCGGACCCGGTCTCGGTCGGCTACATGTACATCCTCAAGCTGCACCACCTGGTCGACGACAAGATCCACGCGCGCTCGACCGGCCCGTACTCGATGATCACCCAGCAGCCGCTCGGTGGTAAGGCGCAGTTCGGTGGCCAGCGCTTCGGCGAGATGGAGGTCTGGGCCCTCGAGGCGTACGGCGCTGCCTACACGCTCCAGGAGCTCCTGACCATCAAGTCCGACGACGTCCCCGGCCGCGTGAAGGTCTACGAGGCCATCGTCAAGGGCGAGAACATCCCCGACTCGGGCATCCCGGAGTCCTTCAAGGTGCTCCTCAAGGAGATGCAGTCGCTCTGCCTGAACGTGGAGGTGCTGTCCTCGGACGGCTCGTCCATCGAGATGCGCGAGTCCGACGACGAGGTGTACCGCGCTGCGGAGGAGCTCGGCATCGACCTGTCGCGCCGCCCCAACGCCGCGTCCTCGATCGACGAGATCTGATCTCAGCTCAACGCTGACAAAGACAATCTTTCAAGAGCCACAAGGGAAGTAGGAATACCTTGCTCGACGTCAACGTCTTCGACGAGCTGCGTATCGGCCTCGCAACGGCCGACGACATCCGTGCCTGGTCGCACGGTGAGGTCAAGAAGCCCGAGACCATCAACTACCGCACGCTCAAGCCCGAGAAGGACGGCCTCTTCTGCGAGAAGATCTTCGGCCCGACTCGCGACTGGGAGTGCTACTGCGGCAAGTACAAGCGCGTGCGCTTCAAGGGCATCGTCTGCGAGCGCTGCGGTGTCGAGGTCACGCGTTCCAAGGTTCGCCGTGAGCGCATGGGCCACATCGAGCTGGCCGCGCCTGTCACGCACATCTGGTTCTTCAAGGGTGTGCCCTCGCGTCTGGGCTACCTGCTCGACCTCGCCCCGAAGGACCTGGAGAAGGTCATCTACTTCGCGGCCTACATGATCACGTGGGTCGACGACGAGGGCCGGCACGAGGACCTCCCGCGCCTCCAGAACGAGATCGACCTGGAGAAGAAGGAGATCGCGGACCGCCGCGACAACGACATCAACGCCCGCGCCACGAAGCTCGAGCAGGACCTCGCCGAGCTCGAGGCCGAGGGTGCCAAGGCCGACGCTCGCCGCAAGGTGCGCGACGCCGCGGAGCGCGAGATGGCGAACCTGCGCAAGCGCGCGGACGCCGAGATCGAGCGCCTCGAGACGGTCTGGGACCGCTTCAAGAACCTCAAGGTCGCCGACCTCGAGGGCGACGAGATGCTGTACCGCTCGCTGCAGGACCGCTTCGGCCCGTACTTCGAGGGCTCGATGGGTGCTGCCGCGATCCAGAAGCGCCTCGAGAGCTTCGACCTGGACGCCGAGGCCGAGAACCTGCGCGAGATCATCCGCACGGGCAAGGGCCAGCGCAAGACCCGCGCCCTCAAGCGCCTCAAGGTGGTCAACGCGTTCCTCACGACGTCGAACTCGCCCACGGCGATGGTGCTCGACGCCGTCCCGGTCATCCCGCCGGACCTGCGCCCGATGGTGCAGCTCGACGGTGGCCGCTTCGCGACGTCGGACCTCAACGACCTGTACCGCCGCGTCATCAACCGCAACAACCGCCTGAAGCGGCTGCTCGACCTCGGTGCCCCCGAGATCATCGTGAACAACGAGAAGCGCATGCTCCAGGAGGCCGTCGACTCGCTGTTCGACAACGGCCGTCGCGGCCGCCCGGTGACCGGCCCGGGCAACCGCCCGCTCAAGTCGATCTCCGACATGCTCAAGGGCAAGCAGGGTCGTTTCCGCCAGAACCTGCTCGGCAAGCGCGTCGACTACTCGGGCCGTTCGGTCATCGTGGTCGGCCCGACCCTGAAGCTGCACCAGTGCGGTCTGCCCAAGCAGATGGCGCTCGAGCTGTTCAAGCCGTTCGTGATGAAGCGCCTCGTGGAGCTCAACCACGCGCAGAACATCAAGTCGGCCAAGCGCATGGTCGAGCGCACGCGCTCGGTCGTGTGGGACGTGCTCGAGGAGGTCATCACCGAGCACCCCGTGCTGCTCAACCGTGCACCCACCCTGCACCGTCTGGGCATCCAGGCGTTCGAGCCGCAGCTCGTCGAGGGCAAGGCCATCCACCTGCACCCGCTCGTGTGCGCCGCGTTCAACGCGGACTTCGACGGCGACCAGATGGCCGTGCACCTGCCCCTGAGCGCCGAGGCGCAGGCCGAGGCCCGCATCCTCATGCTCTCGAGCAACAACATCCTGAAGCCGTCGGACGGCCGCCCGGTGACCATGCCCTCGCAGGACATGATCATCGGTCTGCACCACCTGACCTCCGACCGCCCCGGTGCCACGGGCGAGGGCCGCGTGTTCTCGTCGCAGGCCGAGGCGATCATGGCCATGGACCGTGGTGACCTGGACATCAACGCCCAGGTCAAGATCCGCATGTCCGACGTCGTCTTCGAGCCCGGCAAGGAGCCCGAGGGCTGGGAGCCGGACGTCCCGATGCTGTTCGAGACGACGCTCGGCCGCACGATCTTCAACGAGGCCCTCCCGGTCGACTACCCGTTCCAGAACGGCGTGGTCGGCAAGAAGGAGCTCTCGACGATCGTCAACGACCTCGCCGAGTCGTACCCGAAGGTGGAGGTGGCCGCGGCGCTCGACGCGCTCAAGGACGCCGGCTACAAGTGGGCGACCCGCTCGGGCGTCACGATCGCGATCTCCGACGTCGCCATGCCGGCGGTCAAGGACGAGATCCTCGACGAGCACGAGCAGCGTGCGCTCAAGGTGCAGCAGCAGTTCGACCGCGGTCTGATCACCGACGACGAGCGCCGTCAGGAGCTCATCGAGATCTGGACCCAGGCCACCGACACGGTCGCCAAGGTCATGCGCGAGAACCTCGAGGGCAACGCCCGCAACACCCTGTACCGCATGGTGTCGTCGGGTGCCCGTGGTAACTGGATGCAGGTCCGCCAGATCGCCGGTATGCGCGGCCTCGTGGCGAACCCGAAGGGCGAGATCATCCCCCGCCCGATCAAGTCCAACTACCGCGAGGGCCTGTCCGTCCTCGAGTACTTCATCGCCTCGCACGGTGCCCGTAAGGGTCTGGCCGACACGGCCCTCCGTACGGCGGACTCGGGCTACCTGACCCGTCGTCTGGTGGACGTCTCGCAGGACGTCATCATCCGCGAGGACGACTGCGGCACGCAGCGTGGCCTGAACCTGCCCGTGGGCGAGCGCATCGGCGACCAGCTGGTGCCGCACCCCCGCGTGGAGACGTCGATCTACGCCCGCACGCTGGCCGTGGACGTCCTGGACGCCGACGGCAACGTCGTCGCCCGGGGCGGCGAGGACGCGGGCGACGCGGAGATCGAGGCCATCCTGGCGGCCGGCATCGAGACCGTGAAGGTGCGCTCCGTGCTCACCTGCGAGTCCCGCGTCGGCACGTGCGCCAAGTGCTACGGCCGCTCGCTGGCCACGGGCAAGCTCGTGGACATCGGCGAGGCCGTCGGCATCATCGCGGCGCAGTCCATCGGTGAGCCGGGCACGCAGCTGACCATGCGTACCTTCCACACCGGTGGTGTCGCCTCGGCCGAGGACATCACGCAGGGTCTTCCCCGCGTGACCGAGCTCTTCGAGGCCCGCACCCCCAAGGGTGAGGCGCCCATCGCGGAGTACACGGGCCGCATCGCCATCGAGGACATGGAGCGCTCGCGCATCCTGGTCCTCACGCCCGACGACGGCTCCGAGGAGCTGCGTTACCAGGTGTCGAAGCGTGCGCGCCTCCTCATCGAGGACGGCCAGCACGTGCAGGTCGGCACCCAGCTGGTCCTGGGCGCCGTGGACCCGAAGAAGGTCCTGCGCATCCTGGGCCCGCGCGCCGCGCAGAAGCACCTGGTGGACGAGGTCCAGGAGACCTACCGCAGCCAGGGCGTGGACATCCACGACAAGCACATCGAGGTCATCGTGCGGCAGATGCTGCGTCGCGTGACCGTGCTGGACTCGGGCGAGACCACGTTGCTCCCGGGCGAGCTCGCGGAGCGCACGCGCTTCGAGGACGCCAACCGCGCCGCGGTGGCGGAGGGTCACCAGCCCGCCTCGGGCCGTCCGGAGCTCATGGGCATCACCAAGGCGTCGCTCGCCACCGACTCGTGGCTCTCGGCCGCCTCCTTCCAGGAGACGACCCGCGTGCTCACCGAGGCGGCCATGAGCGGCCGTCGGGACCCGCTGCTGGGCCTCAAGGAGAACGTCATCATCGGTAAGCTCATCCCCGCCGGCACGGGCCTGTCCCGGTACCGGGACATCGAGGTCGAGCCCACCGAGCAGGCCAAGGCCGAGCTCTACCCGAGCTTCGGCTACGACGAGATCGACTTCCCGACGCTCGGCATGGGCTCGGGCGAGGCGATCCCGCTGGAGGACCTGGACTTCGGCGACTTCCGCTAGACCCCACGGGTCTCCTCGCTTCGCTGCGGGGACCCGCGGGGACCCCTAGCTCCGCTGATCTCTCTCCCGGACGCCCCCGTCACCGCACCGCGGTGGCGGGGGCGTCCCCCTGCCCGGCGCGCGACGCACCTCACAGCCAGCGGCTTTGGTGATCCGCGGCGGGCCGGGTAGTCTTGACGACCGTGCCCGTGCCGTCGTGCGCGCGCCCTCCGGGGAGCGTCGCGATGTGAGTGCAGGGGCATCCCGAGATCCCGCCCGACGGCGTCCTGCCGGACAGCTGCGGCGGGTCCGGGCCATCGAGCCGGTGGTAAGTGGCGCTGCGGTCCCTCCATGAGGACTGCGTGCCGCCTGCTGTCGGCACGCACAGCCTTATACCCACAGGCGGAGGCCGGCCGGTCTCCGTGAGCTCACAGAAGACGACGGAGACGTAGTGCCTACGATCCAGCAGCTCGTCCGCAAGGGCCGGACCACGAAGCCGGGGAAGTCGAAGACTCCCGCGCTCAAGGGTTCCCCGCAGCGGCGCGGCGTGTGCACCCGTGTGTACACCACCACCCCCAAGAAGCCGAACTCGGCGCTCCGCAAGGTTGCGCGTGTGAAGCTCTCCTCCGGCATCGAGGTGACCGCGTACATCCCCGGCGTCGGCCACAACCTCCAGGAGCACTCCATCGTGCTCGTGCGCGGCGGCCGTGTGAAGGACCTCCCGGGTGTCCGTTACAAGATCGTCCGCGGCGCGCTCGACACGCAGGGTGTGAAGAACCGCAAGCAGGCTCGCAGCCGCTACGGCGCCAAGAAGGAGAAGGCCTGATGCCTCGTAAGGGTCCGGCCCCCAAGCGGCCGCTCATCGCCGACCCGGTCTACGGGTCCCCCGTCGTCACCCAGCTGATCAACAAGATCCTGCTGGACGGCAAGAAGTCCACGGCCGAGGCCATCGTCTACAGCGCCCTCGAGGGCGTTCGTGCGAAGACCGACCAGGACCCCGTCGTCGTGCTCAAGCGCGCGCTGGAGAACGTCCGCCCGGCCCTCGAGGTCCGCAGCCGCCGCGTCGGTGGCGCGACCTACCAGGTCCCGGTCGAGGTGCGCCCCACGCGTTCCACGACGCTGGCCCTGCGCTGGCTGACCGACTTCTCGCGCGCCCGTCGTGAGAAGACGATGACCGAGCGTCTCATGAACGAGATCCTCGACGCCTCGAACGGCCTCGGTGCCGCGGTCAAGCGCCGCGAGGACATGCACAAGATGGCCGAGTCGAACCGCGCGTTCGCTCACTACCGCTGGTAATCGCTCGTCGGCCCTGGGGGGTGCACACCCCCCGGGGCCGCAGGCGTCCCGCCCTCCACAAACAAGGGGAACCCCGTGGCACTTGACGTGCTGACCGACCTCAACAAGGTCCGGAACATCGGCATCATGGCGCACATCGATGCCGGCAAGACGACGACGACCGAGCGAATCCTGTTCTACACGGGCGTCAACTACAAGATCGGTGAGACGCACGACGGCGCGTCGACCACCGACTGGATGGAGCAGGAGCAGGAGCGTGGCATCACGATCACGTCCGCTGCTGTGACCGCCTTCTGGAACAAGAACCAGATCAACATCATCGACACCCCGGGTCACGTGGACTTCACGGTCGAGGTGGAGCGCTCGCTGCGCGTCCTCGACGGTGCCGTCGCCGTCTTCGACGGCAAGGAGGGCGTGGAGCCCCAGTCCGAGACCGTGTGGCGTCAGGCGGACAAGTACGAGGTCCCCCGCATCTGCTTCGTCAACAAGATGGACAAGCTGGGTGCCGACTTCTACTACACGGTCGACACGATCGTGAACCGCCTCAAGGCCCGTCCGCTGGTCATCCAGCTGCCGATCGGTGCCGAGAACGACTTCGAGGGCGTCGTCGACCTGGTCGAGATGCGCGCGATCGTGTGGCGCGGCGAGACCAAGATGGGCGCCGAGTACACGGTCGAGGAGATCCCGGCCGACCTCCAGGAGAAGGCCGAGCAGTACCACGCCGAGCTCCTCGAGGCCGTCGCCGAGACCGACGACGAGCTGCTCGAGAAGTTCCTCGGTGGCGAGGACCTGACGGTCGCCGAGATCAAGGCCGGCATCCGCAAGCTCACCGTCGCCGGCGAGGCCTTCCCGGTCCTGTGCGGCTCGGCGTTCAAGAACAAGGGCGTCCAGCCCATGCTCGACGCCGTCGTCGACTACCTCCCGTCGCCCCTCGACGTCCCGGCCATCAAGGGCCACGACGTCAAGGACCCGGAGATCATCGTCGAGCGTCACCCCGACGCCGCGGAGCCGTTCTCGGCCCTCGCGTTCAAGATCGCCGCGCACCCGTTCTTCGGCAAGCTGACCTTCATCCGTGTCTACTCGGGCAAGGTCGTGCAGGGCGCCCAGGTCGTGAACTCGACCAAGGGCAAGAAGGAGCGCATCGGGAAGATCTTCCAGATGCACGCCAACAAGGAGAACCCTGTCGACGAGGCGTCGGCCGGCCACATCTACGCGTTCATCGGCCTCAAGGACGTCACCACCGGTGACACCCTGTGCGACTCGAACGCCCAGGTGATCCTCGAGTCGATGACCTTCCCCGAGCCGGTCATCGACGTGGCCATCGAGCCCAAGACGAAGGCCGACCAGGAGAAGCTCTCGACGGCGATCCAGAAGCTCGCCGAGGAGGACCCGACCTTCCGCGTCAAGCTGGACGAGGAGACCGGCCAGACCGTCATCGGCGGCATGGGCGAGCTCCACCTCGACATCCTCGTCGACCGCATGCGTCGCGAGTTCAAGGTCGAGGCGAACGTCGGCAAGCCTCAGGTCGCGTACCGCGAGACCATCCGCCGTGCGGTGGAGAAGGTCGAGTACACGCACAAGAAGCAGACCGGTGGTTCGGGCCAGTTCGCGAAGGTCCAGGTGAGCTTCGAGCCGCTGGACACGACCGAGGGCGAGCTCTACGAGTTCAACAACGCCGTCACCGGTGGCCGCATCCCGCGCGAGTACATCCCGTCGGTCGACGCCGGTATCCAGGCCGCTCTGCAGCAGGGTGTGCTGGCGGGCTTCCCGCTCGTCGGTGTCAAGGCCACGCTGCTCGACGGCGCCTACCACGAGGTCGACTCCTCCGAGATGGCGTTCAAGATCGCCGGCTCGATGGTCCTCAAGGAGGGCGTCAAGCGCGCCGACCCGGCTCTGCTCGAGCCGGTCATGGCCGTCGAGGTCCGTACGCCCGAGGAGTACATGGGCGACGTGATCGGAGACATCAACTCCCGCCGTGGCATGATCCAGTCCATGGAGGACGCGACCGGCGTCAAGGTCGTCCGCGCCCTGGTGCCGCTGAGCGAGATGTTCGGTTACATCGGCGACCTGCGGTCGAAGACCCAGGGTCGTGCGGTGTACTCGATGCAGTTCGACAGCTACGCCGAGGTTCCTCGCAACGTCGCTGACGAGATCATCAAGAAGACCCGGGGCGAGTGAGTCCCCACAGGTCGACCTGCTTCACCATCAACCTGTAGGAAATCCCCGTCGCCCCGCGGGAGGTAGGCTTCAAAGCCGAGTCTCGCAACGTTCGGGAACATCTACCCAGTCCCAGGAGGACCCCAGTGGCTAAGGCCAAGTTCGAGCGGACCAAGCCGCACGTCAACATCGGCACCATCGGACACGTCGACCACGGCAAGACGACGCTGACCGCTGCCATCTCCAAGACCCTCGCCGAGAAGTACCCGGCGTCGGAGGGCTACCTCGCCAACCAGGTCGTCGACTTCGACGGCATTGACAAGGCGCCCGAGGAGAAGCAGCGCGGCATCACGATCAACATCTCGCACATCGAGTACGAGACGCCGAACCGTCACTACGCGCACGTCGACGCCCCCGGTCACGCCGACTACATCAAGAACATGATCACGGGTGCTGCCCAGATGGACGGCGCCATCCTCGTGGTCGCCGCCACCGACGGCCCGATGGCCCAGACGCGTGAGCACGTTCTTCTTGCCAAGCAGGTCGGCGTTCCCTACATGCTCGTCGCGCTGAACAAGACGGACATGGTCGACGACGAGGAGATCCTCGAGCTCGTCGAGATGGAGGTCGCGGAGCTGCTCGGCGACCAGGGCTTCGACGGCCCGATCGTGCGCGTCTCGGCGCTCAAGGCCCTCGAGGGTGACCCCGAGTGGCAGGAGAAGATCCTCGAGCTCATGCAGACCGTGGACGACAACGTCCCCGAGCCGGTGCGTGACCTCGACAAGCCCTTCCTCATGCCGATCGAGGACGTCTTCACGATCACCGGTCGTGGCACCGTCGTCACCGGCAAGGTCGAGCGTGGCGCGCTGAACGTCAACTCCGAGGTCGAGATCGTCGGCATCCGCAACCCGCAGAAGACGACCGTCACGGGCATCGAGACGTTCCACAAGTCGATGGACCAGGCTCAGGCTGGTGACAACACCGGTCTGCTCCTGCGCGGCATCAAGCGCGAGGACGTCGAGCGTGGCCAGGTCGTCGTGAAGCCGGGTTCGATCACCCCGCACACCGACTTCGAGGCTCAGGTCTACATCCTGGGCAAGGACGAGGGCGGCCGTCACAACCCGTTCTACTCGAACTACCGTCCGCAGTTCTACTTCCGCACGACGGACGTCACCGGCGTCATCACGCTGCCCGAGGGCACCGAGATGGTCATGCCCGGCGACAACACCGAGATGACGGTCCAGCTCATCCAGCCCATCGCCATGGAGGAGGGCCTCGGCTTCGCCATCCGTGAGGGTGGCCGCACCGTCGGCTCCGGCCGTGTCACCAAGATCATCAAGTGATCTTGTGCTGATGGCTTGCTGATCTGATCAGCTGCGAAGGCCCCGGTTCCCGCAAGGGAGCCGGGGCCTTCGTGCGTGTGCTCGTGTTCTATCTCGCGGGCGAGCGTTCTATCTTGCGGCCCGGAGCTCTATCTCGCGAGATAGAGCGCTCGCCCGCGAGATAGCGGCCCGGGCTGCCGGGGGCCCCTCGGCACGGCATGCTGGGCGCGTGGCCCGTATCGTCGTCGTCGGCTCCGTCAACGCCGACCTGGTCGCGCGCACCGCGCGACACCCGCGTCCTGGCGAGACGGTGCTCGGGTCGGACCTGGAGGTGCTGCCCGGGGGCAAGGGGTCGAACCAGGCGGTCGCGGCCGCGCGGCTCGGGGGAGACGTCGCCCTGGTGGGCGCCGTGGGGGACGACGCGTTCGCCGGCACCGCGATGTCGGGGCTGCTGGCCGCCGGGGTCAACACGTCGGCCGTCGCTCTGGTGCCCGGGCCGACGGGTATCGCCCTGATCACCGTCGATGACGCGGGGGAGAACACCATCGTGGTGGTGCCCGGCGCCAACGGGTCGGTCGGGGCCGCGGCCGTGGCAGGCCGGCAGCAGCTCGTCGCCGAGGCCGACGTCGTGGTGCTGCAGTGCGAGATCCCGCGCGACGGCGTCGAGGCCGCGGCGCGGGCGGCGCGGGGGAGGGTGCTGCTCAACCTCGCGCCGAGCCGGGAGCTGCACCCCGACGTCGTGCGGCTCGCGGACCCGCTCGTGGTCAACGAGCACGAGGCCTTCGGCGCGCTGGCGCTGCTCACGAGCGACGCCCCGGCCGACGACGCCGGCGTCGTGCGGGCGCTCGTCGGGGCCGGGGTGCGGTCGGTCGTGCTCACGCTCGGCGCCCAGGGTGCGCTCGTGGCCGAGGGTGGCCGAGACCCGGTCACCGTGCCGGCGCCGCAGGTCGAGGCGCGCGACACCACCGGGGCGGGCGATGCGTTCGTCGGCGCCCTCGCGGCCCGGCTCGCCGAGGGCGAGGGCCTGGTCCACGCGGCGCGGCACGCGGTCCGCGTCGGGGCCTATGCCGTGACCGGCGCCGGCGCCCAGCCCTCCTACCCGGATGCCGGCGACACGCTCCCGGAGGTGAGCCGATGATCCCGGTCATCCTCGACGGCGACCCCGGGCACGACGACGCCATCGCCTGGCTGCTCGCCTTCGCCTCCCCGGAGCTCGACGTGCGCGGGATCGTCTCGGTCGCCGGCAACGCCAGCCTGGAGAACACCACCCACAACATGCGGCGGATCGTGACGCTGCTGGGAGTCGGCGGGGTGCCGCTCGCGCAGGGGGCCGCCCGTCCTCTCGTCGCCCAGGCGATCGTCGCGCACTCGGTGCACGGGACGTCGGGACTTGACGGCCCCGCGCTCCCGGAGGCTGCCGTCGACCTCGACGCCCGCCCCGGCGCCGAGCTCATGGCCCACCTGCTGCGCGAGAGCGCCGAGCCCGTGTGGCTGGTGCCGACGGGCCCGCTCACGAACGTCGCGACGCTGCTGCTCGCCCACCCGGAGCTCAAGGCCCGGATCGCGGGCATCTCGCTCATGGGCGGCGGGATCCACTCAGGCAACTGGACGCCCGCCGCGGAGTTCAACATCCTGGTCGACCCCGAGGCGGCGCAGGTCGTGTTCACCTCGGGGCTGCCGATCCTGATGGCCGGGCTCGACGTCACCGAGAAGGCGTACGTGCTCCCCGCGGACTTCGAGCGCGTGCGGGCCGTCGGCACCCCGCTCGCCGGGATCGTCGCGGACTGGCTCGAGTTCTTCTTCGCCTACCACCGCGACCTCGGCTACGCGGGCGCCCCGGTCCACGACCCGGTCGCGGTGGTGGCGCTCACGCACCCCGAGATCCTCGAGGTCCAGCCCCTGTACGTGCAGGTCGAGACGACGGGCGAGTACTCGCGGGGGGCCACGGTCGGCGACGTGTTCGGGGCCAGCGGGGAGCTGCCGAACGCGCGGGTCGCTCTGGGGATCGACCGCCAGGCCTACGTCGACCTTCTGGTCGACGCCGTCGCGCACTACGGGAGGGGCTGATGGGCGTCCCCGTCATCGTCGACTGCGACCCGGGCACGGACGACGTCGCCGCCCTGGTGCTCGCGCACGCGCTGGCGCAGCGCGGCGACCTCGACGTCGCGGCCGTCACCACGGTGGCGGGGAACGTCGACGTCGAGCAGGCGACCCGCAACGCGCTCGACGTCGTCGGGCTGCTCGGGTGGGACGTGCCCGTGGCGCGCGGGGCCGCGAAGCCTCTGGTGGCCGACCTGGTCACGGCGGCGGAGATCCATGGCACGGACGGCCTGCTGGGCGTCGAGCTGCCGACGTCGAGCAGGGTCGCCGACGGCCGCCCGGCGTGGCAGGTGATGCGCGACGTCGCGGCGTCGAGCGACCAGCCGATCGACGTCGTCGCGACCGGACCCCTCACGAACGTGGCCGTCGCCCTGGCGACGTACCCGGAACTGGGCGAGCGGCTGCGGCGGGTCGTCGTCATGGGCGGGGCGTTCCTGGCGGGGAACACCACGCCGGCGGCCGAGTTCAACGTCTACGTCTACCCGGAGGCCGCGCAGCGCGTCTTCACCAGCGGGGTGCCGTTCTGGCTCTGCCCGCTCGACGTGACGCACGAGGCGTACATCACGGCCGACGAGCTGGGCCAGGCGAGGGCCCTCGGGTCGCCGGGCGCCGTGCTGTTCGCCGACGTCATCGGCCGGTACCTGCCGCTCGTCGCCCGCTACTCCGGTGGCCGGGGCGCGGCGCTCCACGACCCGCTGGCCGTCGTCTATGCCGCCGACGACTCGCTGTGCACGTCAGCGGAGTGCTTCGTCGGGGTGGAGACGCGGGGGAGCATCACGCGCGGGATGACGGTGACGGACCGGTACAGCGACACGAAGCTCGAGCGCAACGGGCACCTGGTCGAGACCGTCGACCGGGCCGCCTTCGTCGCGCGGGTGCTGGACCTGCTCGCCGTCGGCTGACCAGGCCCCGTCGTGCGGGGAGCGTCACAGGCCACGCGGTTGGAGCACCGCGACCCGTATGGCACACTAGTCAGGTTGCCTGTCACGGGCGCGTTCTTTCTTGTGTCGAACAGTGTGTTGTACCGCAGCCGCGCGGAGCCTCTCCGGGACTCGATCCCAGGCCTCCGCCGAGTCGGCTGGAGCGGGTCCCCCTCACGACGAGGGGTTCGCGGGGTGCCGTCTGTTCACTCGTCAGAGCGCTCCGCACGACCGGGCTCCCGGTAGGCACACGTCCTCCAGGAGAGGGTTCGGCAGGCCCGACTTACGTCGCGGTCCGTCCTCACGGACAGATCGCAATTCAACGGCCCCCAGGGCTTCGAGCGGTTCGCTATGCGACACGCCCGAGCGCGGGGGCCGGACAGTAGCGGTTCGAGAGAGAGAGTCAGACGACGCCATGGCGGGACAGAAGATCCGCATCCGGCTCAAGTCCTATGACCACGAGGTCATCGACAGCTCGGCGCGCAAGATCGTTGACACGGTCACGCGTGCCGGTGCGACTGTTGTGGGCCCGGTGCCGCTCCCGACGGAGAAGAACGTCTTCGTCGTGATCCGGTCGCCTCACAAGTACAAGGACAGCCGCGAGCACTTCGAGATGCGCACGCACAAGCGGCTCATCGACATCATCGATCCCACGCCGAAGGCCGTCGACTCGCTCATGCGTATCGACCTGCCTGCCGACGTGAACATCGAGATCAAGCTCTGAGGCCAGGTGACTGACAGATGAGCAACCTGCAGAAGAACGTGACCGCGGTGCTGGGCAAGAAGCTCGGCATGACGCAGCTGTGGGACGAGGCCGGGCGCCTGGTTCCCGTCACGGTCGTGGCGGTGGACACCAACGTGGTGACCCAGGTCCGCACGGCCGAGACCGACGGCTACTCGGCCGTCCAGCTGGCCGTCGGCCAGATCGACCCCCGCAAGGTCACCAAGCCGCTGAAGGGCCACTTCGAGAAGGCCGGCGTCACGCCGCGCCGTCACGTGGCCGAGATCCGCACCGCCGACGCCGCCGACTACTCGGTCGGCCAGGAGATCACCGCTGCCGCCTTCGAGGCCGGCGCCGTGGTCGACGTCGTCGGTACGACCAAGGGCAAGGGCACGGCCGGTGTCATGAAGCGTCACGGCTTCGCCGGCGTGAGCGCCTCCCACGGTTCGCACCGCAACCACCGCAAGCCGGGCTCGATCGGTGGCGCCTCGACGCCGTCGCGCGTGTTCAAGGGCCTGCGCATGGCCGGCCGGATGGGCAACGCCCGTCAGACCACCCAGAACCTGACCGTCCACGCGGTCGACGTCGAGAAGGGTCTGCTGCTCGTCAAGGGCGCGGTTCCCGGCCCCAAGGGTGGCGTCGTCGTCGTCAAGACCGCCGCGAAGGGTGCGTGAAACACATGACCGCACAGATCGTCGACGTTCTCGACGCCCAGGGCAAGAAGGCCGGCACCGCCGAGCTTCCTGCTGAGGTGTTCGACGTCGTCACCAACATCCCGCTGATCCACCAGGTCGTCGTCGCGCAGCGCGCCGCTGCCCGCCAGGGCACGCACGCCACGAAGACCCGCGGCGAGGTCCGCGGTGGTGGCAAGAAGCCGTACAAGCAGAAGGGCACCGGCCGCGCCCGTCAGGGTTCGACCCGCGCTCCGCAGTTCGCCGGCGGTGGCACCGTCCACGGCCCGCAGCCGCGCTCGTACGACCAGCGGACCCCCAAGAAGATGAAGGCCGCCGCTCTCCGTGGCGCCCTGTCCGACCGCGCTCGCGCCGGCCGCGTGCACGTCGTCTCCGGCTTCGGCATCGACGGCACGCCGTCGACCAAGACCGCGCTGAAGACCCTGTCGACCCTGACCGAGCGCCCCAACGTGCTCGTGGTGACCGAGCGCACGGACGAGGCGACCATCCTGTCGCTCCGCAACGTGCCCGAGGTCCACCTCATCGCGGCCGACCAGCTGAACACGTACGACGTCCTCATCTCGGACGACATCGTCTTCACCGAGGGCGCGCTCGCCGCGTTCCTCGCCGGCCCCGCCAAGGGCGCGAAGGCGACTGCGACCGAGTCGGAGGCCGCCGAGGCCGCTGAGGAGGCCACGAAGTGACCACCGTGCAGAAGGACCCGCGCGACATCCTGCTCGCGCCGGTCGTCTCCGAGAAGAGCTACGGCCTCCTCGACGAGGGCAAGTACACCTTCGTCGTGGACCCGCGTGCCAACAAGACCGAGATCAAGATCGCCGTCGAGCAGGTGTTCGGCGTGAAGGTCGACTCGGTCAACACGATCAACCGCAAGGGCAAGACGCGTCGCACGCGTTTCGGCCTGGGCAAGCGCAAGGACACGAAGCGTGCGATCGTCACCCTCCGCGAGGGTTCGATCGACATCTTCGGCGGTCCGGTCGGCTGACCCGGACTAAGAAGATCGAGGACTGAATCCCATGGGTATTCGTAAGTACAAGCCGACTACGCCTGGCCGTCGCGGCTCGAGCGTCGCGGACTTCGTCGAGGTCACCCGTTCGCAGCCGGAGAAGTCGCTGGTCCGCCCCCTGTCGAAGACGGGTGGCCGCAACAACACCGGTCGCATCACGACCCGCCACAAGGGTGGTGGCCACAAGCGCCAGTACCGCGTGATCGACTTCCGTCGTCACGACAAGGACGGCGTGCCGGCCAAGGTCGCTCACATCGAGTACGACCCCAACCGCACCGCGCGCATCGCCCTGCTGCACTACGCGGACGGCGAGAAGCGCTACATCATCGCCCCGAACAAGCTGTCTCAGGGTGACGTGGTGGAGGCCGGCGCCGGCGCTGACATCAAGCCCGGCAACAACCTGCCGCTCCGCAACATCCCGACCGGTACGGTCATCCACGCCATCGAGCTCAAGCCCGGTGGCGGCGCGAAGATCGCCCGCTCGGCCGGTGTCTCGGTGCAGCTCGTCGCCAAGGACGGCCCCTACGCCCAGCTGCGTATGCCGTCCGGCGAGATCCGCAACGTCGACCTGCGCTGCCGCGCGACGGTCGGCGAGGTGGGCAACGCCGAGCAGTCGAACATCAACTGGGGCAAGGCCGGCCGCATGCGGTGGAAGGGCGTCCGCCCGACCGTCCGTGGTGTCGCCATGAACCCGATCGACCACCCGCACGGTGGTGGTGAGGGCAAGACGTCCGGTGGTCGTCACCCCGTCGACCCGTGGGGCAACCCTGAGGGTCGTACCCGCCGTCCGAACAAGCCGAGCGACAAGCTGATCGTCCGCCGTCGCCGCACCGGCAAGAAGCGCTGATAAGGAGCCTGGAACATGCCTCGTAGCCTGAAGAAGGGCCCCTTCGTCGACGGACACCTTCAGAAGAAGGTGGACGTGCAGAACGAGAAGGGGACCAAGAACGTCATCAAGACCTGGTCCCGTCGGTCGGTCATCACGCCCGACTTCCTCGGTCACACCTTCGCCGTGCACGACGGTCGCAAGCACACGCCGGTCTTCGTGACCGAGTCGATGGTCGGCCACAAGCTCGGCGAGTTCGCCCCCACGCGGACCTTCCGCGGCCACGTGAAGGACGACAAGAAGGGTCGTCGTCGCTGAGCCTCGGCTCAGTGACGACACCTGGACTGTCTTCGATTAAGGAAGCAGGACAGCAATGGAAGCCAAGGCGCAGGCGCGGTTCGTCCGCGTGACGCCGATGAAGGCCCGGCGCGTCGTGGACCTCATCCGTGGCAAGCAGGCCGGCGAGGCCGTCGCGGTGCTGAAGTTCGCGCCGCAGGCCGCCGCCGAGCCGGTGCTGAAGGTCGTGGAGTCCGCGATCGCCAACGCCCGGGTGAAGGCCGACCGCGCGAGCGAGCGCTTCGACGAGCAGGAGCTCGTCGTCACCTCCGCGTTCGTCGACGAGGGCCCGACCCTCAAGCGGTTCCGTCCGCGCGCCCAGGGCCGAGCGGCCCAGGTGCTCAAGCGGACGAGCCACATCACCGTGATCGTCGCACCGCGCGAGAAGAAGGAAGGGGCCCGATAGTGGGGCAGAAGGTTCACCCGCACGGGTACCGCCTCGGCATCACCACCGACCACCGGTCGCGCTGGTTCGCCGACAGCACCAAGCCCGGTCAGCGGTACCGCGACTACGTCCGTGAGGACGTCCAGATCCGCAAGCTCATGGGCACCGGCCTCGAGCGCGCGGGCATCTCCAAGGTCGAGATCGAGCGCACCCGCGACCGCGTCCGCGTGGACATCCACACGGCGCGCCCGGGCATCGTGATCGGCCGCCGTGGCGCCGAGGCCGACCGCATCCGCGGCGAGCTCGAGAAGCTCACGGGCAAGCAGGTCCAGCTCAACATCCTCGAGGTCAAGAACGCGGAGATCGACGCGCAGCTGGTTGCTCAGGGCATCGCCGAGCAGCTCGCCTCCCGTGTCTCCTTCCGTCGTGCCATGCGCAAGGGCATCCAGTCCGCGCAGCGTGCCGGCGCGAAGGGCATCCGCGTGCAGGTCTCGGGTCGTCTGGGCGGCGCCGAGATGAGCCGGTCGGAGTTCTACCGCGAGGGTCGCGTGCCGCTGCACACGCTCCGCGCGAACATCGACTTCGGCTTCTTCGAGGCGCGCACCACCTTCGGCCGCATCGGCGTGAAGGTGTGGATCTACAAGGGCGACATCACCGAGAAGGAGTTCGCCGCCCAGCAGGCCGCCGCCGCTCCGCGTCAGGGCCGTGGCCCGCGCGCCGAGCGTGGTGGCGAGCGTGGCGAGCGCCGTGGCGGTCGCCGCAACGAGCGTTCGGCTGCCCCCGCGTCCGAGGCCCCCGAGGCCCCTGCCGCTGAGGCGCCGGCTGAGACCGGAACGGAGGCCTGAGCATGCTGATTCCCCGCAGGCTCAAGCACCGCAAGCAGCACCACCCCGGCCGCTCCGGCGCGTCGAAGGGTGGCAACCAGATCGCGTTCGGCGACTTCGGCATCCAGGCTCTCGAGCCCGCCTACGTCACCAACCGTCAGATCGAGGCTGCTCGTATCGCGATGACCCGCCACATCAAGCGTGGCGGCAAGGTCTGGATCAACATCTACCCGGACCGTCCGCTGACCAAGAAGCCCGCTGAGACCCGCATGGGTTCCGGTAAGGGCTCGCCCGAGTGGTGGGTCGCCAACGTCAAGCCCGGCCGCATCGTCTTCGAGCTGGCCGGCGTCCCGGAGCCCCTGGCTCGCGAGGCCATGCGCCGCGCGATCCACAAGCTCCCGATGAAGTGCCGTTTCGTGGTGCGCGAGGGTGGTGCGATCTGATGGCTATCGGTACCAAGGGCCTTGCCCCGACCGACCTGGACGGCTTCGACGACGAGAAGCTCGTCGCCGAGCTGAAGAAGGCCAAGGAGGAGCTCTTCAACCTCCGCTTCCAGTCGGCCACCGGCCAGCTGGAGTCGCACGGCCGCATCAAGGCCGTCAAGCGCGACATCTCGCGGATCTACACGATCCTGCGTGAGCGCGAGCTCGGCATCCGTACGGCTCCGAGCGCTGAGTGAGGCAGAGATGAGCAACGAGACGACTGAGTCCAACGTGGTCGAGCGGGGCATCCGCAAGACCCGCCGCGGCTACGTGGTCAGCGACAAGATGGACAAGACCATCGTGGTCGAGGTCGAGGACCGGGTGAAGCACCCGCTCTACGGCAAGGTCATGCGTCGCACGACCAAGGTCAAGGCCCACGACGAGCAGAACACCGCCGGCATCGGCGACCTCGTGGTGATCATGGAGACCCGCCCGCTGTCCGCGACCAAGCGGTGGCGCCTCGTGGAGATCCTCGAGAAGGCCAAGTGACCCACCCCTGAAGTGATCTTCGTCGCCCGGGCCGCGATCAGCGGCCCGGGCGGCGTAGACTCTTCGACTGGCCTGCTGCGGCGTGACACACGTATGCGCGCGGCACGGCCCAACCCATCAATCCGTTCGGCCAGGCTCATGCGGGCGCTCTGCGCGCGCGAGAGAACCAGCTCGACGACAGGAGCATTTGAATGATCCAGCAGGAGTCGCGACTCCGGGTCGCCGACAACACGGGTGCCAAGGAGATCCTCTGCATCCGCGTTCTCGGTGGTTCCGGCCGTCGCTACGCCGGTATCGGTGACGTCATCGTCGCCACCGTCAAGGACGCGATCCCGGGCGGCAACGTGAAGAAGGGCGACGTGGTCAAGGCCGTCGTCGTCCGGACCGCCAAGGAGCGCCGTCGTCCGGACGGTTCCTACATCAAGTTCGACGAGAACGCCGCCGTCATCCTCAAGAACGACGGTGAGCCTCGTGGTACCCGCATCTTCGGCCCGGTCGGTCGCGAGCTTCGCGACAAGCGGTTCATGAAGATCATCTCGCTCGCGCCGGAGGTGCTCTGACCATGGCGAAGATCAAGAAGGGCGACCAGGTCGTCGTCATCTCGGGCCGTGACAAGGGCAAGACGGGCCGCGTGCTCGAGGTCCTCACGGACTCGGACCGCGTCGTCGTCGAGGGCGTCCAGCGTGTGACCAAGCACGTCAAGGCCGGCCAGACCGCTCGCGGCACCCGCACCGGCGGCATCGAGACCGTCGAGGCCCCGATCCACGTCTCCAACGTCATGCTCGTCGACCCGGAGACCAAGAAGGGCACCCGCGTCGGCTTCCGCCTCGAGCAGGTCGAGCGCGACGGCAAGACCAAGACGGTTCGCGTCCGCGTCGCGAAGCGCTCCGGGAAGGACATCTGATGACCGAGACGACTCTCGAGGCCCCGGCCACGCCGCGCCTCAAGCAGAAGTACCGCGAGGAGATCCTGACCGCGCTCCGTGAGGAGTTCGGCTACCCGAACGTCACCCTGGTTCCCGGTCTGACCAAGATCGTCGTGAACATGGGTGTCGGCGACGCCGCCAAGGACTCGAAGCTCATCGAGGGCGCGATCCGCGACCTGACCGCGATCACCGGTCAGAAGCCGCAGGTCACCAAGGCCCGCAAGTCGATCGCCCAGTTCAAGCTGCGCGAGGGCATGCCGATCGGCGCCCACGTGACGCTGCGCGGCGACCGCATGTGGGAGTTCCTCGACCGCCTGCTGTCGATCGCCCTGCCCCGTATCCGCGACTTCCGCGGCCTGTCGGGCAAGCAGTTCGACGGCCACGGCAACTACACGTTCGGCCTCACGGAGCAGTCGATGTTCCACGAGATCGACCAGGACAGGATCGACCGTGTCCGCGGTATGGACATCACGATCGTGACCACGGCCAACACCGACGACGAGGGCCGTTCCCTGCTCCGCCGTCTCGGCTTCCCCTTCAAGGAGGAGAACTGACATGGCGAAGAAGGCCCTGATCAACAAGGCCGCCGCGAAGCCCAAGTTCGCGGTTCGCGCCTACACCCGGTGCCAGCGCTGCGGCCGACCCCACTCGGTCTACCGCAAGTTCGGTCTGTGCCGTATCTGCGTCCGGGAGATGGCCCACCGCGGCGAGCTCCCCGGCGTGACCAAGAGCAGCTGGTAAACCTACGACGTCGAAGGTCCGGCCGGGACCGTGTGGCTAGTCCACGCTGAGCCGGCCGGAAACCACGGCGAGGAAGGGCAAGAGCCCAGATGACGATGACTGACCCGATCGCAGACATGCTGACGCGTCTGCGGAACGCCAACTCGGCGCACCACGACACCGTGACGATGCCGTCCTCCAAGCTGAAGCTCCACATCGCGGAGATCCTTCAGAAGGAGGGCTACATCGCCGGTTTCGTCGTCGAGGACGCGAAGGTGGGCAAGAACCTCACCATCACCCTGAAGTACGGCCCGAACCGCGAGCGCGCCCTGTCGGGCATCCGCCGCATCTCGAAGCCGGGTCTTCGCAAGTACGCGAAGTCGACGGAGCTCCCCAAGGTCCTCGGTGGCCTGGGTGTCGCGATCCTGTCGACCTCCTCCGGCCTCCTCACCGACCGCCAGGCTCAGGCCAAGGGCGTCGGTGGCGAGGTCCTCGCCTTCGTCTGGTAATCGGAAAGGAGATAAGCCATGTCTCGAATCGGCAAGATCCCCGTTCCGGTTCCCGCCGGCGTGGACGTCACCATCTCGGGTGCGCTCGTGACGGTCAAGGGGCCCAAGGGCACCCTCGAGCACACGCTGCCCGCCCCCATCACGGTCGCCCAGGAGGACGCCACTCTCGTGGTGTCGCGCCGGGACGACGAGCGTGAGTCCCGTGCGCTGCACGGCCTCACCCGCACGCTGCTCTCGAACATCGTCACCGGTGTCACGCAGGGCTACGAGAAGAAGCTCGAGATCGTCGGCACGGGTTACCGCGTCACGGCCAAGGGCAGCGACCTCGAGTTCGCGCTCGGCTTCAGCCACCCGGTCGTCGTGACGCCCCCCGCGGGCATCACGTTCGCTGTCGAGACCCCCACCAAGTTCTCGGTGGCCGGTATCGACAAGCAGCAGGTCGGCGAGGTCGCGGCGAACATCCGCAAGATCCGCAAGCCCGAGCCGTACAAGGGCAAGGGTGTGCGTTACGCCGGCGAGGTCGTCCGCCGCAAGGTCGGAAAGGCTGGTAAGTGATGGCTATCAAGATCCTGGGCAAGGGCAAGGCCGTCGCTCGTCAGCGCCGCCACCTCCGCCTGCGCAAGAAGATCACCGGCACCGCCGCTCGTCCCCGCCTGGTCGTGACGCGCTCGAACCGCCACATGGTGGCTCAGGTCGTCGACGACACCGTGGGCAAGACCGTCGCCTCGGCGTCGACCCTCGAGGCCGACCTGCGCGCGTTCGACGGCGACAAGGTGGCCAAGGCCCGCAAGGTCGGCGAGCTCGTCGCCGCGCGTGCCAAGGCTGCCGGTGTCGACTCCGTGGTCTTCGACCGCGGTGGCAACAAGTACCACGGCCGTGTCGCCGCCGTCGCCGACGGTGCGCGCGAGTCGGGTCTGGCGCTGTGATGACGATCAACGCACGGAAGATGAGGAACCTCTGATGGCTGCAGGGCAGCGCACCGGCGCCCCCCAGGGCGCCAACGAGAGCACCAACGACGGCCGTCGCAGCAACCGCCGCGACGACCGCCGCAACAACGACCGCCGCGAGGCCGAGAAGTCGGCCTTCGTCGAGCGCGTCGTCACGATCAACCGCGTCGCCAAGGTCGTCAAGGGCGGCCGCCGCTTCAGCTTCACCGCGCTGGTCGTGGTGGGCGACGGTGACGGCACCGTGGGCGTCGGCTACGGCAAGGCCAAGGAGGTGCCCGCGGCGATCGCCAAGGGTGTCGAGGAGGCGAAGAAGAACTTCTTCCGCGTCCCCCGCATCCAGGGCACCATCCCTCACCCCACCCAGGGTGAGGCTGCCGCCGGCGTCGTGTTCCTGCGTCCGGCCTCGCCGGGTACCGGTGTTATCGCCGGTGGTCCGGTGCGCGCCGTGCTGGAGTGCGCGGGCATCCACGACGTCCTGAGCAAGTCGCTCGGCTCGTCGAACTCGATCAACATCGTGCACGCCACGGTCGAGGCGCTCAAGCAGCTCGAGGAGCCGGCCGCCGTGGCCGCGCGTCGCGGGCTCCCGCTCGAGGACGTGGCCCCTGCCGCTCTCCTTCGTGCCCAGGCTGCCGGCCTGGCCAAGAAGGACGCCGAGAAGGTGGGTGCGTGATGGCTCGTCTCAAGGTGACCCAGACCAAGTCCGCCATCGGCGGCAAGAAGAACCAGCGCGAGACGCTGCGGACCCTGGGCCTCAAGCGGATCGGTGACACCGCCGTCAAGGAGGACCGTCCCGAGATCCGCGGCATGGTCAACACCGTCGCGCACCTCGTGACCGTCGAGGAGGTCGACTGACCATGGCTGAGACCAAGAAGAAGGCGGCGGCCGAGGTCGAGGAGACCACCTCGGTCAAGCCGCTGAAGATGCACCACCTGCGTCCGGCCCCGGGTGCCAAGACCGCGAAGACCCGTGTGGGTCGCGGTGAGGGCTCGAAGGGTAAGACGGCGGGCCGCGGTACCAAGGGTACGAAGGCTCGTTACCAGGTGCCCGAGCGCTTCGAGGGTGGGCAGATGCCTCTGCACATGCGCCTCCCGAAGCTGCGCGGGTTCAAGAACCCGTTCCGTGTCGAGTTCCAGGTCGTGAACCTGGACAAGCTCGCCGCGCTGTACCCCGAGGGTGGCTCCGTCACCGTCGAGGACCTCGTCGCCAAGGGCGCGGTCCGCAAGGGCCAGCCGGTGAAGGTGCTGGGCACGGGCGAGATCGCCGTCAAGCTGGACGTCGCGGTGGACGCGCTGTCCGGCTCCGCCAAGGACAAGATCCTGGCGGCCGGCGGCTCGGTCTCGGAGGACTGAGAAGGTCACGCAGGGCCGGTGGCGCAGTTGGCGCCCCCGGCCCTGCGTGCTGTCATCAGTGGGACAGATGGTGGCCACCTGCCCCCGTCGTCCGCATAGAATCCCTTCCGGTCCTGCTGCACCCCCGGGTGCAGCATGCGGTCCGGGTCTGACGACCCGGCCCGGACCGCGTCCATCCGGCGCCGACGGCGGCGGGCGCTCTGCCCGCCGACGCGACGCCACAACTCGTCGGGACGCCCGGCGACACGAGTCATCCCGCCTCGGCGGGCCAGGAGGATAGGTGCTCAGCGCATTCGCCCGGGCTTTCCGGACGCCCGACCTGCGGCGCAAGCTGCTGTTCACGATCGCGATGATGGCGATCTTCCGCGTCGGTTCCTTCATCCCGACGCCGGGCGTGAACTACCCCAACGTCCGCCAGTGCCTCGCTCAGACGGCCGGTGGGACGTCGCTCCTCGGGCTCGTCAACACCTTCAGCGGTGGCGCGCTCCTGCAGCTGTCGATCTTCGCGCTCGGGATCATGCCCTACATCACCGCGAGCATCATCATCCAGCTGCTCCGCGTCGTGATCCCCCGCTTCGACGTCCTCTACAAGGAGGGGCAGGCGGGCCAGGCCAAGCTCACGCAGTACACCCGCTACCTGACGATCGCCCTGGCGATCCTGCAGTCGACGACGGTCATCACGACCGCCCGTCAGGGCCTGCTGTTCCAGGGCTGCTCGCTCGACGTCCTCGCGGACTCCAGCGTCGTGACGATGCTCCTCATGGTCATCACGATGACCGCGGGCACCGGCCTCATCATGTGGATGGGTGAGCTCATCACCGAGCGCGGCGTCGGCAACGGCATGTCGCTGCTGATCTTCACCTCGATCGCGGCCGGCTTCCCGTCGGGCCTGTGGTCGGTGGCCGGCGGCAACAACGGCATCCGCAACATCATCATCGTGATCCTGGTGATCGTCGTGGTGATCGGTGCGGTCGTCTACGTCGAGCAGTCGCAGCGCCGTGTGCCCGTCCAGTACGCCAAGCGCATGGTCGGACGCCGCATGTACGGCGGCACGTCCACGTACATCCCGATCAAGATCAACATGGCCGGTGTGATCCCGGTGATCTTCGCGTCGTCGATCCTGGCGATCCCGACGCTGATCGCGCAGTTCGGCAACCAGAGCGCCGGCTGGGTCCAGTGGATCACCAGCCACCTCGCCCGCCAGGACGCGCCCCTGTACGTCGTGCTCTACGCCGTCCTGATCCTGTTCTTCACGTTCTTCTACACGTCGATCACGTTCAACCCGGACGAGGTCGCGGACAACATGAAGAAGTACGGCGGCTTCATCCCTGGCATCCGCGCCGGCCGCCCGACCGCCGAGTACCTGAGCTACGTGATCGACCGCATCACGTCGGCCGGCTCGGTCTACCTGGTGGTCATCGCACTCATCCCGACGCTGATGGTCGTCTTCCTCGGCCTCGCCACGCACCTGCCGTTCGGCGGCTCGTCGATCCTCATCATCGTGGGTGTCGGCCTCGAGACCGTGAAGCAGATCGACTCGCAGCTGCAGCAGCGTCACTACGAAGGGTTCCTCCGTTGACAGAGAGCTCCACGCCCTCGCGCCACGACCTGCACCCCGCCCCGGGTCCGGAGGGCCGCGTCACGCGCCTCCTGATCATGGGCCCGCAGGGTTCGGGCAAGGGCACGCAGGCCGCGCGCCTCGCCGACGTGTTCGGCATCCCGGCGATCTCCACGGGTGACATCTTCCGCGCGAACATCAAGGGCGAGACCGAGCTGGGCCGCCTCGCGCAGGAGTACACCAACAAGGGCGAGCTCGTGCCCGACGAGGTCACGGACAAGATGGTCCGCAGCCGCCTCGGCGAGCAGGACGCCCAGGGTGGCTTCATCCTCGACGGTTACCCGCGCAACGCCCACCAGGTGGAGGCGCTCGACGGGATCCTCGGCGACCTCGGCTGGCAGCTGGACGGCGTCATCGAGCTCACCGCGGACCGCGGCGAGCTCATGTCCCGCATCGCCAAGCGCGCCGAGATCGAGGGCCGCGCGGACGACACCGAGGAGGCCATCGCCCGCCGCCTCGACATCTACGCGGAGCAGACCGCCCCGCTGACGTCCGCCTACGGCCAGCGCTCGCTGCTGGTCCAGGTGGACGGCATCGGCGAGGTCAGCGAGGTCACCGACCGCATCGTGGCCGGCCTTGCCGCGCAGCTCGGCTGAGATGGCTTTCGGCCGCGAGCGCGTCGAGCTCAAGACGCTCGAGCAGGTGCGCGTCATGCGACGCGCCGGTCTTGTCGTCGCCGACGTGCTCGCGGCCGTCCGCGCGTCTGCCCGCCCGGGCATGACGACGGCGGACCTCGACGTGGTCGCAAGCGGCGTCATCGACGCGGCGGGCGCCACCTCGAACTTCCTGGGGTACCACGGGTTCCCCGCGACGATCTGCACCTCCGTCAACGACGAGGTGATCCACGGCATCCCCGGCCCGCGCGTGCTGCAGGCCGGGGACGTCGTGTCCGTGGACGCGGGCGCGTTCGTCCGCGACGCCGCCGGCAAGGGCTGGCACGGCGACAGCGCCACCACCTTCATCCTCGGGGCCGACGGCACGCTCCCGTCCGGGTCCCCCGACGCGGACCCTGCCGACGACGCCCTCGTGCGAGCCACCGAGGCCGCGATGTGGGCCGGGATCGCCGCGCTTGCGCAGCGCGGCCGGCTGAACGACGTGGGGCGCGCCGTCGAGGCGGCGCTCGAGGTGGCCGGTGCCGCCACCGGCCAGGAGCTCGGCATCGTGGAGGAGTACGTCGGCCACGGCATCGGCTCCGCCATGCACCTGCCGCCGGACGTGCTCAACTACGCGACGTCGTCGCGCGGCATCCCGCTCAAGACCGGCATGTGCCTGGCGATCGAGCCGATGGTGACACGGGGGAGCGGGCAGACCCGCGAGCTCGCGGACGGCTGGACGGTCGTCACGAGCGACGGCTCGCGCGCCGCCCACTGGGAGCACTCGGTCGCGATCCTCGAGGACGGCATCACCGTGCTCACCGCCCCGGACGCCGGGGCCGAGCGGCTCGCGGCGCTGGGCGTCGACGTCGTCTCCGTCGACTGAGCGCGGGCACCGCGCCGGCGTGAGGCACGGCACCCCGATCTGGCTTTCCCCTGCAGGAGTCGTCGGGTAGGGTAGTCCGTCGGGTGTAGTCCGCTCGCGCCCATCTTCCGCCAGGCTCTCAGCCCGACGGAGGCACGCTCGAGCGGCAGCACGCGACATCCCACGTCCCACCATCGGTGCCACGCCGTCGGCCCTACGCCGCGCGGTGCGACCGGGCTCGCCCGGGGACGAGGGGAGAAGTCAGGACGAAGAGTTAGCGGAGGATATGGCAAAGAAGGACGGTGTCATCGAGATCGAGGGCAGCGTGGTCGAGGCCCTGCCGAACGCGATGTTCCGCGTGGAGCTGGCCAACGGTCACAAGGTGCTCGCCCACATCTCGGGCAAGATGCGTCAGCACTACATCCGCATCCTCCCTGAGGACCGGGTGGTCGTTGAGCTGAGCCCGTACGACCTGTCCCGTGGCCGGATCGTCTACCGCTACAAGTAGTCCGTCCCCCACTCGAACCGACCCAGCCGGCGTCACGCCCTCGTGCGTGCCGGCGGCTAAGGAAGACTCATGAAGGTCAAGCCGAGCGTCAAGAAGATCTGCGACAAGTGCAAGGTGATCCGCCGGCACGGTCGCGTCATGGTGATCTGCGAGAACCTGCGCCACAAGCAGCGCCAGGGCTGATCGCAGCATCCTGACCTCGGGCGGCGCCAGCCGCCCACCAGCGCACCGTCACAAAGCCGTCCGCTCCCCGGAGCGGGGCGGTGGAACCCTCGGCCCGGAGGCCGGGGCCCGCAGTACGCGGGACGACGGTGCGGAAGACCTCCGGTGAAGTACAGGAGCCGTCAGGCACATGGCACGTCTTATCGGCGTCGACCTCCCCCGCGAGAAGCGGGTCGAGATCGCGCTCACCTACATCTACGGCGTCGGCCGTACCCGTGCGTCGGAGACGCTGGTCGCGACGGGCATCAGCCCGGACGTCCGCGTCAAGGACCTCGACGACGCCCAGCTCGTCGCTCTCCGCGACTACCTCGAGGGCAACTACAAGCTCGAGGGTGACCTCCGCCGTGAGGTCGCCGCCGACATCCGCCGCAAGGTGGAGATCGGCACGTACCAGGGTCTGCGCCACCGTCGCGGGCTGCCGGTGCGCGGTCAGCGCACCAAGACCAACGCGCGTACCCGCAAGGGTCCGAAGCGCACCGTCGCGGGCAAGAAGAAGGCCCGCTGACGTCTAGCAGTCCGGGTAGCTGGGCCTCACGGCCCGCTCCGGTCCGACGACCTCAGTACTAGGAGAGAACGAGCACATGCCTCCCAAGACCCGTGCCGCCGCCGGCACGCGCAAGCCGCGCCGCAAGGACAAGAAGAACGTCCCGGTCGGCCAGGCGCACATCAAGAGCACCTTCAACAACACCATCGTGTCGATCACGGACCCCACGGGTGCCGTGATCTCGTGGGCCTCCGCCGGCCACGTGGGCTTCAAGGGCTCGCGCAAGTCGACGCCGTTCGCCGCGCAGCTCGCCGCCGAGTCGGCCGCCCGCCGCGCCCAGGAGCACGGTGTGAAGAAGGTCGACGTCTTCGTCAAGGGCCCGGGTTCCGGTCGTGAGACCGCGATCCGCTCGCTCCAGGCGACCGGCCTCGAGGTCGGCTCGATCCAGGACGTCACCCCGCAGGCCCACAACGGCGTTCGCCCGCCGAAGCGCCGCCGCGTCTGACCTTCTCAGCCGGTCGGTCCCCCTGGGGGCCGACCGGCTGAACCCCTGCCCGGGCGGAGATCCCACCGTCCGGTCGTGCGAGTGATCGCTGATCCGTGATGCGTCATATGGCGGACGCACACCGAAAGGACAACCACAGTGCTGATCGCACAGCGCCCCACCCTGACCGAAGAGGTCATCTCGGAGCACCGCACCCGTTTTGCCATCGAGCCGCTGGAGCCGGGCTTCGGCTACACGCTCGGCAACTCGCTGCGCCGCACCCTGCTGTCGTCCATCCCGGGCGCGGCCGTCACCTCCATCCGCATCGACGGTGTGCTCCACGAGTTCACCACCGTGCCGGGTGTGAAGGAGGACGTCACCGAGATCATCCTCAACATCAAGAACCTCGTCGTCTCCTCCGAGAACGACGAGCCGGTCGTCATGTACCTGCGCAAGCAGGGCGCCGGGGCCGTCACCGCCGCGGACATCGTGCCGCCGGCGGGCGTCGAGGTGCACAACCCCGACCTGCACATCGCCACGCTGAACGACAAGGGCAAGCTCGAGATCGAGCTGACCGTCGAGCGTGGCCGTGGCTATGTCTCCGCCGCGCAGAACAAGTCGGCGGACGCCGAGATCGGCCGCATCCCGGTCGACTCGATCTACTCGCCGGTCCTCAAGGTCACCTACAAGGTCGAGGCCACCCGTGTGGAGCAGCGCACGGACTTCGACAAGCTGATCGTCGACGTCGAGACGAAGCCGGCCATCACGCCGCGCGACGCTCTCGCCTCCGCCGGCAAGACGCTCGTCGAGCTGTTCGGCCTCGCCCGCGAGCTGAACGTCGAGGCCGAGGGCATCGAGATCGGCCCGTCGCCGACGGACTCCGCGCTGGCCGCGGACCTGGCGCTGCCGATCGAGGAGCTCAACCTCACCATCCGTTCGTACAACTGCCTCAAGCGCGAGGGCATCCACCAGGTCGGTGAGCTGGTCGCGCGGTCCGAGGCCGACCTGCTCGACATCCGTAACTTCGGCGCCAAGTCGATCAACGAGGTCAAGGAGAAGCTGGCCGAGCTCGGCCTGGCGCTCAAGGACTCGCCGCTCGACTTCGACCCGTCCGCGACGTTCTACGACGGCGGCGACGACACGGCCTACGACGAGCAGTCGTACTGATTCTTTTCTAGGAGAACCCCAACATGCCTACCCCCACCAAGGGTCCGCGGCTCGGCGGTGGCCCGGCTCACGAGCGTCTCATCCTCGCGAACCTGGCCACGGCGCTCTTCGAGCACGGCCGCATCACCACCACCGTCACCAAGGCGAAGCGCGTCCAGCCGCTGGCCGAGCGCCTCATCACGTTCGCGAAGCGCGGCGACCTGCACGCCCGCCGTCGCGTCCTGACCGTGGTGCGCGACAAGGGTGTGGTGCACACGCTGTTCACCGAGATCGCCCCGGCCGTGGCCGAGCGCAACGGTGGCTACACGCGCGTCACCAAGATCGGCAACCGCAAGGGTGACAACGCCCCCATGGCCGTGATCGAGCTCGTGACCGAGCCCGTCAGCCCGAAGCAGGCCGTCGTCAAGGAGGCCGAGAAGGCCGCCAAGAAGGCTGCGCCGAAGAAGGCTGCCCCCCAGGTCGAGGAGCCCGCGGTCGAGGAGACCGTCGAGACCCCCGCCGAGGCCGTCGAGGCCGAGGTCGCGGAGACCGAGGCGCCCGCCGCCGAGGCCGCCGCGGAGGAGACCAAGGAGGCCTGAGCCTCCACGCGTCCCGCGTGCCTGACGAAGGGGCCCCGCACCGATGCCGGTGCGGGGCCCCTTCGCGTGCCCGGCCGGCCGGTGGCAGAGTGGTGAGACCCCGTGCTCCGACCGGGGCGAGGGGGTGGGGCGGATGGCTTCCGGCGTACCCGTGCTGCTGGTGCACGGCGCGCGGACCTCGCGCACCATGTGGCGCCGCCAGCTCCAGGTGCTCGACGGCGCCGGGGTCACGGCCGTCGCGGTCGACCTGCCCGGGCACGGCGGGCGCATCGACGAGCCGTTCACGCTCGACGGCTCCGTCGACGCCATCCACGACGGCGTCGATGGCCTGGGTGGGCGGGCGCTCGTCGTCGGGCTGTCGCTGGGCGGCTACCTCGCGATCGAGCACCGGGCCCGGTACCCCGAGCAGTCCGCCGGGCTCGTGGCGGCGTCGTGCTGCACGCCGCCGCAGTCGCCGCTGCGCGGGCTGTGGCAGTCGGCGTCGCACGCGCTCGAGTCGCGCCCCGACCACGGCGCGTGGCTCAACGACTGGCTCACGGCGCACACGCTCGACGACGCCGCCGCCGCCGACATCACGGCGGGCGGGTACGCGCTGACCGTCATGACGGACGTGCTGCGCGAGCTCGCGCCGTCGGACACGCTCTCCGCGCTGGCGCGCGGCACCAGCCCCGTGTGGCTCGTCAACGGCCGCTGGGACCACTTCCGGGGCGGCGAGCGGCGCATGGTCGCGGCCGCCCGCTCGGGCGGCGCGCCGCTGCGGCTCGTGGTGGTACCGGGGGCCCGTCACACAGTGAGCTTCGACGCCCCTGTCGCGTTCGCGCGGGTGGTGCTCGAGGCGGCCGCTGCGGTCAGCCCCACGTCTCGTGCGGCAGCTCCCACGCTCGCGCCCCGCCCACGAGAGCCGCTGAGTTCGGCACGATGACGACGTCGTCGCCGAGGCGTCCGAGCGCCGCCGGCGTGATGCGGCGCGAGTTGCCGCCGCCCAGGTAGAGGCGGTCCCACCAGAACACCGGCCGCAGGCCCTCGACAAGGTTCACCACGCGCCGCGACCACAGGCCGTCGCCGAGCCGGCGGCGCTCCGGCTCGCCGATGTACTCGTCGTAGGTGACGAACCGGCGCACGGGCGCGTGCGACCACTCCAGGTGCGGGGCCAGCCGACCGCCGTCGAACAGCGCCGACCCGAGCCCGGTGCCGAGCGTGAGCACCAGCTCGAGCCCCGACCCCGCGATCACGCCCGCGCCGTGCACCTGCGCATCGTTGAGCACCATGGCCGGCACCCCGAGGCGCTGCGTGACGGCGGCCCGCATGTCGAAGCTCGACCACGCCTCCAGCAGCTCCGGCTCGACGCGCGACCGCGGCCCGGACCGCGTCACGTAGTGCGGCGTGTGCACGACGACGCCGTGCCGGATCATGCCCGGCATGCCGACGGTGGCGCGGTCGGCGCGCGGCAGGTCGGCGGCGATGCCGGCGATCGTCTCGACCAGCAGCGACGGCGGGAGCGGGTAGGGCGTGGGCACGCGCACGGCGGCGGCGTGGGCCGTGCCGCCCGCGTCCAGGACGGAGGCCTTGATGCCGCCGCCCCCGCAGTCGACGGCGAGCGTGAGGGTCTCTGACACGTCCCCATCATCGCCCGGCCCACCGGGTGCGTCCGGGAGAATGGTCCACGTGAACGCCATGGAGACGGTGCGCGTCCGCCTCGACCTCGCCTACGACGGCACGGGGTTCGCCGGGTGGGCCACGCAGCCTTCCCTGCGCACGGTGCAGGGCGCGCTGGAGGAGGGGCTCGAGCGCGTGCTGCGCCTCGGGGCGCTGGGCCTGCCCGCGCCGCGCCTCACGGTCGCCGGCCGCACCGACGCCGGCGTGCACGCCCGCGGGCAGGTCGCGCACGTGGACATCCCCGTCAAGCGCTGGGAGGCGCTGCCCGGCCGCTCGGACCGCGAGCCCGGCGAGTCCCTCGTGGCTCGGCTCGCGGGCGTGCTGCCGCGCGACGTCGTCGTGCACCGGGCCGGCCTGGCGCCGGCGGGCTTCGACGCGCGCTTCTCCGCGCTCTACCGCCGCTACGCCTTCCGCATCGCCGACGACCCCCGCCTGCGCGACCCGCTGCGGCGCACGCACGTGCTGTGGCACCGCCGCCCGCTCGACGTCGGCGCCATGCACGACGCCGTCCAGGCCCTGCGGGGCGTGCGCGACTTCGCGGCGTTCTGCAAGCCCCGGCCCGGCGCCACCACGATCCGCGAGCTCAAGGAGCTCGACTGGGAGCGCCCCGCGGAGGGGCCCGACGCCGGGCTCGTGGTCGCGCGCGTCGTGGCCGACGCGTTCTGCCACAACATGGTGCGCTCGCTCGTGGGCGCGTCGGTCGCCGTGGGGGAGGGGCGCAAGCCCGTCGGGTGGCCCGCGGAGGTGCTCGCCTCGAAGCGGCGCGAGCTCAACGCGGCGGTCGTGCCCGCGCACGGCCTGGTGCTCGAGGAGGTCGTCTACCCGCCGGACGCCGAGCTGGCCGAGCGGGCCGACCGCGTGCGCGCCCTGCGCATGGACGAGGACGTGTGGGAGGGCCCCCGCTAGGGGCCTTCCGTCCAGTGCACCGCGGCCTCCTCGGCCGACGCGCCCGCGCCGTCGACGCCCGCGTCCTCGCCGTACAGGTCGTTGTCGCGGCTCGCGCCCACCTCGTCCCGGTCGGCGTCGACGTCGCCCACCAGGCGGCCGGCGCGCTGGGAGTCACGAGGGCGCTGGCGATCCTCCTCCCACCAGTCCGGCTCCTCGGCCGCCAGCCGGGAGTCGAGCGGCTCGTCGCGCGCCTGCTCCCACGCCGTCTCGCCCCAGCGGGCGTGGCGCTCGCGGTCGGGCGGCGAGACGCCCTCGTCGAGCGGGTCGTAGTCGCCGCGGTCGTACAGGATGTCGTCGGGCGCGAGCTGGTCGGTGTCGCCTTCGGCCCCCGACTCGGGGTCGGGAGCCGTCCCGGGGATCTCAGGACTCATGCCCCCAGGATCGCGCGCCGAGGGCGCGCGTGCGCGGCGGCGCGCCACTGGGTGCGTCCTGGCGCCGGGCTGGGCGTGCGGTGGTGCGCTGCTGGGCGCGCGGCGCCGTCGGCGCGGGGCTACCGTCGATGGGCAGGCGAGCTCGCCCGAGCGCGCCCTCGGACGTTGGAGCCCACCATGGCTGGACTGGACGAGCTGCTCTCGTCGCTCCCGCTCGACCAGATCGCCGGCAAGCTCGGCGTCGACCCGGGCACCGCGCAGACCGCCGCGAGCGGCCTGCTCCCGGCGCTCGTCGGCGGCCTGCAGGCGAACGCCGCCGACCCGGCCGGCGCGGCATCGATCTCCCAGGCGCTCACGCAGCACAGCTCCAGCCTGGTCGACGGCGGGGTGAACCTGGCCGACGTCGACGACGCTGAGGGCGCCAAGATCGCGCACCACATCTTCGGCGCGCAGCAGGACCAGGTGGTCGCGAAGGTCGCCGAGACGACCGGGACCGAGCCGGGGGTGCTGCAGAAGCTGCTGCCGACGCTCGCGCCCATCGTGATGTCGTACCTGTCCAAGCAGGTGTCGGCGGGCCCGCAGGCCTCGGGCGCGCAGGCACAGCAGGGCGGCGGCGGGATCGGCGGGCTGCTGGGCAACCTGTTCGGCGGCCACAAGGGCGACCAGGCCGGGGCTGCCGGCGCCGGCGGCACGGACCTCGGTGGCGTGCTCGGCTCGATCCTCGGCGGCGGGGGGTCCGGGGGCGCCGGCGGCGGCCTCGACGTCGGCTCGCTGCTCGGTGGGCTGGGCGGTCTGCTGGGCGGTGGCCGGCGCTGATCCTGCCGTGGCACGTGACCGATCTCGCTTTGGAGATCGGATACCTGCCGGGGTAGTCTGGTCAGTCGTTGTGCTCTTGTTCCGACGTCCCGCGATCGCAGCGCGCCCACTCGCACATGTGATCGCAAGGCCGGGATGTCACCCCAGGAACCTCCCGCGCACAGCGCCTTGTCACTTCGGGCACCGCTTCTAGCCCGACGACTACCGAACACGAAAAGGTTACGAACCGTGCGTACGTACACCCCGAAGCCCAGCGACGTCCAGCGCGACTGGTACGTCATCGACGCGACCGACGTCGTCCTGGGCCGTCTGGCGACCCACGTCGCCACGCTCCTGCGCGGGAAGCACAAGCCGACCTTCGCCCCGCACGTCGACGGTGGTGACTTCGTCATCGTCATCAACGCCGACAAGGTCGCCCTGTCGGGCAACAAGCGGACGACGAAGCTGGCGTACCGCCACTCCGGTTACCCGGGTGGTCTGCGTTCCGTCGCTTACGGCGAGCTCCTGGAGAAGAACCCCGAGCGCGCCGTCGAGAAGGCCGTCCGCGGCATGCTGCCGAAGAACTCCCTCGGCCGCGAGCAGCTCGGCAAGCTGAAGGTCTACCGCGGCGCGGAGCACCCGCACGCGGCCCAGCAGCCCCAGGCGTTCGAGATCACCCAGGTTTCGCAGCAGGCCTGAGCCGCTGCCGAAGAGCGACACGAAGGATTCGAAAAGTGGCAGAGACCACCGTCGACACCGAGCTGGACGAGACGACCCCCAGCACCTACACGACTGAGACCGAGGCGCCCGTCGCCAACCGTGGTCAGTCCATCACGGCTCCGGGCCAGGCCCTGGGTCGCCGCAAGGAGGCCGTGGCGCGCGTTCGCCTGGTCCCCGGCACCGGCCAGTGGAAGATCAACGGCCGCACCCTCGAGGACTACTTCCCGAACAAGGTGCACCAGCAGCTGGTCAACTCCCCGCTGAAGCTCGTCGAGGTCGAGGGCCGCTTCGACATCGTCGCCCGCATCTCGGGTGGCGGCTCGTCCGGCCAGGCCGGCGCCCTGCGCCTCGGCATCGCCCGCGCGCTGAACGAGATCGACCGCGACGCCAACCGTCCGGCGCTCAAGAAGGCCGGCTTCCTGACCCGCGACCCGCGCGCCGTCGAGCGTAAGAAGGCCGGTCTCAAGAAGGCCCGCAAGGCTCCGCAGTACTCGAAGCGCTGATCGTCGCTTCCAGCTGCACGTACGGCCCCGTCGGACATCGTCCGGCGGGGCCGTCGCCGTTGGCGGCGCCGCCGCCCTGTGGACCGGTGGCCACCGGCGGGCAGAGGTTGCGAAGACCCGGTCTACGATCGGGAGGCATCGTCCGAGGAGGAAAAACACATGGCTCGTCTGTTCGGCACCGACGGAGTGCGAGGTCTCGCGAACCGCGACGTCACCGCGGAGCTCGCCCTGGCGCTCGGGAGCGCCGCCGCGCACGAGCTCGCGTCGTCGGACCACGCCCCCGGCCACCGGCCCCGCGCGGTGCTGGGACGTGACCCCCGCGCGTCGGGCGAGTTCCTCGGCGCCGGCGTCACCGCCGGTCTCGCGAGCGCGGGCGTCGACGTGATCGACCTGGGCGTGCTGCCGACGCCGGCCCTGGCGTACCTGGTCAGCGAGCTCGACTGCGACCTGGGCGTCATGATCTCGGCGTCGCACAACCCGATGCCCGACAACGGCATCAAGTTCTTCCAGCGCGGCGGCCTCAAGCTCGACGACGCCGTCGAGGACCGCATCGAGGCGTGGATCCAGGAGACCTGGGAGCTGCCCACGGGCGCCGCCGTCGGGCGCGTGCGCATCGACAACGGGTCGGCCGTGGACCGGTATGTCGAGCACCTGATCGGCAGCATCGGCACGACTGCCGACTACCGGCCCCTCGAGGGCCTGCGCATCGCCGTGGACGCCGCCAACGGCGCCGCGAGCGCCGTCGGGCCGGAGGCGCTGCGCCAGGCCGGCGCCGACGTCGTCGTGATGAACGCGAGCCCCGACGGCCGCAACATCAACGAGAAGGCCGGGTCGACCCACCCCGAGCAGCTCCAGGCCGTCGTGGTGGCGGCCGAGGCGGACTTCGGCGTGGCGTTCGACGGCGACGCCGACCGCTGCCTGGCCGTGGACCACGGCGGCGTGCTGGTGGACGGCGACCAGATCCTGGGCATCCTCGCCCGGTCGATGAAGGCGGAGAACCGCCTGCCCAACGACACGCTCGTCGTGACCGTGATGAGCAACCTGGGCCTGCTGCTCGCCATGAAGAAGTCGGGCATCACCACGGTGCAGACGGGCGTCGGGGACCGCTACGTGCTCGAGGAGATGCGCGCCCACGGGCACGGCCTGGGCGGCGAGCAGTCCGGCCACATCATCCTGGCGGAGCACGCGACCACCGGCGACGGCGTGCTCACGTCGCTGCACCTCGCGGCGGAGGTCAAGCGCTCGGGCCAGCGGCTCGCCGACCTGGCGGCCGCGATCCCGCGCCTGCCGCAGACGCTCATCAACGTCAAGGGTGTCGACAAGGCGCGCGCCGACAGCGACCAGGGCGTGCTCTCCGCCGTCGCCGCGGCCGAGGCGCTGCTGGGGGAGACGGGCCGCGTGCTGTTGCGCTCCTCGGGCACGGAGCCGCTGGTGCGCGTCATGGTCGAGGCCGCGACGCAGCAGCAGGCCGACGGCGTCGCCGACTCGCTGGCCGCCGTCGTGCGCGAGCGGCTGGCGCTGTGAGCGGCACAGGGTTCGCTGGCCCGGTCGACGAGGAGCTGTACGCGGCGGTCTCCAGCCTGCTCTCGGCCGTCGGGCCGGCGGGCCTGCTGCCCATCGTGCAGTCCGGCGACCCGGTGCTGCGCCGACC
>WRHK01000022.1 GCA_009783295.1 Promicromonosporaceae bacterium
GTCAGCACCTCGACCCGGTTGCCGGCGGCGTCGGCGGTGTGGAACCGCTCGTAGCCGTCGAACGTGAGGCGTTCGCTCCAGTCGACCTCGAAGCCCAGGCGGGCCAGCCGCTCGCCGGTGGCTTCGAGGTCGGCGACGTCGTCCACCGCGAACGCCGGGTGGCCGCGCCGCGTCGGCACGGGCGGGTCGGCGACCCCCACGTGCAGCTCGGCGATCACCGTCCCGACGGCGTCGAACGCGCGGAACCAGCAGCCGCCGCGGCCCGCGAGCGCGGGCGGCTGGGGCACCTCGGTGAGACCGAGGCCCTCCGCGTAGAAGCGCCGGGCGGCGTCCTCGCCGTACGGCGCGCAGGTCACCTGGACGTGGTGGAGGCGCATGGTCGCGAGCGTACTGCGGCGATGAGACCGCCGGCCGGGCGTCGTCGCACGGGCACGAACCCGCTGGACGCCACCGCCGCCGCCCCGGCTGCACGAGCTGTTCGGCGACCTGGACGAGCTCGTCGTCCACGAGCACATGGCCCACATCGGCCAGGGGATCGCCGACCAGTGCCCGCGGCCGGATCGGGCATCGTCGGCTCCTTCGCTGGTCACGATCCTGGGTGCACCCGGTGGGCATCTTGCGCCATCGTGCCCGCCCGGATTGCCGCAAGCGCAGGTCACGGTTACTTTCGACGCAGCAGTACCCCCATCGGCTCGACTGAGTAGGTGACTTGAGTGGCCCTTCCTCCTCTCACTCCGGAGCAGCGTGCGGCAGCCCTTGAGAAGGCCGCCGAGGCGCGCCGTGTGCGCGCGGAGATCAAGAACCGTCTGAAGTACTCCCAGGGCTCCCTCAAGGAGGTCATCGAGCAGGGTCAGTCGGACGACGTCGTCGGCAAGCTCAAGGTCGTCGCCCTGCTCGAGTCACTCCCGGGGGTCGGTAAGGTGAAGGCCAAGCAGATCATGGACGAGGTCGGCATCGCCGAGACTCGTCGTGTCCGCGGCCTCGGACCTCACCAGGCGGCCGCACTCATCGAGAGGTTTGGCTGACATTTCCGCAACGCCTGCGCCCGCCGCGCCGCCCGCCCGTCTGACCGTCCTTGCCGGGCCCACGGCCGTCGGCAAGGGCACCGTCTCCGCGGACGTCCGCGACCGGTACCCGCAGGTGTGGCTCTCGGTGTCGGCCACGACCCGTGCCCCTCGCCCCGGCGAGGTCCACGGCGTGCACTACCTGTTCGTCTCGCCCGAGGAGTTCGACCGCATGGTCGCCGGCGGGCAGATGCTCGAGTGGGCGGTGGTGCACGGCCGCAACAGGTACGGCACGCCTCGCGGCCCGGTGGATGAGCACCTGGCCGCGGGCGTCCCGACCCTGCTCGAGATCGACCTGCAGGGCGCTCGGCAGGTCCGCGAGTCCATGCCCGAGGCGCAGTTCGTGTTCCTCGCCCCGCCGTCGTTCGAGGAGCTCGAGCGTCGGCTGGTGGGGCGCGGCACCGAGGACGCCGAGGAGCGCGAGCGCCGCCTGGCCACCGCCCGGGTCGAGCTCGCGGCCGAGGCGGAGTTCGACGTGACCATCGTCAACGACGACGTGCGCCGCGCCACCGACGAGCTGGTGGGCTTCATGGGCCTGGCGGTGGGAAGGAACGCGCAGGTCGGCGGTTAGACTGTTCGGCAGTCCCTGACCCTCCTCCCTTCCTGGAGCGTGAACCATGGCCGGAACCGTGGCCCAGCCCATCGGCATCACCGACCCGCCGATCGACGAGCTGCTCGCCAAGACCGACTCGAAGTACGGCCTGGTGCTCTACGCCGCCAAGCGTGCCCGCCAGATCAACGCGTACTACTCGCAGCTCAACGAGGGCCTGCTCGAGAACGTCGGCCCGCTCGTGGACGCGCGTGCGCAGGAGAAGCCGCTGTCGATCGCGATGCGCGAGATCAACCGCGGCCTGCTGACCTCGACCCCGATCGAGGCTGCTGAGGGCGAGCAGGACGTGCCCGAGGGCTTCTGATCCCATGCGGATCGTCCTGGGTGTCAGCGGGGGCATCGCCGCGTACAAGGCGGTGCTCCTGCTGCGTCTGCTGCGCGAGGCCGGTCACGCCGTGCGCGTGATCCCCACGCAGGCAGCGCTGCGGTTCGTGGGCGCACCCACCTGGGAGGCGCTGTCGGGCGAACCCGTCAGCACCGAGGTGTTCGACGACGTCGAGCACGTGCAGCACGTGGCGCTCGGCCAGAGCGCCGACCTGGTCATCGTGGCCCCTGCCACGGCCGACCTGCTGGCCCGCGCGGCCTCTGGCCGTGCCGACGACCTGCTGACCTCCACGCTGCTGGCGGCCCACGGCCCGGTGGTGATGGCGCCGGCGATGCACACGGAGATGTGGGAGCACGCCGCCACGCGGGCGAACGTGGCGACGCTGCGCGCCCGCGGCGTGCACGTCATCGAGCCGGCGTCGGGCCGCCTGACCGGCAAGGACTCGGGCGCCGGGCGCCTGCCGGACCCCGAGGACATCGCCCGCGAGGCGCTGGCGGTGCTCGCCGCGTCGCGCTCGCCGCAGGACCTCGCCGGGCGCCGCGTGGTGGTCTCGGCCGGCGGCACGCGCGAGCCCCTGGACCCGGTGCGCTGGATCGGCAACCGCTCGACGGGGCGGCAGGGCGTGGCCCTGGCCGAGGCGGCGCGCGCCCGCGGCGCGCAGGTGACGCTGGTGGCCGCGAACCTCGAGGGCGTCGGCGCGGACGCCGTGGCCGACGTGCTGGTGCGCGTCGAGTCGACGGCCGAGCTGCGCGAGGCGGTCCGCTCGGCCGCGCTGGACGCCGACGTCGTGGTCATGGCGGCTGCCGTGGCCGACTTCCGGCCGGCGGCGCGGACCGAGGCCAAGATCAAGAAGGTGCCGGGCCAGGGCCCGGCGCCGATCGAGCTGGTGGAGAACCCGGACGTGCTGGCCGAGCTGGTGCGCGACCGGCTGCGCCCCGGCCAAGTGGTGGTGGGCTTCGCGGCCGAGACCGGCGACGCCGCCGGCAGCGTGCTGGACCACGGCCGCGCGAAGGCCGTGCGCAAGGGCGCCGACCTGCTCGCGGTGAACGCGGTGGGCGCGGGGCGTGGCTTCGGGACGCCCGACAACGAGGTGTGGGTGCTGGACGCCACAGGCGAGCAGGTGGCCCACGCGAGCGGCACGAAGCGGCAGGTCGCGGACGGCCTGTGGGACGCCGTCGTGAAGGCGCTCGGCTGACCGTCCCGTATCGCGGGCGCCGGCTGTCCGGCATGCGGGATTCACCCCGAGCGTGGTTGGGTCCGGGACGCCGTGGCGCCATAGGGTGACCGTCATGACCGATGCGCTGCGCCTCTTCACGTCCGAGTCCGTGACCGAAGGACATCCGGACAAGGTGTGCGACCAGATCTCCGACGCCGTGCTCGACGCGATCCTCGACCAGGACCCGCGGGCACGTGTCGCCGTCGAGACCATGGTCACCACCGGCCTCGTGCACTTGGCGGGCGAGGTCTCCACCAGCGCGTACGTCGAGATCCCCCAGATCGTGCGGGATGTCGTCAAGCGCATCGGATACACGTCGTCGGCGGTCGGGTTCGACGGCGCCTCGTGCGGCGTGTCCGTGTCGATCGGGCAGCAGTCCCCGGACATCGCCCAGGGCGTCGACAAGTCCGCCGAGCAGCGCGACGACACCGCCGACCACGACCCGCTGGACGCGCAGGGCGCCGGCGACCAGGGCCTGATGTTCGGCTACGCGTGCGACGACACGCCCCAGCTCATGCCGCTGCCCATCTGGCTGTCGCACCGCCTCGCGGAGCGGCTGTCCGAGGTGCGCCGCACCGGCGAGGTCCCGGGGCTGCGCCCCGACGGCAAGACGCAGGTCACCATCGCCTACGACGGCGACCGCCCGGTGCGCGTGGACGCCGTCGTCGTGTCCACGCAGCACGACGAGGACGTGCTGCAGGAGACCCTGTACAAGGAGATCGCCACCAAGGTCGTGGCGCCCGTGCTCGAGACGGTCGACATCGACACCGCCGACCACAAGCTGTACGTGAACCCGACGGGCAAGTTCGTGGTGGGCGGCCCGCAGGGCGACGCCGGCCTGACGGGCCGCAAGATCATCGTCGACACCTACGGCGGCATGGCCCGCCACGGCGGCGGCGCGTTCTCGGGCAAGGACCCGTCGAAGGTGGACCGCTCGGCCGCGTACGCGATGCGCTGGGTGGCCAAGAACGTGGTGGCGGCGGGCCTGGCGCGCCGCTGCGAGGTGCAGGTCGCCTACGCGATCGGCCGCGCGCGCCCCGTGGGCCTGTACGTGGAGACGTTCGGCACGGAGACGGTGCCGGTGTCCCGCATCCAGGCGGCCATCGAGACGGTGTTCGACCTGCGCCCGGCGGCGATCATCGCCGACCTGGACCTGCTGCGCCCCATCTACGCCAAGACGGCCGCCTACGGGCACTTCGGGCGCGAGCTGCCGGAGTTCACGTGGGAGCGCACCGACCGGGTCGAGGCGCTGAAGGCCGCCGTCGCCGGCTGAGCCCGTGTGTCTCCTGGCCACCGCTGTCCCCGGCGTGTGGTGAGGTTCTGGCATGAGTTCCGTCGACGACGCCGCTGGTGAGCAGGGGGCACTGCTCGCGCTCGACGACGTGAAGCCCCCGGCGCCCCGGGGCCGGCGCAAGGCCGCGCTCGGGGCGCAGGAGATGGCCTCCGAGCTCCCCGTCGCGCGCGTGCTGCTGGATCTGCAGCCGGCGCACCTGGACCGCGAGTACGACTACCTGGTGCCGGCGTCGATGGCGGACGGCGCGCAGCCGGGCACCCGGGTGCGCGCCCGGTTCGGCGCGCAGGAGGTCGACGGGTTCGTCGTCGCGCGCCTCGCCTCGTCGGAGCACGACGGGCGGCTGGTGCCGCTGCGGCGCCTGGTGTCAGCCGAGGTGGTGCTGACACCGCCGGTGCTGCGGCTGGTGCGCGCCGTCGCCGAGCGCTGGGCGGGGACGACGGCGGACGTGCTGCGCCTGGCCGTGCCGCCGCGGCACGCACGCACGGAGAAGGAGCCGGCCCCTGACGCGGACGACGCCCCCGCGACGCCCGCACCGGCGTCGTGGGCGGGCCTGTGGGCGCCGTACCGGGGCGGGGAGGCATTCCTGGGCCACGTGGCCCGCGGCGGCGCTCCCAAGGCCGTCTGGACGCCCCTGCCGGGCCTCGCGCCGGCACTCGAGGACGGCGGCGTGCCGACGGTGACGCACTGGGCCGCGGCGGTGGCGCTGGCGGCCCGCGCGGCGGTGACCGCGGGCCGGGGCGTGCTGGTGGTGGTGCCCGACGCGCGCGACGCAGGGCGCGTGGCGGCGGCCGTCGAGGCGGCAGGCGTGCCGGACGTGGTGCGGCTTCTGGCGGAGGACGGGCCCGCTCCGCGGTACCGGGCGTTCCTGGCGGCCGCCCGGGGGCGCGCCCGCGTGGTAGTGGGCACGCGCGCGGCGATGTTCGCGCCGGTCGCCGACCTGGGACTGGTGGCCGTCTGGGGCGACGGCGAGGACACCCTGGCGGAGCCGCACGCCCCCTACCCTCATGCGCGCGACGTGCTGGCGCTGCGCTCGGACCTGGAGCAGGCCGCCTACCTGCTGGGCTCGCCCGGCCGCACGGCGGCCGCGCAGGCCCTGCTGGCGGGCTGGGCGCACGAGGTCGTCGCGCCGCGCGAGGTGGTGCGCGCCCGCGCGCCGCGCGTGCGCGCGCTGACGTCGACGGAGCTGGCCGCCGAGGGCCCCGGCGCGGCGGCCCGCATCCCCACGGCCGCGTGGCGGGCAGCGCGGGACGCCCTGGCGCACGGCCCGGTGCTGGTGCAGGTGCCGCGCACCGGCTACCTGCCGGTCGTGGCGTGCGTGCGCTGCCGCACGCCCGCCACGTGCGACGCCTGCCACGGCCCGCTGGCCCTGGGGTCGGGCACGGCCGCCCCGCAGTGCCGGTGGTGCGGGCGGCTGGCCGCCGGGTGGCGGTGCGGGGAGTGCGGGTCGAGCGGGCTGCGCGCGGTCCGCGTGGGCTCCGAGCGCACCGCCGAGGAGCTGGGCCGCGCGTTCCCGGGCGTGCCCGTGCGGGTCTCGACGTCGACGGCGCCCGGCGGGGTCATGGACCGGGTGCCGGGCCGGCCCGCCGTCGTCGTGGCGACGCCCGGTGCCGAGCCGGTGGCCGACGGCGGGTACGCCGCGGCCCTGCTGCTGGACGCGGCCGTCGCGACAGCGGCCCCCGGGCTGGACGGCGCGACGCGCGCCCTGCACCGCTGGCTGGCGGCCGCGCACCTGGTGCGCCCGGCCACGGCGGGCGGGCAGGTGCTGCTGGTCGGGGACGCGGCGCCGGGGCCCACGGGCGCGCTGGTGCGGTTCGACCCGGGCGGGTTCGCGGACCGGGAGCTGGCCGAGCGCATCGAGCTGGCACTGCCCCCCGCGGTGCGGGTGGCGGCCGTGACCGGGGACCGGGCGTCGGTGGCGGCCCTGGTGGGGCGGGTGCCGCTGGCGACCCCGGAGGCGACACTCGGCCCGGTGGACGTCGAGCAGGACGCACCGGGGGACGGCAGCCTGTTCGACGGCGCGCCCGTGCGCGTCGTGGTGCGCGTACCGTCGCAGCACGGCCTGGAGCTGGCCCGGCAGCTGCGGGCGTCGCAGGCGGTGCGCTCGGCGCACCGGGAACCCGGCACCCTGCGGGTGCGTCTCGACCCTGAGGAGCTCTTGTGACGACGGCGATCGACACGGTCGTGTACGACTTCGGCAACGTGCTGGTGCGCTGGGACCCGCGGGGCGCGTTCGCGGACGTGGACCCGGCGGAGGTGGACGCGTTCTTCGCCGAGTTCGACTTCGTGGCGTTCAACCACCAGCAGGACGCGGGGGCGGTGACGTTCGCGCAGGCACGCGCCGAGGTGGCCGCCGCGACGCCCCGCTGGGTGCCGTTCCTGGACGCGTACGTCGCCCGGCAGCGCGACACCCTGGTGGGCCCCGTGGAGGGCTCCCAGGATCTCGTCGAGGAGCTGCGCGGGCTGGGCCTGCGGCTGTACGGGCTGACGAACTGGTGGGCGGACACGTTCCACCACGCGCAGGACGCGGCGCCGGCGATCGGGCTGATGGACGGCGTGGTGGTGTCGGGGCGGGTGCGGGCCGCCAAGCCGGACCCCGAGATCTTCCAGCACCTGATCGACACCTACGACGTCGACCCGGCGCGGTCGGTGTTCGTGGACGACCTGCCCGCGAACGTCGCGGCGGCCCGCGCCCTGGGGTTCCGCACCGTGCAGTTCACGGGCACGCCCGCACTGCGGGCTTCCCTGCGCGAGCTCGGCGTCCCGGTCGGGCCGTAGGGCTCAGTAGCCGGGCGCGGCGGGCAGGCCGAGGTACTCCTCGAGGCTGAGCGCCCCCGCGGCGGCGACGTCGCGGGCGGCCTGCACGCCGACGTACCGCAGGTGCCACGGCTCGGCCGTGTACCCGGTGACGGCCTGCTGCCCGGCCTGGTAGCGCACCACGAACCCGTAGTCGGCGGCGTGCGCGGCCAGCCACCCGGCCTGCACGGTGGTGCCGAAGCACTCGAAGGCCTGGCACGTGCCGGTGGCGGGCAGCACGTCGACGGCCAGGCCCGTCTGGTGCTCGGAGAACCCGGGCCGGGCGGACTGCTGGTCGGCGGTGGCCGCCCCGAGCACCCGGACCCAGTGACGGTAGGTGGTCACCTGGTCGGCGTAGGACCGGAACCCGCTGACGGCGCGCACGGGGGCATCGTCGACGGCGGCCCCGGCGGCGAGACGGGCGAACGCCTGGGCGGCCTCGGCCCGCAGCAGCACCGCGCCGGCCGGCTGCAGGTCCGACGGCGCGTACGTCACCGGGTCCAGGGGGCGCTTCTTGGCGACCACGACCAGCAGGCTCGCGGCGTCGTCGGCGGCCTGCTCCCAGGCCGCGCGGCGGGCCTGCTGGGCGGCGGGCAGCACCTGCCGGACGGCCGGGGAGGCGCTGCCGGGGCCGTACGGCCCGTCGACGGGCCCGAACGCGTCGGGCAAGCGCAGCGTGCCGACGGCGGCCAGCACCAGCACGGGCACGACCACCAGCCGGACCATCTGCGCACCTGACACGGGATACGACGGTACCGCGCGGCCGGGCGACGCCCAAGGCACCCGCCACCTCGCGGAACGTAGGATCACCGGGTGCGTCTGCTCTTCGCTGGTACCCCTGAGGCCGCCGTGCCCTCCCTCCAGGCCCTGATCGCCTCACGGCACGACGTCGTCGCCGTGCTCACCCGGGCGGACGCCCCGGCGGGCCGCGGCCGCCGGCTGGTGCCCTCGCCCGTGCGCGTCGCGGCCGAGGCCGCCGGCATCCCGGTGATCACCGACGTGCCCCGCGGCGAGGAGTTCCTGGCCCGCCTGCGCGACCTCGACGTCGACGCGGCCCCCGTCGTCGCCTACGGGCACCTGCTGCGCCCCGAGGTGCTCGCCGTCCCACGCCACGGGTGGGTCAACCTGCACTTCTCCCTGCTGCCCGCCTGGCGCGGCGCCGCGCCCGTGCAGCGCGCCGTCATGGCCGGCGACGAGATCACCGGCGCCACCACGTTCGTGCTCGACGAGGGCATGGACACCGGGCCCGTGCTCGGCACCATGACCGAGACCATCCGCCCCCGCGACACCGCCGGCGACCTGCTCGGCCGCCTCGCCGACGCCGGCGCCGGCCTGCTGGTCGCCACCCTGGACGCCCTCGAGGACGGCGGGCTCGACCCGCAGCCCCAGCCGACCGACGGCGTCTCCCTCGCCGCGAAGCTCACCACCGCCGACGCGCACGTCGACTTCCGCGACCCGGCGCTCGCGGTCGACCGCCGCATCCGCGGCTGCACCCCGGCCCCCGGCGCCTGGACCACCGTCCCCGGCCCCGACGGCGACACCGCCCGCCTCGGCCTGGGCCCCGTCACCCCGCGCCCCGACGTCACCGACCTGCCCCCCGGGCAGCTGCGGGCCGGCAAGCGGGAGGTGCTCGTCGGCACCGCCACCCACGCCGTCCAGCTCGATCTCGTCCAGCCCGTCGGCAAGAAGCCCATGGCCGCCGCCGACTGGGCCCGCGGCGCCCGCCTCGACGACGGCACCGTGCTCGGCACCCCCGCGGAGGTGGCCCCGTGACCGACGACCGCCGCGACTCGCGCGGACGCCAGCGCTCCGCCGCCCGCTCCCGCGGCGACCGCTCCCGCACCGCCGCCGCCCCCTCCCAGCGCCGCCGCTGGACCGACCCCGCCCGCACCGCCGCGTTCGACGTGCTGCGCGAGGTCGACGGGTCCGACGCCTACGCCAACCTGGTGCTGCCGCCCCTGCTGCGCGACCGGCGCATCACCGGCCGCGACGCCGCCTTCGCCACCGAGCTCGCCTACGGCACCCTGCGCCTGCGCGGCCGCTACGACGCCGTCCTCGCGCACTGCATCGACCGGCCCCTCGACCGCGTCGACCCGCCCCTGCTCGACGTGCTGCGCCTGGGCACCCACCAGCTGCTCGGCATGCGCGTGCCCACCCACGCCGCCGTCTCCGAGACCGTCGCCCTGGCCCGCGACCGCGTCGGCGCCGGCCCCGCCCAGATGGTCAACGCCGTGCTGCGCCGCGTCGCCGACACCCCCCTGGACGAGTGGCTCGACCGGCTGCGCGACGACGCCCCCGATCCCGTCACCGCGTCCGCCGTCGTCGGCTCCCACCCCGTCTGGATCGCCCGCGCCCTGCGCGAGGCGCTCGCCGGCGACGGCCGCGACCCCGCAGAGCTCGACGACCTGCTCGACGCCGACAACGCCGCCCCCCGCGTCACCCTCGTCGCCCGCCCCGGCCTCGTCACCCCCGACGACGTGCGCGCCGACGCGCCCGACACCCTCACCCTCGACCCCGGCCGATGGCTGCCCACCGCCCTCGTGCTGCGCGGCCAGGACCCCCTGTCCGTCCCCGCCGTCGCCGACGGCCGCGCCGGAGTCCAGGACGAGGGCTCCCAGGCCGTCGCCCTGGCGCTCGCGGCCGCCCCGCTGGACGGGCGCGACGAGCGTTGGCTCGACCTGTGCGCCGGCCCCGGCGGCAAGGCGTCCCTGCTGGGCGCGCTGGCCGCGCAGCGCGGCGCCACGCTGCTGGCCAACGAGGTGGCCCCGCACCGCGCCAACCTGGTCCGCAAGGCCCTGCGCGCGCTGCCGGAGGGCGTCGCCGCGGTCCGCACGGGCGACGGCCGCGAGGTGGGGGAGCAGGAGCCCGGCGCGTACGACCGGGTGCTCGTCGACGCCCCGTGCACGGGCCTGGGCGCCCTGCGCCGCCGCCCGGAGTCCCGCTGGCGCCGCACCCCCGCCGACCTGACCGTGCTGACGGGCCTGCAGCGCGAGCTGCTCGCCTCCGCCCTGGACGCCGTCCGCGTCGGGGGAGTGGTCGCCTACGTGACCTGCTCCCCCCACCTGGCCGAGACGCGCGTCGTGGTCGACGACGTGCTGCGCCGCCGCACCGTCGACGGGCAGCCGGGCGCCGAGCGCCTCGACGCGCCCGCCGCGCTGCGCGCCGTCGTCACCCCCGGCACGGACCTGCCCCTCGGGGAACGTCTCGACGCCCAGCTGTGGCCGCACGTCCACGGGACGGACGCCATGCACCTGACGCTGCTGCGCCGCGTGCGCTGACCTGGGGCGGCGTGGGCTCAGCGCGCGGGCGTCCGCCCACGCCGCCTCGTCTCGCGTGCCGCGGTGGCGAGCCCCCAGATGGTCAGAGCCGCCGACACCGCGGCCGCGAGCAGCCGCCGCCACGTGCGGAACCCGATGTCCGGCTGACCCGCCTGCGTGACGACCCGGGGCTGGCTCGGGACGAGCACCACAGGCATCGTCTCGTCCAGGCTCGGCGTGCCGGACCACTCGTGCACGGGTACGGCGCTCGACGCACCGGCGACGCGCACCGTCAGCTCCGTCACCCCGTACCGTGCCCACCGCACGTGCTCGACGACGGCGGTGCCTGCCACGCCGTCGTGCCGCAGCGCGAGGCCCTCGCGGACGGCAGAGGTGGCGAGGGCACCGAAGGTCACGGTCGCGGCGAGCGGCACGACGACGAGACCGAGCCACATCCTCGGCGCCGACAGGCCGGCGGCCAGTGGCTGCCCGGAGGCCGCAACCTGCGGGCGCGGCTGCCTCAGCACCCACCGCCGCCACAGCTCGACGAGCGCGCGCAGGGCCGCCCAGAACACGACCGCTGCTGCGGCGTCCAGCAGCGCGAAGACGACGACGAGCCCGTCGACCACGGGCTCGTCGGCCGCGATGGCGCGCGAGGGGGACCGCGGGTCGTACAGCAGGTCGACGGACTCGCCGGTGTGCGGGTTCGAGTGGTAGAGCGTCGTCTCGAACGACCCCGCCATCTCCGGCTCGACCACGAGCTCGTCCGGCGTGCGCGTGTGGTGCACGCGCTCGACCACCAGGGCATAGACGTGCACGCCATGAGCCCGCAGCGCGACCCGGGTGGCCACGTGGTCGACCGTGATCCAGCCGAGCGGCACGGCGAGGGCGAGCCCGGCGAGCACGGCCGTCAGGAGCGTCCGGTTGCTGAGCGTCGTGATCGTCCGCCGCGCGCGGCGGACCCTGGGGCGAGGGGTCACGCGCGCATCTTGCCGCACGCCGCGGGCGGACCGACACCCTAGGCTGGGCACCGTGACAGCGCTGATCAACCCGAGCATCCTCTCCGCCGACTTCGCCAACCTCGAGCGGGACCTGCACGCCATCAAGTCCGCCGACTACGCGCACGTCGACGTGATGGACAACCACTTCGTGCCCAACCTGACGCTCGGGCTGCCCATCTTCGACCGGCTCGCCGCGATCTCCCCGGTGCCGCTCGACGCGCACCTCATGATCGACGACCCCGACCGGTGGGCGCCCGCGTTCGCCGAGGCGGGCGCCGCGTCCGTCACGTTCCACGCCGAGGCCGCCCAGGCACCCGTGCGCCTCGCCCGCGAGATCCGGCGCCTCGGCGCCCGGGCCGGTGTCGCGCTGCGCCCCGCCACCCCCGTGGAGCCGTTCCTCGACCTGCTCGCCGAGATCGACATGATCCTGGTCATGACCGTCGAGCCGGGGTTCGGCGGCCAGTCGTTCATCGACGGCACCCTGCCCAAGATCCGCCGCGCCCGGCAGGCCATCAGCGAGTCCGGCCTCGACGTGTGGGTGCAGGTCGACGGCGGCGTCTCGCGCGCCACCATCGAGCGCGCCGCCGACGCCGGCGCCAACGTGTTCGTCGCCGGCTCCGCCGTCTACGGCGCCGAGGACATCCCCGCCGAGATCGAGGCCCTGCGCGCGCTCGCGAGCACGCACGCCCACTGAGCCCGCCGGGCTCAGCTCACCGCGACGAACGCCGGGTCGCCGCCCGGGGACACCGCAAGCACGCCGTCCTGCCAGTCGGCGGGCACCTCGAGGATCGTGTCGCCCGTCAGTGACGCGCCCATCGAGACCCTGTCGCGCGCACGGAACACGTCCACCGGGACGAACACGCTCGAGCCGCCGCCCACGCCGACCGTGCCGCCGTCCGGGGACACGAACGCCAGGGACGCCCAGGGACCCAAGCCCGGCACCTCGACACCCAGGGCGACGGCCGTCAGCCGCACCTGCAGCAGCACCTTGCCGGGCGCGGCGCCCTGCCCGCGCGAGTCCGCCTCGACCGGCGCGACCGAGTGCACCACCACCCGCCAGTCCGTGCCGTCGACCCGGGAGCCCAGCGGCACCGGGTCCTCACGCGTCGCGCCCGCCGCGGTCACCGTCGCCGCACGGACCGCGTCGTCCGACGCGAAGACGACCACCGCGCCCCCGACCAGCGCCAGCCCCAGCACGACGCCCGCCGCCGCCCCAACCCGGCCCGCCCTCCGCGGCGCAGGGACAGGAGCAGGAGCCACCACCGGAGGGGCCGAAGGATCGATCGCCACGAGCAAGGCCTTTCACGAGGTCCGGCAAGACTGCGCACCCCTCCGGCACCCGCCACCAGCCGACGGCCCGCGCCCAGAAGCCCGCACCGCCACTCCACACGCCCACCAGCCCGCACCCCCGCACCGCCACGGCCCCACCCCCGCACCCGGCGCCCCCTGACCATCCTCCAGGCGCCGAACCACGCCCGCGCTCATATGGCGGACGTCACGCGACAGCCCTCCCGCACCCCCCGCCCCACGTGGCAAGATCGGCACGAACATGCTCCGGGGGCGGTGAAAGTCCGCACCGGCGGTGACAGGCCGAAGAGCCTGAAGCCCGCGAACCGCACCCGACCCGTCGGGAGCGGCCGACCTGGTGAGACTCCAGGGCCGACGGTAAGAGTCCGGATGAGAGGTGCATGTGCGGCGCACGCCATCGCGCGCCGCGACGGACCGGTACGCCCCACGGCGCCCCGGACCCGTCGTGCACCCCGGAGCACCGACGCTCCGGAGGGACGATGGGAACCACCCAGGCCGCCGTCGACGACGCCATGCGACGCGCCCTCGACCTCGCACGCCGCGGACCCGCCCACGGACCCAACCCCCGCGTCGGCTGCGTCATCCTCGCCCCCGACCACACCACCGTCCTCGGCGAAGGCTGGCACCGCGGCGCCGGCACCCCCCACGCCGAGATCGCCGCCCTCGCCGACGCCACCGCCCGCGGCCACGACACCCACGGCGCCACCGCCGTCGTCACCCTCGAACCCTGCAACCACACCGGCCGCACCGGCCCCTGCGCCCAGGCCCTCCTCGACGCCGGCATCACCCACGTCGTCCACGCCATCCCCGACCCCGGCGCCACCTCCGGCGGAGGAGCCGACGCCCTCCGCGCCGCCGGCGTCACCGTCACCAGCGGCACCCGCGCCGACGAAGCCCTCCAGCTCGTCCACCACTGGCACCACGCCCTCACCACCGGCCGCCCCTGGGTCACCCTCAAGACCGCCACCACCCTCGACGGCCGCGTCGCCGCCGCCGACGGCACCAGCCGCTGGATCACCGGACCCCAGGCCCGCGCCCATGCCCACACCGTCCGCGCCGACGTCGACGCCATCGCCGTCACCACCGGCACGGCGCTCGCAGACGACCCGGCCCTTACGGCCCGTGCGGCCGACGGGTCGCTCGCCGCCCACCAGCCCGTGCGCGTCGTGGTGGGGCACCGCAACCTGCCCGCCGGCGCCCGGCTGCACGGGCCCGGGGGAGAGCTGCTGCACCTGCGCACGCACGACGTCACCGCGGTGCTGGCCGAGCTCCAGGCGCGCGAGGTGCGCCCCCTGCTCGTCGAGGGCGGCCCCGCCCTGGCCGCCGCGTTCCTCGCGGCCGGCGTCGTCGACGAGGTGCACGCCTACGTCGCCCCCGTGATCCTGGGCGAGGGCCCCGCCGCCGTCGCCCCGTTCGGCGTCTCCACGATCGCCGCCGCACCCCGCTGGCGCACGGTCGCCACCCACCGCCTCGGCGACGACGTCCTCGTCGTCGCCGGCCCCACGAGTCAGGAGCACTGATGTTCACCGGCATCGTCGAAGAGCTCGGCCGCGTCCGGTCCCTCGAGCACGGCTCGGACGGCCGCGACGCCGTCCTCGTCATCGAGGCCGCGCTCGTCACCAGCGACACCCGGCACGGCGCGTCCATCGCCGTCGACGGCGTGTGCCTCACCGTCACCGCGCACGACGACGGCGCCTTCACGGCCGACGTCATGCCGCAGACGCTCCGCATGACCACCCTCGGCGCCCTGCGCCCCGGCTCGCCCGTGAACCTGGAGCGGGCCATGCCCGCGGCTGGCCGCCTCGACGGGCACGTCGTGCAGGGCCACGTCGACGGCTCCGCCACGCTCGTGAGCCGCACACCCGGCCCGCGCTGGGACGAGCTGACCTTCACCCTCCCCGAGCACCTGCGCAAGTACGTCGCCCCGCAGGGCGCCGTCGCGCTGTCCGGGGTGTCGCTCACCGTCACGCACGTGACCGACGACGGGTTCGGCGTCGCACTCATCCCCACCACCCTCGCCGCCACCACCCTCGGCGGGCTCGCGCCGGGCGACCAGGTCAACGTGGAGGTCGACGTCCTGGCGAAGTACGTCGAGCGGATGCTGGGGCAGCGATGAGCACCCTGGAGCAGGCCCTGGAGGCCATGCGCGAGGGCCGCCCCGTCCTGGTGGCCGACGCCGACGACCGCGAGGCCGAGGTCGACGTCATCCTCGCCGCCCGCGGCGTCACCCCGGAGTGGGTCGCCTGGACCGTGCGGCACACGTCCGGGTACGTGTGCGCGCCCATGCCCGCCGCCCGCGCCGACGCGCTCGGACTGCCGCTCATGGTCCCCGACTCCCAGGACGCCCGCCGCACCGCCTACACGATCTCGGTCGACGCCGCGCTCGGCGTCACCACCGGCATCTCCGCCGCCGACCGCGCCCGCACCCTCCGCGTGCTCGCCGCCGACGAGTCCCTCCCCGAGGACCTCATCCGCCCCGGCCACGTGCTGCCCCTGCGCGCCGTGCCCGGCGGCGTGCTCGAGCGCCCCGGCCACACCGAGGCCGCGGTCGACCTGGTCCGCCTCGCCGGCCTGGGCGACGTCGGCGTCATCGCCGAGCTCGTCCACGACGACGGCCGCATGCTCCGGCACGACGACGCCCGCGGCTTCGCCGCCGAGCACGGCCTCGTGCTCGTCACGATCGCCGAGCTCGCCGACCACCTGCGCTCGCAGACCGCCGACGTCGCACCGGCCGGAGCAACCGGCCCCCGGCCGCGCGTCGAGCACGTCGCCGAGTCCCGCCTGCCCACCGAGCACGGCACGTTCCGCATGCACGCCTTCCGCGACCTGCGCACGGGCGCGGAGCACGTCGCACTCGTCGCCGACGGCACCGACGGGGCCCACGACGACGCGCCCTGGGTGCGCGTCCACTCCGAGTGCCTCACCGGCGACGCCTTCGGCTCGCTGCGCTGCGACTGCGGCCCCCAGCTGCACGCCGCCATGCGCGCCGTCGCCGAGCACGGCGGCGTCGTCGTCTACCTGGGCGGGCACGAGGGGCGCGGCATCGGCCTCGCGGCCAAGGTCGCGGCGTACGCGCTGCAGGACCACGGCCGCGACACCGTCGAGGCGAACGTCGCCCTGGGCCTGCCCGTCGACGCCCGCGAGTACGGTGCTGCCGCCGCGATCCTGGACCACCTGGGCCTCGACCGCGTGCGCCTGCTGACCAACAACCCCCTCAAGGCCACCGGCCTGCGCGACGCCGGCATCGACGTCGTGGCGCTCGAACCCCTCGAGGTGGGCGTCGGGCCGGAGAACGAGCACTACCTGACCACCAAGAAGATCTCCATGGGGCACCTGCTGACCCTGGGGGAGACCGTCATCAAGGAGAACGCATGAGCGGCGCCGGAGCACCCACCCTCACCGTCGACGGGCGCGGCCTGCGCGTCGTCGTCGTCGCTGCCAGCTGGCACACCCAGGTCATGGACGGCCTGCTCGACGGCGCCCGGCGGGCGCTCGACGAGGCCGGGGTAGGGGAGGTGTCGGTGATGCGCGTGCCGGGCTCCTTCGAGCTGCCCGTCGCGGCGAAGCATGCCGCCGACAAGGGCGCCGACGCCGTCGTCGCGCTCGGCGTCGTCATCCGGGGCGGTACGCCGCACTTCGACTACGTGTGCCAGGCCGCGACGATGGGCCTCACCGACGTCTCGCTGAGGACGGGCGTCCCCGTGGGCTTCGGGGTGCTGACCTGCGACGACGAGGCCCAGGCCCTGGACCGGGCGGGCCTGGAGGGCTCCCACGAGGACAAGGGCTACGAGGCCGCCCAGGCGGCCGTCGCGACCGTGGTGGCTCTGCGCGCGCTGTGACGTTCGTCCCCGTGGGGCAGGGATCAGCCAGCCCGGCCCCACGGGGAACTTCTCGTATCGTTGAAAATAGTGTGCCAAGCACCCAAACCAGCACCATGGCCCGGTCCGCGGGCCGGGACGAGCCCCGAGGGGAGGGGGTCCGTCGCCTACGCTGGCCCCCGTGAAGACCTTCGACGCCCTGTTCGCCGAGCTGACCGAGAAGTCCCTGACCCGCCCGGAGGGGTCGGGCACCGTCAAGGAGCTCGACGCCGGCGTCCATGCGATCGGCAAGAAGATCGTGGAGGAGGCCGCGGAGGTGTGGATGGCCGCCGAGCACGAGGGCGACGCCCGCACCGCCGAGGAGATCTCCCAGCTGCTCTACCACCTGCAGGTGCTGATGGTGGCCAAGGGCCTGACCCTCGAGGACGTGTACACGCATCTGTGAGCGGCCTTGCCGCGCAGCCGTCCTCCAGCCGTCCCTGACCCACCCGAGCGAGGTCCCAGATGCTCCGCATCGCCGTGCCCAACAAGGGCTCCCTGTCCGAGCCCGCCGTCGCCATGCTGCGCGAGGCGGGGTACAAGCAGCGCCGTGACACCCGCGAGCTCGTGCTCGCGGACCCCGACAACGACGCCGAGTTCTTCTTCCTGCGCCCCCGCGACGTCGCCGTGTACGTCGGCGAGGGCACCGTCGACGCCGGCATCACCGGCCGCGACCTGCTGCTGGACTCCGGTGCCGACGCCATCGAGCACCTGCCCCTCGGGTTCGCGCGCTCGACGTTCCGGTTCGCCGCCCCGGCGGGCACGATGACGGACGCCGCGCAGATCGCCGGCAAGCGCGTCGCGTCGTCGTACACGACGCTCGTGGCGCGCCACCTGGCCGACCTGGGCGTGGCCCCGGCGAGCATCGTCCACCTGGACGGCGCCGTGGAGAGCTCGGTGCAGCTGGGCGTCGCGGACGTGATCGCCGACGTCGTCGAGACGGGCACCACGCTGCGCGCCGCCGGGCTCGAGGTGTTCGGCGACCCGATCCTCAGGTCCGAGGCCGTGCTGATCCGCCGCGTGGACGCCGACCTGAGCAACGGCATCAGCGTGCTGACCCGCCGCCTGCAGGGCGTGCTCACGGCCCGCCAGTGGGTGCTCATGGACTACGTGGTGCCGAACGACCTGCTCGAGCAGGCGGTCGGGATCACGCCCGGGTTCGAGTCGCCCACGGTGTCGCCGCTGCACGAGTCCGGCTGGTCGGCCGTCCGCGTCATGGTCGAGCGGGCCACGATGAACCGCACCATGGACGCCCTGTACGACGTCGGCGCCCGCGGCGTGCTCGTGACGTCGATCCTCGCCAGCCGGCTCTGACGGGCACGGCCCCGTGGCCAGCGCGGACTTCCGCGTGTTCCGCCCGCTCTGGGCGCTCGTGGTGGCGTGGGTCGTGGCGGTGCTGGCCGTGGGCGGGTCGCTGTTCGTCGGGCTGACGGGCGACGCCGCGCTCACGAGCACGCCGGCGAACGTGTGGAGCTTCGTGGTCTTCGCGGTGCTCGTCGCGCTGCTGCTGTGGCGGCTGGGCGGCGTGCACGCGCGACCGTCGGCCTCGGGGCTGGTGGTCCGCAACCTGTTCGTCACGCGGCGCCTGGCGTGGCCGCAGATCCTGGCCGTGCGCATGACGGTCGACGACCCGTGGGTGGTGCTCGACCTCGCCGACGGCACGACGCTGCCGGTCATGGCGATCCAGCGCGCCGACGGCGAGCGCGGCATGCGGGAGGCCCGCCGGCTGCTCGGCCTGGTCCGGTCGCTGGGCGAGGCGCACGACCCGAGCTGACGGCACAGACGAGAGTGGCCCGGCTCCCCTCCAGGGGAGCCGGGCCACCGTCATGTCCGGGGCTTACCAGCGCGGCTTGCGCTCCGCGAAGGAGGCGCGCTCCGTGCGCGGCTTGCGGTCGCCGCGGTCGCCGCGCTCGTCACGGTCGAACCGGGGGCGGTCGTGGCGCGGGCGGTCGTCACGCTCGTAGCGCGAGGTGCGCTCCGGGCGGTCCGAGCGCGAGAAGCGGGCGCCGGCCTCGGGTGCGCCGCGGTCCTCGGTGATGCGCAGGGCGCGGCCGGCGACGCGGGCACGCGACAGGCGGTCCAGCTGCGTGTCGCTCAGCGGCGCGGTGATGTCCACCAGCGAGAACGAGCCGAAGATGTCGATCTTGCCGATGTCGGAGCCGGTCAGGCCGCCCTCGCCGGTGATCGCGCCGACCAGGCCGCCCGGGTTTACGCCGTCCTTGTGCCCGACGGCGACGCGGTACCGCGTGCCGGCGGCCGGGCGACGGATGCCCGTGCCCCGGGCGAACGGGCGCTCGTCGCCGTCGCGCGCCGGACGGCGGTCACCACGGTCGCCGAACCGGTCGCCGCGAGCGCCGCGGCCCTCGAAGGTCTCGGCCTTGCGGGTCTCGCGGGCCTGGCGGGCGGCGCGGCCTTCGGCCTGCTCTCGCTCGTACTCCTCCTGCTCGGCGCGGGCGCGGGGGCCGTCGTCGCCGACGGCGAGGGCGAGGAGGGTGGCGGCGAGGTCGACGGCCTTGGTGGGGTCGACGGTGCCGGGGGTCTCGCCGTCGCCCTCGGTGACGAGGTTGCGGACGAGCTGCTTGTACATGTCGAGGCGGCCGGCCTCGGTGCGAGCGGGGACGCTCTCGAGGAGGCGGGCGGCGCGGTGTGCGGAGACGTCGCGGGGGGAGGGGATGTCGGCCTCTTCGAGGGTGGCCTTGATGGTGGCCTCGATGTGCTTGAGCTTGCCGCGCTCGTGGGGGGTGATGAAGGAGACGGCGCGGCCGGTGCGTCCGGCGCGGCCGGTGCGGCCGATGCGGTGGACGTAGGCCTCGGGCTCGCGGGGGATGTCGAAGTTGACGACGAGGCCGATGCGGTCGACGTCGAGGCCGCGGGCGGCGACGTCGGTGGCGACGAGGACGTCGAGGGCGCCGCTGCGGAGGCGCTCGACGATCTTCTCGCGCTCCTTCTGGGCGACGTCGCCGGAGATGGTGGCGGCGGAGATGCCCTTCTCGATGAGGGCGGCGCCGACCTCTTCGGCGGCGGAGCGGGTGCGGGTGAAGACGATGGTGGCGTCCGCGTCGGAGGTGGCGAGGATGCGGGTGAGCGCGCCGACCTTGTGGCGGAAGGGGACGACGGCGTAGGTCTGGTGCACCGAGGAGACGGTGGAGGACTGGCGGGCGACGGCGACCTCGACGGGGTCGGTGAGGTGGTCGTCGGCGATGGCGCGGATGGCGGGCGGCATGGTGGCCGAGAAGAGGGCGACCTGTCGCTTGGTGGGGGCGTGGGAGAAGATCTGGTCGACGTCTTCGGCGAAGCCCATGCGGAGCATCTCGTCGGCCTCGTCGAGGACGAGGAACTTGGCGCCGTCGAGGGTGAGGGCGCCGCGCTCCATGTGGTCGATGACGCGGCCGGGGGTGCCGACGACGACGTGGACGCCGTCGCGCATGGCGCGCTGCTGGGGCACGTAGGGGGAGCCGCCGTAGACGGCGAGGACGCGGACGCCGGGCAGGTGGGTGGCGAAGGACTCGATGGCTTCGGACACCTGGATGGCGAGCTCGCGGGTGGGGGTGAGGACGAGGGCCTGGACGCGTCGGTCGTCGGCGTCGACGGCGGCGAGCAGGGGGAGGCCGAAGGCGGCGGTCTTGCCGGTGCCGGTCTGGGCGACGCCGGTGATGTCGCGGCCGGCGAGGAGGGCGGGGATGGCCTGGGCCTGGATGGCGGAGGGGGTGGTGAAGCCGAGGTCGGCGACGGCGGCCTCGAGGGAGGCGGGCAGGCCGAGGGTGTCGAAGCCGGGGAGGACCTCGGTGGGCATGTCGATGTCAGGGCTGGTGGGCATGTGTGGTGCACCGTTCCGTTCGGGGAAGCGGGAGTCCTGCCCGCCGGATGGGGCGGGCGGTCGCTGCTCCCGGGACACAGAACACACACAAAGGCCCGCAGTGGGGCGCGACGATGCGGGAAGGCGACGAACTCCGAAATGGGGTCGGTCCATCTTACGTTCAGGTTGCGCCAGCGGATGTCCGGGTGGCGGTGAGGTCGGTCACCGTGGCGGGTGCATAGGATGGCGCCGTCCGGGAGGGCGCTGTTTTCGATGGCTCGGTGGTAGGGACGGACGACGGGACGGTGGGCGTGACGCAGGATCAGGAGATCGGCTCCTCGGTCTGGACCGTGCCCAACGTCATCAGCTTCGTGCGCCTGGCGATGGTGCCGGTGTTCGCGGTGCTGATCGTGGAGCACCACGACGTGTGGGCTCTGGCGGTGCTGGCGTTCTCGGGCTTCACGGACTGGCTGGACGGTGTGCTGGCGCGCCGCCTGAACCAGGTGAGCCGGCTGGGCCAGATGCTGGACCCTGCGGCGGACCGCCTGTTCATCTTCGTGACCCTGGTGGGTCTGGCGTGGCGTGACGTGGTGCCGTTGTGGCTGGTCGTGGTGATCGTCGCGCGTGACCTGATGATGGCGGCGCTGCTGCCGCTGCTGGCCCGGCGCGGGTACGGGCCGCTCGAGGTGAGCATCGTCGGCAAGGCCGGCACGTTCGCGCTGCTGTACGCGTTCCCGCTGCTGCTCCTGGCCGAGGCGTCGGGTGCCGTCGGCACGGTGGCTCACGTGGCGGGGTGGGCGTTCACCTGGTGGGGCGTCGGCCTGTACTGGCTGGCCGGGCTGCTGTACGTGCGGCAGGCGCGCAGCCTGCTCTCCGAGCCGCGCGTGTCGCCGGAGAACGCGTGACCACGCCCCCCACCCGGCGGCTCGACGCCTCCATGACCCTGCTGACCGAGGTCATGGAGAAGCCCCTCGACCCGGGGTACGCGGAGGCCGCCGCCCGGCGCCGGGCCGCCCAGGAGGCGGGTACATGGCGCGCCCGCCGGCCCGGCACCTGGGTGGGCGTCGTCGTCCTGGCCACCGTCCTGGGTGTCGGCGTCGCCGCCGCGACGCACCAGCTGCGCGTTCCGCAGCCCGGCGTGACCGAGGCCCGCACTGTGCTCGAACGGCAGATCACCGACCGCAACCACCAGGTCGCCACCCTCACCGCGAGCGCCGAGCAGCTGTCGCGGCAGATCGACGACCTGCAGCGGTCGGCGCTGTCGACGCAGGACCCGGGTCTGCTGGACACGATCCGGCGGGACAGCCTGCACAACGGGACGGCGGCGGTGCACGGGCCGGGTCTGGTGGTGTCGCTGACGGACGGCGGTGGTGGCCTGGTGGGGACGTCGCCGGACGAGAACTCGCTGGTGCGGGACGCGGACCTGCAGACGGTGGTGAACGCGCTGTGGGACGCGGGGGCGGAGGCGATCAGCGTGGACGACCAGCGGCTGACGGCGAAGACGTCGATCCGTAACGCGGGGCTGGCGGTGCTGGTGAACCTGGTGCCGCTGCCGGGCCCCACGTATGTGGTGCGGGCGATCGGGGACTCGGACGCGATGCAGACGCAGCTGGCGCGGGGTGCGCTGCCGGCGTACCTGCAGGTGCTGGGGTCGCAGTACGGGATCCGGTCGAGCGTGGTGGCGCAGTCGTCGCTGAAGCTGCCGGGTGCGGGGGTCCAGCCGCTGCAGTACGCGGGGCCGGTAGGCTCCGGCCAGTGACCGGGGCAGGGTGAAGGCATGAGGACTGGAAGGACGCTCGTCGGATGATCGCCGTGGTGGGGCTCGTGGTGGGTGTGGTGGCTGGGCTGGTGCTCCAGCCGACGGTGCCGGTGGTGCTGCAGCCGTACCTGCCGATCGCGGTGGTGGCGGCCCTGGACGCGTTGTTCGGCGGGTTCCGGGCGATGCTCGACGGGCTGTTCGACGACCGGGTGTTCCTCACGTCGTTCTTGTCGAACGTGCTGGTCGCGGCGTTCATCGTGTTCCTGGGCGACCAGCTGGGCGTGGGGTCGCAGCTCGCGACCGCCGTCGTCGTCGTGCTGGGCATCCGCATCTTCTCCAACGCGGCGGCGATCCGCCGGCACCTGTTCAAGGCGTGAGCGTGACGGACGAGAAGCAGCCGGTCGAGGAGCCGCAGGAGCGGCAGGACGACGCCGCCCCCGTCGAGCCCGAGGGCGAGCGCGTCCCGGAGGCTTCGCCCGCCGCGGAGCCGGAACAGGCCGAGGAACCGACGCCGGACCCCGAGCCCGAGAAGGCCGAGAAGGCCGCGTCCCCGACCGCCTACCAGCGGCTGGGCCACGCCCTGCGCCCCTCGGTGAGCCGGTCCCAGCTCCTGGCGGGCGTGCTGTGCGCCCTGCTGGGGTTCGCGCTGGTGGTGCAGGTGCGCCAGTCGGGGCAGGACGACCTGTCGTCGCTGCGGCAGGACGACCTGGTGCGCCTGCTCGACGAGGTCACCAACCGCGCCGACCAGCTCGACGCCGAGGTCAGCCGCCTGCGCTCCAGCCGCGACGAGCTGCAGTCCGGCACCGGGCAGGCGCAGGCCGCGCTCGACCTGGCCCGCCAGCGCGCCACGTCCGAGGGGATCCTGTCGGGCCGCCTGCCCGCCCAGGGCCCCGGCGTGACCATCGACGTGCAGGACCCCCAGGGCAACCTGCGCGCCGCGCAGATGTTCAACCTGCTCGAGGAGCTCCGCAACGCGGGCGCCGAGGTGGTGCAGGTCAACGACGTGCGCCTGGTGACGTCGTCGTCGTTCGTGGACGCCGGCGGCGCCATCCAGGTGGACGGCACGCGGCTGACCGCCCCGTACCGGTTCACCGTCATCGGCGACCCCGCCACGCTGGACCGCGCCCTGGAGATCCCCGGCGGCGCGCTGCCCACCATCCGCAACAAGGGCGCGACGGCCACCACGGTCCAGCAGCAGAAGGTGACGGTCGACGCGACCGTCCGCCTGACCGACCCGCGGTACGCCAAGGCGACCGACCCGAACGGCGACTGATCGCCCCGCAGGGGACATCACCTGCCACGATGCGCGCTCTCGCCCGCCGCACGGGTTCCCGGACCTCGCGTCCTCGGGGTAGGTTTGACGGACGACACCGCAGCCGCGCGGCGACCTCCAGGAGGACTGATGACGGACCCCCGCTCTCTGCCGCAGCCCCACCCTGCGGACGTGACGGCGACGCTCGGCCGGATCGTCGTGCCGCCCGCGGAGGACCTCGTCCCCCGGCTGCCCCTGACTTCCGAGGACGCCGCAGCCGTCGGCGCCCTGCCCCGCCACTCCGCGCTCCTCGTGGTGCAGCGCGGTGCCGGGGTGGGGGAGCGGTTCCTGCTCGACTCCGACCGCGCCGTCGCCGGCCGGTCCGAGAAGGCCGACATCTTCCTCGACGACGTCACCGTGTCCCGCAAGCACGCCGAGTTCGTGCGCGAGGGCGACCACTTCGTGGTCCGCGACGTCGGCTCCCTCAACGGCACCTACGTCAACCGGCAGCGCATCGACGTCGCCGTGCTGACCACGGGCGACGAGGTGCAGATCGGCAAGTTCCGCATGTCGTTCCAGGCCAGCCCGCAGGCACCGGCGCCGCGGGAGACGACGGCGCCCGGCTCGTGACCCGTCCGGCGGCGAACGTCGCCGCGCACGACGTCACCCCCGAACGCTGGCCGCGCGGCATCTCCCGCCAGGCGACCATGCGCATCTCCGACGTGCTCGCCGCCCTCGGCCCCGAGTTCGGCGGCATCAGCCACTCCAAGCTGCGCTTCCTCGAGGAGCAGGGGCTCATCCACCCCGTGCGCACCCCCGCCGGGTACCGGCAGTACAGCCCCGCCGACGTCGAGCGCCTGCGGTTCGTGCTCACCGAGCAGCGTGACTCCTACCTGCCGCTCAAGGTCATCAAGGAGCGCCTCGCCGAGATGGACGCCGGCGAGCCCGCCCCCGGCCCCTCGCCGCGCCTGGCAGGCGGCACCGCCGTGCCGCCCGACCCGTCGCGCCGCGTGTGGACCACCGCCACCGTCACCGAGGCCACCGGCGTCGACGGCGCGCTCGTCGACGCTCTCGTGCACGCCGGACTGCTGCAGCCCGGCCCCGGCGGGCGCCTCGAGCCCGGCGACGTCGACGTCGTGCGCCTGGCCGCCCAGCTCGCCGAGCACGGCATCGAACCGCGCCACCTGCGCGCCCTGCGCGCCTCCGCCGACCGGCAGGTCGCCCTCGTCGACCAGCTCGTCGCACCCCGCCGCCGCCAGCAGACCGCCTCCGCGCAGGCCCACGCCGCGACCCTCGCCGCCGAGGTCGGCGAGCTGCTCGCCCGGCTCCACTCCACCTGGGTCCGGCACGGCGTCGAAGGCCTCACCTGAACGGCCCTCGCGGCGTAGCGTGAACCCCATGGCGCACGGTCCGTTCGACGACCCGGACATCCCCGGCGAGGTCCCCATGGTCCCCGTGGACGTCCTCGGCGTGCGCCAGCAGCAGCCCGGCGACGGCCCCGGCGAGCCCGAGATCGTCGTCCTGCTCCTCGACGCCGCCGCCGAGCTCGCCGTCCCCATCGTCATCGGCCCCCGCGAGGCGTCCGCCATCGCCATGGCGCAGGCCGGGCTCGTCACCCCCCGTCCCATGACGCACGACCTCATGCGCGACCTGCTCGGCGCCGTCGGCGTCGAGCTCGAGCGCGCCGAGATCGTCGCGCTCGACGGCGGCATCTTCTTCGCCGAGCTCGTGCTGTCCAACGGCGCCCGCGTCGACTCGCGCGCCTCCGACGCCATCGCGCTGGCCGTGCGCACCGCCTCACCCGTGCTCTGCTCCGCCGAGGTGGTCGCCGCCGCGGGCATCGAGGTGGTCGACCTGGCCCAGCAGCGCGAGGTCGAGAAGTTCCGCGACTTCCTCGACCACGTCGAGCCCGAAGACTTCACCACCTGACCCTCGACCAGAGGGTGAGAGTTGCGACACGCGGGGCCCGTAGACCGTGTTGTCGTTGTCTGGACCCCCGACCGGGCCTAGCGTGGTCCCTGAACGAACCACAGGAGGCACCAGTGAACAGCAGCGGCGAGGCCAACGCCACGACCGGGATCCCGGTCGGAACCGCGCTGCGCGGCGCCCAGGGGCTGCTCTTCGGCGACGACCTCACCGAGCAGGACACCGCCACCGGGTACCGCGGCCCCACCGCCTGCCGCGTCGCGGGCATCACCTACCGCCAGCTCGACTACTGGGCCCGCACCGGCCTGGTCGAGCCGTCGATCCGACCCGCCACCGGCTCCGGCACCCACCGGCTGTACAGCTTTCGCGACATCCTGGTGCTGAAGGTCGTCAAGCGGCTCCTCGACACGGGCGTCTCCCTGCAGCAGATCCGCACCGCCGTCACCCACCTGCGCGAGCGCGGCGTGGACGACCTCGCCCAGATCACCCTCATGAGCGACGGCGCGTCGGTCTACGAGTGCACCTCCGCCGACGAGGTCGTCGACCTGGTCCAGGGCGGCCAGGGCGTCTTCGGCATCGCCGTCGGGCGCGTGTGGCGCGAGATCGAGGGCACCCTCGCCGCCATGCCCACCGAGTCGCTCGAGGACGACGAGACCGAGACGGTCACCCCGCCCGCCGGCGACGAGCTCGCCGCACGCCGCGCCAAGCGCCACGCCGTCTGAGCGGCGGACTACCCTTCGAGTCGTGAGACTCACCTTCCTCGGGCACGCATGCGTCCGCCTCGACGCCGACGGCGCCGCCCTCGCCATCGACCCAGGCTCCTACTCCCAGACCGCGAGCGCCCTCGACGGCGCCACCGCGGTGCTGGTCACGCACGACCACGGTGACCACGTGGACGTCCCCGCCGTCGTGGCGGCCATGGATGCGAACCCGGCGCTGCCGGTGTACGCGAGCGGGCCGGCCGCGCAGGCGCTGGTCGACGGCGGCGCGCCGGCCGACCGGGTGCACGCGGTGACGCCGGGCCAGGAGCTGACCGTGGGGGCGGCGCGCGTCGTCGTCGGCGGCGGTGACCACGCCCTGGTGCACCGCAAGATCCCGCAGGCCGTGAACGTGACGTTCCTGGTGGAGGTGGGCGGGCACACGGCGTTCCACCCGGGCGACTCGTTCGACGCGCCCGGCGCGTCGGTGGACGTGCTGCTGATCCCCGTATCGGGGCCGTGGATGAAGATCTCCGAGGCGGTCGACTACGCCGCGTCGGTCGAGGCGGCGTACCTGGTGCCGATCCACGACGCGATCAACTCCGAGGCGGGCAACATGATCGCGCAGCGTCAGCTGTCGACGCCGGCGCTGGCGGGGGAGCACACCTACGCGCGCCTGGCTGTCGGGGAGTCCCTGACCCTCTGACCCCGCGGTCCTGAGGTTGTCGCCGCTGGGGTCGCTCAGAGCAGCGGCCCCAGCGGGGACACCAGCCGTTCGCCCACCTTGTTGAGCGTGGGGCGGGCCTCCCAGTCGTCGCGCGTGAGCTCGCGGGCGTTGGTCAGGTCCATGGCGAACACCCGCTCGAGGGTGGCGGCGACGTTCTCGTCGACGATGTCGAGGTTGATCTCGTAGTTGCCCGTCAGGGACAGCCGGTCGATGTTCGCGGTGCCGATGGTGGACCAGCGGCCGTCGACCGTCGCGGTCTTCGCGTGGATCATCGCGTCCGTGTACAGGAAGATGCGCACGCCGCCGCGCAGCAGCGCCCCGTAGTGGCCGCGGGCCAGCCAGTCGGCCACGACGTGGTTGGAGCGCTCCGGCACCAGGACGCGCACGTCCACCCCGCGCCCGGCCGCGGCGAGCAGGGCGGCGAGGATCTCCCGGTCGGGGATGAAGTAGGCCTGCGTGATCTGCACGTGGCTGGTGGCGCGGTCGATGGCGTCCAGGTAGACGTTCCGGATCGGGAACACCAGGTCGCTGGGGGAGTTGCGGGCGGCGCGCAGCTGCGGCAGCCACGCGGTGGAGCCGACGTCCTTGAGCACGGGCAGGTCCGGGGTGCGCCACCGGTTCCAGAAGTCGACGAACGCGTTGCGCAGCTCCCACACGCCGGGGCCGGCCAGGCGCAGGTGGGTGTCGCGCCAGTGCCGCGCGTACAGGGAGCCGATGTTGAACCCGCCGACGAACCCGACCTCGTCGTCGACCACGAGCAGCTTGCGGTGGTCACGGCCCGACGCGCGCAGCGGGGACACGAGGATCCCCGCACGCACCCACGGGAAGCGCAGCACGTGGATGCGCAGGCTCAGGCGGAAGAACGAGCGGGGCACCACCAGGTTCGCGAACGCGTCGTACACCACGTACACCTCGACGCCGCGCGCCGCCGCCTCCTCGAGCGCGTCCCGGAACTGGCGGCCGACGTCGTCGCCCTTCCAGATGTACGTCTCGAAGTAGATGCGGCGCTGGGCGCCGGCGATCGCGGCGAGCATGTCCGCGTACACGTCGTCGCCGAACGTGTAGACGGTGGTGGTGGTGTCGCCGACGACGTTGTCCGCCGGCGGGGCCGTGGGGAAGGGCGCGTTCAGCGGGTGGGCGTGCCGGCGCAGCCGCTCGGCGACCATGAGGGCCAGGCCCGTGGCGACGGGGACGGCCGCCGCGACCAGACCCGCGCGGGCCGCCGCCCTGCGCACGTCGGCCCAGCCGACGCCCGCGGGCGGCGTGACGGAGAGGCGGGGGAGCCGGGACGTCAGGCGGGGCACGGGGTCACGCTAGCCCGCGCTCGCCGCCCGCGCCGCCGCGGCTCGCGTCGAGCGCCGCGGTCAAGGGGTGGGCGCGGATCGCGGCGGCCAGCTCGCCCTCGATCCGGTCCAGGTACACGCCGGTGGTCGCGATGGAGGCGTGGCCCAGCAGCTCGGCCACGACCTTGACGTCCCAGCCCTGCGCCACCAGCAGCGTCGCGGTGGTGTGACGCAGCGCGTGCGGGGTGGCCGGGCGACGGTAGGCGTCCGGCATGCGTGCGACGGCGCGCGCGAGCAGGGCCCGGATGGCCTGCGGGTCCACGCGCCTACCGCGCCAGGTGAGCAGCAGGGCGCCGCGGGCGTCGTCGTCGTCCGGGCGCAGCGCCGAAAGCCGCCGGCGCAGGCCGGTGAGGTACTCCTCGAGGAGCGCCGCCAGTGGCGGGCTCAGGGCCACCGTGCGGGTGGTGCCGCCCTTGCCGACGATGCGCCAGCGGGTCTGGTCGGGCTCTCGGGCGAAGTCGTCGACGTCGGCGCCGGAGAGCTCCGAGACGCGCGGGCCGAGCACCAGCAGCAGCGCGACGACGAGGCGGTCGCGCACGGCGAGGTCCTGGTCGCGGCGTGCCGGCTCCGGTGCCGGGCCCGCGGACGGGGCCGCCGTCGTCGACAGCAGCGCCTGGGCCGCGGCCGCCGACAGAGCCGTACGGGCCACGCGCAGGCCGCCGCGCACGCGGGCGGGCGGGGCGGCCCACAGCATCGGGTCGGCCTGGACCCAGCACTCGCGTGCCGCGTGGGCGAAGAACCGGGTGGCCGACTGCCGGAACCGGTTCACGGTCGCGGTCGAGCGGCCCGGCCCGCGCTTGCGGCCCGGGTCGGAGAAGCGGCCGTCGGGACTCGCCTGGTAGCGCACCAGGGCGTCGTCGACGTCGTCACCCGTGACGTCGTCGAGGATGCGGTCGTGGCCCAGCAGGGAGGCCAGCTCGGTGACGTCGCGGACGTAGCTGCGCGCGGTGGTGGGGGAGAGGGCGCCCCGCACGGCGTCCTTGCGCACGGAGGCGAGGTAACGGTCGGCGGCCTCGGCGACGGACAGCAGATCGAGCCGGGGCGGGGCGACCATCGGGGGACCTCCATGGCGGGATGCGCGGTGACCTGCGGTGACGGGTGCCAGGCTAGGGCGCGGGTCCGACACGACCGCGCTTCGTTATGTCAGACCAAGGTGTTGTGCCATACACAATGGTTTGACCTCATTGTCCGGTTTGCACACCTTGGGGCGTCGTCCGGCGGCGTGTGGCTGGGCACGGCGCGCAACCCGCAGCGGGGGCGTGCCGTGCCCCCGTATCGTCGTGTGACCCGGCCTGACGCCGACGGCGACGCCGACGAGGAGACCACCGATGCCCAGCAGCACCTTCGAGCGAACCTTCCACCTGGAGGCCGGCCACAGCCGGCGCGTGGTGGCGGGGCTGGTGGTGCTCGGGACCGCCGCGACGCTGCTGGTCGGCATGCTTCCCGGGCCTGCCGAGGCCGAGGAGCCCGCCCATGCCGACCCGCTGACCAACCGCGGCTTCACCGTCACGGCCACGCAGGGCGCCGTGCCCGACGCTGTGCACGGCGCGCAGATCTCGTTCACTGACCAGCTCGTGGCGATCTACGCGGGCTGCAACAGCATCACGGCGCCGGCGGTGTGGTCGCACGGCAACCTGGAGCTCACCGCGCCGGCCAGGACGACGCGCATGGCGTGCGACGGCCCGTCCGGCGACGCCGAGCGCTGGCTCACGGCGTTCGTCACGGCGACGCCGGCGTGGGTGGCTGCAGGCGACGGCGTCGTGCTGCGGGCTGGTGACGCAGCGCTGACGCTGACGCGGCGGCGCTGAGTCCGGTCGGGGGGACCCGGTGGGAGGGCTCAGCTCCTTCGGGTTGACATAATGTGCATTATCGGTTGTTTGTCCGGACCCCCCGGACAGCCAGCCGCCGCATCAGCGTCCCCGTGCCGATGCCGTGATGGGCCCGCCCCAGCCACGATCCGGTCGTCACGACCCGCCTCTGGGCGAAGTCCGTGGCGCCCAGGTCCTGCATGCCGGCGAGCACGCCGTCACGACGCACCACGAGCGCGAGTCGTCAGTCCTTCGGGCCAAAGGTCGCCCGTTGCGTCCACCACCACGCGAGGGACGCCGTCGGAAAGCCGTGCGGAGCGCCGGGTGCGAACGGCTCGGCGTGCCAGTCCCGCAGGAACGGCATGGGCAGGCCAGGTTCCTCGATCCCGGCCCGGCCCAGCTCGACGAGCTCGGGCAACATCCCAGGGAAGGCCAGACGGGGCAACTCGCCCCGCTCCCCCGCTGCGAACGTAGGGTTCGGTGCCGGTTCCGGGGCCTTTCCGGAGCAAGTCCCTACGTTCGCGGCCGCGCTGACGCCGGGCCCGCCGCCGCCACGTCGGCGACCGTCATCCCGTGGGCGTCGGCCGCGAGCGCCGGCAGAAGGGTTCCGGGTGGGGCTTGGTCGAGGACGCCGAGGGTGATGGTGTGGTCGGGTGCGACGGTTCCGAGGAGGGCACCGTCGAGGGCGATGGTCCAGCCGTCGGGGGTGCGGGAGAGGAAGACGATGACCTCTCCCCCGGCGGTGAGTGCGCCGGCGACGGCTTCGGGGCTGCTGTTGCCGGGGAGCGTGAGGGTGACGTCGAGGTGGGTTCCGGGGTCGGTGGTGGTGGGTGCGACGACGGTGTCGACGGTGAGGGTGAGCGTGATGGTGCGGGTCTCGGCGCGGGGGTCGTCCCAGGGGACGTGGCGTCCGTGGATGCCCGTCTGGCCCGACCAGGTCGTGGCCTGGCCGGGTTGCCAGCCGGTGAAGCGTCCGGTGACGACGAGGTCGGAGAAGGTGACGTGCTGGCCGGTGGCGGCGGAAACGTAGTGGCCGGTGGGGAGTGCGTCGGCGACGGAGCCGGGTACGTCGGCGTAGTCGCTGAGCTGGTGCTGGTTTGCGATGAGGCGTTCGACGTCGGTGAAGGTGGTGCGGGGTGCGGCGCCGGCGGCGAGCGCGGCGACCAGCACGGCGGCGCTGCCGGCGAGTGCTCGCGCGACCCTAGGGGTCATGGGTGCTCCTTGGCGGGTCAGAGGTGGTAGAGCTCGTGCATGTTGGGCGCCCGCCGCTCCCCGTAGGCGACGCGGGTCGCGAGGCGGGCGAGCCGCTCCCCCACGGTGCGCTTGTCCTGCGGGTGCAGGTCGTTGAACTCGCCGACGTCGTACCCCGCGGCCAGGCCTGTGCGCGGCAGGGTGAGCACGGCGCGCTGCTCGTCGCGCAGCGCCTCCCAGCGGGCGAGGTGGTCGGGGTCCGGTGACCTGCCGCTGCTGGGGTCCCAGTGCGGGAGCTGCTGGATCAGCACGGGCAGCCGGTCGTCTCCGAACAGTGAGCGCCACGTGCCGATGAGTGCGGTGAGGCGGTGGGCGTAGCCGTCGGGGTGGGAGGTGTCGGCTTCGCCCTGGTACCAGCAGACGCCGGTGAGGGCGGTGCCGGTGAGGGGTGCGGTCATGCCGTTGAACAGGGCGCCGGGCAGGTTGCGCAGGAAGGTGGTGGGGGGTGCGTCGGGGGTGGTGGTGCCGGTGCGGCGCTTCCAGGGGCCGGTGAGGTCCCAGGTGTGGGTGTCGGTGGCGAGGAAGCGGTTGCGGAAGGGGGTCCATCCGCCGTTGCCGCCGAAGGTGAGGAGGCGGAGGGCGATGGTGATGGTCTCGGCGTCGGGGAGGGTGAGGTCGTAGCTGCGGGGCGGGAACTGGTAGTAGGTGACGCCGACCTGCTCGCCGTCGACGTAGACCTGGTCCATGTCGGTGGCGGTGCCGAGGAAGATCGTGGCGGGTTTGCCGCGTTCGGCGGCGGGGACGTGGAGGGTGGTGCGGAACCAGGTGGCCCCGCTCCCCGGCACGGGGTCGGTGAGGGGGGCGTGGTCCCAGGTGGTGTCGTCGTACGACGGCGATGCCCAGCCTTCGGCGAGTCCGGCGTCGGTGGCGTCGAGGGTGGTCTGGTGGGCGGCGCCGTCGGCCTGTTCGCGTGCTTGGAGGCCGGCGGCGGCGGCTGGGTCGGCGAGGGCGTCGGCGGGTGCGAGGTCGATGCCGAGCCGCTCGAGGTCGGCGCGGGGCAGCCAGGAGCTGATGGGGGTGCCGCCGACGCCGGTGGCGATGATGCCGACGGGTACGCCATACCGCTCGCGCAGGGTGCGGGCGAAGGAGTACCCGACGGCGGAGAAGTCGGGTGCGGTGGCGGGGCTGAAGGTCTGCCACGTCATGGGGGCCTGCTCGAGCGGGGTGAGCGGGCCGGCCAGGGCGACGGTCTGCGGGACGGCGACCTGGCGCAGCAGCGGGTCGGTGGCCTCGAGCGCCTCGGGGTAGGCGTGCTTGGTGCGCGAGAGCCACAGCTCCATGTTCGACTGCCCGGCCATGAGCCAGACGTCGCCGACGACGACGTCGTGCAGGTCGATGCGCTCGGTGCCGGAGGTGATGGTGAGGGTGCCGGGCTCGCTGTGGGCCTCGAGGGGGCCGAGGGCAGCGGTCCAGGTGCCGTCGGGGGCGACCGTCGTCGTCGACGTCGAGGTCGCGTACGTGACGGTGACGGGTTGGCCGGGCTCACCGCGGCCCGTGAGGGTGAGGGGACGCTCCCGCTGGAGCACCATCGAGTCGCCGAACAGGGCGGGGATCTGCAGCTGCACGGGGGCAAGAGTGCCCTGGGCGCCCCGCCGGGCGCCAGCAGTGCTGTCACGTCGGGGGCGGCTGCGCGGTCGACAGGGATGACGGGCGCCGTGCCCGCCACGTCGAGAGGGAGCATCGTGACCCACCTGTACCTGAACACCACCCAGCCCGCCGCCTACAAGGCTCTGGAGGGGCTCAGCGGGGAGGCCCACGCGGCCTGCGCCGCAGCCGGGCTGGACCCGCTGCTCGTCGAGCTGGTGAACATCCGCGTGTCGCAGCTCAACGGGTGCGCGTTCTGCCTGCGCATGCACACGCGCGACGCGCTCGCCCACGGCGAGACGACGGACCGGCTGGCGGTCGTGGCCGCCTGGTGGGAGTCGCAGTACTTCACGCCGGTCGAGCGGGCCGCGCTCGCGCTGGCCGAGCAGATCACCACGATGGCGGTGCCGGAGCGGCCGCAGCCCGACCGGGACGCCCTCACGGACGAGCAGGCCGGCGCGGTGAGCTGGCTGGCCGTGACGATCAACGCGTGGAACCGCGTGGCAATCACGTCGCACTACCCGGTGCACTGAGGTGCGCTAGCGCACGCGGAGCACGATCGCGTAGCCGACGCAGGACGCGTTCGGCGGGCAGTACGACGGCGCGCCGCCGACCTGGATCATCGCTCCCCCGGTCACCACGCCGGCCGGCACGGTGACCGCCACCGAGAACCGTCCGTCCCGCTCGGGGCGGACGGTCCCCACCGGCCAGTCGCCGGCCGGGTTGGTGAACGTCAGGCGGTAGGTGGCGCCCGGCCCGAGGTCGAGCCGGCATGCGGCGGCCGGGGCGCTGAGCGTGACGACGTCGCCCGCCGCGACGGCGCCGCTCGACAGGTGCAGCGGCGCCGGTTGCAGCCCTGGGCAGACGACGGCGAGCAGCCCGCCGCGCCCAGCACCGCGAGCGCCAGCACGACCCTGGGCGAGAACGCGGCCCTGCGCATCGTCGACCACCTCCACCTGCAAGGATGCCCGCTGTTGGCGTGCCGCACGAGGGCCTCTTTCCGCGGGTCGGCCGCCCGGGGCGTGCCGTGGTTGCCGGCCGCTACGGTGTGCGGCATGGCAGCGTCGCTCGACCCCGCGTGGGTCGGTTCCACCAACCCCGTCCTTCCGGGTTTCTACCCGGACCCGTCCGTGTGCCGCGTCGACGGTGAGGACGGCACCTGGTTCTACCTGGCGAGCTCGACGTTCGAGTACCTGCCGGGCATCCCGGTGCACCGCTCGCGTGACCTGGTGTCGTGGGAGCTGGTGGGCCACGCGGTCGAGCGGCCCGGGCAGGTGGATCTGGGCACGGTGGGCGACTCGGGTGGCATGTTCGCCCCGACGATCCGTCACGACGGGGCCCGGTTCCTGGTGGTGTGCACGCTGGTGGGCGGGGTGGAGGGTGCGAGCGGGAACTTCGTGGTGACCGCGACCGACGCGGCGGGCCCGTGGTCGGACCCGGTGTGGTGGCACGACGACGGGATCGACCCGTCGCTGCTGGTCGACGACGACGGCCGCCTGTGGGGGCACGGCACCCGCCTGGCCCGCGAGCCGGAGTGGGACCAGCAGACCGAGGTGTGGGTGCGGGAGGTCGACCCGGTGACGCTCACCCTCCAGGGGCCCGAGCACGTCGTGTGGACGGGGGCCGTGCGGGGCGCCGTCTGGGCGGAGGGCCCGCACCTGTACCGCCGCGGCGACACCTGCTACCTGCTGGCCGCCGAGGGCGGCACCGGGGCGCACCACGCCATCAGCGTCGCGCGGGGGGCCGGGCCGGCCGGCCCCTTCACGGGGAACCCGTGCAACCCGGTGCTCACGCACCGCCACCTGGGCGGCCGCTACCCCGTCACGAACGTCGGGCACGCCGACCTCGTCGACGCCCCCGACGGCAGCACCTGGGCGCTGTGCCTGGCCACCCGGCCCGTCGACGGGTTCGACCCCCTGGGCCGGGAGACGTTCCTGGTGCCCGTCGAGTGGGAGCAGGGGTGGCCCGTGTTCGCTCCGGGCGTCGGCACGCTCGTGCCCGAGCCGCCGCGCCCTGCCCCGGCGCCCGTGGCCGGGGCTCGCGAGGAGGAGCTCATCAGCCCGCGGCGCTTCCCCGGGGAGGTCGCGGACGTCACTCCCGATGGCGGGCTCGAGGTGCGGCCCGGGGCCGGGCTCGGTTCCCCCGCGCCCGCGTTCGTGGGGCGCCGCCTCACGGCGCACCGGGCGACGGCCTCGGTCGAGGTGCTCGACGTGCCCGACGGCGCCGAGGCCGGCGTGGCGCTCCGGTACCGGGCCTCGGCGTGGGTGTCGCTCACTGTCACCCCGCACGCCGGAGGCGCCCTGCTGCGCGCGGTGCGCCGTGCCGGGGACGCTGAGGAGGTGGTCGCGGAGCTGACGGTCGCGGGACCCGCCGCGGGCACCGCCGTCATCGAGGTCGACGGCGCTCGCGGCCACGCCCGCTGGCTCGCCGCGGACGGCACGGTGGTCGACGTCGCGGACCTGGACCTGTCGCACCTCGGTGCGGCCGCCTCGGGTGGCTTCGTGGGCGTGGTGGTGGGCGTGGTGGCGGTCGGCACGGGCGCCGATCGGGTGCGCGCCCGTGCGCTGGCGGCAACCCCGGCCTGACGGCCCGCTGCCAGGACAGACGTCCCGCGAGTTAGCGCTCATGTCCGCGAGATAGCAGGCCCGGGTGTGAGATAGCACCCCTGAGCGCGAGATAGAGCCCGCTGCCGCGAGATAGAGGCTCTATCTCGCGGCCCGGCGCTCTATCTCGCGGAACCCGGCTCTATCTCGCGGGCGGGCGCTCTATCTCGCCGGCACGGGCGCTATCTCGCGACGTAGGCAGCCAGGTGCTGGGCCGTCAGGGTGTTGCCGTCGGCGATCAAGCTCTCCGGGGTGCCCTCGAACACGATCCGGCCGCCGTCGTGGCCCGCGCCCGGGCCCAGGTCGATGATCCAGTCTGCGTGAGCCATGACGGCCTGGTGGTGCTCGATGACGATCACCGACCGGCCGGCGTCCACGAGTCGGTCGAGCAGTGCGAGCAGGTTCTCGACGTCGGCCAGGTGCAGGCCCGTCGTCGGCTCGTCGAGGACGTACGTGCCGCCCTTCTCGGCCATCTGCGCGGCGAGCTTGATGCGCTGCCGCTCCCCTCCCGACAGGGTGGTGAGCGGCTGGCCCAGGTTGACATAACCGAGCCCGACGTCGACGAGCCGGTCGAGGATCGCGTGCGCGGCCGGCAGCGGTGCGGGCCCGCCCTTGGCGAAGAACGCCTCGGCCTCGGCGACGGGCATCGACAGCACCTGCGAGATGTCCTTGCCGCCCAGGTGGTACTCGAGCACGGAGGCCATGAACCGCTTGCCGCCGCAGTCCTCGCAGGGCGTGGTGACGGTGTCCATGAAGCCCAGCTCGGTGTAGATGACGCCGTTGCCCTTGCAGGTGGGGCAGGCGCCCTCGGAGTTCGCGGAGAACAGCGCCGGCTTGACGCCGTTCTCCTTCGCGAACGCCTTGCGGATCGGCTCGAGCAGGCCCGTGTAGGTGGCGGGGTTGGAGCGCCGCGACCCGCGGATCGCGCCCTGGTCGATGACGACGACGCCGTCGCGCTTGGCCAGCGACCCGTGGATCAGGGAGCTCTTCCCGGAGCCCGCCACGCCTGTGACCACGGTGAGCACGCCGACGGGGATGTCGACGTCGACGTCGCGCAGGTTGTGCGTGGACGCCCCCCGGATCTCGATCGCGCCCTGCGGGGCGCGCACCGAGCCCTTGACGCGCGCCCGGTCGTCCAGGTGCTTGCCCGTGAGGGTGCCGGACCCGCGCAGGCCCGCGACCGTGCCCTCGAACACGATCTGCCCGCCGCCCGTCCCGGCGCCGGGGCCCATGTCGACCACGTGGTCGCCGATCGCAATCGTCTCGGGCTTGTGCTCGACGACGAGCACCGTGTTGCCCTTGTCTCGCAGCTGCAGCAGCAGGGAGTTCATGCGCTGGATGTCGTGCGGGTGCAGGCCGATGGTCGGCTCGTCGAACACGTACGTGACGTCCGTCAGGGCGGAGCCGAGGTGGCGCAGCAGCTTGATGCGCTGCGCCTCTCCCCCGCTCAGCGACCCCGACGCCCGGTCCAGGGACAGGTACCCGAGCCCGAGCTCGACGAACGACGCCAGGGTGGCCCGGATGGCGTCCAGCAGCGGCCCCGCGGCGGGCAGGTCCAGCCCCTCCAGCCAGGCCAGCAGGTCGCTGACCTGCATCGTCGCGACGTCGGCGATCGACTTGCCGTCGATCTTGCACTCCCGCGGCCCGGCCGTCAGGCGGGTGCCCTCGCACTCGGGGCACGTGCCGAAGGTGGCCGCGCGCTCCGCGAACGCCCGGATGTGCGGCTGCATCGCGTCTGGGTCCTTGGAGAAGATCGACTTCTGCAGCTTGGGGATCAGGCCCTCGTAGGACATGTTGATCCCGGCGACCTTGACCTTGGTGGGCTTGCGGTACAGCAGGTCGTCGCGCTCGCGGGCCGAGAAGTCCTTGACCGGCTTGTCCGGGTCGAAGAACCCGGACTCCGCGATGCCGCGCACCATCCACCCGTCGGCCGTGTAGCCGGGCACCTGGATGGCGCCGCCGTGCAGCGACCTCGAGTCGTCCAGGATCACCGACAGGTCGAGGTCGGACACCTCTCCCCTGCCCTCGCAGCGCGGGCACATGCCGCCCAGGTAGACCTTCTTGCGCACGGCCTGCTTCTCGACGTGGTCGGCGCGCTGCGTCTCGAACATGCCCGACGCCACCGACGTCGGCACGTTGAACGAGAACGCGGTGGGCGGCCCCACGTACGGCTCGCCCACCTTGGAGTACAGCAGGCGCAGCATGGCGTGCGCGTCCGTCACCGTGCCGACGGTGGAGCGCGGGTTGGCGCCCAGCCGCTCCTGGTCGACGACGATCGCCGTCGTCAGCCCCTCCAGCACGTCGACGTCCGGGCGGCCCGTGGACGGCATGTACGTCTGCAGGAACGTCGAGTAGGTCTCGTTGATGAGGCGGCGCGACTCGGCGGCGATCGTGTCGAACACCAGCGAGCTCTTGCCCGACCCGGACACGCCCGTGAACACCGTCAGGCGCCGCTTGGGCAGGTCGACGGTGACGTCCCGCAGGTTGTTCTCGCGGGCGCCCTGCACGCGGATGACGTCGTGGCGGTCGGCGGCGCTGGTCATCGATCTCCTCCGGGCTGCTGGTATCGGGTCGGTGGCCACGCTAGCCAGGACCGCAGGCGGGCGCCTATCAGCGCGCGGTCCGGGCACCGTCGCGCGGCACGGCGCGCCGTTCGGGCTCGGCCCCGCCGGCGGGGCCGAGCCCGGCAGAGCGGTGGTCAGGCGGCCTGGTTGAGGCGCACCTGGTTGCCCGCCGGGTCGCGGAACGCGGCGTCGCGCAGTCCGTACGGCTGGTCGGTGGGCTCCTGGACCACCTCGGCGCCGGCCGCGGCGATGCGGTCGAAGTCGGCGTCGAGCGTCGGGGTGGACAGCACGATCGTGGCGTACGTGCCCTTGGCCATCATCTCGGTGATGGTGCGCCGCTCGTCGTCGGTGATGCCCGGGTCGATGGCCGGCGGGTGGAGCACGATGCCCGTCGCCGAGCCCTTGGGGGCCACGGTGATCCAGCGCATGGTGCCCTGGCCGACGTCCAGGCGGACCTCGAAGCCGAGGATGTCGCGGTAGAACGCGAGGGACTGCTCGGGGTCGGTGTGCGGGAGGAAGGTGTTGTAGATGTCCATGCCGTTCAACCTACGGCGGGGTCCTTCGGCGTGGCTTCTTCGATCCTGACCGGTTCCCCGCCGGGCCGGCGCAGGGGCCGCGTGGCCGCCTTGACCACGCACGTCGGCAGCCCGCGCGCGTCCGTCGCGGCCCGGTCCCGGTACGCCGACGGCGACATCCCCACCAGCTCGGAGAACCGCGTCGAGAACGTGCCCAGCGAGTGGAACCCGACGGCGAAGCACACCTCCGTGACGGTCAGGTCCCCGCGGCGGATCAGGGCCATCGCCCGCTCCACCCGCCGGGTCATGAGGTACTCGTACGGCGACTCCCCGTAGGCGGCCTTGAACTGGCGGCTCAGGTGCCCCGCCGACACGTGCACCCCGCGGGCCAGCGCCTCGACGTCGAGCGGGAGGGCGTACTCGCGGTCCATGCGGTCGCGCACCCGGCGCAGCATGGCGAGCTCGCGCAGCCGCTGGGCGTGGGCGTCGTCCATGGGCTGATCGTGTCACCGTCCGGCGGCCGCGTCGCCGCCCGGGGCGAGGAACGCGGCGACCGCGTCGAGCCAGGCCTGCGGGGCGTCGTCGTGCACCATGTGGCCCACCGGGATCTCGACGAGGCGCGCGTCGGGCATGCCCGCCACCAGGGCCGCCAGGTCGTCCTGCGGCATGGTGCTTCCGGGGCCGCCGGCGATCACCAGCGTGGGCGCGGCGATGCGCAGCGCGTCCGGGAACCACGACGGGTCGGGGTCGCTGCGCTGGGCGCGCACCGCGTTGACCACAGGCCAGTCGAACGGGAGCTCCGCGTCGGGCGGGTCCAGCGGCGGGTACAGGCGCCCGCCGCGCTCGGGCCCGGCGTCCTCCAGCACGAGCCGCCGCACGCGCCCTGGCGCCGCGATCGCCACCAGCACCGCCGTCAGCGCGCCCATGGAGTGCCCGACGACGTCGGCCGCCTCGATCCCGAGCGCGTCGAGCAGGCCGAGGGCGTCGTCGCGCAGCGCCTCGAACGTGTACCGGCCGCGGCCGCTGCCGCCGTGCCCGCGCGCGTCGGGGGCGAGCACGCGGAAGCCGAGCCCGGCCAGGGGCTCGAGCAACGGCTCCCACGAGGCGGAGCCCTCCCCCAGGGCGTGCAGGAGCAGCAGGGGTGGGGCGGCGGGGTCGCCGGCCTCGCGGTAGGCGACGGTCAGCCCGGCGACGTCGACGGTGCGGGAGGTGGCCATGGGCCCACGCTGCCAGACGCGCCCCGCTACCGCCCCGCCAGCCGGGCCGCCACCGGCGCGAACGCCTCCGCGAGCTCGCCGGCGACCAGCACGTACGACGCCCCCAGGCGCTCGCGCCGCTCCAGCAGCTGCTCGGCCGCCCGCGCCGGGTCGCCCGCCACGGCGGCCACCGACCCGTCCAGCGCGGCGGCGTCGAGGCGTCCGGCCAGGTAGCGCGGCACGACGTCGCCCACCGCCATGAGGTTGACGTTCACCTCGACGTCGCGCCCGGCGGCCTGGGCCTGGGCGGCGAGCGCGGCGGCGTCGTCGAGGCCGGTCTGCGGCGGCACGCCCAGCGCGACGACGTCGGCCTCCCGCGCGGCCAGGCGCAGCATGCGCGGCCCGGCCGCGGCGACCAGCAGCGGCACGGGCGGCACCTCCACGCCGGGCGAGACCACGCGCGCCTCGCGTGCGGCGTAGTGCGGGCCGTCCACGGTGACGGTCTCGCCGGCCAGCAGGGCCCGCACCATCGCGACGGACTGCTCGAGGCGCGCGACCCGCACCCCCGGGGCGTCCCAGGCCCGGCCGAGCATGGCGAGGTCCGCCTCGGCGGCGGGCCGGCCGGCGCCGAGCCCCAGCTCGAAGCGCCCGCCCGTCAGGACGGACAGGGTGGCGGCCTCCTTGGCGACCGCGACCGGGTGGCGCAGGTCGTTGGCCAGCACGTACGTGCCCACCCGCAGCCGCGGCGCGGCCAGCGCGGCGTGCGCCAGGGCGGGGAACACGGCCAGGCCGTGGGCCACGGTGTCGGGCATGACGAGCGTGTCGAAGCCGAGCGACTCCACGCGGCGGGCGAGGTCCGTCCAGGCGGACCCCGTGGGCGCCTGCGCGGCGACGACGCCGAACCGGAACGGGCGGATGTGCGGTGTGGTGGTCATGCCCCCAGGCTCCGCCCGGGCTCCGCGGCCCGCGTCCCCCTGCGGTGCCGACCCGTGTGGTATCCCGGTCGCGGTCCCCCTAGCCTGGGCCGATGGCGCAGATCGTGCTCTTCCACCACGTCGGCGGCCTCACCAGCGGGGTCCTGGCGTTCGCCCGGACGCTCCGCGACGCCGGGCACACCGTCCACGCCCCGGACCTGTTCGCGGGGCGCACCTTCGCCGACGTCCACGACGGCATGGCCTGGGCCGACTCCGTCGGCGAGGAGGTCTTCGCCGCCCGGGCGGCCGACGCCGTCGCCGGCCTGCCCGCCGACGTCGTCTACGGCGGGATGTCCATGGGCTGCGCCCGCGCCGCCGAGCAGGTGCTCGCCCGGCCCGGCGCCCGCGGGGCTTTCTTCCTCTACGGCGCCGTGGCGCCGTCCTGGTGGGACGCGACCTGGCCGGACGGCGTGCCCACCCAGGCGCACACGATGTCCGACGACGAGCTCCGCGAGCCGGACGCCGAGGCCGAGTACGCCAAGATCCCTGGGGCGGAGCTCTTCGTCTACGAGGGGTCCGGGCACCTGTTCGCCGAGGCGGGGCACCCGGACCACCGCCCGGACGCCGCCGCGACGGCGACCGGGCGCGTCCTCGCGTTCCTGCGCGACCTGTGACCTAGCGCCAGCCGAGCGCCGGGGCCACGTGGGTGAGGATCGCCTCCAGGACGTGCACGTTGTAGTCCACGCCGAGCTGGTTGGGCACCGTCAGCAGCAGCGTGTCGGCGGCGGCCACCGCCTCGTCGCCCGCGAGCTCCTCGACCAGCCTGTCCGGCTCGGCGGCGTAGGAGCGGCCGAAGATCGCCCGCGTCGTCTCGTCGATCATGCCGACCTGGTCGGAGTCCTGGTTGCGGACGCCGAAGTAGGCGCGGTCCTGGTCGTTCACCAGCGCGAAGATGGACCGGCTCACCGACACGCGCGGGGCGCGCTCGTACCCCGCGTCCTTCCACGCCTGCTGGTACGCCTCGATCTGCTTGCGCTGCTGGACGTGGAACGGCTCGCCCGTCTCGTCGTCCTTGAGCGTGGAGCTCATGAGGTTCATGCCGAGCTCGCCGGCCCAGCGGGCGGTAGCGTCCGAGCCGGCGCCCCACCAGATGCGCTCGCGCAGCCCCTCGGAGTACGGCTCGATGCGCAGCAGCCCCGGCGGGTTCGGAAACATCGGCCGAGGGCTCGGCTGGGCGAACCCGCGCCCCTCGATGACCTGCAGGAACGTCTCGGCGCGCTTGCGGGCCATGTCGGCCGGGGTGTCGCGCTCGGCGGGCTCGTACCCGAAGTAGCGCCAGCCGTCGACCACCTGCTCGGGTGACCCGCGCGAGATGCCCAGCTGCAGGCGGCCGCCCGAGATGAGGTCGGCGGCGCCGGCGTCCTCCGCCATGTACAGCGGGTTCTCGTAGCGCATGTCGATGACGCCGGTGCCGATCTCGATGCGGCTCGTGCGGGCGCCCACGGCGGCGAGCAGCGGGAACGGCGACCCGAGCTGCCTCGCGAAGTGGTGCACCCGGAAGTAGGCGCCGTCGGCGCCCAGCTCCTCGGCCGCGACGGCCAGGTCGATGGACTGCAGCAGCGTGTCCGCGGCGGACTGCGTGCGCGAGGTGGGGTGGGGCGTCCAGTGACCGAAGGACAGGAAGCCGATCTTCTTCACGTCAGCGGCCAACGCCCACGGCCGCGGCACGATTCCCGCGTGACCAGCGGCCGGGCAACAGGGCCGAAACACGGCGGCGCTAGCGTGCCGGGCGTGAGCGAGCGAACCCTGGTCGTGGCCGTCGACGACCCCGTGCGGGCCGACGTCGTCGCGTTGCTGACGCAGCACCTGGCGGACATGCACGCGACCTCCCCGGCCGAGTCCGTGCACGCCCTCGACCCCGCGGCGCTCGCCCGCCCCCACGTCACGTTCCTCACCGCCCGCGACGCCGACGGCGTGCTGCTCGGCTGCGGCGCCCTCCAGGAGCTGGCCCCCGACCACGGCGAGCTCAAGTCCATGCGCACCGCCGCCCACGCGCGCGGCCGCGGCGTCGCCACCGCCGTGCTCGGCCGCCTGCTGGCGCTCGCGGCCGAGCGGCGGTTCGCGCGCGTCAGCCTCGAGACCGGCCCGCAGGACTACTTCGCCGCGGCCCGCCGCCTGTACGCCCGGCACGGCTTCGTCGAGTGCCCGCCGTTCGGCCCCTACGTGCCCGACCCGTTCAGCGTGTTCATGACCAGGGCGCTCGCTTCCACGTGACGGAGGTCACGTGCGGGCCCTAGCGTGGTCACCATGCTGCTCGCACACGACGACGCCGCCCCCGGCGGCCGCGCGACGACCACGGTCGTCCTCCTCCACGCCGGGGTCGCCGACCGGCGCATGTGGGACCGCGTCGCGGGACCGCTCACCCACGCCTTCCGCGTGGTCCGCCCCGACCTGCGCGGCTACGGCGCCACCCCGCTGCCGCCCGGCGAGTACGCCGACGCCGACGACGTCGCCGCCCTCCTCGACCAGCTCGGCATCACCGACGCCGCCGTCGTCGGCGCGTCCCTGGGTGGGCGCGTCGCCCTCGAGCTCGCCACCCGGCACCCCGAGCGCGTGCGCCAGCTCGTGCTGCTGTGCCCCGGCCTGCGCGGCGTCGCGCCCACGGAGGAGGCGCAGCGGTTCGACGACGCCGAGGAGGCCCTCCTCGAAGCCGGCGACATCGAGGGCGCCGTGCGCCTCAACGTCGCCACCTGGCTGGGCCCCGAGGCGGACCTGTCCGCCCGGGAGGCGCTCGCGGCCATGCAGCGCACGGTGTTCGAGGTGCAGCTCGCGGCCGACGCCCTGGACGACGACGGCCCGCGTGCCGAGCGGGTCGAGGTGAACCTCGCGGCCGTCACCGTGCCGACGCTGGTGGTCTCGGGCGGCAAGGACATGGACCACTTCCAGCGCGTGGCCGCCCAGGTGGCCACGTCCGTCCCAGGCGCGGAGCACGTGGAGCTGCCGTGGGCGGCGCACCTGCCGGCGCTGGAACGCCCGGACGCCGTCGTCACGCTGCTGCTGGACGCGCTGCGCGACGACCCGGACGTCCACGCCCCGTGACGACCCGCCCCACCACCACGACCGCGAGATAGAGCCCGGGGCCGCGAGATAGAAGACGTTCTATCTCGCGGCCCCGGGCTCTATCTCGCGGGGAGGCGTGCGCGTCAGTCCGTGCCCAGCTCCATCGCCGCGGCGTCCAGCAGGGCGTCGCCCTCGGGGGCCTGGCCGCGCGAGGCGATCGCCTGGGCGCCGCCCTCCTCGAGCTCGAGCTCGCCGATCAGCGGGGTGCTCTCGCCGGCGCCGATGAGCGCGGCGTGCGCGCCGCCCACCAGGCCGAGCGTGGCGTACTGCTCCAGCTTGGCGCGCGAGTCGGCGATGTCGAGGTTGCGCATCGTGAGCTGGCCGATGCGGTCGGTGGGGCCGAACGCCGAGTCCGCGACACGCTCCATCGACAGCTTGTCGGGGTGGTAGCTGAACGCCGGGCCGGCGGTGTCGAGGATCGAGTAGTCCTCGCCGCGGCGCAGGCGCAGCGTGACCTCGCCCGTGACGGCGGAGCCCACCCAGCGCTGCAGCGACTCGCGGATCATGAGCGACTGCGGGTCCAACCAGCGGCCCTCGTACATGAGGCGGCCCAGGCGGCGGCCGTCGTTGTGGTACTGGGCGAGGGTGTCCTCGTTGTGGATCGCGTTGACCAGGCGCTCGTAGGCGATGAACAGCAGCGCCATGCCGGGGGCCTCGTAGATGCCGCGCGACTTCGCCTCGATGATGCGGTTCTCGATCTGGTCGCTCATGCCCAGGCCGTGGCGGCCGCCGATGGCGTTCGCCTCCAGCACCAGGTCGACGGCCGAGTCGAACGTCGCGCCGTTGATCGCCACGGGGCGGCCCTGCTCGAACGCGATGGTGACCGTCTCGGGGGCGATCTCCACCGACTCGTCCCAGAACTTCACGCCCATGATCGGCTCGACGGTCTCGAGACCCGTGTCCAGGTTCTCGAGCGTCTTGGCCTCGTGCGTGGCGCCCCAGATGTTGGCGTCCGTCGAGTAGGCCTTCTCGGTGGAGTCGCGGTAGGGCAGGTCGTGGGCGGCGAGCCACTCCGACATCTCCTTGCGCCCACCGAGCTCGGTGACGAACTGCGCGTCCAGCCACGGCTTGTAGATGCGCAGGTTCGGGTTGGCGAGCAGGCCGTAGCGGTAGAACCGCTCGATGTCGTTGCCCTTGTAGGTGGAGCCGTCGCCCCAGATCTGCACGTCGTCCTCGAGCATCGCGCGCACCAGCAGCGTGCCGGTCACGGCACGGCCCAGCGGCGTGGTGTTGAAGTACGAGCGGCCCGCCGAGCGGATGTGGAACGCGCCGCAGGTCAGGGCCGCGAGGCCCTCCTCCACGAGCGCCTCGCGGCAGTCGACCAGGCGCGAGCCCTCGGCGCCGTAGGCCGTGGCACGGCCGGGCACCGACGCGATGTCGGGCTCGTCGTACTGGCCGATGTCGGCGGTGTACGTGAACGGGATCGCCCCGTTCTCGCGCATCCACGCGACGGCGACGGAGGTGTCGAGACCACCGGAGAACGCGATGCCGACGCGCTCGCCGGCCGGGAGGGAGGTGAGAACCTTGGACACAGGAAGATTATGCATGGCGATGCATAGTCATGCAAACCCGTTGCGCCGACGCGACGGGTCCCGCGACCGCCCGTACGCTCGTTCCCGTGGCTTCCGCGACCGCCGGTCCGATCGCCTCCAGCCGGGCCCCCTGGGGTCTGCCGGCCTTCGCCTGGCGCCCCGTCGGCACCGCCGTCGTCGTCCTCGCCGTCGTGCTCAGCGTGCTCAGCACCCGCTACGGCTACCACCGCGACGAGCTCTACTTCCGCCTGCTGCGCCCCGCCTGGGGGTACATCGACCAGCCGCCGCTCACCCCCGCGCTCGCCCGGTGGATCTCCCACGTCTCCGGCGACTCCCTCTTCGCCCTGCGCATCCCCGCCACCCTCAGTCTCCTCGGCGCCGTCGTGCTCGTCGCGCTCCTCGCCCGCGAGCTCGGCGGCGGCTCCGGCGCCCAGGCGCTCGCCGCCTGGGGGTTCGGCACCGCCGCCACACCCCTGATCTTCGGCCACACCCTGCTCACCGCCACCCTCGACATGGCCGTCTGGGCCGCCGTGCTCTGGCTCGTGGCCCGCGCGCTCCTGCACGACCCGCGCGCCTGGGTCGCCGCCGGCGCCGTCGCCGGGGTGGGGCTCTACAACAAGCTGCTCGTCGTGGCGCTGCTCGGCGCCGTCGTGCTCGGGCTCGCGCTCGCCGGGCCTCGGCACGTGCTGACCACCCGCTGGCCCTGGATCGGCGGCCTCGTCGCCGTCGTGGTCGGCGCCCCGAACCTCGTCTACCAGGCCACCCACGGGTGGCCCCAGCTGAGCATGGGGTCGGCGCTCGCGGCGGACCACGCCTCCGACGTGCGCATCCAGATGTGGCCGTTCCAGCTGGTGGCGCTGGGGCCGCCGCTGGCGGTGCTCTGGATCGTGGGCCTGGTGGCGCTGTGGCGGCGCCCGGCGTGGCGGCCGCTGCGAGCCCTGGTGATCGCCTACCCCGTGGTGCTGGTGTTCACCTTCGCTGGCGGGGCGCAGGTGTACTACGCGTGGGGGCTGCTCGGCGCGTTCCTCGCCGCCGGCGCCGTGGTGGCGGCCGGGTGGGCGCGCACGCGCGGCCGGAAGGTCGCCGTCGTGGCGCTCGTCGCCCTCAACGCGGCCGGGTCGGCCGCCATCGGGCTGCCGCTGATCCCCGTCAGCGCGCTGGGGAGCACGCCGATCGGGTCCATCAACCAGACGGCGCGCGACTCGGTCGGCTGGCCCACCTACGTGCACCAGGTGGAGGCGGTCGTCGACACGCTGCCCGCCGCCGACCGGGCCCACGCCGTCGTGCTGACCGGCAACTACGGCGAGGCGGGCGCCCTGTCGCGGTTCGGCTCCGGGCTGCCGCCGGTGTACAGCGGGCAGAACGCCCTGGGCGCCTACGGGCCGCCGCCCGAGAGCGCGACGGTCGCCGTCGTCGTCGAGGAGGACGCCGCCGCTCCCCCGACGTGGTTCGCGAGCTGCACGGTCGCCGCGCGGCTGGACGACGGCGTCGGCGTCGACAACGAGGAGCAGGGCGCCGCCGTGCAGGTGTGCCGCGACCCGCGCGGCGGGTGGGCCGCCGCGTGGCCGCACATGCGGCACCTGGACTGACCCCGCGACGGGCGTGGCGCCCGGGTGCTGCGTACCGTCGACGGATGCCGAGGACGCGCAGGGCGACGGTCGAGGACGTGCACCGCGTGGCGCAGTCGATGCCCCACGTCACCGTCCAGCGCGGGCGGCGGTACGGGAACGTCGTCTACCAGGTGGGCGGCAAGTCGTTCGTGTTCTTCCGCACGCCCCGCCCCGACGCCGTCGACCCCGCCACCAGCGAGAGGTACGACGACGTCATCGTGCTGTGGGTGGGCTCCGAGGCCGACAAGCAGGCGCTGCTGCAGGACCCCGCCAACCCCTTCTTCACGACGGCCCGCTTCGACGGGCACCCGTCGGTGCTGGTGCAGGCGTCGCGGCTGGGCGAGCTCGGCCGCGACGAGCTGGCGGAGATCGTCCGGGACGCCTGGCTGTCCCAGGCGTCGAACCGGCGGGCCGCCGCCTGGCTCGCGGAGCGCGGCGACACGACCTGATGTCACATTCGGCGCCCCTGCCCGGTCGAAGAGGTTGAGTCTTCAAGGAGGCACCGAGATGCACGACATCCTCATCGTCGGCGGCGGGTACGCCGGGTTCTACGCGGCCTGGGGGCTGGAGAAGCTGCTGCGCCGCGGCGAGGCGACCGTCACGGTCGTCGACCCGCGCGGGTACATGACCTACCAGCCGTTCCTGCCCGAGGTCGCGGCGGGGTCCGTCGAGGCGCGGCACACGATCGTGCCGCTGCGCTCGCACCTGCGCCGCACCCGGGTGATGACCGGGCACGTGACCCGCATCGACCACGCCGCGCGCACCGCGCACGTGCGCACCCCCGACGGGCGCGACCACGCTCTGGGTTACGACACCCTGGTGGTCACCGCCGGCGCGATCACCCGCACCTTCCCCGTGCCGGGCCTCGCGACGGAGGCCATCGGCCTCAAGACCGTCGAGGAGGCCGTGGCGGTGCGCGACCGCGTCGTGACGGCGTTCGCGCGCGCCGCCGAGCTGCCCGCGGGCCCCGAGCGGGCCAAGGCGCTCACGGTCACGGTGGTGGGCGGCGGGTTCACGGGCGTCGAGCTGTTCGGCGAGCTGATGGCGCTCGGCAAGGACCTGCTGCGCCGCTACCCGGAGATCGGCGCGGACGAGCCCACGTTCCACCTGGTCGAGGCCCGCGACCGCATCCTGCCGGAGGTCACCGACCGGCCCGGCGCGTGGGTGGTGCGCCACCTGGAGTCGCGCGGCGGGCACGTGCACCTGGGCACACAGCTGGCCTCGGCGGCCGGCGGGCACGTGACCCTGTCGACGGGCGAGGAGTTCGACTCGGGCCTGCTCGTGTGGGCGGCCGGCAACGGGTCGCACCCCGTGGTGGCCAACCGCACCGACCTGCCCGTGGACGCGCGCGGCCTGCTGCGCGTGCGCGCCGACCTGCGCGTCGGCACCGACGACGCCCCCGTCGAGGGGGCGTGGGCGGCCGGCGACAACGCCGCCGTCCCGGACCTCGCGGCCCACGACCCGCTGGCCCGCACGGTGCCCAACGCCCAGCACGCGGTGCGGCAGGGCCGGCTGCTGGCCCGCAACATCGTGGCCGACCTGCGCGGGCGCACCCCGCGCCCGTACCTGCACCACAGCCTGGGCACGGTGGCCACGCTCGGCTACGGGTACGGCATCTTCCAGTACCGCCGCCTGGTGGTGCGGGGCCGGCTCGGCTGGCTGATGCACCGCGGCTACCACCTGCTCGCCGTCCCGACGTGGGAGCGCAAGGTGCGCGTGGCGTTCGGCTGGGTGTCGGAGGCCGTGTTCGGCCGCGACCTGGCGCCGCTGCCCGACATCGGCAAGCCGCGCCAGGCGATCCTCGCCGGCGGCGACCCCGACCTGGTGCTGCCGCCCCTGGCCGACGACGAGCCGGCGCGCGACCTGGTCCCGGCGCGCTGAGCCGCCCGACCGCGGTGACGGGTTCCTCAGGCACCCGTCACCGCCCTAGGGTGAGGCGCATGCCGTCAGCCCCTGTGCTCGACCCTGCCGTCCCGGACGACGACGTGGCCGCGTTCCTCGCGGTGCGCCCTCGCCTGTTCGGCATCGCCTACCGGATGCTCGGATCGGCGGCCGAGGCCGACGACGTGGTGCAGGACGCCTGGATCCGCTGGCAGGGCACCGACCGCTCCGTGGTGGCCAACCCGGCTGCGTTCCTCACCACCACCACGACGCGCCTGGCGATCAACGCCCTGACCAGCGCCCGCGCCCGCCGCGAGACGTACGAGGGGCCGTGGCTGCCCGAGCCCGTGGACACCAGCGCCGACCCGACGCTGGGCGCCGAGCGGGCCGAGGCGCTCGACCTGGCCGTGCTGACCCTCATGGAGAAGCTGACCCCGGCCGAGCGGGCCGCGTACGTGCTGCGCGAGGCGTTCGGGTACTCCCACCGGGAGGTGGCCGAGCTGCTCGAGACGTCGGAGGCGAACGCCCGCCAGCTCGCCCGCCGCGCCCGCCTGGACCTTGCCTCCGACCGGGTCGCGCCGGCGCCCCGGCAGCGGCAGCGCGAGCTGGTCCGCGCGTTCGTGGCCGCCGCCCGCGAGGGACGCATGGACGCCCTCGAGCAGCTGCTCGCCCGCGACGTCGTCATGGTCAACGACGGCGGCGGCAAGGTGCACGCCGCGCGCAAGCCCGTGGTGGGCTCCGGGCCCGTCATGGCGGTGCTGCGGCACGCGTTCGCCCGCTGGTGGCCGCCGGCCGACGTCGACCTCGACGAGGTCGAGTGCAACGGCGCGCCCGCGGTGTGCGTGCGCACGCACGACGGCCAGGCGATCGGCGTGCTGTGGTTCGACGCGGACGACGAGGGCGGCATGCGCATGATGCACACGGCGGTGAACCCGGAGCGGCTGGCCCACTGGCACCGCTGAGCGGGCGGGCGGCGGTCAGGTCGGCGGTCCCGGATCAGGTCGGCCGTTTCGCACCACCGACCTGATCCCGGACCGCCGACCTGAGGCCCCGGCGCCTCAGCCCTCGGCGAGCGCGGCGAGCCGGTCCACCGACGCGAGCAGCTTGTCCGAGGTGGTCGAGCGGGCGCGCTCGAACCGCTTCGGGTCGGTCAGGGCGGACCAGTCGTAGGTGTGGGTGACCCGGGTGGTGCCGTCGTCGAGCGGCTCCAGCTCCCAGCGCCACAGGTGGCCGGGCTGGGCGCCGCCGACGGGGGCGGGCTTCCACGCGATGAGCCGGCCCTCCTCGAACTCGACCACGTGGTTCTCGCGCACGTTGCCGCCCGTGTTGTGCATCACGAACGTGTCGCCGACGGCGTGGACCCGCTGGCCCTGGTCGGCGGAGGAGAGGTTGTCGTTGCCGTCCCACTCGGGCTGGCGGGAGGGGTCGGCGATCAGCTCGAAGATCTCCTGGGCCGGGGCGGCCACCACCCGGCTGGCGCACACCACACGTGTCTCGTCGCTCATGGTCACATCAAACCATCGCTCGGAGCCGGGCTCTCTCGGTCGCGGGCAGGTGCTCGGTGGCGTAGCTGAGGGCGGTGCGCGGCATGCGCGCGGCGTGCGCCTCGAGGAACCCGCGCAGGGCGAGCGGGTCGGCCCGCTTGCCCACCTCGCGCAGCATCCACCCGACGGCCTTGTGCATGAGGTCCTCGGGGTCGGCGAGCAGCCGCTGCGCGTACGTGAGCGTGGGGCCGGGGTCGCCGGCCTTGGTGAACGCGAACGTCGCGAGCATGGCCACGCGCCGCTGCCACAGCGACGGCGAGCCGGCCAGCGGGTCCAGCACGACGGCGACCCCGTGCCCGGGCGGGCCCAGCAGCCAGTCCCCCACGAGCCACTCGGCCGAGCAGTCCACCAGGTCCCAGCTGTTGACCCGGCCCGCCCGCACGGCGGCCAGGTAGCGGGCGTGCAGGGCGTCGCGCTCGGCGTCGTCGCGCGTGCGCGGGCGGGTGGCCCGCTGGTAGCGGTCCACGAGCACCAGCAGCGCGGCCAGGCGGTGCTCGTGCACGGGGCTGTCCAGCAGCACCGTGGCCTCGGCCGCAGGCATGCCGGCGGCGCGGCGCACCAGGGCGCGCGTCACGGGCACGCGCACGCCGGCGAACAGGTCGCCCTCCCCGTACTGCCCCGGGCCGGTCTTGAAGAACCGGGCCAGGCCCTCCGCGTCGGCGGGGCTGCCGGCCTCGTCGATCGCCGCCGCCAGGTCGGCGGCCGTCAGCAGCTCGAGCATGTCAGGGCTCCCTCGCCACGGGCCGGCGGCGGTGCGGCAGCGGAACCCGGTCCAGGTCGTTCGCCACGGTCAGCGGGCCGTCGAACTCCAGGCGCGCCTCCCGCTCGAACTCGTCGGGGTCGGAGTAGCGCTGCGAGAAGTGCGTCAGCACCAGGTGCCCGGCCCCGGCGTCGGCGGCGACGCGCGCGGCCTGGCGGGCCGTCAGGTGGCCCCAGCGGGCCGCCTGGTCGGCGTCCCGGTCCAGGAACGTCGACTCGATGACCAGCAGGTCGACGCCGTCCGCGAGCTCGCCGACGGCGTCGCACAGCCGCGTGTCCATGACGAACGCCACCGACTGCCCGGGCCGGCGCACCCCCACGTCCGCGACGCGCACCCGCCGCCCGTCCACGCGGATCTCCCCGTCGGCGAGCAGCCGCCCCACGTCCGGGCCGGACACCCCCGCGGCGGCCAGCGCCACCGGGTCCAGACTCATGCCGTCCGGCTCCGTCAGGCGGTACCCGAACGCCTCCGCCGTGTGGTCCAGGCGGCGCGCCACCAGGGTGGGGCCGTCGTCGGACCGGCCGACCTCCCCCCGCACCGGCGGCACCACGCCGTCCGTGGCGATGGGCTGCAGCACCACGTCGGCGTGCGTGCCCTGCACGCTCGCGTGCAGCAGGTGGTTGACCTGCTCCAGCCCCGACGCCGGGAAGCACACCGGCACCGGGTGCGGCACCGACTCCCCCGCCAGACGCAGCGCCACCCCCGCCAGGCCCAGCGAGTGGTCGCCGTGCAGGTGCGTGATCGCCACCCGCGTCAGGTCCGTGGCCGACACGCCCGCCAGCGTCATCTGCCGCTGCGTGCCCTCGCCCGGGTCGAACAGCACGCCCAGCTCGTCGAAGAACAGCACGTACCCGTTGTGGTTGCGGGTGCGGGTGGGCGCCATGCTCGCCGTCCCCAGCACCACCAGCTCGCGTCGCGACACTCAGCCCGCCAGCGCGTGCCCGACGGCGCGGCCCAGCCCCGTCGTGCGCAGGTCACCGCGGCGGTACCGCTCGACGGCGTCCGCCACCTGGGCCGCGGCGCGCGGGCTCAGCAGCGGCTCCCGCGGGTCCCACACGGCCCGGTCGAACACCGCCGCGCGGCGGGCCGGGCCGCGGAACAGGCGGCCCCGCAGGCGCGCCGGCTCGGGCGGCGTGCGGCGCCCCGCCAGGAGCGACGGACGGTACCGGGCACCCGGGTCCCACCGCATCGTCGGGACCTCCTTGCGGACCCCGCTCCTCGCGCGCTGGACGTCGTCGGCCATCGTCGCCCTCCTCGGTCGGCGCCCCCGCGGGCGTGTCGAGTGCATCGTGCCCCCTGCGCACCACCGGCGGCAACACACGTCGCCGTCGCGCCACTGCGGAAGCCAGCCACGCCGGACCGACCCACAATCGACCTATGCGCATCGCCGTGCCCCGCGAAGTCAAGAACCACGAGTACCGCGTCGCCGTGACCCCCGCCGGGGTCCACGAGCTGGTCCGGCACGGCCACAGCGTGCACGTCGAGACCCGCGCCGGCGAGGGCTCCAGCATCACCGACGACGACTTCGCTGCCGCGGGCGCCGTCATCGAGCCCGACGCCGACACCACCTGGGCCGCCGGCGAGCTCGTGCTCAAGGTCAAGGAACCCGTCCCCTCCGAGTACGGGCACCTGCGCGACGGGCAGGTGCTGTTCACCTACCTGCACCTCGCCGCCGACCGCGCCCTCACCCTCGAGCTGCTCGACCGCGGCGTCACCGGCATCGCCTACGAGACCGTCCAGACCGCCGCCGGCGCCCTGCCCCTCCTGGCCCCCATGTCCGAGGTCGCCGGCAGGCTCGCGCCCCAGGTCGGGTCCGCCGCCCTGCTCAAGGCCGCCGGCGGGCGCGGCCTGCTGCTCGGCGGCGTGCCCGGCGTCGCCGCCGGCCACGTCGTCATCCTCGGCGCCGGCGTCTCCGGCATGAACGCCGCCCGCGTCGCCACCGGCATGGGCGCGCGCGTCACCGTGATCGACCGGTCGGCGCGGGCGCTCGCGGCCGCCGACGACGCCTATGGCGGCCGCCTGGAGACGCTGGCGTCGAACGCGTGGGAGATCGAGCACGCGGTGCTGGACGCCGACCTGGTGATCGGCGCGGTGCTGGTGGCGGGCGCGAAGGCGCCGGTGCTGGTGAGCTCCGAGCTGGTGTCGCGGATGCGGCCGGGGTCGGTGCTGGTGGACATCTCGATCGACCAGGGCGGCTGCTTCGAGGACTCCCGCCCGACGACGCACGCCGACCCCACCTACCGGGTGCACGGCTCGACGTTCTACGCGGTGGCGAACATGCCCGGCGCGGTGCCGAACACGTCGACGCGCGCGCTGACGAACGTGACGATCCCGTATGCCGTCGAGCTGGCGAACCAGGGCTGGCGGGAGGCCATGCGCAGCGACGCGACCCTGGCGCGCGGCCTGAACGTGCACGCGGGCGAGGTCACGCACGCGGGCGTGGCGGAGGCCCACGACCTCCCGCTGAAGGACACGCGCACGCTGCTGCACGCGTGACCCCCCAACGCGTTCGCCTGCAACGCGCCGGGCGGGCTCCGCTCCTACCCCCCGAGCAGGTCCGCGAACGACGGCGTCGCCGCGAACGGGTCGCGGGACGCGGCCCGCTGGCGCGCCGCCACCCGGGTGGCCAGGTCCTTGCCGGCGCGCTCGATGCGCTGCGGGAGAGGGTTGACCTGGTCGCCGGCGCCGGCCCAGTCGTCGGTGGCGGCGAACACGGCCGTGGGGACGACGTCGGCGCGCAGGTAGGTGAACAGCGGGCGCAGCGAGTAGTCGAGCGCCAGGGAGTGGCGGGACGTGCCGCCCGTGGCGCCGAGCAGCACGGGCAGCCCGCCGAGGGCGTCCTTGTCGAGGATGTCGACGAAGGACTTGAACAGCCCTGAGTAGGTGGTGGTGAACAGCGGGGTGACGGCGATGACGCCGTCGGCCGCGTACAGCCGCTCGAGGGCGGTGGCGAGCTCCCCGGTGGGGAACCCGGTGAGCATGGCGTCGATGACGGCGTGCGCGTGGTCGCGCAGCTCGATCGACTCCACGGTCACGGTGTGGCCCGCGGACTCGAGCTCGCGCACGGCGGCGTCGGTGAGGCGGTCGGCCAGGAGGCGCGTCGAGGACGGGTTGGACAGCCCGGCCGAGACGACCACGAGGGTGCGGTGGCTCATGCGTGTGCTCCTCAGAGTCCGAAGGCGCGGCCGGCGGTGGCCCGGTTGTGGTCCGGGTTGCCCTCCTCGGCGCGCAGGCCGGTCCAGCGGTCCTCGGTGCCGCCGACGTGGGTGTCGCCCGCGTTGCCGGCGGCCCGGGCGGCGACGACGCGCTCGGCGTGCGTGGGCGGGTTGAGCGGCACGTCGTCGGACGGGCGCTTGGCCTCCACGATCCGGCGCAGCTCGGGGACGACGTCCTCGGCCAGGATGTCGATCTGCTCCAGGACGGTCTTCAGGGGCAGGCCGGCGTGGTCGATGAGGAACATCTGCCGCTGGTAGTAGCCGACCTCCTCGACGAACGCCCCGTACCGGTCGATGACCTCCTGCGGGGAGCCGACGGTCAGCGGCGTCTCGCGCGTGAAGTCCTCCATGGACGGGCCGTGCCCGTAGACGGGCGCCTCGTCGAAGTAGGGCCGGAACTCCTTGACGGCGTCCTGGCTGTTCTTGCGGACGAACACCTGCCCGCCGAGCCCGACGATGGCCTGGTCGGCGCGCCCGTGCTTGTAGTGCTCGTAGCGCTGCCGGTAGAAGGCGATCATCTGCTTGGTGTGGCCCATGGGCCAGAAGATGTTGTTGTGCAGGAACCCGTCGCCGTAGAAGGCGGCCTGCTCGGCGATCTCGGGGGTGCGGATCGAGCCGTGCCACACGAACGGGGGCACGCCGTCGAGCGGGCGGGGCGTGGACGTGAAGCCCTGGAGAGGGGTGCGGAACTTGCCCTCCCAGTCGACGACGTCCTCGGTCCACAGCCGGCGCAGCAGCGCGTAGTTCTCGATGGCGAGCTGGACGCCCTGGCGGATGTCCTTGCCGAACCACGGGTACACGGGGCCGGTGTTGCCGCGGCCCATCATGAGGTCCATGCGGCCGTCGGAGATGACCTGGAGCATCGCGTACTCCTCGGCCAGCCGCACCGGGTCGTTGGTGGTGATGAGCGTGGTGGCGGTCGACAGGGTGATGTTCTTGGTGACGCCGGCCAGGTAGCCGAGCATCGTCGTCGGGCTGGAGGCGACGAACGGCGGGTTGTGGTGCTCACCGGTGGCGAACACGTCCAGGCCCGCCTCGTCGGCGTGCTTGGCGATGGTGAGCATGTTGCGCACGCGCTCGGTGTCGTCGGGGGTGTGCCCCGTGGTGGGGTCGGTGGTGACGTCGCTGACCGAGAAGATTCCGAACTGCACCGTGCTCAGCTCCCTGATCGTCCTTAGGTCCATGCATCTGCATGGACTGGCCTGCACAACCCAGGCCTTGCATGGTTCATTCCCGGCGCCCAGTCTGGTCGTCGTCGCGCCCGGGGGCACGTCGCCCGACGCCGTGGCGTGGCCATCCTCTCGTGGGATCTGTCACGCTGTGAACCTTCCGATTGCGGAACGACGCGGGACCAGGGACCCTCGACACCGACTCTTCACCGTGCTGTGGCGTGCCTGACACATTCCGCCGGAACACGGCACCGCGTCACGACGTTCAATACTGCGGCCCAGATCGCTGGGCCCGCCTTTTCACGGCCCCACCGGGCCGCACCCGGCACCCCGATTCCCAGGAGGACGACATGCCCGACCGGTCCCTGCGAGGTATGAGCATCGGTGCAAAGAGCATGGAGTCGGACGAGGGCGTCGACTTCGCCCCCCGCTTCCAGGCCTACTACGACTGCCCCAACGGGCACACCATCATCCTGCCGTTCGCGACCGACGCCGAGGTTCCCCCGGTGTGGGAGTGCCGCTGCGGCGAGGAGGCGCTGCTGCGCGACGCGGAGAAGCCCGAGCCCAAGGCGACCAAGCCCCAGCGCACCCACTGGGACATGCTGCTGGAGCGCCGCACGGTCGCCGAGCTGCAGGAGCTGCTCGACGAGCGGCTCGAGCTGCTGCGCGCCGGGAAGCTGCGCCGCGGCGCCTGAGCCCGTCTGCGGTGGTCCGCGTCGCGACCACCGACCACGTCGAAGGCCGGTCCCTGCTGGGACCGGCCTTCGTGGCTTCCGGCTCAGACCGTCTGGCGGCGCCGCGCGATGCCGACGGCGAGCCCGGCCAGCGCGAGCAGGCCGCCGGAGGCGCTGAGCACCCACCCGGGCCAGTACCCGAGCGCGACCGCCGGGGTCCACGTGGTGCGCAGCGGCAGCGCAGCGGCGAGGTGGTCGGCGGTGAACAGCCCGGTGCGGGCCACGAGGGTGCCGTCGGGGGCGACGACGCCGCTGACGCCCACGGTGGAGACCTGCACGGCGGCGCGCCCGTTGGCGATGGCCTGCAGCTGCGTCATCTGCAGCTGCTGGGTCGACTCGGGCGTGACGCCGAAGGAGGCGTTGTTGGTGGGCACCACGAGCACCTCCGCGCCGCGGCGCACGGAGTCGCGCAGGATCTCGTCGTAGGCCACCTCGAAGCAGATGGCGGTGCCGAGCCTCACGGTGCGGCCCAGGCGCGGCACGGGCAGCTCGATGATGGGCGGGTTGGTGGCCGCGATCATGTCGGTGGTGATGCGGTCCACCTGGTCGGTGAACAGCCGCACGAACGAGCGCATGGGGATGTACTCCCCGAACGGGGCCGGGTGCTGCTTGGCGTACCGGGAGATGACGCCCTCGCCGGCCTGCCACAGCAGCAGCACGTTGTACCGCCCGCCGGTCTTCGGGAACTCCTGGGAGCCCACGAGGATCGGGGCGCCGACGCGCGCGGCGGCGGCGTCCAGCGCGGCGGACACGTCGGGGTTGGTCTGCGGGTCCAGGTCCGACCCGTTCTCGGGCCACAGCACGACGTCGACGCCGGGGGCCGTGTCGCCGCGGGCGGCGCGGGCGTCGTTGTCCTGCGCGACGGCGAGCGTGCCCTCCAGGTGGTTGTTCAGCACCTCGGCGCGGTGCTCGAACGACTGGTCGCCGGGCCGGCTGACGTTGCCCTGCACGGCGCCGGCCTGCAGCACGCCGGCCTGGGCGGTCGCGGTGCCCGCGTCGACGAGCTGCGACCGGTCCCCCGGGTCCACGGTGGCCGTCACGGGCGGCGACGCGACGGCCTTGAGCCCGCCGGCGTGCGGCAGCGGCAGCGCGAGCGGCCCGAACAGCGCCACGGCCCCGACGACGGCGCACGCCGCCGCCGCGCCGAGGTGACGGCGCCGCAGCACCGGGTCGCGCCACGCAGCGGCCACGCGGGCCACCAGCAGAGCGAGCAGCACCCCCGTGGCGGCCAGCACGAACGACACCAGCGGCGTACCGCCCAGCCACGCCGCACGCCCCGTGGGCGCCCCGGCCACCGACCAGGCCAGGCGCCCCCACGGGAACCCGCCGAACGGCACCTCCGAGCGCCACTGCTCCACCGCCGTCCACACGGTCGCGAACGCCAGCACCCGCACCCACGCCCGGTCGCGCACCCACGGCAGGCGGCGCGCCCACGTCCACGCCATGCCGAACGTCGCGAACCCGAACGCCGCCAGCGTCGCCAGGGCCAGCCACGGCACCAGCGCCGTCGCCTCGTACGCCCAGTACACGTGCGGCAGGAAGAACGTCAGCCCCGCCACCAGGCCCACCAGGAAGTTCCACCCGGCGTGGTCGCGGCGCAGCACCAGGTGCAGCAGCGCGACCGACACGATCGTCATCGGCCACCACGCGACGTCCGGGAACGCCGCCCACATGGCCGCACCCACCACCGGCGCGAGCAGCAGCGTGACGGGCCGGGACGCCCAGAAGTCGGTGGCAGGTCGAGACACGCGGGCAGCGTACGCGAGCGACCTGCGCCGCGTCCGCGCCGGTCAGTCGAACGTGTCGTAGATCGGCACGCCCGCGCGCACCGTCTGCAGGCACACCGGCTCCGGGGCGTCCGCACCGAGGTCCGGCAGCACCGGCTGCCCCGCCCGCGCCTCCGCGCTCCACGACGACAGGCCACGGCCCGAGGACTGCACCCCGAACGCGTCCGCCTGCCACACCGCCAGGTGCGCCGGCGACCCCACCGCCAGCTCGCCCGCACCCGTGCCGTCCAGGCCCGCCAGCCGCCACCCGCCCCGCGTGTGCGCGCGGAACGCCGCCCGCCCCGACAGCCGCTGGTCGGGGTCCTCGTGCCCCACCGCCGCCCGCACCGCCTGCCACGGGTCCAGCGCCGTCACCGGCGAGTCCGACCCGAACGCCAACGGGATCCCCGCACCCTGCAGGTCCGCGAACGGCGACATGTTGCCCGCCCGCGCCACCCCCAGCCGGGCCGCCCACAGCCCGTCACGGCCACCCCACGTGGAGTCCCACGCCGGCTGGATCGACAACGACACCCCGTACAGCAGCAGCGACGCCAGCGCCTGCGCGTCCACGAACAGCGCATGCTCGACCCGGTGCCGCGCCGCGCGCAGCGGGCCCGGCCCGCTCTCCTTCGCCGCGACCTCCAGGCCCAGCACCACCTGGTCCATCGCCCGGTCCCCCACCACGTGGAAACCGCCCTGCACCCCCACCGCCGAGCACGCCAGCAGGTGCGCCCCGATCTCCTCCGCCGACAGGTACAGCAGCCCGTGCCCGTCGTCCCCCAGCAACGACGTGCCCGGCAACGCCCGATGGTCCGTGTACGGCTGCCGCATCGCCGCCGTGCGCGACGCGATCGACCCGTCCACGTTCACGTCCCCGCCGATGCCCGTCAGGAACGGCAGCGCCGCCAGCAGCTCCCGCGCGTCGTCGGCCGACTCCACCAGCTCACCCCGGTACGCCACCACCTGCGGCAGCGCCTCGCTGCCCGCCAGGCCCACCAGCTCCCGCAGCCCATCGCGCGTGTCCGTGTGCGGGGCGCTCATCTCGTGCACCGCCACGATGCCCAACGACGCCGCCCGCGCCAGCGCCACCCGGTACGCCCGCGTCCGACGCGCTGCCGGCAGCGCCTGCGCCACGTCCCGCGACACCCGCAACGCCTCCCCCACCACCACGCCCGAACCGTCCCACCCGTCCAGGCCCTCCAGGCCGGCGCTCGCGGCCAGGGCGGTGGACACGACGGCGTGGTGCACGTCGGCGTGGGTGGCGTAGACGGGGCGGCCGCCGGCGGCGGCGTCGAGCTCCTCGCGGGTCAGGGGGTGGCGCTCGGGCCAGGCCTGCTCGTCCCAGCCGAACGCGAGGAGCACCTCGCCGCCGGCGGGGGCGGCGGCGGCCCGGCCGCGGGCCCCGGCGGCGGTGGCCCCGGGGGGGGGGGGCGG
>WRHK01000023.1 GCA_009783295.1 Promicromonosporaceae bacterium
CGGCTGCACCGGTCGGGAACGGCCACGCCTCGACCACGGCGTCGGCGAGGGTGGACTTGCCCGCGCCGCTGGGCCCGTCGATGAGCACCACAGGTGCGGGAGCGCCGGCCAGGGCCAGCTGCACGATGCGCTCACCGAGCTCGCGGAAGGCCGACCCGCTGGTCGCCTCAGCTGAGCACAAGGTTCCAGCTCCCGGTCAACAGCGCCGCCGAAGCGGACGCGATCGCCATCGCGGCTCCGATCGCCACGACGACGACGTCCGCCCTGCCGAACCGGGATCGTCTGGCCCAGGTTCGGGTGCGCGTTCCGCCGAAGCCCTTCGCCTCCATCGCCGTGGCGAGCTTGGCGGCGCGTCTCAGGGAAAGCACGAGCAGCGCGAACGCCTGCGACCACAGCCGGCGCAACCGGCCCAGCGGCCCCCCGCCGTCGCCGATCCCCCGCGCGCGCCGCGCCTGTCCGAGCGCGCGCCAGTCGTCGATGAACAGGCCGACGAGCCGCAGCGCGGCGAGGGCGCCGAGCACGAAGCGCTCGGGCAGGTGCACGAGCTGGGCGAGCCCGTCGGCGAGGTCGGTCGGGTCCGAGGTGGCGAACAGGATGACGCCGGGCACGCCGATCGCGATGACGCGCAACGCGATCGCCCCCGCCAGCGACAGCGATCCCTGCGTGACCGTGACGGGTCCGATCCCCCACAGCACGCCACCGGAATCGGCGCCGTAGAGCGCGGTCGCGATGCCGGCGGCGACCGCCGCGACCCAGATCGGAGCCGTGCGCAGCCAGAACTGTCGTGCGCCCACGCCGGCGAACGGCAGCAGCAGCGCCTCGAGTGCGACGGCGACCCCGGCCGAGACCCAGTCGATCGACAGCACGAGCGTGAGCGAGATGAGCAGGGCAGCGGCGAGCTTCGCCACCGGGTTGATCGCGGCGATGCGGCTCGAGCGGATCTCGGGCGTCAGCACGAGGCTCATTCGGCCGCCCCCTTTCGCGCTGCAGACGGGAGCGGCGCGCCGAGCCGCAGTGCGTCATCCGCCAGCACTCGGGCGAATGCCTCATCGTGCGTGACGGCGACGACCGCGTGGCCCGAGGCGAGCAGCTCGTCGAGCAGGGCGACGAGTTCGCGCCAGGTGCGGGCATCCTGTCCGAACGTGGGCTCGTCGAGCACCAGCAGCTCGGGGTCGCCCACCAGGGCGGCGGCGAGGGAGACGCGCGACCGTTCGCCGCCCGAGAGCGACTCGACCTGCTGGCGCTCGTGCCCGCCCAGGTCGACGGCGGCGACCGCCTCGGCCACGGCAGCGTGGGCCGCGGCGCCGCGCAGCCCCGCGAGGGCGGCGAAGTAGACGAGGTTCTCGGTGACGGTCAGGTCCACGTACACCGACGCGGCCTGCGTCACGTACCCGACCCGGGGCCGCAGCGCGGGCGACCCGGCGGGCAGCCCCAGCACCTCGAGGGTGCCGCTGACGTTCTCCTGCACCCCGACGATCGACCGCATGAGCGTCGTCTTGCCGGAACCCGACGGGCCGAGCAGGCCCACCACCTGCCCGGTGGGGACGTCGAGGTCGAGGCTCTCGATGATCGTGCTCCCGCCACGGATCACGCGGATCCCGCGGCCCCTCACGGCAGGTCCGGCGACCGGGGGTCCAGCGGCGGCGCCAGGCGAGTTATTCACCATGTGAGGAATTCTGCTCTCCCCCGGCGGCCAGCGCAACAGGCTCGCCGAGACCCGCGAGATCTCCGACCAGGTACCGCTGCAGGGTCGGGCCCACGAGCTCCGCGACCTGCGCGGCCGGCAGCGAGGCGAGCGGCTCCAGCCCGACGACGTAGCGCGCGAGCAGCACGCCCACCATCTGCGTGGCCGCCAGCGACGCCCGCAGCCGGGCGCTGCCCGGGTCGAGGCGCGCGGCGATCGGCCCCAGCACCTCCGCCCCGAGGAACTGCGGCAGCAGCGCCCGCTGCTCGGGGTCCGCGAGCGCCACGGGGAGCGCGATGCGGATGCCGGCGCCGCCGTCGTCGGCGTCCCAGACCTCCAGGACGTGGCGCACCAGGCGCGCGCCGATGGTCTCGAGCGGGCCCTCGACGGCGGCCCGCGCCACGGCCCCGGGGTCGACGTCGGACAGGCCGATCGTCGCCGCGAACAGGTGCGCCTTGTCGCCGAACCAGTGGCGCACGGTGCCCGGGTCGACGGCGGCCCGCCGGGCGACGGCGCGCACGGAGGCGCCGTCGTACCCCTGCTCCAGGAACTCGTCGCGCGCGGCGGCGAGGATCTGGCCGCGCGTCTCGTGCCCGGCGGGCCTTCGCCCGCGCCGCACGGCCCCGCGATCAGCGTCCATGGACCTCATTCAACCGCGCGGACGCGCGGCGGCGCGGTCAGGCTCGGCCGAGCCGGACCATCGACCACGACACGGGCGGCAGCACGGCGGTCGCGCGGCCGTCCGTGAGCGCGGCGGAGCCGTTGGCCCGCGGCAGCACCGAGGTCGCGTCGTCGGCCGTGGCCTGCCACGTGTGGTCCGGGTTGGAGAGCGTCGTGGCCTCCAGCACCTCGAGCCCCGGGAACCCGCGCAGGTCGACGTCGAGCGTCACGTCCTGCGTGAGCGACCGGTTGACGGCGAACACCGTCACGTCGCCGGTCGCCGGGTCGTGGGTGGCGACGGCGTCGAGCACCGGCACGTCCCCGAACTTGGCGGTGGCCTGCGCCGGGGCGTCGACCGCCACCTGCAGCACCTCACCCGCGGCGTGCCGCGCCGTGAGGGCGAACGGGTGGAACGTGGTCTGGCGCCACGAGCGGCCGCCCGGCTCGGTCATGATCGGCGCGATCACGTTGACCAGCTGCGCCAGCGACGCCGCGTGGACACGGTCGCTGTGCCGCAGCAGCGAGATCAGCAGGTTGCCGACCACGACGGCGTCGGCCACGTTGTAGCGGTCCTCGAGCAGCACGGGCGCCACCGGCCAGTCGTCGCCCGACGGCGGCCGCGATTCGGCGCGGTTCACGTACCAGACGTTCCACTCGTCGAACGAGACCTGGATCCGCTTGGTGTGCTTGCCGGCCGCGCGCACCGCGTCGGCCGTGGCGACCACGTCGTCCACGAACCGGTCCATGTCGACGGCGGAGGCGAGGAACGAGGCGAGGTCGCCGTCCTCCTCGTGGTAGTAGGCGTGCGCGGAGACCAGGTCGACCTGGTCGTAGGCCTCCGTGAGCACGGTGTGCTCCCACGACCCGAACGTCGGCATCCCCGAGCCGGACGAGCCGCAGGCCACGAGCTCGATCGAGGGGTCGACCTGCCGCATGGCCCGCGCCGTCTCGGCGGCGAGGCGGCCGTACTCGTGAGCCGTCTTGTGGCCGGTCTGCCACGGGCCGTCCATCTCGTTGCCCAGGCACCACATCGTCACGCGGTACGGCTCCTCCGCACCGTTGGCCCGGCGCAGGTCCGAGAAGTGGGTGCCGCCCGGCACGTTGCAGTACTCGAGCAGGTCGAGGGCGTCCTGCACGCCGCGCGTGCCGAGGTTGATTGCCATCATCGGCTCGACGCTCGACTTGGCGCACCACCGCATGAACTCGTCCAGGCCCACCCAGTTGGGCTCGGTGGAGTGCCAGGCCAGGTCGAGGCGGCGGGGCCGCTCGCTGACGGGCCCGATGCCGTCCTCCCACCGGTAGGCGGACACGAAGTTGCCGCCCGGGTAGCGCACCGTGCTGACGCCGAGCTCGCGCACCAGGTCGACGACGTCGCCGCGGAACCCGTCGGCGTCGGCGGTGGGGTGGCCCGGGTCGTGGATGCCCGTGTAGACGCAGCGGCCCAGGTGCTCGACGAACGAGCCGAAGGTGCGCGGGCGGACCGGGCCGACGACGAAGGCCGGGTCGACGGTGACGGAGGCGTTGAGCATGGGCTCAAGTTATCGCTCACATCGGGCCCGCCGACGCACCGGCGGCCGCAGGATCGCGCCGTCCTGGCGCGGTCCTGCGGCCGCCGGGCCGCTCACCGGCCGGTCACGGAGCCCAGGGGGCCCCGACCGTCCAGCTGGTGTCGTTCGCCCACCCGGTGGGGTCGTCCCAGGCGTTGGTGCCGCCGTTGCTGGCGAGGTACACGCCGCCCTGGTACGAGCGGATGTACCTGCCCGGGAAGTTCACCGACTGGAACGAGGTGCCCGTGCCGTCGTTGCCTGCCGCCGGACAGAACGTCGCGTCCTGCTGGAACAGCGTGCTGCCGTCGTTCGGCTGCAGATGGACGATGAAGTTCTGGTGGCGCAGGTAGCTCCCCGGCCGGTTGACCGACTCGAAGGAGACGCAGGCCGGGTTGTTGAGGCCCGCCGTCTCCACGAAGGTCGCGTCGGCCTTCGCGGTCGCGGAGCTGGCGTCGGTCACGGCGGCGGTGACGACCAGGTCGTCGAAGTCGTCGTGCTGGGCCGAGATGCCGCCCAGCTGCAGCGACACCCGCGGACCCGGGTCCAGCGTCACGGTCTGGTTGGCAGCACCGGGGCTGGGGTTGCGGGTCGTCTGGAAGTCGACGCAGTTGGTGTCCGAGTCGGCGCCGTCGGGGAACCGGACCGCGCTGCGGTCGGTACCCGGCGTCGCGACCTTGCAGCCCGACTGGCCAGGGCCGGAACGGCCCTGATAGCCCTCGGCGAGCCACGGGTCCACGAGCAGCCCGTAGTTCAGGCTGTCCGCGACGTCGCCCTGGGCGTCGGCCAGCGCCAACGAGCCGGCGCTGGTCGAGAACGCCGGGCCGCCGAACTGCAGGTCCGCCGCCGGCGTGCCCTGGTAGCCGGACGTCGTCGAGGCGGCGTCGGCCACCGCGGCGTCGACCGCGTGGCTGTGCTGCAGCGGGCTGCTGAGCGTCACCCCGCTGCCGAGCGGCAGCACCGGCTCGTCGCTGACGTGGGCGAACGTGGTCGCCGGGCTGAACGTGACGCCCGTGCCCCGGTCGCTGAACGGCAGGTTCGACGAGTGGGTGAACTGCAGCGGGGCGGCCAGGGTGAGGCCGGTCCCGCCGGAGCCCGCCGTGCCCACCGCCGTGACGGTGACCTTCTCCTGGCGGCTGCCGATGTCGAGCAGGATCGTGTCGCCGGCGGAGACGTTCGACAGCGCCGTGACCTTGAGGGTCGACGACCCCGCCGCGGCGCCCGCCGCGAGGTAGGCCTGGGTGCCGGGCTTGCCGACCCCCATGACCGTGGCGGTCTCGATGGTGCTGCCCGCACCGAGCCTCAGCTGCTGGCCCACCTTGAAGCCCGAGATGCTGGTGACCGGCACATTGGTCGAGCCGGCCGGCACCGTGATCGGGCCGTCGGGCACCGGCTGCCACAGCGGCGTGCCGGAGCTGGCGGTCGAGTTGCTGATGATCGTGGCGTCGTGGCCCGCGCCCGACGAGTCGACGGCCAGCGGGCCGGACGCCTCGTCGAACTTGTACGACGCCACGTTGCCCGCCCCCGGCTGCCCCGACGCCAGCGCCGCGACGTCGGTGGCCGCGAGCGCGTGGTCGTAGATCTGGAAGTCGTCGACCGTGGCGTCCAGGAACGGGTCGGCGCTGAACTGCGAGCGGCCGATCCAGTTCTGGGTGGTGATGCCGAGGTCGGCGGGCGTGATCGTGATGTTCGGGTTGGTCCCCACCACCTGGCCGTCGAGCCACATGGTGCCGACCGTGCCCTGGAGCGTGATCGCCACGTGGTGCCAGCCGGTCGGCATCGCCGGTGCGACCCCCGTCGCCGGGATCATCTGCGACCCGCCGCCGGAGTTGATGTCGAACCGCAGCGAGTTGGTGCCGCCCGCGTCGTCGGTCAGGAACATGAAGTCGTTCGTCCCGTTGCCGAAGTCGAAGATCCGGGACCAGGTCTGGCCCGTCTCCGCGAGGTTGACCCAGCCGGCGACCGTGAAGTCGTGCAGCCCGCTCACGATGCCGGTGGGCAGCGCCACGTACTCGCCGTTGCCGGAGAGCTGGACGGCGTTGCCGATCTCGCCGGGCACGCGCTTCCCGGTGGCACCGGAGTTGTCGACCGTGGCGATGGTCCGGGTCTCGGCGTCGGCGCCGGACCCGATCGTCACGGTGTCGCCCACCGAGAGGCCGACGTTGCTCCGCAGGGAGAGCGTCGTGTCGCCGGCGGACGCCGGTGCGACGAGCCCCGAGGCCGCGAGGCCCAGCAGGTAGTGCCCGTGGGCGGCGATCGTGGTGCCCGCGGGGATCGTGATGGTCGAGTTCACCGGCTGCTGCGTGGCGTGCTCGGTCAGCGTCCACCCGGACAGGTCGACGGCGGAGTCGGCCGCGTTGTACAGCTCGACGAACGAGTTCGTCGGGTTGCCGGTGGTGCCGATGCGGAACTCGTTGATGGTGACCGGCGCGGTGTTGCGCACGCGTTCGGTGGTGGTCTCGTGCTGGCGTGGGCCGTTGGTCGGGTTGGTCCAGTCGGCGTTCCCGACGAGGTCGCCGTTGAACGACGCCTGCCCGGACGTGACGGTGAACGTCGCGCTGACCGTGGCGCCCGCCGCGACCGTGTCGAACGTCTGGGACGTGGCCGTGGTGCCGGACACGACCGCCTGCCAGCCCTTCGGCAGCGTGAGGCTCAGCTTGACGCCCGCGGCCCGCGACCCGGTCGAGTTGGCGAACGTCTCGGTGACGGCGTGGCTGGACCCGGGTGCGAAGGTCTGCACCCCGGGCGGCGTCGCCGTCTCGCCGGCCGGCGCGAGGGAGACGCGCGAGACCGCGTACTTCGCGGCGACCACGTTGGCCTGCACAGCCTGGTCGGTGGCGTCGGTGGGGAACCCGGTGGTCATGACGCCCTCGTAGAAGGTGCCCTGCGAGCTGTTGCTGTTGTCGCCGCCGTTGCCGAGCACGATGGCCCCTTGCTTCCGCATGGGGTCATAGCTCGAGTCGATGCGTGGGCCGTCGAACATCGTCTGGAGCGTGCCCTGCTGGGAGTCGCCGCCCAGCGACGTCCAGTGGTGCGGCTCGCCCTTGGCGACGCCGGTGACGAAGCGCGACGTCATCGTCGGCAGGTTGGCGCACAGCTTCGACGAGCTGCCCGGGTTGACGCACCCGACCAGGTTGTTCTCCTGGTCCGTCATGACCCACGGCCCGGAACCAGGCCCGTGGTACCAGGCCGTGGCGTCGCCGAAGTACGCGGTCTCCATCGTCCCGTTGCCGTCGTCGCGGCTGTCGGTCTCGGCGTTGCCGTAGTCGAAGCAGCACCCGTCGTTGTGGTGCTGGCCGTCGATCACCCAGTACATGCCCTCGGCCTGGTCGTCGACGGCGATGCCCTTCGTGTTGTTGTCGCGCAGGCCCATGCCCGGCTCGATGTACGCGCCGTAGACCTTGTGCCCGGCCACCGTGACGGGCGCCATGTCAGCGACGGGGAGGTTGTTGGCGCCGCCCATGGCCGGACCGCCGAAGCCGCCGCGAGGGGCCCAGGTCAGGTCGTTGTGGTTGGGCGACTGGTCGTAGATCTTGGTGATCAGACAGGTGGTGTTCGCACAGAAGGCGTCCTGCACGGCCGAGTTCGCGTACCCGCCCGAGTCGGGGTGCGGCGTCTGGGTCGGCTGGGTGACCCCGACGTCGGTGGTCTTTCCGTCGGACTGGCGGCGGATCTGGTAGAGCGGGCCGTCGTAGGCGGCGTAGAGAGCACGGGTGGTGCTGTGCGCTGCGGCGCAGGGGGTGCCCGCTGCCGCGTAGATGTCGCACGGGCCTTCAGGCCTGGACGCATCGGAGGATTGTGCCAACGCGGGACTGCCGACGATGCCCCAGAGAGCAAGCGTCGTCGCCAGCATCGCCGCGAATACGTAGCGCGACCTGCGCCACGAAGATGTGGTGGACACGTACGACTCCAATCGGTCTTCAGCTGTTGTGGCAGTGCCTTGCCGTTCGACGCGCACCCACCGCGTCGTGGCGCACGTCACTGCGAGTGTGAACGCTCACATAAGGATCGGCAATGCGAGATGCCGGGGCCTCCCCGCCCTTCCGGCGCGAGGTGGCCCCGGCGTCTGGATGCCGGTGCGGGGTGCTCTCAGGAGGCGAGCCGCCCGGAACGGCGCTTGTTGAAGACGTCGAAGGCGACCGCCGCGAGCAGCACCAGGCCCTTGATGAACTGCTGCCACTCGGTGCCGACGCCCAGGATCGTCATGCCGTTGTTGAGGATGCCGATGATGAGGCCGCCGACGATCGACCCGCCCACCGTGCCGATGCCGCCCGTGACCGCCGCGCCGCCGATGAACACGGCGGCGATCGCGTCGAGCTCGAACCCGTCGCCCGCGCTGGGGCCCGCCAGGTTGAGCGTCGCCGTGAACACGATGCCCGCGAGCGCCGCGAGCACGCCCATGTTGACGAACAGCAGGAAGTTCACGCGGCGCGTGTTCACGCCCGACAGCTCGGCCGCGCGCCGGTTGCCGCCGATGGCGTAGATCTGCCGCCCGAACACGCTGCTGGCCATGACGGCGGAGTACCCGACCACCAGCACGCCGAGGATCACCAGCACGATCGGGGTGCCGCGGTAGCTGGCGAGCAGGAACGCGATGCCGAGGATCAGCACCACCATGAACGCCGTCTTGAGCGCGAACCAGGCCATCGGCTCGACCGTGAGGCCGTGCGTGGCGCGGGCGCGGCGGGCGCGCACGCCCTGGATCACCAGCGCGACCACGGCGACGGCCGCGAGCACCATCGTGAGGGGCTCGAGGTAGGAGGTCCCGCCGCCCAGGTCGGGCAGGAACCCGGCGCCGATCTGGCGGAACGCCTCGTCGAACGGCGAGATCTGGGTGTTGCGCAGGATGATCTGGGCGAGCCCGCGGAACATCAGCATGCCGCCGAGGGTCACGATGAACGCCGGGATCCTGAAGTACGCGATCCAGAAGCCCTGCCACGCGCCCACCAGGGCCCCGGCCACGAGGCACAGGATCACGGTGACCCACCAGGGCAGGCCCGCCTTGTTGTTGAGCACGCCGGCGAGCGCCCCGATCACGGCCACCACGGAGCCCACCGACAGGTCGATGTGCCCGGCGATGATCACCATGACCATGCCGATGGCGAGGATCAGGATGTAGGAGTTCTGCACCACGAGGTTGGACACGTTGCGCGGGCTCAGGGTGATCCCGTGCGTCAGGCCCTGGAACACCAGGACGATGACGATCAAGGCGACGAACAGGCCGACCTGCCGCAGCTGCCCGCTCAGGTACGACAGGCTCTTGCGCAGCACGCCCTCGTCGGGCGTCGGTGCGCCGACGGTGGCGCTCATACGTGGTCCTCTTCTCTCACCGTGGTCATGTACTGCATGAGCTGCTCCGGGGTGGCGGCCTCCCGCGCGACGTCGGCCGTGATCACGCCCTCGGAGAGCGTGTAGATCCGGTCGCAGATGCCGAGCAGCTCGGGCAGCTCGGAGGAGATGACGATGATGCCTTTGCCCTGGTCGGCCAGGGAGTTGATGATCGTGTAGATCTCGTACTTGGCGCCGACGTCGATGCCGCGCGTGGGCTCGTCGAGGATGAGCACGTCCGCGTCGGTCTCCATCCACCGGGACAGCACGACCTTCTGCTGGTTGCCGCCCGACAGCTGCCCCGTGAGCACCGAGACGGACGGCGCCTTGATGTTCATGCCGGCGCGGTAGCCCTCGGCGACGACGTGCTCGCGGTTCTGGTCGACCCAGCCGCGGCGGGCGAGCCGCCCCAGCGACGCTGCCGAGATGTTGCGGGCGATGTCCTCGATGAGGTTGAGCCCCAGGGTCTTGCGGTCCTCGGTGGCGTAGGCCAGGCCGTGCCGGATCGCCGCGGGGACCGTGCGCACGTCGATGGGGACACCGCGCTTGTGCACCGTGCCCGAGATGCCCGTGCCCCAGCTGTGCCCGAACACGCTCATCGCGAGCTCGGTGCGGCCGGCGCCCATGAGCCCGGCGATGCCGATGATCTCGCCCTCGTGCACGGTGAGGTTCGCCCGGTCGACCACGACGCGCTCGCGGTCGAGCGGGTGGTGCACCGTCCAGTCCTCGATGCGCAGCAGCTCGGCGCCGATGGTCGGCGTGTGGTCGGGGAAGCGGTGCGTCATGTCGCGTCCGACCATGCCGCGGATGATCCGCTCCTCGGTCACCTCCTGGCCGTGGACGTCGAGCGTCTCGATGGTGTGGCCGTCGCGGATGATCGTGACCTTGTCGGCCACCCGCCGGATCTCGTTGAGCTTGTGCGAGATGAGGATCGACGTCACGCCCTGGCGCTTGAGCTCGAGGATCAGGTCGAGCAGGTGGCCGGAGTCGTCGTCGTTCAGTGCCGCCGTCGGCTCGTCGAGGATCAGCAGCTTGACCTCCTTGGAGAGCGCCTTGGCGATCTCCACGAGCTGCTGCTTGCCGACGCCGATGTCGGCCACCTTGGTGGCGGGGTTGTCGCGCAGGCCGACGCGGCGCAGGTAGGTCGCGGCCTCGGTCTCGGTGCGGGTCCAGCTGATCCAGCCGCGCCGCGCGCGCTCGTTGCCGATGAAGATGTTCTCGGCGATGGTCAGGAACGGCGACAGCGCCAGCTCCTGGTGGATGATCACGACGCCCGCGCGCTCCGAGTCGACGATCGAGCCGAACTGGCACTCCTCGCCCTCGAAGACGATCGAGCCGTCGTACGTGCCGTGCGGGTACACCCCGGACAGCACGTTCATGAGGGTCGACTTCCCGGCGCCGTTCTCGCCGCAGATGGCGTGGACCTCGCCCCGGGCCACGGTGAGGTTGACGTCGTCGAGCGCCTTGACGCCCGGGAACTCCTTCGTGATCGACCGCATCTCGAGGATCGTGTCCTCGGCCATTCGTCCCTCCTTCGGGAGGGGCGGGCGCCAGCCCGCCTGGGGCGGCGCCCGCCGTCGGTGGGTCGGGTGGGGCTACTTGAGCTGGTCCGGGGTGTAGTAGCCGCTGTCGATCAGCGCCTTCTGGTAGTTGTCCTTGGTGACCACCACCGGCTGGAGCAGGAACGTCGGGACGACCTTCTTGCCGTTGTCGTAGCTCTTCGTGTCGTTGATCTCCGGCGTGGTGCCCTTGAGCACGGCCTCCGTCATCGACACGGCCTCCTTGGCGAGGTCACGCGTGTCCTTGAAGATCGTCGAGTACTGCGACCCGGCGATGAGCTGCTTCACGCTGGCCACCTCGGCGTCCTGGCCCGTGATCACGGGCCAGCCGGCGTCGCCCACCTTGAAGCCGCCGGCCGTGAGCGAGGCGATGATGCCGTCGGACAGGCCGTCGTAGGGCGACAGGACGCCGTCGAGCTTGGTCTTGCCGTCGGCGTAGCTCTTGGCGACCAGGTCGTCCATGCGCTTCTTGGCGGTGGCCGGGTCCCAGCCCTGGATGGCGGTCTGGTTGAACGCCGTCTGGCCCGACGTCACCACGAGCGTCCCCGCGTCGATGAGCGGCTTGAGCACCGACATGGCGCCGTTGAAGAAGAACGTCGCGTTGTTGTCGTCCGGGCTGCCGGCGAACAGCTCGACGTGCCACGGGCCTGTCTTGCCGGTCTTGTTGCCGCTCGCGTCCAGGTACCCGAGGCCGGTGAGCAGCGAGTTCGCCTGCTGCACGCCCACCTTGAAGTTGTCGAACGTGGCGTAGTAGTCGACGTTCTCGTCGCCCGTGAGCAGACGGTCGTAGGCGATCACCTTGACGCCGGCGGCCTTCGCGTCGTCGAGCTGCTGGCCCAGGGCGCCGCCGTCGATCGAGGCGACGATCAGCACCTTGGCGCCCTTGGTGATCATCGTCTCGAGCTGCTGGCCCTGCGTGGGGATGTCGTTGTTGGCGTACTCCAGGTCGACCTTGTAGCCGGCTGCCTCAAGCTGCTTCTTGACGTTGTCGCCGTCCTGGATCCAGCGCTGGTCGACCTTGGTCGGCATCGCGACGCCGACCAGCTGGCTGCCCGCGGGGTCGCCGGACGCACCCGAGTGCGTGCCGGCGCGGCCGCTGCCCGAACACGCGGACAGCGGGATCGCGAACGCGGCGACGGCCGCGACCACGGCCACCTTCTTCAGCGGAAACCTCATCGTCTCTCCTTGGTTGCTTGGCGTCGTCGTCGACGCTGCCCTCCGGGGCACGGGCGGATGTTAGCGTTAACAGACAACGCTGTCCAAGTTCGGGCGGGGAGACAGGGCTAGAGCGCGGCGTGTCGGCCGGTCATGCCACGGCCACGCGCCCCGAAGTCGGGACGCGTGGCCGGGAGGCGATCGGCGGACCAGCCGCCGGCAGGGTCTCAGGCGCGGGCGAACCGCACCATCGACCAGGACACGGCGGGCGCCGTCATGGTGAACGCGCCGCCGGAGACGGCTGCGGTGGCGTTCGGGACGGGCAGCACGGACGTGTCGTCGTCGGCCGTGGCGTGCCAGTACGGGTCGTCGTTCGCGTAGGTGACCGCCTCGACGACGCGCAGGTCGCCGAAGCCGCGCACGTCGACGGCGAGCTCGAGCGCCTCGTCCGTGGAGCGGTTGGCGCTGAACAGGACCACCTCGCCCGTCTCGGCGTCGTGCGTCGCGACGGCGGTGAGCGCGGCGATCTCGCCGTGCTTGGCCGTCTGCATCGTGGGCGACTGGACCGCGACGCGCAGCACCTCGCCCCGCGCGTGGCGGGCCGTGAGCGCGAACGGGTGGAACGTCGTCTGCTTCCAGGAGCGGCCGCCGGGCTCGGTCATGATCGGCGCGATCACGTTGACGAGCTGGGCCAGGGACGCCGAGTGCACCCGGTCGGTGTGCCGCAACAGCGTGATGAGCAGGTCGCCCACCACCACGGCGTCGGCCACGTTGTACGTGTCCTCCAGCAGCACCGGCGCGACCGGCCAGTCGTCGCCCGTCGGCGGCATCGACGGCGTCGCCTTCTGGTACCAGACGTTCCACTCGTCGAACGAGATGTTGATGCGCTTGGTGTGCTTGCCCGCGGCGCGGGCGGCGTCGGCGGTGGCGACGACGGACTCGATGAAGTTGCTCATCTTGTGCCCGGAGCCGAGGAACGAGGCGAGGTCGCCGTCCTCCTCGTAGTAGTACTCGTGGGCGGAGACGTAGTCGACCTGCTCGTACGCCTCGCTGAGCACGGTGTGCTCCCACGTCCCGAACGTGTCCATGTCCGACGACGACGACCCGCACGCCACCAGCTCGAGCCCGGGGTCGACCTGGCGCATCGCGCGGGCCGTCTCAGTGGCGAGCCGTGCGTACTCGGGGGCCGTCTTGTGGCCGGTCTGCCAGGGGCCGTCCATCTCGTTGCCGAGGCACCACATGCGGACCTTGTACGGCTCCTCGGCGCCGTTCTTGCGGCGCTTGTCGGAGAGCTCGGTGCCGCCCGCGATGTTGCAGTAGTCGAGGATGTCGAGCGCCTCGGCGACGCCGCGCGTACCCAGGTTGATCGCCATCATCGGCTCGACGCCGGCCTTGGTGCACCAGCGCATGAACTCGTCGAGCCCCACCTCGTTCGGCTCGGTCGAGTGCCAGGCCAGGTCGAGGCGCCGGGGCCGCTCGCTCTTGGGCCCGATGCCGTCCTCCCAGCGGTACCCGGAGACAAAGTTGCCGCCGGGGTAGCGCACGGTGGTCACCCCGAGCTCCTTGACCAGGTCGACGACGTCCTGACGGAAGCCGTCCTCGTCGGCGGTGGCGTGGCCGGGGTCGTAGATGCCGGTGTAGACGCAGCGGCCCAGGTGCTCGACGAACGAGCCGAAGGTGCGGCGGCGGACGGGGCCGACGACGAACGCCGGGTCGACGGTGGCGGAAGCGGACAGCATGGAAGAGCTCCTGAACGGTGGGGCAGCCGGGGACGGCGCCAGGGGCGAGAGGCCCCCGGCTGCCGGACCCGGGCAGCGGTGCCCGGGTCCGGCGGGGAGGGCTCGGCTACTGGCCGAGCTCGTTCTTCAGGTCGGACTGAGCCTGGGCGAGGGCGTCGTTCACCGACTTGCCGGACTCGAACATGTTGTTCAGCGTCTCGGTGGTGAACAGGTTGCCGACCGACGGCATGTTGGGGCTGGTCGCCGAGACGAGCAGGCCGACCGAGTCGCTGACGGCGTTGAAGGCGTCGAACGGGTTGGTCTCGAAGTACTGGACGTACTCGTTGGTCGGGTCCTTGGTGACCGAGTCGTCCTTCCACATGCTCAGGTTGAGCGGGTCGAACCCGAGCGTGCGCCAGATCTCGACGTTGCCCTCCTTGGACAGCTTCGCGTAGGCGATGAACTCCGCGGCGAGGTCCTTGTGCTTGCCGGCCGACGGGACGGCCGTGCCGGTGCCGCCGCCACCGACGGTCTTGACCTTGGCGCCGTCGACGACGGGCGCGGGGGCGATGGCGATCTTGCCCTTGAGGTCGGGCATGTAGGCGGTGAAGCGGGACATGAACCAGGACGGCATGATCATCGCGGCGTAGTCGCCCTTGTTGATCGCGCCGTAGGCCTCCTCGGTGTCGGGCTGGCCACCCGGCGGCACCGACGCCGCGCCCGAGTCCTGCATGTCCTTGAGGATGCCGAAGGCCTCCTTCATCTTGGCGGAGTCGACGGTCACGTTGCCGCTGGCGTCGAGGTAGTCACCGCCGAGCTGGCCGAGCAGCAGGTTGGCCTGCCACAGCGCGGAGGTGTCCGCGGTGGCGAACGACTTGCCCGTGGCCTTGTGGTACTTCACGCCCGCGGCCTTGTAGTCGTCCCACGTCTTGATGGACTTGTAGTCGACGCCGGCCTTGTCGAGCAGGTCGGTGTTGTAGTACGCGACCGTGGTGCCGACGTGGAAGTCCAGGCCGTACAGCTTGGAGTCCTTGGAGTACAGGTCGAGGCGGGCCTTGACCAGGTCGTTCACGTAGGGCTTGGCGGCCTCGGTGAGGTCCATGAGCGCCGGCGTGCCCTTGGTGAAGTTCGGGAACTTGCCGACCTCGATGTCGACGAGGTCCGGCACACCCTGGCCGGAGTTCAGCGCGAGCTGGAGCTTGTTGTGCATGTCGTCGTACGGCATGACGTTGATGTCGAGCTTGACCTGCTTGTCCGGGTGCTCCTCGTTCCAGTGCCCGGCCATGGTCTCGTAGAACTTGCCGTGCAGCTCCACGAACGTCCACAGCGTGAGCTTGGTGGCGTTCGCGCCGGCCTTCTGGTCGACGGTCGAGGAGTACTTGGCCGACGGTGCGGAGTTGGAGGGTTGCGCGCACGCGCCCGTCAGGGCGGTCGCGGCGGCGACGGCCAGAGCCGTCAGGACTCGGTTGAGCCTCATTGCTGGTGATCTCCTTTGATCTGGTCGGACCGTGCCTGGTGGACGGCACCGCGTGGTGCTAGCCCTTGACGGAACCTGCGGTCATGCCCTCGATGAAGAAGCGCTGGAAGGCGAGGAACAGCAGGAGGATGGGGATGAGCGAGAAGAAAGCGCCGACGATGAGCAGCGAGTAGTTGTTGCCGTACGGCGTCAGGAGCGTGTTGAGACCGATCGGCAGGGTGTACTTCTGCGGCGAGCGCAGCACCAGCAGCGGCCACAGGAAGTTGTTCCAGCTCGCCATGCCGTTGAGGATCGCCATGGCGGCGATCGCGGGCTTCATGAGCGGGACGACGAGCCGGAAGAAGATGCCGAACTCGCTCACGCCGTCGACGCGACCGGCCTCGAGGATCTCCCGCGGGATGCCCGTGAGGTACTGCCGGAAGAAGAAGATCGTCCCGGCCTGGGCGAGGAACGGCAGCACGATCGCGGCGTAGCTGTCCGACAGGCCCATGGCGTTCGTCTGGACGTACAGCGGCAGCATGAGCATCTCGAACGGGATGGTCATGAGCACCACGACGAGGATGAACAGCGTCGTCTTGAACTTGAAGTCGTACATCGCGAACCCGTAGGCCACGAACGAGCTCACCAGCAGCGTGCCGACCACCTGGACGGTGGTGAGGATCAGCGAGTTCGCGAACCAGCCGAAGTACGGGCCCGAGTCCGTGAACAGCATGATGTAGTTGCGGACGTGCGCGTTGGCCGGGTCGAGGCCCAGGTTGAGGCCGTACCGGATCAGCATGTCGCCGTCCTGGAACGTGCCGATCAGCATCGCCCAGAAGGGGATCAGCGCGAGCGCCGCGACCACGAGGAACGCGACGGCCATGCCGATCGTGGCGGGCCGGCGCGACCGGAGGTCGCGCGGGCTCAGGACGGGGGCGCGGCGGCTCATCGCGACTCCTTGCGGAACATCCCGTTGAGGGTGAGCTGGGTGAGGTTGATCGCGAGGATGACGACGAGCAGCACCACGCCGACGGCGGAGGCGTAGCCCAGGTCGTTCTTCTCGATGCCCTGCCGGTACAGGTAGCCGACGATCGTCAGGCCGATGTTCTCGGGCGAGTTGTTGCCGCCGTAGAGCATGAAGCTCTCGAGGAACATCGCCATGCCGCCGTAGACGGAGATCGTCAGGACGTACACGATCGTGGGTCGCAGCTGCGGCAGCGTCACGTAGCGGAACTTCTGCCAGTGGCTCGCGCCGTCGATGTCCGCGGCCTCGTAGTACTCCGTGGGGATCGACTGCAGGCCGGCCAGGAAGTACATCATGTTGACGCCGGTCCACCGCCACATCGCGACGACCAGCAGCGCGGCCAGGCCGGTGAGGTCGTTCTTGAGCCACTTGGTGGGCCCGATGCCGAACGCCCCGATGATCTGGTTCATCAGCGCCGTCGACGACTCCGAGAACATGAGCCGGAACACGATGCCGGCGACGACCACCGACGTCAGCGCGGGCACGAACATCGCGGACTTGAAGAACGCCTTGATCTTGGGCGACCCGATCCGCGAGTTCACCAGCACGGCGAGCAGCAGCGGGATCGGGATGAGCAGCACCAGCGTGAGCACGGTGTACCGCAGCGAGTTGCCCATGGCGAGCCAGAAGAGGCGGTCGCCGAACAGCCGCTCATAGTTGTGGAAGCCCACGTTCTCGACCTGACCAGGCAGGATGTTCTGTCCGCTCATCACGACCGAACGACCGAGCGGGAAGGCCCAGAAGATGCCGAACGTCAGGATGAAGGGCAGCACGAAGAAGTACGGGGCAGCCTTCTGTGAGTAGAGCAAACGCCTCACACTGACTCCTCCTTGAGTCGCTGTGGTGCTGTGTACATCGTTGTAGCGCATTTCTACAACGATGCACACGCAGGACGCAAGGCGCGGTCGGCAGCCGAGACGGAACCGTGATCAGCCGCGCCGGGTGGACTCGCGCTCCACGAGCGCGTACGGCGCGATCACGCGCTGCGGCGCCGCGTCGTGCCCCGCGATCCGCGCGACGAGCAGCTCCACGGCCCGGTGCGCGATCTCGTCCCGGCCCGGGTCGATGCTGCTCAGCGGCGGCTCCGAGTACCCGGCGTCCTCGATGTCGTCGAACCCGACGACGGCGACGTCCTCCGGCACGCGCAGGCCGCGGGCGTGCAGCACGTGCAGGGCGCCGAGCGCGAGCGCGTCGTTCATCGCGAACACGCCGTCCACCGGGGCGCCCGAGTCGAGCACCTGCGTCATCGCCTGCGCGCCCGTGGCCCGGACCCAGCGCTCCGCCTCCCCCGCCAGGCGGGGGTCGAACTCCAGGCCGGCCGCGGCCAGCCCCTGCCGGTAGCCCTCGAACCGCAGGGCCGCCGAGCCCATCGCCTCCCCGGCGTGGTAGCCGACGACGGCGATGTGCCGGCAGCCCTCCGCGACCAGGTGCTCCGTGGCGGCGCGGGCCGCCTCGACGTTCGCCATGGTCACGTGGTCGACGCCCGCGTCGAACACCCGCTCGCCGAGCAGCACGAGCGGGTAGTCGACGTCGAGCTCCGGGTGGCTCACGGGGTCCATCGCCACCGGGGAGAAGAGCAGGCCGTCGGTGAGCCGGCGGCGCGGGCCGCGCAGCACCTCGCCCTCGTGCTCCCCGTGCGGGCCGGTCTGCTCGATGAGGAGCACCAGCCCGTGCGCCTCGGCCGCGTTCATCACCGAGTACGCGAGCTCCGCGAAGTACGGCACGCGCAGCTCGGGCACGGCCAGGCCGATCATCCCCGTGCGCCCCTGGCGCAGGTTCCGGGCCGCGACGTTGACCTGGTACCCCAGCGCCTCGATCGCGTCCTCGACGCGCGAGCGCGTCGTCGGGCGGATGTGCGGGTACCCGTTGATGACGTTCGAGACCGTCTTGATCGAGACGCCGGCGCGCGCCGCGACGTCGTGCATCGTGACCGCCATGGGCTACTCCGTCGTCGCAGGTCGTCAGGCGTGCTCACCCTACTAGACAACGTTGTAGACGCCGGGCCCGTCACGGCGCGCGCCGGCGCCCGTCAGCCCACGGGCAGCCACACCCGCATGGTCGAGGGGCCGCGCTCCGCCCACGCGTGGTAGTCGACCAGGTCGACCCAGCGCTCCTCGTCGGACGTCGCGGCGGGCGCCTGGCCGTAGGGCCAGTCGGCGTCGGCCACGCCCGCCACGGTGACGGGCACCTGGACGCGGCCGTCCGCCTCCCGCGGGGTGGCGTCGGTGCGGACGCGCGCGGACGCGACGTCGGCGCCCAGGTCCACGGACTCCAGCGCGAGCACCACCGGGCCGCGCTCGACGGCCACCTGCCCCCGCACGGCGTCGATGCGCGGGTCGGGGAAGGTCCAGCGCGGGGCAACCGGCAGGTCGAGCGTGACCACGGTGCCGGTCGCCGGGCCGGGCACCGTCACGTACCCGCTGCCGACCGGCTCCGGGGCGGCGTCGCCGACGGCGAGGGTCGCGCCCTCGGCCCACGACGGGACCCGGAGGCTGAGGTTCCAGGGCCCGTCCGGGGCCGTGCGGACCTCGACCTCCACGCGCCCCTCGACCGGGTACGCGGTGCGGACGGCGAGCTCCACGGCGCCGGTCTCGAGCCGGGCCCGCACCGTCGCCGGGGCGTACTGGTGCAGCTGCACCGCGTCGTCGGACGCCGACGCGACGTACGCCGCGAGGGTCGCGAACGTGCGGGTCAGGTTCGTCGGGCAGCAGGACACGGCGAAGAACGGCGCACGCAGGGACGACGCCGCGCGCGGGCTCACCTCGTCGGGCGCGACGACGTGGCCGGGCACCCGCTGGTGGAGCGTGTTCGTGTAGTAGAAGCCGTGCCCGTCGGCGGCGGGCGACGTCGCGACGACGTTGTAGAGCGTGCGCTCGACGGCGTCGGCGTGCCGCGCGTCGCCCGTGGCCAGCAGCAGCCGCTGGTTGAGCATCACGGACGCGATGCCCGCGCACGTCTCCGAGTACGACCGGTCCGGCGGCAGCTCGAAATCCACGCCGAACGACTCGCCCTCGTGGTGGGCGCCCATGCCACCCGTGAGGTAGGTGCGGCGGGCCAGGGTGCGCAGCGTGGCCGACTCGACGGCGCCGAGCAGCTCCTCGTCCTTGGTCTCGACCGCGACGTCGACCGCGCCGGCCGCGAGATAGAGCGCGCGCACCGCGTGCCCGGCGAACACCGTGGTGTCGCGCACCGGGACGTCGTCCTGGAAGTACGTGGCGCCGAGCTCGATGTCGCCGAGCACGCCGTGGCCGCGGCGGTCCAGGAAGAGCTGCGCCTGGTCCAGGTAGCGGCCCTCCCCCGTGACCCGGAACAGCTCGGCGAGCGCCGTCTCGACCTCCGGGTGCCCGCACACGCGCTGGTCGCCGTCGGGCCCGAACTGGGCGCAGACGTGGTCCGCGGCGCGCAGCACCGTCTGGACGAACGGGTCATCCAGGCCGCGCGTGCGGGCGCGGGCGACGCCGGCCTGGATCAGGTGGCCGTAGCAGTAGAGCTCGTGGCCCCACTGCAGGTCCGAGTAGCGAGGGCGCTGGCCCGGGCGGCCGAACATGGTGTTGAGGTAACCGTCGGGCTCCTGCGCCGCGCCGACGCGGGCCGCGAGCGCCGCGAACCGCACGTCCAGGTCCGCGTCACCGGTGCGGCCGACCTCCCACGCCATGCCCTCGAGCAGCTTGTAGATCTCGGAGTCGGAGAACTCCCGGCCCGCGCGGTCGGCGGGCAGGCGGCCCTCGGCGGCGGCGTCGAAGTTGCCGGTCCAGCCGAGCCGCTCGAGCCAGTGCTCGACGTGCGGGATCATCGCGGCGGCGTTGAGGGCCTGGCGCTCGCCCCAGAAGCCGCCCTCGATGGTGACGTCGTCGAGGCCGAGGGGCCTCCAGAGGCCGGCCGACGGGGAGAAGGGCAGACCGTGGTCGTCGGTCATCGTGAGTCCTTTACTTGACCGCGCCGACGGTGAGCCCGTCGCGCAGGAGGCGGTAGGTGGCGGTGAAGACGGCCAGGATCGGGAGGGACGTGAGCACGGCGAGCGCCATGAGGCCCGGCCAGTCGATCCCGAACGCGGAGACCTGCTGCGACAGCAGCGCCGACAGCGGGTAGTTGCTCGGGGTCAGGAAGAACCGGACGGCGTAGAGGAACTCGCCCCAGGCCAGCAGGAACGTGATCGAGGCGATGGTCAGCACGCCGTTGCGCGCCACCGGCAGCACGATCGACCAGAAGGTGCGGACCACGCCCGCGCCGTCGATCGCGCCGGCCTCCTCGAGCGCGCTCGGCACCGACCGGAAGAACGGCCGCAGGAGCAGCGTCGCGAAGGGCGCGAGCAGCGCGGCGTCGGCGAGGATGACGCCCCCGACGTTGTCGAGCAGCCGCCACTGGCCCAGCAGGGAGAACAGCGGGATGACCTGGGCCGTCTGCGGCAGCATCTGCAGCACCACGAGCAGCCCGAGCCCGAGCGACGCGACCCAGCCGCGCGTCCGCGCGAGCCCGTAGGCGGCCGGGACGCCGACCAGCAGGACGAGCGCCGTCGTGCCCACCGCGATGGTCACGGACTGGCCGAGGGCGGTGAACAGGTCGCCGTTGAACGACCGCGCGTACGCGGCGGTGGTGGGGCGGAAGAGCAGGCTGCCGCCGACGACGTCGGACGACTTCTTGAGCGACGTCAGCACGATCCACAGGAGCGGGACGCCGTACAGGGCGGTGAAGAACGCCTTGACGATCACGGCCACGGGGCCGGCCTTGAGGTTCATCAGTCCTTCTCCTCCTTCCGGATGCTGCGGGCGTACACGACGGCCAGGACGAGCACGAGGATCACGGCGAGCACGGACGTCGCGGCGCCGAGGCCGAAGTCGTACTGCGCGAACGCCTGCAGGAACCCGAGGAACGGGAGCGTGTTGGTGGCGGTGCCCGGTCCGCCGTACGTCATGACGTAGATGAAGTCGAAGCTGCGGAACGCGTAGACGATCGTGAGGACCAGCAGCACGGCGGTGGTGGCGCGGACGCTCGGGATCATCACGTGCCGCACCTCGCCCCACCTGCTGGCGCCGTCGAGCGACGCCGCCTCGAAGACCTCGGGCTCGATCGCGAGCAGCGCCGCCCGGTAGACGAGCGCGTTGAACGGGATGACGGCAATCGCTCCGACGAAGGCGACGGAGAAGAGCGACCAGGTCGGGTCGTACAGGAACGGCAGCGGCTGGGACACCCCGAGGCCGTGCAGCACCGTGTTGACCAGGCCGTCGTCACCGAGCAGGAACTTCCAGACCGAGCCGTTGACGACCGGCGGGAGCGCCCACACGAACACCATGAGGCCGAGCAGGAACCCGGACCAGCGCCCGGACGTGCGCAGCGCGACCGCGGCGGCGAAGCCCGCCGCCATGCCCAGCACGGTCACCACCAGCACCACGACGAGCGTGCGGCCCAGCGCGGGCCAGCTGTTGCCCGACGTGAACCCGGCGGCGAAGTTGTGCAGCCCCGCCCAGGCCCAGGTCGGGGCGTTGATGGTCGCCTGCGTGACGTCGTGCAGGCTCATCCAGACGAGCTGGAAGAGGGGGAAGAGCCCCAGCACGCCCATGAGGACGGCGCCAGGGAGCAGGAAGGCCCACCGATGGCGGGTCGTGACATCGCCGCGGCGCACGCGATTGACGCGACCCGCGGCCGACGCCGGCGCCGCGGAGACCGCGGCGCCGGCTCGGACGGTGGTGGCCTGCATCAGCCCAGCAGACCCTTGAGCGAGGTGATCGCACCGTTCGCTGCGTCAGCCGGCGACTTCTGGCCGCCGATGACGGCCGAGAACGCCTGGCCGCCGGCGAGCTGCACGTCGGCGACCGCCTTGGGCGGCACGACGCCGTCGGGGTAGGTGGCGCCGGACTTCGCGATCGTGTCGGCGAAGGCCTTGAGCAGCGCGTTCGACGTCACGGACGAGTCCTGCGCGGCGTCGGTGCGGGCGGGCAGCGAGCCCACGAGCTTCGGGGCGAGCAGCTCGCCGTCCTTGTCGTAGTACGTGTCCTTCAGGTACTCCCAGGCGAGGTCCTGGTTCTTGCTGAAGGCGCCGATGCCCTCGCCCTCGCCACCGAGGTAGACCTTGCCCTCGCTGCCCACGGGCAGCGGGACGACGCCGTACTCGAACTTCGCGTCGGCCTTGGCGGTGCCCTGCTGCCAGTTGCCGTTCTCGGCGAAGGCGAACTTGCCGGCGGCGAACTGCTGGAACGGGACCGTCTGGTCCCACGTGGCGGCCTGCTGCGGCAGCCAGCCGTTGTCGACCCACTTCTTGATCCGGTTCAGCCCGTCGTGGAGGGCGCTGGCGTCCGGCTTCTGGTAGGAGAACCCGGCCTCGGTCAGCCACGGGTAGGCCTGCCACTCGCCCTGCGAGTTGGGCAGGCCGGAGAGCGTGATGCCCCCGAAGCCGGCGGCCTTGGCCTTGGCCATGTCCGCCTCGAGCTCGTCCATGGTGGTGGGCGGCTGGACGCCGATCTTGTCCAGGATGTCCTTGTTGTACCAGAGGCCCAGCACGTTGACGTAGCCCTGCGCGGCGTAGAGCTTCCCGTTGATCACCTGGGTGGTGCCCTCGGGGAACTTGTCCTTGTCGGCGAACGAGTCCCAGTACTTGTCCATGGGGGCGAGCACGCCGCCGAGCGTGAGCGTGGCCGCGTCCGCGCCGTTGAACACCACGACGTCCGGGCCCTTGCCGGCGCCGGCCGACGAGATCAGCTTCGAGTTGAGCTGGTCGTAGGGAACGAAGACGTTGTCGACCTTCGCGCCCTGGTGGTCGGTCTCGAACTTGGTCTTGTACTCGTCCATCAGCTTCACCTGCTGCGGGTCGGTGAAGTAGTGCCAGACGGTCAGCGTGTCGCCGCCGCCCGACGCTCCCCCGGACGAGGCCGCCGGGCCCCCGCCCGAGCAGGCGGTCAGTGCGAGCGCGCCGACGGCGACCGCAGCCAGTGATGCGAGGTGACGGATCTTCATCGATGCTCCCGTCGGGCCGCGGCTCGAGCCCCTTCGCTCGAAACGTACCGAAACCCTTTTCGCGCACGCTAACAGGGCCACCCTGTGGCGTGCAACCTGCCTGTTGTGAGAAGGTTTTCGGCATGACGACGACGGCCCGTCCACGGAAGGTCACCCTGCGCGACGTCGCCGCACTGGCGGGCGTCTCCGTGGCGACGGCTTCGAAGGCCCTCAACGGGAAGGACCAGGTCAACGAGGAGACGCGGCGCCGCGTCGTCGACGTCGCCGAACGGCTCGGCTTCACGCCGAACACGCTGGCCCAGTCGATCCTGGCGGGCACCTCCGGCACCGTCGGCCTTCTGACCAACGACCTCGACGGCCGCTTCTCGCTCCCCATCCTCATGGGGGCCGAGGACGCCTTCGGCGCCGGGCAGACGTCGGTGCTCCTGTGCGACGCCCGCGACGACGCGATCCGGGAGCAGTACCACCTGCGCGTGCTGCTCGGCCGGCGCATCGACGGCCTCATCGTGGTCGGGTCGAAGACGGACCCCCGGCCTTCCCTGGGGCAGAAGGTCCCCGTCCCCGTCGTCTACACCTACGCCCCGTCCGACCATGACGCCGACGCCTCGGTCGTCGCCGACAACGTCCGCGCCGGCAGCATCGCCGTCGAGCACCTGCTCGCCACGGGGCGCCGCCGCATCGCGCACATCTCCGGCGACGTCACCTACGCCGCCGCCCGCGACCGCGCCGCCGGTGCTGCCGCCGCGCTCGCCGCCGCGGGTCTCGAGCCGGTAGGCCGCGTCCGGTACGGGTCGTGGTCGGAGGCGTGGGGCCGTGCGGCCGCCGGCGTGCTGCTCGACGAGGGTGCGCCGTTCGACGCGGTCGTCTGCGGCAGCGACCAGGTCGCCCGCGGCGTGCTCGACCTGCTGCGCGACCGCGGCATCCGGGTCCCCGACGACGTCGCCGTCATCGGGTTCGACAACTGGGAGCCGATGACGTCGGGCGCGCGCCCCACGCTCACCAGCATCGACATGCAGTTCGAGACCATGGGCCGCCGGTCGGCCGAGCGCCTCTTCGCCGCCCTGGACGGCACCGACGCTCCCGGCGTCGAGTCGGTCGAGCCCCGCCTCGTCGTGCGGGGCTCGACCGTCGCGTCGGCCTGACCGCAGCCGCCGGGCGCCCGCGAGGGCGCCCGGCGTGCGGACTCTCAGATCCCCTGTGCCAGGCGGTAGTACGCCTTGTTCCACTTGACCTGGTCGGCGAACCCGCGGCGCGTGGTCGACTCGTCGATGACGAGCAGCTCCACGCCCGCGATCTCGGCGAACACCTCGAACGCCTCCACCCCGGCGGCGGTCGACATGACCGTGTGGTGCGCGCCGCCGGCGGTCAGCCAGGCCTCGGCCGACACGTCGAACGACGGGCGCGGCTTCCACACGGCACGCGCCACCGGCAGGTTCGGCAGGGCGGCCGTGGGCGGCACGACGTCGACGACGTTCGCGGTGAGGCGGAACCGGTCGCGCATGTCGGCCAGCGACACGACGACGGCCCCCTCGACGGCGTCGGCGTCGAACACCATGCGCACCGGGTCCTCCTTGCCGCCGATGCCGAGCGGGTGGATCTCCACGCGGGGCTTCGTCGTCGTGAGGGACGGGCAGATCTCGAGCATGTGGGCGCCGAGGATGAGCTCCTCGCCCGGCGTGAGGTCGTACGTGTAGTCCTCCATGAGGGAGGCGCCGCCAGGCAGCCCCTCGCCCATGACCTTGGCTGCCCGGACCAGCACGGCCGTCTTCCAGTCGCCCTCGGCGCCGAACCCGTAGCCGGCGGCCATGAGGCGCTGGACGGCCAGGCCGGGCAGCTGGCGCAGGTCGCCCAGGTCCTCGAAGTTGGTGGTGAACGCCTTGGCGCCCACCGACTCCAGGAACGAGAGCAGGGCGATCTCCTGGCGGGCGGCGTAGCGCAGCGACTCGTGCCGCTCGCCGCCCTTGCAGAGCTCGGGCACCACGTCGTAGAGCGACTCGTACTCGGCGACCAGGGCGTCGACGTCGGCGTCGGACACGGCGTCCACGGCCGCGACCAGGTCGTTCACGCCCCACGTGTTGACCGAGACGCCGAACCGCAGCTCGGCCTCGGTCTTGTCGCCCTCGGTCACGGCGACGTTGCGCATGTTGTCGCCGAAGCGCACCAGGCGGAGCTCGTGCGTGGCGGCCCAGCCGGCCGCGCCGCGGATCCACGTGCCGACGCGCTTCTGCACCGCCGGGTTCGACACGTGCCCCACCACGGTGGTGCGCGCGACGCCCAGGCGGGACGCGATGTACGCGTACTCGCGGTCGCCGTGCGCGGCCTGGTTGAGGTTCATGAAGTCGAAGTCGATGGTGTCCCACGGCAGCTCGACGTCGGCCTGCGTGTGCAGGTGCAGCAGCGGCTTGCGCAGCGCGTCGAGGCCGGCGATCCACATCTTCGCCGGGGAGAACGTGTGCATCCACGTGATGACGCCGAGCACGCGGTCGTCGGCGTTCGCGTCGAGCATGGCCCGGCGGATCGAGGCGGAGTCCTTGAGCACCGGCTTCCACACGATGGTCGCGGGAACGTCGGCCGCGGCGTCGAGCTGACGCGCCACCTCCTGGGACTGCTCGGCCACCTGACGGAGGGTCTCCTCGCCGTACAGGTCCTGCGAGCCGGTGAAGAACCAGATCTCACGGTCGGCGTAGGCCTTGGTCATGTCGTGTCTCTCCTTGGACGGCGCCAGCGTCAGTGCTGGCCGTAGACGTTCTGGTAGCGGTTGTAGAGGGAGTCGATCGCGTCCTGCGGGATCGGCAGGGGCTCGCCGAGCTGTCGCGAGACGTGCACGGCCCGCGCCACCTCCTCGAGCAGCACGGCGGCCTTGACGGCGGAGCGCGCGTCGCGGCCGATGGTGAACGGGCCGTGGTTCTGCATCAGCACGGCGGGGCTGCGGTGGCCGGACAGCGTCTCGACGATGCCGCGGCCAATGGAGTCGTCGCCGATGATCGCGAACGGCCCGACGGGCACCGGCCCGCCGAACTCGTCGGCCATCATCGTGAGCACGCAGGGGATCTCCTCGCCCCGGGCCGCCCAGGCGGCCGCGTAGGTGGAGTGCGTGTGCACGACGCCGCCCACGTGGTCCATGTGGCGGTACACGTACGCGTGCGCGGCGGTGTCCGACGACGGCGAGCGGTCGCCCTCGACGAGCGTGCCGTCCAGGTCGCACACCACCATCGCCTCGGGCGTGAGCTCGTCGTACGACACGCCCGAGGGCTTGATGACGACGTAGTCACCGACGCGCTCGGACACGTTCCCGGCCGTCCACACGACCAGCTCCCAGCGGGGCAGCTCGGCGTGCAGCGCGGCGACGCGCTCCTTGGCGGCGTCGATGTCGGCACGCAGGTGCGCGGGGATGCTCATGGATGCTGCTCTCTCTCAGTGGATGGCCGCGACGGCGGCGTGCTGCACGGCCAGGCCGGCGGTGTAGGTCTCGAGGTAGGCCGCCATGCCGGCGACGTCGGCGGGGTCAGGGGCCGCGACGACGGTCTCCGCCTGGGCGAACACCTGCTCGTCGAGCCACGCGGCGAGCGTGCGGGACTCGCCGCCGGCGACGGCGACGGTGTAGGCGGCGAGCACGGCGACGCCCCAGGCGCCGCCCTCCCCCGCCGTGGACGCGACGGCCACGGGCGCGCCGACGGCCGCCGCGAGCAGGCGCTGGGCCACGCCCGCGGTGCGGAACAGGCCGCCGTGGGCGAGCAGCGCGTCGACCTCGACGCCCTCAGCCGCGAGCGTGCGCATGCCGAGCGCGAGGGTGGCGAACACGCCGTAGAGCTGGGTGCGCGCGAAGTTGGCGAGGTCCAGCGTGGAGCCCGGCGTGCGGACGATCATCGGGCGGCCCTCGTCCAGGCCCGTGATGGTCTCGCCCGACAGGTAGTTGTACGCGAGCAGGCCGCCGCCGTCGGGCGCGCCCTCCAGCGCGGCGCCGAGCAGCGCGGCGAACACGGCGTCCTGGTCGGCGTCCGACCCGATCGCCCGCGCGAACTGGCCGAACACGCCCGCCCAGGCCCCGAGCTCCGAGGAGCCGTTGTTGCAGTGCACCATCGCCACGGGGTCGCCCGACGGCGTCGTGACGACGTCGATCTCCTCGTGCACACGGGCCAGGGCACGCTCCAGCACCACCATCGCGAAGATGCTGGTGCCGGCCGAGACGTTGCCGGTGCGCGGCGCGACGGCGTTGGTGGCGACCATGCCGGTGCCGGCGTCGCCCTCGGGCGGGCACAGGGGCACGCCGGGCTGGAGGGCGCCGGTCGGGTCGAGCAGCGCGGCGCCCGCGGCGGTCAGGTGGCCGGCGGTGGCGCCGGCGGGCAGGACGGCGGGCAGCAGGTCGCGCAGTGGGGTGGTGAACCCGCGCTGGGCGGCCAGCGAGTCGAAGGTGGCCAGCATCGCGGCGTCGTAGTCGCCCGTGGCGGCGTCGACCGGGAAGACGCCCGAGGCGTCGCCGACGCCGAGCACGCGCTCGCCCGTCAGCAGCAGGTGCACGTAGCCGGCGAGGGTGGTCAGCGAGGCCACGTCGGGCACGTGCGGCTCGGCGTCGACGACCGCCTGGTACAGGTGGGCGACCGACCAGCGCAGCGGGATGTTGAACCCGAGCGCCTCGGTCAGCTCCGCGGCGGCCGGGCCGGTGGACGTGTTGCGCCACGTGCGGAACGGCACCAGCAGGTGGTCGGCGGCGTCGAAGGCGAGGTAGCCGTGCATCATCGCCGACACGCCCAGGCCGCCGACCGTCCTCAGCCCGACGCCGTAGCGCTCGCGCACGTCGGACGCCAGCGCGGCGAACGCGGCCGCCAGGCCCTCGTGCACCGCCTCGAGCGAGTACGTCCACACGCGGTCGACGAACTGGTTCTCCCACGTGTGGCTGCCGACGGCGAGCGTCGCCTGGTCCGGCCCGACGAGGCAGGCCTTGATGTTGGTGGACCCGAGCTCGATGCCGAGGGTGGTGCGTCCAGCGACCACGGCGTCGCGCAGGGGGCTCACGTCTTCGTCCCTGATCACAGGAAGAATGTTAGCGCTCACATCCCCTTGCTACCTACCGAGGCTCAGCGCGCTGGCGTGACCTGCGCGGTGCTGCCCCGCACCACCAGCTCGGGGGCGATCACGGCGGCCACGCGCGACCCGTCGCCGGCGCCCGGCGACGCCCACTCGTCCAGCAGAGCGCGCACCGCCGCACGGCCCACGGCCTCGAAGGGCTGCCGCACCGTGGTCAGCGCGGGCACCAGGTAGCCGGCGCCCTCGATGTCGTCGAACCCGACCACCGACACGTCGCCGGGCACGCTCAGGCCGCGCTCCCACAAGGCGCGCAGCAGGCCCATGGCGATGAGGTCGTTGGAGGCGAAGAAGGCCGTCGGGCCGCCGGGCTCGCGGGCCGCGTCGGCGAGGCGCAGCCCCAGCTCGTACCCGCTGCGCGCCGACCAGCCCTCGGCGTCCACGACGTCGGCCCGCGCGCCGCGCGCCGCGGTGGCGGCCAGGAAGGCGGCCGTGCGCTCGGACGCGTCGAACCACCCGGCGGGCCCCGCGAGGTGCACCAGGTGCGTGTGCCCCAGGTCCAGCAGGTGCTCCGTCGCGAGCTGCGCGCCGCGGCGCTGGTCCACGTAGACGTACTGCTCGTGCACCGTCGCCGGGATGTCCTGGCGCGCGGCCACGACCACCACGGGGCACGGCGGCGCGACGTCGTCGATCGCCCGGGCCACGTCGTCGAGCGGGGCGACCGCCACGACGCCGTCGACGCCCTGGTCCACCAGGCGCCCGAGCGCCTCCGCGGCCGAGCGCGAGTCGTACCCGGCGAGCGAGCTGGTCGACACGAAGTAGCCCTCGTTGCGCAGCGCCGCCTCGGTGGCCAGCACCGTGCTGGCGGGCCCGAAGTGCGCGCTGCCGACCGTCAGCACGCCCACCGTCGCGGACCGTGCCGTGACGAGCGCGCGCGCCGCGCTGTTGCGGCGGTAGCCGAGCTCCGCGATCGCCGCCAGCACGCGCTCGCGCGTCTCCGGCCGCACGCTCGGGTGCGCGTTGAGCACCCGCGACACGGTCTGGTGGGACACCCCGGCGCGCGCCGCGACGTCGGCCATCGCGGGCGGGCGTTTCACGGGCACCTCAGCCGCCCAGCTCGGCGGCGATCTCCAGCGTGCGGTCGCGCGCGGCCTCGACGGCGGCGATGAACGCGGCGCGCACGCCGGCCTCGTCGAGCGCTCGCAGGCCCTGCACCGTGGTGCCGCCCGGGGAGCTCACGCGCTCGCGCGCGAGCGCGGGGTGCTCCCCCGTCTCGGCGAGCAGGCGGGCCGACCCGAGCATGGTCTGCACGGCCAGCTGCGTGGACATCGCCCGCGTCAGCCCGACGGCGACGCCGGCCTCCGCGAGCGCGTCGACGACGTAGAACATGTACGCGGGGCCCGACCCGGCGAGGGCGCCGGCGGCCGCCTGGTAGGCCTCGGGCACCTCGACCACCTGCCCGGTCCCGGACAGGATCTCCTGGACCAGGGCGACGTCGTCGTCGGACGCTGTGGTGCCGCGGCTCAGCGCCGACATGCCCGCGCCGATCGCGGCGGGCGTGTTCGGCATGACCCGGACGACGGGCTGGCGGGGGTGCAGGCGGTCCTCGAAGAACGAGGCCGACAGGCCCGCCGCGACGCTCACGACGACGGTGCCGGGCGCCAGCGCGTCGCCCACCTGCGTGAGCAGCGCGGCGACGTCCTTGGGCTTGACGGCGACCACGACGACGTCGGCGTCACGGACCGCGGCGACGTTGTCGGCCGTGGTGGCGCACCTGAACCGCTCCTCGAGGGCGGCGGCCCGCTCGGGGCGCCGGGCGGTGGCGGTGGCGTGCGCGGGGGTGATGCCGGCACGCAGGGCGCCGGCCAGCACGGCCTCGCCCATGTTTCCGGTGCCCAGGATCGCGAGGCGGACGTCCCTGATGTTCACGGTGCTCCTGGTGCTCACGGAGGAAAGGTAGCCCAGCGGGCTCAGAGGGGATATGCCGAGTAGAACTGCTGGACCACGGCCTCCGGGCCCTGCGCCCGCAGCACCACGGTCCCGTTGCGCCACCAGAGCACGGACTTGTCGCCGGCGGGCACCAGCGCGTAGCCGCCCACCTTCTTGCCGCCCACCGTGACGTCGCCCGACTTGGTGGACGCACCGGCGGCCTGCGTCTGTGCGGTGAAGAACGCCGTCGCGGCGGAGTCGTCCGCCCACTGGCCCACCTGCAGCGTGACGGTGGTGGCGCCGGCGCCCTTGGCGTCCGCGTAGGTGAGGGTCCACGACTCGACGGCCTGGTCGTCGTCCTGCCAGGCCGGCAGGTTCTCGAGCTTCTGCTCCACCAGGGCCAGCACGGTCAAGGGCAGGGCCTTGGTGAGGTCGGTCTGCTCGCCCGTGCGCGGCACGGGCGAGATCGTGGGCGTCGGGGCCGGCGCGGTCACGGTGTGCGTGGGCGTGGGCAGCGGCGCCGGGACGGCGTAGCCCGGCCAGCCGAACGCCGTGACCAGCGCGACCACCACCACGACCAGCCCCGCGCCGGACAGCACGACGATGCGCCGGCGGCGGATGACGGCGGGCGACGGGCGCGCCGGCGCCCGGTTCGTGGCGCGCGTGCGCGGCGGCTGTGCGTCGGTCATCAGCGTCCTTCCGGCGGTCGTGCTCGCAGCCTAAAGCCTTTGGAGCAGCTGTCTGGGATCGAGTCGGTGTAGCAGGAGCCTGATCTGGGAGAGCATGACGAAGGCTTCGTGGGCGTGGAGCGTGGTCTCGTACGGGCGCACGAGACTGCGGTGCCGGTTGATCCACCCGTTGGTGCGTTCGACGACCCCCACCGGCGTGGTTGAACGATGAACCCGCCTGCGGGTCTGGGGCCGGAGACGATCTGCAGGGTGATCCCAGGGCTGCCGCGGCATCGGCGGGTGCCTGCCCGGACGGGTGGGCGCGGCGCGGCGGTGGTTCACCCGGGATCGGTCCTCGTGACCAGGGCTGACGTCCCAAGCTGTGTCGGTGGGTGCCGGTAGCGTCCCCGTCGTGTCCAGGCACACCACGTTCCAGTTCACCGCGGACCCGTCCGCGGAACAGGCGCGCGGGCTGGCCCGGCATGAGGGTGCCGCGAGGTTCGCGTTCAACCAGGGGCTGCGCCTGCACCTGAACGCCCGCCGCGCGGCCAAGAACGCCGTCGACGACCCCGCCGTGCCGGTGCCGTGGTCGGGGTTCGACCTGATCAACGCGTTCAACGCGTGGAAGAAGACCGAGGACGCCGGACGACGCTTCGTCGTCGACGCCCACGGCACTGCCGAGGTCGACGTGACGGGCCTGGCATGGCGCTCGGAGGTCTCTGCGCAGGTCTTCGAGGAAGCGGTCGTCGACCTCGGCAAAGCGTTGAAGGCGTGGACCGACTCGAGACGCGGCAAACGTGCTGGTCGTGCGGTCGGGCACCCCAGGTTCAAGAAGAAGAACCACGAGCGGGGTTCGTTCCGCCTGCGGAACAAGACCTCCAGGACCAAGGCCGGCGTACGGGCCACGATCCGGGTCGGGCAGAACGGTCCCCGCTCGGTCACGCTGCCCGGCATCGGCGCCATCAAGGTCCACGACGACACCCGCCGGCTACGGCGCATGCTCGCCCAGGGGCGGGCACGCATCCTGTTCGCGACCGTCACCCGTCGTGGTGGGCGGTGGCGGATCTCGTTGAACGTCGAGGCCGCCGACCTGCACCCCGCCGCCCGCCACCCCGCCCGCGGCGACGGCGACCACACCGGCTGGGTGGGTGTCGACCGCGGGCTGCACGCCCCGGTCGTGGCAGCGCTGGCCGACGGCACCCAGACCCTGCGCATCGACGCGGCACCTAGGGCACTGCGGGCCGCCCAACCCGCGACCCGGCGGTTGCAGAAGGCCGTGTCCCGCAAGGTCAAGGGCTCGACCAACCGGCGGGCTGCCGTCAAGCGGCTGGCCCGGCATCATGAGCGGGTCCGGGCCCGCCGTCACCACTTCCTGCACCAGGTCTCCAACCTGCTGGTCAAGACCCACGACCGGCTCGTGATCGAAGACCTCAACATCACCGGCATGCTCACCAACCACCACCTCGCTGCAGCCATCTCGGATGCGGCCTGGGGCCAGCTCGCCCGCCAGATCACCTACAAGATGGCCTGGCGTGGCGGGCAGCTTCTGACCGCGGACAGGTGGTTCCCGTCCTCGAAGACCTGCTCGGGGTGCGGGCAGCCCAAGGACGACCTGACGCTCGCCGACCGCACCTACCAGTGCCCGGCATGCGGGCTGGTCATCGATCGTGACCTGAACGCCGCGGTCAACCTCGCCACCTGGGGCGAACAGCACCATCTCTCCCAGGTCCTGGACCCCGAAGCACGAGGCCAGGTCACCAACGCCCACCGACGGGAAGGCTCTGGCCGACGCACCCGCGTCGACGAAACCAGCCCGGACGACGTGGGAACCCTCACGCACGCCGCGTAGGGACGTCCGAGAAGGACGCTGCCACACACCCCACCGAGGTTGTTCGACAGGCTGTAGACGCGCAGGTGCCCCGCATCGGGGAGCCGTGTCGGTGGCGCCGCATAGCGTGCCCCCGTGAGCACCCCGACGTCGTCGCGCAGCCGCTCCGCGGCCGCCAAGGCCGCCCGGCCCGCCTACCGCTGCACCGAGTGCGGGTGGACCACTGCCAAGTGGGTGGGCCGTTGCGGCGAGTGCCAGTCCTGGGGCACGGTCGCCGAGGACGGCCCGGCCGCCGCGGGGCCGCGCACCGCCGCGGTGACGCCCGTACGGTCGGCGGCGCTGCCCATCGCGGAGATCGACGTCGAGGCCGCCCGTGCCACCACCACAGGCGTGGCCGAGCTCGACCGGGTGCTGGGCGGCGGCCTGGTGCCGGGTGCGGTGGTGCTGCTGGCGGGCGAGCCGGGCGTGGGCAAGTCGACGCTGCTGCTGGAGGTCGCGTCGCAGTTCGCGCGTGGGGCCGACGGCGGTGCGCGCACCGTGCTCTACGTGACCGGCGAGGAGTCGGCCGGTCAGGTGCGCCTGCGCGCCGAACGCGTGGGCGCCCTCGCGCCGTCGCTGCTGCTCGCCGCCGAGACCGACCTCGCGACCGTGCTGGGCCACGTCGAGGCGACCGAGCCGGAGCTCCTTGTCGTGGACTCCGTGCAGACCATCGCGTCGGCGGAGGTCGACGGCGTCGCGGGCGGCGTGTCGCAGGTGCGGGAGGTCGCGGCCGCGCTCATCGCCGTCGCGAAGGAGCGCCAGGTGCCCGTGCTGCTCGTGGGGCACGTGACCAAGGACGGCACCGTGGCGGGCCCGCGCACCCTGGAGCACCTGGTCGACGTGGTGTGCCAGTTCGAGGGCGACCGCCACTCGCGGCTGCGCATGGTGCGCGCCGTCAAGAACCGGTTCGGCCCCACCGACGAGGTGGGCTGCTTCGAGCTCACCGAGCGCGGCATCGCCGGGCTCACCGACCCCAGCGGGCTGTTCCTGTCCCACCTGGGCGCGGGCGTGCCCGGGTCGTGCGTCACCGTGACGCTCGAGGGGCGGCGGCCCATGGCCCTGGAGATCCAGTCGCTCGTGGCGCCGTCGGCGCTGCCCAACCCGCGGCGCACCACCAACGGCATGGACTCCTCGCGCCTCGCGCAGGTGCTCGCCGTGCTGCACCGGCACGCGTCGCTGCACGTCGCCAACCAGGACGTCTACCTGTCCACCGTGGGCGGCGCCCGGGCCGGCGAGCCCGCCGCCGACCTCGCGGCCGCGCTCGCCATCGTGTCCGCCTGGACGGGCGACGCGCTGCCCGCGGGCACCGTCGCGTTCGGCGAGGTCGGCCTCGCGGGCGACGTCCGGCCCGTCACCGGCCTGGACCGGCGGCTCTCCGAGGCCGCACGGCTCGGCTTCACGCGCGCCGTCGTGCCCGTGGGCACGCGCGACGCGACGACGGCGAAGAGCGCCCGCGGCCTCCAGCTGATCGAGGCGGCGCACGTCGCCGAGGCGGTCGGCGCCGCCGGACTGGGCCGATCCGGACGATGACCCCTTACCCGGAGACTGTTTCCCCGACCGACCTCTAGGATCGATCCGTGGCATCAACCCCCGCCCACCAGGACGACCTCCTGAGGGAGACCCTGGCTGCCGTCGCGCCCGGAACCGAGCTGCGCGACGGGCTGGAGCGCATCCTGCGCGGCCGCACTGGCGCTCTCATCGTGCTGGGCCTCGACAAGACCGTCGAGGAGATGTGCTCCGGCGGCTTCGTGCTCGACGTCGCGTTCTCCGCCACCCGCCTGCGCGAGCTGTCGAAGATGGACGGCGCCGTGGTGCTCGACCGTGACGCGATGCGCATCCGCCGCGCCGCCGTGCAGCTGCTGCCCGACCCGACCATCGAGACCAGCGAGTCCGGCACCCGCCACCGCACCGCCGAGCGCGTCGCCAAGCAGAGCGGGTTCCCCGTCATCTCCGTGTCGCAGTCGATGCGCATCGTCGCCCTCTACGTCGGCGACGCCCGCCACGTGCTCGAGGGCTCGGACACGATCATGGGCCGCGCCAACCAGGCCCTCGCCACCCTCGAGCGCTACCGCGCCCGCCTCGACGAGGTGTCCGGCACGCTCTCCGCGCTGGAGATCGAGGACCTGGTCACCGTGCGCGACGTCTGCTCCGTGGTGCAGCGCCTGGAGATGGTGCGCCGCATCTCCGAGGAGATCGCCGGCTACGTCATCGAGCTCGGCGTCGACGGCCGCCTGCTGGCCCTCCAGCTCGACGAGCTCATCGGCGGCATCGGCTCCGACCGCGAGTTCGTGGTGCGCGACTACGTGGACCTCGAGCGCAGCGGCAAGTCGTTCGCCGACGTGCAGGCCTCGCTGGGCGACCTCGACTCCAGCCAGCTGCTCGACCTGGGGCAGATCGGCCGCGTGCTCGACCTGCCGGGGGCGGGCATCGCGCTCGACGCCGCCGTCGCGCCGCACGGCTACCGGCTGCTGTCCAAGGTGCCGCGCCTGCCCGGGGCGATCATCGACCGGCTCGTGGCCCACTTCGGCGGCCTGCAGAAGCTGCTCGCGGCGTCGGTGGACGACCTCCTGGCCGTCGACGGCGTCGGCGAGCAGCGCGCCCGCGCGGTGCGCGAGGGCCTGTCGCGGCTCGCGGAGTCGAGCATCCTGGAGCGCTACGTCTGACCCTGGCTGACGCTGCTCAGCCGCTCAGTCGAGCGGGGCGTCCGTCGCGCCGTCCGTCGCCGAGGCGTTCGCCGGCGGGCTCGCCGGGGCGTCGGGGTGGTCGGAGGGAGTCTCCGTGGCGGGGGCGTCCGGGTGGTCCGACGGCGTCTCGCCGGCCGAGGCGTCGGGCGACGGGGACGGCTCCGGCGGCGCCGTGACCGTGATGCTGACCGGCGCGCTCTTCGCCTCCGGCACCGCCGCGAGCAGCGCCTGCACGGTGTAGGTGCCGGGCTCCAGCGTGGGCTGACCCGTCGAGCAGGCGCCCTTCGCCGACGTCTTCCCCGACCACTGGAACGTGCGGCTGTCCGCGTCTCCCGGGCCGAGCAGCAGGTCGCGCGCGCCGCTGGTGCAGTGCGCGCTGGTCCACACGACGTCGCCGTGGGCGTTGCTGACCTGGAGCTGACGGTTCCCGTCGCCGCCGTCGACCAGGCACGGCCGGCGGCCCGAGTTCGTCACGGAGACCTGGAAGGTGAGGCCCTGGCCCACCTCGATGCTGCTGGCCGACGGCGTCGCCAGGAGCGTCACGCTGGTGGCCGGGCACGGCTGGCTGGGCCCGCCGACGGCCGCCGGGCTCGGAGCCGCCACCTTGTCCGCTGTGAGGCTCGGGACGCGGTCGGGGAGCAGGTCGCGCACCCAGTGGACGCCCGCGCCGAGGCCGGCACCGAGGGCGACGCCGATCCCCACGAGCACGGCGAGCACGGTCACGAGCAGCACGGCGCCGGTGTGCGACCGGCCCGGCCGCGGCTGGGGCCGGCCGGGGGCGGGGCGGCTGTTGCGGGGGCCGTTCGCGCCGGGGCGGTTCGCGCCGGCGCGGTTCGGTCCGGCACCGTTCGCGCCCGGTCGGGGCGACCCGCCCGGTCGGGGCGACCCGCCCGGTCGGGGCGAACCCGAGCCGCGAGCGCCCGAGCGCCGCTCGTCGCCGCCAGCCGACGCGCCCCGCGGGCTCCCGCCAGCACGCTGCTGCGCTCCCCCGCCGGCCGCCCGCGTCGTCGTCGGCGCCTCGGCGCGCGAGGCGGCGGGAACCCGCCGGTCGCCGCCGTCCCGCGACCCCTGCCGGCCCGCGGTCGCGCGCGGCGCGGTGCCGTGGGTGGGGCGGTCGCTGTCGGCGGGCGTCACGGGTTCCTCCGGTCGTTCGGGCGGTCGCGGCCCAAGTTACGACGTCGGCGCCTGCCGCCGTCTGAGCCGCGCCGCGGTCGTCCGCCCCGCGCCACGGGCTACGGTGTCGCGGTGCCCAGCCCCACCCCCGTGCCCCCTGCCGTGTCCGTGCCAGCGCGGCGCGGAGGCAGCGCTGGCACGGGCATGCGGGAGGGGGGCTCGCTCGTGCCCGGGGCAGCGCGGGGTATGGCGCGCCCTGGACCGGACGACGGTGAGGGCGGGGTCGCGCGCGTCATCGCCTGGTTCGGCGACGCCCGGCGTGACCTGCCCTGGCGGGCCGGCGACCGGACCGCGTGGGGCGTGCTCGTGTCCGAGGTGATGCTGCAGCAGACGCCTGTGGCGCGCGTCGAGCCCGCCTGGCGGGCCTGGATGGAGCGCTGGCCCACCGCCACGGACCTGGTCGCCGCGAGCACGGCCGACGTGCTGCGCGCCTGGGACCGCCTGGGCTACCCGCGCCGCGCGCTGCGGCTGCAGGAGTGCGCGCGGGCGGTCGTCGAGCGGCACGGCGGCCAGGTGCCCGACGACGAGGCGGCGCTTCGTGCCCTGCCCGGGATCGGGGAGTACACGGCGGCGGCGGTGCGCGCGTTCGCGTTCGGCCGCCGCTCCGTGGTGGTCGACACCAACGTGCGCCGGGTGCTGGCCCGCGCCGTCACGGGCGTCGCGCTGCCGGCGCCCCACCCGACGGCGGCCGAGCGCGCCGTCGCGACCGCGATCGTTCCCGACGACGACGCCGCGGCGGCCCTGTGGGCTGCGGCGTCGATGGAGCTCGGCGCGCTCGTGTGCACGGCGCGCAGCCCCCGGTGCGGGGCGTGCCCGGTCGCGGACCTGTGCCGCTGGCGCGCCGAGGGCTACCCCGCCGACGAGCACGCGCACCGGCGTCGGACGCAGGCCTGGCACGGCACGGACCGGCAGTGCCGGGGCCGCATCATGGCGGCGCTCCGGGCCGCGGACGACCTGCCGCGTGCGGCGGTCGACGCGAGCGTCGGCGCGGGGGCGGACCCCGCGCAGGTCACGCGGTGCCTCGCCGGGCTGGTCGAGGACGGGCTCGTCGAGCAGGCGCCCGACGGGCGCTACCACCTGCCCCGCGAGTGACGGGGGGTGGTGGTCTCGACGGGCTCAGCCACCGGCTGCCCTCGACCACCACCCGCCGTCGTCAGTCGCCGCGCACCGGCCGCCACATGGACACCGCGAGCCCCGCCGCGATCGCGACGAGGACCACGACGATGCCCAGCACCGTCACGGCCGAGGCGAGCGTCCCCATCGCGGCCGGCTCGGAGGGGTACTGCTCCGCAGCCGCCCCCCGGGCGAGTCCGGCCGTCACGAGGACGACGACGAAGGCGGCGACCAGGGCCACCGCGCGCTTCGAGAGAACATGAGCGTTGGCTATGTGCCGCCGCATCGCGATCACACCCTCCAGGCACTGCCGTTCGCGGGTCCCGATCCTTCTCGGGTCCGCTGGGAGACAGGGGGCTCGTTGCCCGAACGGGTGCCTCGACGTCGAGGCCGTCTCCCTGCCTCCACGGTGCCGGACTGCATCAGGTAAAGAGAAACCCAAGGCGCCGGGAGCCGGGCTTCCGGGCGCGGAAAGGACGCCTCAGAGCGTGAGCAGCATGCGCGTGTTCCCCAGGGTGTTGGGCTTCACGCGGGCGAGGTCGAGGAACTCGGCGACGCCGTCGTCGTGCGAGCGCAGCAGCTCGGCGTAGACGTCGGGGGCCACGGGCGTGCCGTCGATGGCGACGAAGCCCTGCCGCTGGAAGAAGTCGACCTCGAAGGTCAGGCAGAACACGCGCTGCAGGCCGAACTCCCGGGCGCGCTCCACGAGGGCGCTGACGAGCCGGTGCCCGACGCCGGTGCCCAGGTGCTCCGGGTGAACTGCGAGGGTGCGGATCTCGGCGAGGTCGTCCCACATCACGTGCAGGGCGCCGCACCCGACGACGACGCCGTCGACCTCGGCCACGAGGAACTCCTGCACGGCCTCGTAGTAGCCGACGAGCTCCTTGGCCAGGAGGATCCGCCGCTGCGCGTACGGCTCGACGAGGGACCGCACGGAGCGGACGTCGGCGGGCAGGGCGGGGCGCAGGACGGCGGGCACGGCGTCACTGTACGGCTCAGGCTCTCGTCCCAGGCCAGAGTGCCCGCCGCGGTGCACGTCCGCTGAGGTTGCGGACCTGTGGTGCGGGTGTGACGTTAGCCATACATCTCGCCGAGAGGAGTCCGCCCATGGCCACCACCCGACTCACCCTCGAGTCGCGGAACCAGGCCCTGGCGGCCCTGGACGCGTCCACCAGCCCGAGCGGAGAGCTCGACGTCCTCGTGGTGGGCGGTGGCGTCACCGGTGCAGGCATCGCGCTCGACGCCGTGACCCGCGGCCTGTCCACGGGCATCGTCGAGGCGCAGGACTGGGCGTCCGGGACGTCGAGCCGTAGCTCCAAGCTGGTGCACGGCGGCCTGCGCTACCTGCAGATGCTCGACTTCAACCTGGTGCACGAGGCCCTGACCGAGCGCGACCTGCTGCTGCGCGAGCTCGCCCCGCACCTGGTCAAGCCCGTGGCGTTCCTGTACCCGCTGGAGCACCGGTTGTGGGAGCGCGCCTACGTGGGCGCCGGTATCGCGCTGTACGACACGCTCGCGAGCCTGGCCCCGGGCAAGCGCGCCATGCCGATCCACCGGCACCTGACGCGCAGCCAGATGTCCCGCAAGTTCCCCGACCTCGCGCACGACGCCGCCATCGGTGCCGTCCAGTACTGGGACGCGTCGGTCGACGACGCCCGCCTGGTCATGACGCTGGTGCGCACGGCCGCCGGGTACGGGGCGCACGCGGCGAGCCGCACCCAGGTGGTCGAGCTGACGCAGACGGCGACGGGCACGGTGAACGGCGCCGTCGTCGTCGACCTGGAGACCGGGCGTCGCATCACGGTGCGGGCCCGGCACGTGGTCAACGCGACCGGCGTGTGGACGGAGAAGACGGAGGCGCTGGCCGGCAGCGAGGGCGGCCTGCGGGTGCTCGCGTCCAAGGGCATCCACATCGTGGTGCCGCGCGAGCGGATCCGCGGCAAGGTCGGGCTGATCCTGCAGACCGAGAAGTCGGTGCTGTTCATCATCCCGTGGTCGCGCTACTGGGTGATCGGCACCACCGACACCCCGTGGCACGAGGACCTCGTGGACCCCGTGGCCAGCGAGGCCGACATCGACTACGTGCTCGAGCACGCCAACGCCGTCCTGGCCCACCCGCTCACGCGCGCGGACGTCATCGGCACCTACGCCGGCCTGCGCCCGCTGCTGCAGCCGGGCACCAAGGAGGGCACCAGCTCGGCGAAGGTGAGCCGCGAGCACACCGTCGCCAACCCGTCGCCCGGGCTGAGCGTCATCGCCGGCGGCAAGCTCACCACCTACCGGGTCATGGCGAAGGACGCCGTCGACCACGCCATCGGGCAGCGCGCCGCCGCGCTGCCCTCGATCACCCACAAGATCCCGCTGGTCGGAGCGGTGGGCCTGCAGGCAGTGCAGCGGCAGGCCCGCACCTGGGCCAAGCGGTACGGGTGGACGCCGCCGATGGTGGACCACCTGCTCCACCGGTACGGATCCGACCTGGCCGAGCTCGTCGACGCGTGCGAGCAGGACCCGTCGCTGGCCAAGCCTCTGGAGCACGCGCCCGCCTACCTGCGGGCAGAGATCCACCTCGCGGTGACCCACGAGGGGGCGCTCCACCTGGAGGACGTGCTGCTGCACCGCACGCGCCTCGTCTACGAGATCTCCGACTCGGGGCTCGCCGCCCTGCCGGAGATCGTCGACGTCGTCGCACCCCTGCTGGGCTGGGACGACGCCACCCGGGAGGCCGAGATCGCCGCGTACACGGCACGCATCGAGGCCTATGGCGCCGCGGCCGCCCGTCCGGACGACGCCAGCGCCCAGGCCGCGCGCCTGGCCGTGGCGGACATCGCCGCCATGGTTCCGCTCGAAGGCTAGAAAGGAACGACGATGCTCCTCGACGCGTTCTGGTCGGAGGTCCTCGGCACCGCGACGCTGATCCTGCTCGGCGCCGGCGTGGTCGCCAACGTGATCCTGCCGAAGACCAAGGGATTCGGCCCCGACTGGCTCCTCATCAACTTCGGATGGGGTCTGGCGGTGTTCCTCGGCGTCTACGCGGCGTTCAAGTCCGGGGCGCACCTCAACCCCGCAGTGACCGTCGGCCTGTGGGTCGCCGGCGACGCCTTCTACAAGGGCAAGGGCGGCACGATCGACCCGACGTTCGGGCACGCGATGGTCTACTTCGCCGGCGAGGCGGCCGGCGCGTTCATCGGCGCGGTGCTCTGCTGGCTCGCCTACAAGCAGCACTTCGACGAGCCGGCCGACCCGGGCGTCAAGCTGGCCGTGTTCTCGACGGGGCCGCAGAAGCGGTCGTACGTCTGGAACCTCATCACCGAGATCATCGGCACGTTCGTGCTGGTGTTCTGGGTTCTGGTCAACGGCCCCACGCCCACCCAGATCGGCCCGCTCGCCGTCGCGCTCGTCGTGGTCGCCATCGGCGCCTCGCTCGGCGGCCCCACCGGGTACGCCATCAACCCCACCCGTGACCTCATGCCCCGCATCGCCCACGCCGTCCTGCCGATCCCCGAGAAGGGGTCGTCCGACTGGTCGTACGCGTGGGTCCCCGTGCTCGGCCCGATCATCGGCGCCGTGCTCGCGGGCCTGCTCGGCGCCGCGTGGGCGTCCTGACCCGAGAGACCCGACAAGGAGAGCCCAATGCCTGACTACGTCCTCGCCATCGACCAGGGCACCACGAGCTCGCGGGCGATGATCTTCGACCACGCGGGCCACGTCGTGTCGACGGGGCAGCTGGAGCACGACCAGATCTTCCCGAAGGCGGGCTGGGTGGAGCACAACCCGGAGCAGATCTGGAACAACGTCCGCGAAGCGGTGGGCCTCGCGCTGGTGCGCGCGAACGTCACGTACACCGACATCGCGGCCGTCGGCATCACCAACCAGCGCGAGACCGCGGTGGTCTGGGACAAGAACACCGGGAAGCCCGTCTACAACGCGATCGTCTGGCAGGACACGCGCACGCAGCCGATCGTCGAGGCGCTGGGCGGCGACGTCGGCGCCGACAAGTACAAGGCGATCGTGGGCCTGCCGCTGGCCACGTACTTCTCGGGCCCGAAGATCAAGTGGATCCTCGACAACGTGCCCGGGGCCCGCGAGTCGGCGGAGCGCGGCGACCTGCTGTTCGGCAACACCGACTCGTGGGTGCTGTGGAACATGACGGGCGGCGTGGACGGCGGCGTGCACTACACCGACGTCACCAACGCCTCGCGCACCATGCTGATGGACCTCGACACGCTGTCGTGGCGGGAGGACATCGCGGCCGACATGGGGATCCCGCTGTCGATGCTGCCGGAGATCCACTCGTCGTCCGAGGTGTACGGGCCGGGGCGGCCGGGCGGGCTGCTGCCGGGCGTGCCGATCGCGGGCATCCTCGGCGACCAGCAGGCGGCCACGTTCGGGCAGGCGTGCTTCACGCCCGGCACGGCCAAGAACACCTACGGCACCGGCAACTTCATGCTGCTCAACACGGGCACGGAGAAGGTCCCGTCGAAGAACGGCCTGCTCACCACGGTCGCGTACAAGATCGGCGAGGCACCGCAGATCTACGCCCTCGAAGGGTCCATCGCCGTGACGGGGTCGCTCATCCAGTGGCTGCGCGACAACCTGGGCATGTTCCAGGACGCGCCCGACGTCGAGTGGATGGCCCGCAAGGTCGAGGACAACGGCGGCGCGTACTTCGTCCCCGCGTTCTCCGGGCTGTTCGCGCCGTACTGGCGGCCCGACGCGCGCGGCGCCCTGGTGGGCCTGACCCGCTACGTCAACCGCAACCACATGGCGCGGGCGGCGCTCGAGTCCACGGCGTACCAGACCCGCGAGGTGCTGGAGGCCATGAAGGCCGACTCCGGGGTCTCGCTCACGGAGCTCAAGGTGGACGGCGGCATGGTCCAGAACGAGCTGCTCATGCAGTTCCAGGCCGACCAGCTGGGCGTCGACGTCGTGCGGCCGAAGGTGGCCGAGACGACGGCGCTCGGCGCGGCGTACGCGGCGGGCATCGCCGTCGGGTTCTGGTCCGGCGAGTCGGACGTCACGGCCAACTGGGCCGAGGACCGGCGCTGGACCCCGTCGATGGACGAGGGCGAGCGCGAGCGGCTGTTCCGCCAGTGGAAGAAGGCGGTCACCAAGACGTTCGACTGGGTCGACGCGGACACCCAGTAGATGTCGCTGTCCTCTCCCGTTGTGGGACTCTGGGGCTCCGGTTCTGACCCCTCGGAACCGGAGCCCCAGAGTCCCACAACCGTCCTACGGTGGGGGCCGTGAGCACCTCGTCCGTGTCCTACGTCCTGCCCGGGCTGCATGTCACCGACCGGACCGTGTCCGTGCCGCTCGACTGGCAGCACCCCGACGCCGGAACCGGCATCAGCGTGTTCGCGCGCGAGGTGGTGGCGGCCCACCGCGCGTCGGAGGACCTGCCGCTGCTCGTGTTCCTCCAGGGCGGGCCCGGCGGCAAGGGGCCCCGGCCCACGGGCGCCGACGGGTGGCTGGGCACCGCGCTGGAGCGGTTCCGCGTGGTGCTGCTCGACCAGCGCGGCACCGGCCGGTCCACCCCCGTCTCCGCCGCCCGGCTGGCGGCCCTCGGCGACGGCGCCGCCCAGGCCGAGCACCTCGCCCGGTTCCGGGCCGACGCGATCGTGCGCGACGCCGAGCACGTCCGCAAGACCGTCTACGGCGGGCGCCGCTGGGCGTCGCTCGGGCAGTCGTACGGCGGGTTCGTCACCATGACCTACCTGTCGCTCGCGCCCGAGGCGCTCACCGCCTGCTACGTGACCGGCGGCCTGCCCGGCCTGCGCGCGAGCGCCCGCGACGTCTACGAGCGCACCCAGCCGCGCGTCGTGGCCAAGAACGCCCAGTTCCGCGAGCGGTACCCGCACGACGTCGGCGTGCTCGCCCGCGTGCGCGACCGCGTCGCCGCCGGCGGCGTCGTGCTGCCCGGCGGCGACGAGCTCACCGTGCCGCGGCTCCAGGCGCTCGGCATGGGGTTCGGCATGAAGTCCGGGTTCGAGCAGGTGCACTGGATCCTCGACGAGGCGTTCGGCCCCGACGACGAGCTCACCGACACGTTCCTCGCCGAGGTCGAGTCCGAGACCGCCTTCCGCACCAACCCGCTGTACGTCGTCGTGCACGAGAGCATCTACGCCCAGTCGCACACCGGGCCGACGGCGTGGGCCGCCCAGCACGTGCTCGCCGCCGACCCCGCGTTCGGCGCCGCCGCCGACCCGCTGCTGCTGACCGGCGAGATGATCTACCCCCACATGCTCGGCCACGCCGCCTTGCGCGACTACCGCCCCGCCGCCGAGGCGCTCGCCGCCCGCGACGGCTGGGACGACCTGTACGACCCCGACCGCCTTGCCGCCAACGAGGTGCCCGTCGAGGCGGCCGTCTACCTCGACGACATGTACGTCGACGCCGGCCTGTCCCTCGAGACGGCGGCGCACGTGGGCAACGCCAAGGCGTGGGTCACCAACGAGCACGAGCACGACGGGCTGCGCATCGGGGACGTGCTGTCGACGCTGCTGCGGCGGCTCGACGAGCGGGGCGGGGCGCTGGGCGCCCACTGACGCCGGCCCGTCTCACCCGCTGCCCGGCCGAGACACCCGCGTCATTCTGACCCTCCGCCCCTATCCTGGTCGCGGCGACGGTCCGCTCGCCTTCGCCGACGAGAGGACGTCTCTCACGTGACCCCGCCCAGCCCGCTGCTCGCCGGAGATCGCGCCACCGCGCCGCGCACCCTCGTCGACGTCCTCGACGCGACGGCCGCCGCGCACCCCGAGGCTCCTGCGATCGACGACGGCGCGCGCGTCTGGACGTACGCGCAGGTGCGGGCCGAGGTGCTGCGGAGGGCGCAGGCGCTGGCCGCCGCGGGCGTGCGGCGGGGCGACCGGGTGGGCGTCCGGGCGACGTCGGGCCGGGCGGACCTCTATCTCGCGATCCTGGGCGTGCTGCACGCGGGCGCCGCGTACGTGCCCGTGGACGCGGACGACCCGGAGGAGCGCGCCGAGCTGGTGTTCGGCGAGGCGGGCGTGGTCGCGGTGGTCGGGGACGACGGGGCGGTCGTGGCCTCGACAGGCTCGACCCCCGGGGGAGCCGGCTCGAGCATCGCTGAGGCCCCCACGCTGGACGACGACGCCTGGGTCATCTTCACGTCCGGCTCCACGGGCGTGCCCAAGGGCGTGGCGGTGAGCCACCGCAGCGCCGCGGCGTTCGTCGACGCCGAGGCGCGGCTCTTCCTCCAGGGCGCGCCGCTCGGCCCGGGCGACCGCGTGCTGGCGGGCCTGTCGGTCGCGTTCGACGCGAGCTGCGAGGAGATGTGGCTGGCCTGGCGGCACGGGGCGTGCCTGGTGCCGGCCGACCGCGCGCTGGTGCGCACCGGCCTCGACCTGGGGCCGTGGGTGGCCGCGCAGGGCATCACCGCGATCTCGACCGTGCCCACCCTGGCGGGCCTGCTCCCGGCCGCCGACCTCGCGACGGTGCGGCTGCTGATCTTCGGCGGCGAGTCCGTGCCGCCCGAGCTCGCGACCCGCCTGGCGAGCCCCGGCCGCGAGGTGTGGAACACGTACGGCCCCACCGAGGCGACCGTGGTGGCCTGTGCGGCGATCCTCGACGGCGTCGGGCCCGTGCGCATCGGCCTGCCGCTGGACGGCTGGGACCTGGTCGTCGTCGACGACGCCGGCCGGCCCGTCGCGGAGGGCGAGACGGGCGAGCTCGTGATCGGGGGCGTCGGGCTGGGGCGGTACCTGGACCCGGCCAAGGACGCCGAGAAGTACGCGCCCCTCCCGTCGCTCGGGTGGGAGCGCGCGTACCGGTCGGGCGACCTGGTGGTCAACGAAAGGGCAGGTCTGCTCTTTGTGGGCCGCGCCGACGACCAGGTCAAGGTGGGCGGCCGCCGCATCGAGCTCGGCGAGGTGGACGCGGCGCTGCTCGCGTCCCCGCAGGTCGAGGCGGCCGCCGCGGCCGTCCGCGGGACGACGGCGGGCACCCCCGTGCTGGTCGGCTACGTGGTGCCCAGCGACCCGGCGGCGTTCGACGCCGTCGCGCTCACGGCCACCCTTCGCGAGGAGCTCCCCGCCGCGCTGGTGCCGCTGCTCGGCGTCGTCGAGCACATCCCCACACGCACCAGCGGCAAGGTGGACCGCGACGCGCTGCCGTGGCCGCTCCCCGGGGTCTCGACGGGGCCGTCCGGCGACGACGCACACTTCGACGACCCCGCGCAGGCCTGGGTCGCCGGGCTGTGGGCGGGCGTGCTGGGAGCGACGCCGACGTCGGCCGACGACGACTTCTTCGACCTGGGCGGCGGCTCCCTGACGGCCGCCCAGGTGGTGAGCGCCGTGCGCGAGCGCTACCCGCTCGCCACGGTGGCCGACCTGTACGCGCACCGGAGCGTCGGCGAGCTCGCCGCGTACCTGCGCGCCACCTACGGCGAGGCGCACGCCGCCGAGCCCGGCGCCGACCCCGGCACCCCGACGCCGCGCGGCACGCAGGCCTTCCAGGTGGTCGCGCTGGTGCTGCTGCGGGTCGTGGCCGGCCTGCGGTGGGCGACGTGGGCGGCGATCGTCGTCGCGCTGCTGCGACTGCCGGGCGACCACTGGCTGGGGGCGGGCGCGGAGCGCGTGCTCGGCTCGCTCCCGGACGTGTCGTGGCCGTGGCTCGTGCTCGCGTGGCTGCTGCTGGTGAGCGCGCCGGGACGCCTGGCCCTCGCCGCGGGCGCCGCCCGCCTGCTGCTGCGCGACGTCCACCCGGGCGACCACCCGCGCGGCGGGTCCGTGCACCGGAGGCTGTGGCTCGCCGAGAACCTGGTCGAGGCCCTGGGCGGGCTTACGATCGCCGCCGCGCCCCTGGTGGGCCTGTACGCCCGCGCGCTCGGCGCGACGATCGGCCGCGACGCCGACCTGCACACCCTCCCGCCGGTCACCGGCATGCTCACCGTCGGCGACCGTGCCGCCATCGAGCCCGAGGTCGACCTGGCCGGGCACTGGCTCGAGGGCGACGTGCTGCACGTCGGGCGCATCGTCGTCGGGGCCGACGCCACCGTCGGGGCGCGCAGCGTGCTGCTGCCCGGCGCCCACGTCGGGCGCGACACCGACGTGGCGGCGGGATCCGCCGTCGTCGGCAGCACCGGGACGCACGAGTACTGGCAGGGTTCCCCGGCCACCCGGCGGCGTTCCGAGGTCAAGCACCCCTGGCCCGACGAGCGGCCCCGCCGCGCCGTCGGCTGGGCCGCCACCTACCAGGCCAGCGGGGTGCTGCTGGGGCTGCACGCCGTCGTCGCGCTGGGCGTGGGCGTGCTGGTGCTGCTGGCCGGTACCGACGGCGCCACGACCGCGTCCGCCGCGCTGTGGACGGGCGTCGCCTGGCTGCCGCTCGCGACCCTCGCGGCGTTCGCCGCGTACGCGCTGGTCACGGTGGTGCTGGTGCGGCTCCTCGCGATCGGGCTGGAGTCCGGCTGGCACCCCGTGCGCTCCCGGCAGGGCTGGCAGGCGTGGTGCACCGAGCGCGTCATGGACGCCGCCCGCACCGCCCTGTTCCCGATCTACTCGAGCGTGTTCACGCCCGGCTGGCTGCGCCTGCTGGGCGCCAAGGTGGGCCGGCACGTCGAGGCGTCCACCGTGGTGGGCATCCCGTCGATGATGGAGGCGTCCGACGGCGCGTTCCTCGCCGACGACACGATGGTCGCCCCCTACGAGCTGGGCGGCGGGTGGGTGCGCGTGGCCCGCGCCAAGGTGGGTCGGCGGGCGTTCCTCGGCAACTCCGGCATCACCGCGCCCGGCCGGTCGGTGCCCAAGAACGGGCTGGTCGCCGTGCTCTCCGCGGCGCCGCACAAGGCCAAGAAGGGCTCGTCGTGGATCGGCAGCCCGCCCGTGCTGCTGCCCCGCGCCGCCGCCGAGGCCGACGACGAGGGCCTCACCTACGCGCCCGACACGCGGCTCCTGTGGGCGCGCGGCGCCATCGAGGTGCTGCGGCTGCTCGCCGTCGTCGTGGCGGCCGCCCTGGGCGCGGGCGTCGTCGTCAGCCTGCTGGCGGTGGCGCACGCGGGCGGCTGGGTGCTCGGGGCGCTCGCCGCGGGCGGCGCGCTGATCGTGGGAGGCGTGCTGGGCGCGGCGATCACGACGGGCGTGAAGTGGCTGCTCGTAGGCCGGTTCGTGGCCACCAACCACCCGCTGTGGAGCGGGTTCGTGTGGCGCAACGAGCTGGCCGACACCTTCACCGAGGTGGTGGCCGCGCCGTGGTTCGCCAACCACGTGCTGGGCACCCCGCTGCTCACCGCCTGGCTGCGCACCATGGGCGCCCGCGTCGGCCGCGGCGTGTGGTGCGAGACGTACTGGCTGCCCGAGGGCGACCTGGTCACCCTGGGCGACGGCGCCGCCGTCGGACGCGGCACCGTGCTGCAGACGCACCTGTTCCACGACCGCGTGATGAGCCTCGACGGCGTCACCGTCGAGGCCGGCGGCACCGTGGGCCCGCACTCCGTGGTGCTGCCCGCCGCCCGCCTGCGCGACGGCGCCGTGGCCGGGCCGGCGTCGCTGGTCATGCGCGGCGAGGTGCTGCCGAGCGGCTCGCGCTGGCAAGGCAACCCGGTGGGGCCCTGGGCCGGACCCGCGGGTCGGTAGAGTCACCGCTCATGCCGCACCGCAGCGCCACCGACCCGGACCGTTACCTGCCGAACCACGGCTCGAACGCGTACGTGGTCGACCGGTACGGGCTGGACCTGCGCTACCGCGTCGAGCCGAACCGCCTCGAGGGCACCGCCACGCTGACCGTCCGCGCAATGGAGAGGCTTGAAGAACTGCGGCTCGACCTCGTCGGCCTGCGCGTGAGCCGCGTCGAGGTGGGCGGGCGCCCCGCCAAGCACGCCGCCAAGCCGCGGTCACTGCGGGTCCGGCTGCCACGGCCCGTCCCCGCGGGCGGCACCGCCACCGTGGTGGTCACGTACTCCGGCAACCCCCGCCCCGCCAAGGGCCCGTGGGGCGAGACCGGCTGGGAAGAGCTGCGCGAGGGCGTGCTCGTCGCCGGCCAGCCCGACGGCGCCCCCACCTGGTTCCCGTGCAACGACCACCCCGGCTACAAGGCCGTCATCGACCTCACCTTCACCACCGACGCGCCGTACACGGTGATCGCCAACGCCCCGGTGCGCAAGGTCACCCGGCGCGCCGGCACCCGCACGTGGGAGTTCCACCGCACCGAGCCCACGAGCGTCTACCTCGCCACCGTCCAGCTCGGGCGGTACGACGTCGTGCCGCTGGGCACGCGCGAGGACGTCCTGGTGCAGGTGGCGCGGCCCGCCGACCGGGCCGCCGCCGTCGCGCACGACCTCTCCCGGCACGACGAGCTCTTCACCACCTTCGAGGAGCTGTTCGGGCCGTACCCCTTCGCGGCGTACACCCTGGTGGTCACGGCCGACGAGCTCGAGATCCCCCTCGAGGCCCACGGGGCGTCCGTGTTCGGCGCCAACCACCTCGACGGGACGATGCCCGCCGACCGGCTCGTGGCCCACGAGCTCGCCCACCAGTGGTTCGGCAACTCCGTCACCGCGTCCCACTGGCGCGACATCTGGCTGCACGAGGGCTTCGCCTGCTACGCCGAGTGGCTCTGGTCGGAGCGCTCCGGCGGGCTGCCCGCGACGGCGCTCGCGGCCGAGCACCACGTGGGGCTGGCCCGCCTGCCCCAGGACCTGCTGCTCAGCGACCCGGGGCCGGAGCGGATGTTCGACGACCGCACCTACAAGCGCGGCGCCCTCACCCTCCACGCCCTGCGCACGCGGGTGGGCGACGAGCAGTTCTTCGCGCTGCTGCGCGAGTGGACGCACCGGTTCCGCCACCGGACCGCCACGACGGCCGACTTCCGCGCCCTGGTGGCGGAGCTGTGCGGCCCGAAGGCGGAGAAGTCGCTGACGCCGTGGCTGGACGCGAAGCCCCTCCCGAAGCTCCCGCCCCACCCGCTCCCGCCGCCGACGCTGTAGCGCCGCGCCTCGCGAGATAGAGCGCTGGCCCGCGAGATAGAGCGCCGGGTCGCGAGATAGAGCGGGTTGGCGCTCTATCTCGCGGGCGTCCGCGCTATCTCGCACAAACCCTCGCTATCTCGCGGTCCCGTGCTCTATCTCGCGAGGATCACCGCGCACGTGTGCGCCGTCGGCAGGTAGCGCCCCGACGTGCGCGACTCCTGCCACAGGGAAACCACCGGCGCACGCCCCGGGCCCTCCCAGGCCAGCAGGCGCGCCTCGCCCCGCCGCACCGGCAGGGTCAGCGTCACCCCCGACGGCGGCACGTGCAGCCCGTGGCCCGTCGCCTTGAGCAGGGCCTCCTTGCGCGCCCACGTGCGGGTCAGGGACTCGGCGTCGAGGGGGTGGCCCGCCGCGATCTCCGCCCGCGAGAGCAGCACGTCCGCGACCGGGTGCGCGCCCACGGCGTCGACGTGCTCCACGTCCACCCCCACCGGGCCGCGCGCGGCCGCCACGTACGAGTAGCTGCGCGTATGCGCCAGGCTCACGTGGACGCCGGCCGCGAGCGCCGCCGCCACCTCGGGCTTGCCGTGGGCAGTGGACCCGCACACGACGCAGCGCCGCACCACGTCGACAGGTTCAGCAGCCTCGACCCCGGCGTCGTGCAGCACCGTGGCGAGCATCGACGAGCGCATCTCGTCGCGGTGCCCGAACGCCCACGCGGCCTCTGCGGAGCCGTCGTCGGGGATCTCGGTCAGGACGGCGAACAGCTCAGACAGGTTCTTCCACCTTGTCCTTCGTCGTCATCTTGGTGCGCGTGGGGCTCACCCAGGTGCCCTTGCCGCTGAAGCCGAGCACGCCCCGGATCGCCGGGATCAGGGTGGTGGCGACGGTGATGGCGTTCATCTGCCAGTACCAGACCATGTAGGCGGGCGCGAAGATCAGGTACTTCAGCTTGGCGCCGTGGTTGTCGAGCGTGAGCGCGGCGAGCAGCTGCCACCAGCCCACCACGGAGATCACGGCGGAGAACACGAGCACCATGTCGATGGTGTGGATGAGCTGGGAGTTGTCGCCGGTGGCGATGTAGAACATGAGCCGCACGGCGAGCCACACGGAGAACAGCAGGTAGTACAGGCTCCAGATGATCGACCCGGTCTGGTCGAGCAGCATGACCACCTTGGGCAGGTTGAGCAGGGGGTGCCGGGCGACGCGCGTGAAGTTGGTGAGCCACGACTCGGTGCCGCCCTTGGCCCACCGTTTGCGCTGGTTGTACAGCATGGTGAGCGTGTTGGGCACGTTCATGTAGAACATGATGTCGGGCGCGAAGTCGGCCTTCCATCCGGCGTACTGCTGGTCCCAGCAGATCGAGATGTCCTCGGTGGCGCGGTCCTGCCGGAACAGCCCGACGTCGAGCAGCGCGTCCTTGCGGTACATGGTGTTGGCGCCGGAGTAGGCGTACATGTTGCCGAGCACGCCGATCTGCGACCGCTTGATGATGCCGACGATGCTGGAGAACTCGACTGTCTGCGACTTCTCGACCAGCAGGGTGCGGTTCTGCACGTCCATGTTGGCGGTGACGGCGGCGGTGTTCTGCCCGGCGGGGCTGAGGAAGTAGTTCATGTACTTCCAGAGGGCGTCGCGCTCGGGCACGGTGTCGGCGTCGTTGGACAGGATGTACTCGCCGCGCGCGAACGAGACGCCGATGTTGAACGCGTGCGCCTTTCCCTGGTTGTGCTCGATGCGCAGCACGCGCAGCCGGCTGTACTTGAGCGACAGGCGGTCGAGGATCTCGGGGGTGGTGTCCTTGGAGCCGTCGTCGCAGACCAGCACCTCGTAGCGGTGGTAGTCGATGTCGTTCATGAGGTAGTCGATGGTCTCCTCGATCATCACCTCCTCGTTGTGCGCGGGGATCATGATCGTGATGAAGGGCTCGTCCTCGGGCGCCATGCGCACGAAGTCCTTCTTGGCGAACTTGCCCACGTAGAAGAACCGGTAGCAGAGCCCGCCGATGGTCCAGGCGACGGCACCCATGATGGGGAACAGCGAGAGCGCGACGGCCACCGGGTGCACGAAGAACCCGTATCCCCAGTCCAGGAACGCGTTCACTCCGACTCCCCCTTCTTCTGCGTGAAGAGCAGCTCGTGCACGTACCGCGTGGGCAGGTTCTGGTCGGGGGCGACGACGTAGTAGCGGGCGGTGTGCCGGAACTCCTCCGTGCCGAACCGTTCGCGGTACATCTGCTCGAGGACCGCCTTGCGCCGGGCCTGCCCCTCGACGTCGTAGGTGAGCCTCTCGGGGTAGACCTTCCGTTCCCGGTGGTTGTTGCGCAGCACCAGGTAGACGGTGAACAGCACGACGACGATCACGATGATGCCGACGGCGCGCACCAGGAAGTGCACCAGCTCGTACCCGTCGTGGTACGTCCAGCGGTAGACGCCCTCCCAGATCCGGTGCGGGGCGACCGAGTTGACGAGGATGACGATCGGGTAGAGCAGCACCACCCAGAACACGAGGATCATCACGATCTCGCGCACCTTGAGCCACGGGTGTCCGCGCTCGAAGAAGGCGTCCTCGACGAAGTCCTTGGCGCGCTCGTGCCCGGGCTCGCGCGGCGGCTGGGGGGTGGGCTGGTCGGTCATGGCCGGCTCCCCTGCCCGGCGGTGTCGGCGGCGATGGCCTCGCGCTCCCGGGCGATCATCGTCTGGGCGGGCACCAGGTTCCGGTAGTAGTCGGAGTTCCGCAGCTCGCTGTCGAGCATGTAGACGGCCGCCTCGAGGAACGTCGCCTGCCCGGCGTCGAAGAACCGCAGCAGCACGCCGAGCATGCGGGACGACAGGAACTGCTCCGGGATGCGGCCGTCGGAGAGCACGGGCTCGGCGAGGATCGCCTGGGCCGTGGCGTCGACCTCGCCGCGGGCGCGCTCGAAGCGCCGCCGCAGCCGCGGCATGAGCCTGTCGCGCACCCGCGGGAACGACTGCGAGCTGCCCAGGATCAGCCCGGCCACGAACACGACCAGGAACAGGAACACCGACGCGGCGATCGCGCCCGCCGTCTCGGACGGCACCTGGTGCAGGTGCGCGAAGCCCGTCCGTGCGGCCAGGAAGTACACCCACAGGAGCGCCGGGAGGATCAGCGACACGACGCTGACGCCCTCGATCCACCGCCGGTGCGCCACCCGGTCGTACTCGCGGGCCACCTCGTTGCGGTGGAAGGCGTTCACCTCCAGCCGTCGCAGCGCGTCCATCGCGGCGACGCAGTAGGCGCGGTCCACGTTCTCGGGGGCGTCCCCGCTCACCGGCACCTCATCCCCTCAAGGGGTCCTGCGCGTGCACGACGGCGGCGAGGCTCCGCAGGAAGCCGCCCGGGTTGCGGTACCCGTGCTTGAAGTAGAAGTCGGCGAACTCGAGGTCCTCGACGGTGCTGCCCCGCTCGATCGCGAGCGACACGATGTCGGCGTAGGAGCTGATCTCGTCGGCGGTGCCGCGCACCTGGATCCCGAGGATCTTGTGGGTCTCCCGCTCGTAGGTGAGCCACACCTTGTAGTACTTGTCCGAGCTCAGGTAGTCGTTGCGGTAGTACGCCACGGCGGAGTCGTACCCCTCCATGAGCGCCCGCCGGTGGGAGATGCCCGAGATGCACAGGGTGCGGGAGCCGAAGTTGAGGTTGTAGGTGGCCTGCGACGGGTTGATCTTGCGCCGCGGACCCACCAGGTTCACGGCGGCGACCTCGCCCTGCCGCAGGGCGTCGCTCGCGTGCGGGATGTACACGGGGTCGGCGACGTGCGACACCTTCGTGGTGGCGCAGTCGCCGACGGCGAACACGTCGGGCACCGAGGTGCGCATGTACTCGTCGACCACGATGGCGCCCCGGTCGCCCAGCTCGGCCTGGGAGCCGATGAGCAGCGTGTTCGGGCGGAACCCGGTGGCGTAGATGATGCCGTCGGCGGTGTACGCGTGGCCCGACTGCGTGGTCACCGTGGCGACGGTGCGGCCGTCGTCGGCCGGCTTCTCGACGATGTCCGTGATGAGGCACGACGTGTGCACGTCGATGCGGAACTCCTCCACGAGGGAGGCCTGCACCTCGGCGGCGACGTCGTCGTCCAGGTAGCGGTTGAGCAGCGAGCTGGACGCCTGGAGCAGCGTGGTGCTCAGGCCCTTCTGGGCCGTGACCAGCGCCGTCTCGACGCCGATCGCGCCGCCGCCGATCACGATGACCGACCGCGCGGTGTCCAGGAGCTCCTTGATGCGCACGGCGTCGTGGTAGTTCTTCACCACCAGCAGCTTGTCGCGGTACTGCCCCGCCGCGAGCGGGATGGACGGGTACGAGCCCGTCGCCATCACCAGCTTGTCGTAGCGGTCGGTGCGCAGGGTGTCCGACCCGTTCTCCACGTACCTCAGCTCCCGGGCCGCCGTGTCCACGGAGCGCACCACGGTCTCGGTGCGCACCGAGATGCCGCGCGACTTGAGGTCGTGGACGGTGGTGTAGCTGCTCAGCCGCAGGAAGTCGGGCGCGCCCTTGAGGTACAGCGGGATCGACTGGGCGACGAACCCGATGGTGTCCTGCTTCTCGTACATGACCACCTGGGCGTCCGGGAACTCGTCCCGGGTGCGGAGCGCGCACGCGATGCCGGCGTGCGACCCACCGATGATGACTACGCGCAACGGGACTCCCTCGACCGGCGGCGGAACTGCTTCGAGTCTTGCACGGGCCCCCCGGCCCCCGCCTGGGCAGACGGGCGCTGGCGCGGCGCGAGTGCCTGCCCCCGGCCCGTAGGCTTCCGGGCATGAGTGCAGGGCTGCTGGGGCTGCTCGACGACGTCGCCGCGATCGCGAAGGCGGCCGCGGCGTCGCTCGACGACGTCTCCGCGGCCACAGGGCGCGCCACCGCGAAGGCGGCGGGCGTCGTCGTCGACGACACGGCCGTGACGCCGCAGTTCGTCTCCGGTGTGACGCCGGACCGCGAGCTGCCCATCGTGCGCAAGATCGCCGTCGGGTCGATCCGCAACAAGCTGCTCATCATCCTTCCGGTGGCGCTGCTGCTCTCGTGGGCGGCCCCGTGGGCGCTCGCGCCGATCCTCATGCTGGGCGGCCTGTACCTGTCCTACGAGGGCGCGGAGAAGATCTGGGAGCGGTTCTGGGGCCACGCCCCCGCCGGGCCCGCCGGGGAGCCCGCCGTCGAGCAGGGCGCCGCCGCCGAGAAGGCCCTCGTGGGCAGCGCGATCCGCACCGACCTGATCCTCTCGGCCGAGATCATGGTCATCGCGCTCAACGAGGTAGCCCACGAGCCGTTCTGGGCGCGCCTGGTGATCCTCGCGATCGTCGCCGTCGTCATCACCATCGGCGTGTACGGCGTGGTCGCGCTCATCGTGAAGATGGACGACGTCGGCCTCGCGCTGTCGCGACGCCGGTCGCGGGGCGTGCAGGCCGTGGGCCGCGGGCTCGTGTCGGGCATGCCCAGGGCGCTGGGCGTGATCTCGGCCGCCGGCACCGTCGCGATGCTCTGGGTGGGCGGGCACATCCTGCTCAACGGGGTGCACGAGCTGGGCTGGACGGCGCCGTTCGACTGGGTGCGCCACGTCGAGCACCTGATCGCCGAGCACGTCGCCGGCGTGGGCGGGGCGCTCGGGTGGCTGTTCGAGACGGGCTGCTCCGCCGTCGTCGGGCTGGTCGTGGGCGCCGCGGTGCTCGCCATCGTCCACAACCTGCCGTTCCGCAAGAAGAAGGCCCACGCATGAACCCGCACGCCACCGCGCCCGCCGCCCCGGACGAGGCGTTCGCGCACATCGTCTACTTCGAGCCCCGCATCGCAGGCAACACCGGCTCGGCGATCCGGCTCGCGGCCGTGACCGGCGCCCGCCTGCACCTGGTGGAGCCGCTCGGGTTCGACCTCGAGGAGTCCAAGCTGCGCCGGGCCGGGCTCGACTACCACGACCTCGCGGTGCTGTCCGTGCACGCCTCGTTCGACGCCGCCATGGAGGCCCTGCCCGGGCGGCGCGTGTACGCGTTCGAGGTGGGGGCGTCGACGTCGTACACCTCGGTGACCTACGCGTTCGGGGACGTGCTGGTGTTCGGCCCGGAGCCCACCGGGCTGCCCGAGGAGGTGCTCGCCCACCCCCGCGTCACCGAGCGCGTGGTGCTGCCGATGCTGCCCGGGCGGCGGTCGCTCAACCTCACCAACGCCGCGTCGATCGCCACCTACGAGGCGTGGCGGCAGCTCGGTTTCGTGGGCGCGCCCTAGGACAGAAGCCAGAGGGCCGCGCACACCAGCAGCTCCTGGTGGCCCACCGACTCGTACGAGCGGGCGTCGTGGCCGAGCGCGCTGTAGATGGTGCGGCCCCCGTGGGCCTCGGCGGCCCAGAGCGCCGGGTGGGGCTCGCCGTCGTCGTCGTGGACCCAGCCGAGCACCTGAGACGTCGGGGCGACCTGCAGGTTGCAGTACCGCTCGTCGTACGCCTGGACCGAGCCCAGGCCGGCCGTCGCGGCGTGCGTGCCGCCCGCGAGCGTCAGCCGCATGGGGCCGATCTCCGGGTGCCCGCTCACGCCCTCGACCCAGCGGCCGCCCAGCACCTCCGCGTACCCGTCGACGCCCGGCAGGGCCAGCGCCGACTGGTGCACGGCCAGCACGCTGCCGCCGTGGCGCGCCCACTGGATGAACTCGTCCTGGATGGCGGCCCACTCCTCGGCGGTGCCGTCGATGCCCGCCTCCACGTACCCGGGCATGGGGCAGCCCATGTTGAGCACCAGCAGGTCGATCTCGCGCAGGTCCAGCAGCGCGCTGCGGAACGTGGAGCGCACCGCGAGGTCCACCTCGCCGATCGTCGAGAGCACCCGGGCCAGCTGGTGCGACGTCGCGGCGTGGTCGTGCCAGGGGTCCTCGTGGCGGCCCCGACCCGACAGGATGACGATCTTCGGGAGCTTGCTCATGACACCAGGCTCAACCATGCGCGGGGACCCACCTGCGAGACACGCGTCCCTGCCACCCGGACGGCGGTCCTGATGGCGTCCTCGAGCCCCTCACCAGCGCCGATGGCGGCCGCGAGCGCCCCGTGGAAGGCGTCGCCGGCACCGAGGGTGTCGCGGACCTCGACGGGCGGCACGTCGATCACGCCGTGCTCGCCGCCCGGGGTCGCCCAGGCGACGGGCCCGGCTCCGTGGGTCACGACGACGGCGCCCGCACCGGCCGCGAGGGCACCGGCGACGACGTCGTCGTGCCCGGGCACGCGGAAGTCGGCGCTGGCGGCGACGACGTCGGCGCGCGGCATGAGCTCGGCGAACACGTCGCGCCACCGCCCGGCGTCGAGGATCAGCTGTGGGTCTCTGGGACTCCGGTCATCGGGGGTGGCAAGCGGAGTCTCAGGGACCCACGACGAGGAGGTGAGCTCCAGCACCGCGCGGGCGATCGCCGGGTGGTGGCCGTCGAGCAGCACCACGGCCGGGGCGGGCAGCGCCCGCAGCGCCTCGGCCGACGGCGCCGGGGCGACCGCCAGCGCCCCGTCCGGCGAGACGACGGACCGCTCCCCTGTCGCGTCGTCGACAAGCACGGCCGAGACCGCCAGCGGGAACTCCGGCCCGGCGGCATCGACCACCGTGACCCCGTGGGCCTCGAGGTCGGCGCGCGCCGCCACGGCGACCGGTCCGGCGCCGAGCGCGCTGACCAGCACGGCCCGCGCCCCGAGCGCCGCCGCCGTGACCGCGGCGTTCGCGGCGGGGCCGCCCGCGGCGACGTCCTGCCGGGTGGCGGTGATCTTCTGGTTCCGACCCGGCGGTGCGGGGGCCCGGTGGACGACGTCGAGCGTGGTGAGCCCGACGAACCAGCAGACCGGCCCCGGCGTCAGCGGCCCGTCCCGTCGACGGCGTAGGGCTCGATGGCGTCGATCTCCTCGGCCGTGAGCGGCGCGGCCGAGAGCGCGCCGACGGTGTCCTCGAGCTGGGCGACGCTGGAGGCACCCACGAGCGCCGACGTGATCCGCTGGTCGCGCAGCACCCACGACACGGCGAGCTGGGCGAGCGACTGCCCGCGGCCCTCGGCGATCGCGTTGAGCGCGCGGGCGCGCTCCAGGTACGACTCCGACAGGTTGGACGCCGACAGGAACGGCGAGTCGGTGCGCGCGGCGCGCGACCCGGCCGGGGCCGTGCCGCCCAGGTACCGCCCGGTGAGCAGCCCCTGCTGGAGCGGCGAGAACACGATGGTGCCCACGCCCAGGTCCTCGACGACGTCGAGCAGCGCCTCCGACTGCTGGCCGTCGTACCCGTCGACCAGGTTCGCGTTCTCGACGTGCCGGTTGAACATCGAGTAGCTGGGCTGGTGGATCACCAGGGGGGCGCCGAGGTCGTCGAGGATCGCGGCGGCCTCGCGCGTGCGTGCGGCGGAGTAGTTGGACACGCCCACGTACAGGGCCTTGCCGGCGTGGACGGCCGCGGCGAGCGCGCCCATCGTCTCCTCGAGGGGCGTCGCCGGGTCGGGGCGGTGGTGGTAGAAGATGTCGACGTAGTCGAGGCCCATGCGGTCCAGCGACGCGTCGAGGGAGCTGAGCAGGTACTTGCGCGAGCCGTGGTCGCCGTAGGGCCCGGGCAGCATGTCGTAGCCGGCCTTGGTCGACACGACGAGCTCGTCGCGGTACGGGTGCAGGTCCTTGTCGAAGATCCGCCCGAAGTTCTCCTCGGCCGAGCCGTACGGCGGGCCGTAGTTGTTCGCCAGGTCGAAGTGCGTGATGCCGAGGTCGAACGCCCGCCGGGCGACGTCCCGCTGCGTCTGGAACGGCGTGGTGTCGCCGAAGTTGTGCCACATGCCGAGCGACAGCGCGGGCAGGTCGAGCCCGGAGCGGCCGGTGCGGCGGTAGGTCATGGAGTCGTAGCGGGCCTCGTCGGCCAGGTAGCGCGGTGCGATCGGCATGGTGCCTAGGCTGCCAGGTCGCGGCGCGTGCGTCGCGCAGTGCCCACAGGGGCACCGGCGCCGGGCGGGGTCACTCCACCTCGGACGCCAGCCCCGTCTCCTCGTAGAAGCCCCAGATGTGGTCGTGCGCCAGCTTCTCGGCCCGGCCGCCGTCGCGCTCGACGATCGCGTCGACGATGGCGCGGTGCTCGCCGCACAGGCGGTGGCTGGTGGTGGGCCACGACTCGAGCCGCTCGGCGCCCTCGGACACGTAGGACCCGACGGCGGAGCGCAGGCCCACCAGGATGGCCTCGACCAGCTGGTTGCCGCCCAGCTGCACGAGCGCGAGGTGGAAGTCCTGGTCGACCTGGACGAACTCGGCCGTGCTGAGCGCGGGGTCGTTCATCTGGGTGAGCATGCGCTCGATCTCGTCGAGGTCGGTGCCCTCGACGAACCGGGCGGACGCCTGGCCCACGGCCCACGTCTCGAGCGCGGCGCGCGT
>WRHK01000024.1 GCA_009783295.1 Promicromonosporaceae bacterium
CTCGACGAACGGGTAGACGGCCACCGCGGCGAACCACGCGCCGACGACCGCCAGCGGGACGAGGACCGCGAACGTGACGGTGTAGCCGGACCACACGGTCTCCCAGCCTGAGGGCACAAGCCGCAGCGCACCGTCGAGGAACCCCGTGTACCAGTCGGGCTGGCTGCCCGCCCCGGCGTCGCCCGGGTCGGCGGGCCCGTACGCCCACACGGGGGTGATCGTGGCCACGGCGCCGAGCAGCACCAGGACGGCGCTGGTCATCGCCGCCATGCCGACCGCCAGAAGCGTGGCGTCCGGCCAGAGCCGCACCCCGAGCGAGCCCCGGACGGCGTCGCTCGCGGGGACGGCCTGCCCGTGGCGCCGCGCCAGCACGGCACGGACCGCGATGAGCGCCACGATCAGTGCGGGAACCACGTACACGTGGATGGGGTAGAGGTGCTCGATGATGTGCCCCGGGAAGCCGCCCCCGAAGATCAGGCTCGAGAGCCGGGTACCGACGAACGGGATCGCCAGGACCACGCCCTGGGTGATCTGCAGTCCGGTGCCCGAGAGCATGTCGTCCGGCAGCGCATACCCGCTCCACCCGCCCGCCAGCACGACGGCGAAGAGGGCCACGAGCAGCACCCAGCTGCCGCGCCGCGGCCGCCGGAACCAGCCGCTGAAGAACTTCGTGAGCAGCTGCACCACCATCGCCGCGGGCAGCACGAGCGCGGCCCAGTGGTGGGTCTGGCGCACGAGCATCCCGCCGGCGGTCTCGAGCGAGAGGGTGACCACGGAGTCGTAGGCCTGCGAGACGCGCGCCCCGGCGAGCGGCGCGTAGACGCCGTCGTACGTCGTGAGCGCACCGGACGGGCGGTAGGCGACGGCCAGCAGGATGCCGGTCACCGTCAGGAGGACGAGGCACGTGGCGATGACCACGCCGACCAGGCTCGACCACGTCAGGTAGACGCGCCGCCGGGCGAGCGCGGCGAGGACGCCGCGCCGCGCCAGCCCGCGGTCAGCGAGCATCGCCCGCTCCGACCGGCTCGTGGTTGCGGTTCATGACGGCGGCCGCGTCGGGGCCGGAGACGGCCCGTGGGGGCAGGACGACGTCGGGGTCGCCGCCCGCCTGGATGGCCTGGCGGGGGCGCTCGATGGAGGGCAGCGGCACGATGTCGCGGCCGAAGAGCGCCGCCGACAGCCACACCGCCAGCACCTGGACCTTGCGCTGCCAGGTCGGCACGGCGAGCACGTGGTAGCCGCGGTGCATCAGCCAGCCCAGCCGGCCGCGCACCACGATCCCGTGCCCGCGCCCGAACGGGTACTGGAAGATGCCGTGGCCGAGGCCGAGCGTGGCGACGACCCCGAGGCTGTGGTGGATGTACGGCCGCGGCTCGCGCCCGCGCAGCGACGCGAGGAGGTTCTTGGCCAGGCGCTGGCCCTGACGCACCGCGTGCTGCGCGTTGGGCACCGTCATGGCGCCCGGCACGCGTACGGCGAGGTCGGGCACCGCGGCGTCGTCTCCGGCCGCCCAGGCGTCGGGCACGATCTGGCCGACGGCGTCGACGACGCGCAGGTCGGCGCGCACGCGGACGCGCCCGCGCTCGTCGACCGGCAGGTCGGTGTGCCGCGCGACGACGGGGTTCGCGCCGTTGCCGGCCGCCCAGACGAGCAGGCCGGTGTCGAGCACCTCGCCGGTCGACAGGACGACACGGCCGTCCGTGGCCGAGACGACCTGGGTGTTCAGGTGCACGGTGCCGCCACGCTTCTCCAGGTCGCGCACCACCCAGCGGCCCTGGTCCTCCGTCACCTCGGGCAGGATGCGGCCGCTCGCCTCGACGAGGTGGAACGACGGGTCCGCGACCGAGAGCTCGGGGTACGGGCGCAGCAGGCTCGTGGCCAGCTGCAGCAGCTCGCCGAACAGCTCGACGCCGGTGAACCCGCCGCCGACCACGGTGATGGTCAGCGCCGCGCTCCGCTCAGGGCCGGCAGGCAGCTGTGCGGCCTTGTCGAACGCGACCAGCAGGCGGTCGCGGACGGCGACGGCCTCCTCGACCGTCTTCATCCCGAAGGCCTGGTCCGTCAGGCCGGGGATGGGGAACGTGCGGGTGACCGCCCCGGCCGTCACCACGAGGATGTCGTAGTCGACCCGGTGCGTGCGCCCGTCGAGGGTCCGCACGAGCACACGCTTGTGCGCGTGGTCGACGGAGGTCGCGAACGCGGCGACGACCCGGGTGGTGTGCAGGTGCGCGCGGAGCGAGACGATCGCGTGCCGCGCCTCCACCGACCCTGCCGCGACTTCCGGCAGGAACGGCTGATAGGTCATGTACCCGCGGGGGTCGACGAGCGTGACCTCGGCCTCGCCGCGGCGCAGGTGCTTCTCCAGCTTCCAGGCGGTGTAGAAACCGGCGTACCCGCCGCCGACGATGAGGATCTTCCGCATGATTCCCTCCTGATGTTCTCGCTATGGAGACAACCCAGGAGGGCGGGATGTGACGTGGCGTGCGTTACGTCGCGCGGGTGGCGCCGGGCTCCGACTGCTCCGTCTGGTTGACGGAACGGATGCAAGCCTGCCCGGCGCCTCGTCGGCGGGAACCCCCACGCTAGCCAGCGGCGGCGCCGCGTGCCCCCCTTCGAGCTGCCCGTGATCACAGCTCCGCGCCGTTCCATAGAGAGAGCTTCGCGGGGTTGACCATCAGCCGCAGCGCGGTCACCCGGCCGTCGTGCACGTCCAGCGTGACGACGCCGACGATCCGGCCCTCCTCCCAGAGCGCGAAGCCGAGCCCGTCGGTGGTCTCCTGCGCGGCCAGCTCGACGCCAGGCCACTTGCCGATCGAGCCCAGCAGGAACCGCGCGACCCGGTCCGCGCCGACCACCTGGTTGCGGGCCGCGCCCCGGCGGCCGCCGCCGTCGGACGTGAGCACGACGTCGGGGTCCAGCGCGCGGATCAGCTCCTGCACGTCGCCGCCCTGCGCCGCCGCGGCGAAGGCGCGCACGACGGCGTCGTGCTCCGCGCGCGGCGCGCGGCGCGTTCGGCTGTCCTCGACCTTGCGCCGGGCCGAGACGGCGAGCTGGCGGCACGCCGCCGGGGTGCGCCCGACGGTCTCCGCGACCTCCGCGAACGGCATCGCGAACACGTCGTGCAGCACGAACACCACGCGCTCGGCGGGCGTCATCGACTCGAGCACCAGCAGCAGCGCCGAGCTCACGGAGTCGTCGAGCGTGACCCGGTCGGCGGGGTCGACCTCGGGCTCGGTGAACGCCTGCGTGGGCACAGGCTCGGGCAGCCACGGCCCGACGTAGAGCTCGCGCCGGGCGCGCGCCGAGCCGAGCATGTCGAGGCACACGCGGCTCGCCACCCGGGTGAGCCACGCGGCGGGCACCTCGATGGCGTCGCGCTCCTGTGGGCTCATCCGGTACCAGCGGGCGTAGGTCTCCTGCACGGCGTCCTCGGCCTCGGCGATGGTGCCGAGCATCCGGAACGCCAGGGACACCAGGTGCCGGCGCTCGCCGAGCACCTCGGCGTCGACGGCGGGATCGTCGGCTGTCGTTCGATCGTCCATGTCAGTCTTGACCGGGCAGCGGCCCGAAACGTGATGCGGACCACCTCACATCGACGGCGGCCACGTCGTCGGACGGGGCATGAACACACTATGGCGCAGGGTCGCTCTGGCGCTTCTGGCCCTCGCAGGGCTCTTCGTGGGCGTCTGGGCCGCGGCGGCGCCGCGCTCCTTCTACGACAGCTTCCCGTCCCTCGGGTACCACTGGATCGACCTGCTGCCGCCCTTCAACGAGCACCTCGTCTTCGACGTCGGCACGCTCCAGCTGGGCCTGGCGGCCGGGAGCCTGGCGGCGATCGTCAGCCGCCGCGCCCTGCTGGGCCGGCTGAGCGGGCTGACGTGGTTCGTCTTCGCCCTGCCGCACTTCGCCTTCCACCTGGCCCGCCTGGGTCCCACCATGTCCGACTCGATCGGCCAGGCGGTGTCGACCGGGCTCCCCGTGGTGCTCGGCCTGCTGCTGATCCTGCCCGCCCGCGTGCGGGTCGAGGCGGACACACCTCTCGAGATCAAGGAGATCGCACGATGAAGATCGCTGTCGCCGGGGGTACCGGCGCCGTCGGACGCCACGTCGTGGAGGCCGCACAGGCCGCCGGGCACGAGCCCCTCGTCCTGACCCGCTCGACGGGCGTCGACATCACCACCGGCGCAGGGCTCGCGGACGCGCTGCGCGGCGCGGACGCCGTCATCGACGTCGCCAACACGACGACGATGTCCGCCAAGGCGTCGACCCGCTTCTTCGAGGCGGCCACGGGCCACCTGCTCGCGGCCGAGCGGGAGGCCGGCGTCGGGCACCACGTGACGCTCTCGATCATCGGCGCCGTCGATGCTCCGGAGAGCTACTACGCGGGCAAAGCCGCCCAGGAGCGGCTGGTCATGACCCGTCCCGACGGGTGGTCGGTGCTGCGCGCGAGCCAGTTCCACGAGTTCGTGCCGCAGATCCTGTCCACCACCCGCATCGGGCCGCTGCAGCTCGCGCCCAAGATCCGGATGCAGCCGGTGAGCGCGGCCGAGGTCGCGGCCGAGCTCGTCGCCATCGCCGAGGCCGGGCCGAGCGGCCTCGTGGCCGACCTCGCCGGACCGCGCGAGGAGGACTTCGCCGACCTGTCCCGCCGCTACCTCGCGGCCGTCAAGACGCCGCGCCGCGTGCTGTCGGTCCCGTTCCCCGGCGCGTACGGGCGTGCTCTGCGCAACGGGACCCTGCTGCCGCGCCAGGGCGCCAGGCTCGGCCGCCAGACGTTCACCGAGTGGCTGGCGGCGACCACCCGGGTCGTCTGACCGGTCGCTCCGGTGGTTGAGCCTGTCGAGAGCGCTGAGGTGTCTCGACAGGCTCAACCACCTGGGTTGGGGGGGTGGTTTCGACAGGCTCGTACGACGTCGTCATGCTCCCGATGGGCTCCGAGGCGGACAAGGCGGCGCTGCTCCAGGACCTCGAACCCGTTCTTCACGACGCCGCGCTTCGACGGCACCCCCTCCGTGTTCGTGCGCGAGTGCCGGCTGGACGCTCGAGCGTCCCGAAGGTCCGCCGCACATTGCCTGCCATGAGTGGGTTCCTCTCCACCCACCCAGGTACGCCGCCGCGCCCGACGTTCCCCAGCGGGGCAACGGCTCAGCCATGCATGTCGCCAATCCGCGTCGTGACCTGCACGAAGGACCGCGAACTCGTGGGGCACCAGCGGGGTTTCGGATGGCCCCGCAGGACCATTCCTGTCCACTCGTGTACCTGACGCCCAAGAGCGTCATCCCAGGTCAGGCCGCGCTCCCGCTGGCCACGGGCCCACGGCCTGACCCCTGGAACTCTCAGACGTTGAACCATGCATGTGTGCCCTGAGCTGCTGGGTCACTCCCATCGGAAGGCGAATGGGGCACCAGCGGGGTTCCAGGCGCACTGAACTCGCAGCCGCCGGCGAACCGACGGGTCGAGGCAACCGTCCCCAGGCGGGATGTCGCCGTCTGCGGAGGTCTCCGCGCAACCCAGGATACGGCGCGCAAAGCCCACGGCCGCGAGGCGTCACGGCGACAGGAAGTGGGCTCGAAGCGAGATTCGCAACTCGCTCGCCTCCCGGACGAGGCGACGCTAGCGCCTCCAAGCCCGCGACTCAGACGTCTAGCTCCACCAACAGGTCCGTCGCGAACCCGTCGCCAATGTGGTCCGGCGTTCCGACCAGCGCCACGCGGTCGAGGTAGATGTTCCGGTGCTCGCAGCTCGTCTCCGGCAGAAGGAGACACGCATGGCAGGCGGCGAGGTTCAAGCCGTCGGCGCCCGAAGGCCCGGACTCCGAGCACACCGGATCGTTCGAGCACCAACCCGCGCGGCTCACCGCCGACTGCAGTGCGTGAGCGAACCGCGCCTCGTCAGCGAGAGCGGCGAGGCCGCCAAGACTCCCGGCGGCATCGGACGAGGCGGTGTACACGAGGACACCAGTCTGGTCGCCGTCCGCGTAGATCCGCTCGCGCAGCGATCCCACGGGATAGCCGGCGTCGAGGCTGAGCTCCTTCAGAACTGCGTGCGCCAGCGAGTGGATCGCGATGAAGCGCGCGCTCGGCGCTTCTGGGCTGACAGCGCCGGACTCGGCAGCCCGCCGGTCGAGCGAGTCGGCGAGGCGCTTCTGGCGGTCGACAGCGAACGCAGACCTCTCCCAGTCGGAGACGAGCGCGTCGTCGAGGCGGACGAAGACGCCCTCACCAAGCACCTCCGTGGCGGGGAGCCAATCCCTCGGAGCTGCGCTGAGCCGCGCCACGCGCGGGGTCGTCGTGTCCGTGGGCATCGGCGTCACCCGTGAGAACCCGGTGAGCGCACGCACCTCCCGAAGCCGGGTCACCTTGGAGACCTGAGCGACGAGTCCTCGCAGCTCGACGGCGACGTCGACCTCCACGCACTGGAACGTGTCGCGCGATCCGGCGTCGTTGCCGTCGATCAGCGCCCGGTACTCCTCGGCCCGAAGTTCAGCCTCGGTCGGGACGTGGTTCGGGTCGAGACCCCTGCGCTGGCGCACCTGTGCAAGGACGCCTTCGACGGTAAGGCCCGGCGCCCGCTGCTTGTCGACGACACCGGCGATGGCGCCGTCGTCCAGGTGCTCGAGGATGTGCCAGTTCCGGGTCACGTACTGCGCGGCGGGGCTGGACCACGGCGGGATGGAGATGCTGGACCGCACGGCCGCGAACCAGACGTTCGACGAACCACGCTGGAGCACCCGCAGCGGCTTCTCGCACGAGGGTTCGTTCTCGACCCCGAGCAGCCAGGGTCGCCGACCAGCGCAGGACTTGATCTTCTGCAGCGCGCCGGCCGAGAACGATCCGTCGAGGTCATGAGCGGGAACGCCGCACGAGCAAGAGACAACGATGTCGGCGAGGGACGACGACGCGCCGCGGGTCGTCAGCTTGAGCTTGTGGTTGTCGCCGACGACCTCGTGGCCCCGATGGACCCACTGGAAGTACGGGAAGTCCTCGATGTGGCCGTTCTCGCAGCAGGCCACGAACCGCGATGGCGTCAGGTCCGTGACACAGTCCGGGCACTGCGTCTTCCGTGCATCGAACCGCCAGAAGTGGTCGAGCCGTCGGCACGACGGGCAGTAGTGGTACTCGGGGAAACGCACCGCGGGAACGTCTCCCCTGTTGCTCCCCGTCGATGGTGCACGGAACGTGCGGACCCGAAGGGATCGAGCGAGTCGCGGCTCCTCCACCTCGGCGCACCACCGCTCGTCCCAGTCGTCGGTCCCGCAGATCATGAAGCTCTGATCCCCGGCGGGGAACAACGAGCCCACGCCGTAAGTGGTGACGAGTTGGCTCTGGCGCGCCTTCGGCTTGTCAATCGTCGCCATCGCTGGCACCTGCTCTCGTCCTCGTCGGTCGGATGATCCTGAGCGTGCTCTCCCTGTCGACGTTCCTCAGCGAGGTCAGCGTCGGCCAAGGGGTGTCGGAGGGAGGGAATGACTCTGCGAGCAGCGTGCCCGCACCACCCCCGGGCGGACTGCCCGCCGGCACCATGAGCGCCTTGTCGCCTGCGCCGTGCCAGCTGGCGTATTTCGCCAGCACGCCCGCATCCCACGCAGTCGCCCACGACTCGGCGAGCTCCGCCAGCGCGTCCTCGACGGAGTCGGCGGTCTCTGCGTCGGCAACCTCGGCCGCGCGTTCGGCGACGATGCGGGCGATACCGTCGAAGGCGTCGGAGTCGACAGGCACCCCAACGGAACCGTCCGCGGCCGCACCGGACGTCGTGTGCCTGGCGAGGATCGTCAGCAGTCCGTGGAGGCCGCGGTCGAGTGCTCGCGGCGCGAAGGGCGTCGCCCCCGTCGCCTCGACCTGCTTGTAGAGCGCCCGGTGGTAGGACGTGAACGACTCGAAGTGCGACAGGTCGCGCGACCGCGACGCGTTGAACAGGGTAAAGACAAGCCCCGGAAAGCGGCGACCAACGCGGCTCGTCGCCTGGATGTACTCCGACGTCGTCTGCGGCTGACCCATCACCACCATGAGACCGAGACGGTCGACGTCGACACCGACGGAGATCATGTTCGTGGCGAGCACGACATCCGGCGTATCGGGGTTCGGCAGTGAGGTCTGCAGGCGTTCGAGCTGCTCCGGGATCTCGCTCGACCGCTTGCGCGACGTGAGTTCGGCAGGATCTCGGATCTCGCGAACGGTGGAGCCGAGTCGACCGGCGACGACCTTGACCCTGTCGCGGACGTCGTCGCTGGTCTGGATGTAGGCGGCGCCCAGGACTCGAAGGCTGTTGAAGTAGCCCAGCAGCGTCCAGTACGCGTCCTTCACGGTCTCGTCGGCGTCGAGGTCGTGCGCGCCCTGGAGCACGGCGGCGTAGGTTCGCACGAGGAGTGTCGCGTGGCTCGTGCTCGGTGCCATCAACCCGACGTATCGTCGTGTCCCCTTCTCCGCCGGCGTCGCGTCGACGGCGAAGAACGAGTCGCTCGCGTCGAGCCCCGGCGGCGGGAACTGCTGTGATGTCCGGTTGAACACCGCCGAGACCTGGTGGGCGGCTCGACGGATCGTCGCGGTGGAGGCCACGAGCTTGGGGCGGGCGTGCGTGTCGGGATCCGTCGCCAGGAAGTCGATCGCCGTCTCGTACAGGCCGACGAGCGTTCCGAGCGGTCCGGAGATGAGGTGCAATTCGTCCTGGACGATGAGGTCCGGCGTCGCGTCAGTGCCGGTTGTGCCACCTCGTCCGAACAGGAGGCCGCTCTTCTCGTTCCAGGCGAGCATCGCGAACTTGTCGACCGTGCCGATGATCAGCGACGGGCGCTGGTCGTAGACGTCCTCGTCGACGAGGCACACCGGGAGGCCGTCACCGCCGTGGAACCGGCACTCGAGGTCCGGGCACCGGACATACATCCGCGGCATGTGACGGTCGGCCTTGTACGCCTGGTGATCGAGCTTGGCGCCGCACCACGGGCAACGCAGGAGCTGAACGGGGTTACCCGAGTCGCCCGGGTCCTCGTGGTTCGAGAGCTTCCGCAGCGCCTTCGCGGCGTCGTCGACCTTGTTCGGCGTGGCACCCTGACCTACCCAGAGCCCGATGGTGAAGGGCGCCTTGTCGCGGAGGTCCGGGTCGGTCGACCGGAGATCCTCCAGGGCGCAGATCAGGCCGGTCGCGCGCTCGAACTGCTGGAGGGTGAGAAGGCGCAGCGTGTAGCGCATGATCACGCCGACGCCGCCCCCGCGGCCGTCGTCGCCGGCGCCCCGAAGCCTGCGGTGGACCAGGGTGAAGGCTATGAGTCCGAGGTAGGCCTCGGTCTTGCCGCCACCCGTCGGGAACCACAGGAGGTCGGCGACATCGCGGTCTTCGCAGGCCGGATCCGCCAGCCCTTCGAGATTCAGGAGGATGAATGCGAGCTGGAACGGCCGCCACGAACCGACGACCGCGGTGGTCTTGTTGCGCACGTACTCCTGCTTGCTGCGCTGCTGCTGCATGACGGAGTTCATCGCCTGGAACGACTTGCGCGCCACTGCATCGCGTTCGAGAAGGGCTATGCCGCCGCGCATCCGGACGACGGCGCGCTGGGCGTCGTCGCAGTGCTTCTCGGCGGTCTCGCGATGGTGGGCTGGCAGACCCTCGTCACGGGTCCTGGCGCGCTGGTCCGAGATCCATTTCTCGTAGGCGTCGACGAGTGCGCTCAGCGGCGCGGTCAGCGTCGGGATATCGCCCGCGCCGGCCAGTCCGGGCATCTCCAGGCCCGGCACGTCGATGCGATCCGCTTTGGCCAACGGAAGGTCGTGCTGAGGGAAGAACGTCGTGCGGAGTTCGTCGACATGCTCCTGCTCGTCCCACGTCACGGCGACGCCGTGGCCGACGGCGAGGTGTCGCTCACGGCGGTAGAGCAACTCACCACCGCGCTCGTCAGAGTCGAGATGGGCCAACACGCGGTCAGGGCGTCGGTCCTTGAACTCGCCGTCGACGGCCCGGACGCGAAGCTCGGGACGGAACCAGCACAGGTGGTCGACGCGCCCCTTCTCCGGACGGCGCCAACTGTTGACGAGAACGAGGGTCACGTTGACGACGCCATCGCGGGCAGGCCTCACGACGGTCCGCAACTGGAGCCCGTCGACGACCGTCTGCGCGGGGCGCACGCCGGGCGTCACGTCGATCGTGATCTCGGTGGGTCCCACGGTGAGCCGTCGCCACTGGCCGATCCTCTTCGTCAGGGCTCGGGTCTCAGGGCGCTCCGCTCCCTCCCCTGCGCCGGCGGAGGTGTCGGGCTCGTACCGGTCGGTAGAGACCTCGACGGTGATCGTGGTCGTACCAGAGGACAGGCCGAAGGTGAGGCCGATCGTGGATGGGTAGCGCAGGTGGGCGAACGAGACGCCGGGGTCGTAGTCGGCGTCGGGGGCGGCACCCGCCTCGACCTCGGGCGTCTCGTTCGGGTCCTCGACCGACGACCCGGCGCCGACACTCGACTGGGGATGGAGGATGCCGACGATAAAGCGCTCCAGCGGCTCCTCGCCGAGGACGTCGTCGTCGGGCCCGCCGTAGAGGTCGGCGCGGACGGCGTCGACCATATGCTCCCGCGCCAAGTACCACGGTGCGAGGTCAGTCATCGCGGTCACCGCTCCAATCGAAACGCAACATGCCCGAGCACACGGGCGACAACCAGAGGCCATGTCTACCGACGGCGCCGCGCTGGGTTTCGCCCGAGACCGTGGCGATACTCTCGACGCGGGCGCCGGTGATGCGAGGCCAGGGCACCTTTGCGCGGTCCCGCGGTCCGAGCCACCGCGCAAACCCCTCGCCGAACTCGAGCGACGAACGTCCGACCACGTACCCGTCGTGGAGTAAGTTCCAGAACGGCAAAGCCAGGGTCGACCTCGTCAGGTCGAGCTCGAAGCGCAAAGGGTCTCCAGGACGCACGTCCTGAGCGATGTGGATCTGCGTCGCCACCTTGTCCACGCCGGGTGGTTCAGCGCGGTCGAGGTCGTCGACCTTGAACTGATAGCCGAGCTTCGTTCCAGGCTTCCATCCGGACAGATACCAGCGGCCGGACCTCCCGGCGGACGCGCGCAGCCTCCGGTCGTCCGGACCGTCGCCGCGGACGATCACGTCCCGTGCGCGTGAGAGTGCCACGAACATCGCGCGGACGGACTCGGCATCGTCCGGACCATCGACGTCCAGCCAGGGCTTGTCAGGGAAATCGAGGCGGACGACGTTGTCGAACTCCAGGCCCTTGGCCCGGTGGACCGTCGATACGACGAACCGGGCATTCATCGGCTCGATGAGGTCGGGGACGAGCGGTCTGGGGCGGCGCAAGCCACGGGCCAGCACGGGAAGGTTGACTTCACGACCCGCGCCACCGGTGACCGAGCGCAGAGCCCGCCAGATCGACGCTGGATCGAGATCGGGTGCCACCTCGCAGGCTCGCTTGTCGACCTCATCCCGAGTGATGCCCGTCATGGGGTGGTCGGCGAGAATGCGCGCGATCCACTGGGCCAGCACGCGCTGATGTGCGCTGCGCCGAACCTCGACGGCGTCACCCGTAGCCGCAATCGCCTCAGCGGTGAGCAACGCCTGGCCGTTGTTCGGCGTCAGGAACACGGTGTTCCCGCTCCACCGACGTGCATGCTCGACGGCGGAGGCGATGTCTCCGACGGGCACGAGCCCGGCGTAGAAGTCGTCGAGCGATGAGTTCCCATCACCTCGAAGGGCGGCCTCCCGCATGGCGACGACCTTGCGAGCGTCACGGGACCTGGCGCGGTACTGACCTGTGAGTTCCTTGACGGAGACCCCGGCCATGCGCCTCACGGTCGCCAGCAGTTCGAGCGAGGTCGTGGCGGACAGGGGAGAGTTCTCCGGCCGCAACTGCCAGTCGTAGATGCCCTGCGCGGGGTCGCCGAGCAGGCTGAAGCCGGCATCGTCCGGGAGCGCTGCGAGGATCTGCAGGAGGAAGTCCGCCCGAACCCCCACGACATCCTGGATCTCGTCGACGACGAGGTGCTCGAGACCGTCGAGCCGATCCCACGGTTCGCCTGCGAGCAGAGTCGTCGCCAACCTGATCCGCCGATCGAAGCCGAGTCCCGCGACATCCTCATCGGAGAGGTCACGGATGATCTCGCCGGCGAGCGAGTCCATCGTCTGGACCGTCACCGGCGCGCCACCACTCGCACGAAGGCGTGCGTCAGCGGCGTGCACGGCGGCGTTCGAGAACGAGAGCACGAGAATGCCGTCGGTCGGGTCGACGCCCTCCTCGTCGACCAGGTGGGCCACGAGGTTGGATACGACCTGCGTCTTGCCGGAACCCGGTCCGGCGATGACGAGCTGCCGGGTGTCCGGCTCGACCTCGACGGCGTCCAACTGGCTGGGATCGAGCTGCACGTCCGTCATCGGCGGTTCCAGAGGTACTCGAACTCGTTGAACGCGAGCAGCTCCCCATACTTCTGGAAGTTATCCCGAACGTTGATGATCAGGACCTCCTCCGAGCCGCCGTTCTTCGGCCCGCGCAGACCGCGGCCGATCATCTGCTGGTAGACGTTCGGACTGAACGTCGGTCGGGCGACGAACACGGCCTGCACCTTCGGGGCGTCGAAGCCCTGCGTGAGCACGTTGTAGTTGGTCAGGACGCGGATCCGTCCCGCCTTGAACTCCTCGACGTAGTGGCGGCGGGCCGCTGGCTCGGTGTCGGCGGAGATCGACACGGCCGGGATCCCACGGTGCGAGAGCAGGGCCGCGATAACGCGCGAGTTCTCTACCGACGGCGCGAAAGTCAGGATCGTCCAGTCGCCGGGCAGGTCCGCGATCGCGTCGACGATGCGCTCCGTACGAGCCAGGTCCGCACCCAGGCGAGTGTTCACTGCCGAGGGCAGGCGTCGCATCTTCTCGATCTCCGCCAGATCGACGTCGGTGAGCTCGACGTCCGTGCCGTCGATGACCTGGTGCCTGACCTGCGCGAGCACGCCCATGTCCTGCAGCTCCCCATAGGGGTCATCGGCATTCCGAAAGGCGCCCCGATCAAGCCGGTTTCCGTCGTAACGCCGGACCAGACGCTCCGTCTCCTCGGTCGACGTTCCACGGAACGGCGTCGCGGTGAGGCCGATGAGGGGCTTGGGGTCGGCTGCGGAGTCGCGCCCGCGACCGCCTCGCCCCATCCACTCGAGCACCTTCGTGTACGTCGGAGCAATCGACGTGTGGGCCTCATCGATGACGACCACCGAAGGGTCCTTCAGCCAGTCGTACTCGTCGCCGCCGCCCTTGGAGCGCTCATCGAGGGTGTCGATCGTCGCGATGACGAGCTGGAACGCTCCCGGCTCCTCAGGGACGTGGTTGCCGCCCCACAGGCGGCCCAGCCGCATCGGAACCGAACTGCCGATCGCGCGCCACACGTAGGTCCACGTCTCTGCGGCCTGCTCGCAGAGCTCGTCCGTCTGCGCGATCCAGACGAGCGGACGGTCGGTGTCGATCTTCGTCGCGTTGATCTCGTTGACGAGCGCCTCCACGGTCACGCGCGTCTTGCCTGCACCCGTCGGCAACGACACCATCCCGCGGTCGCTGCCGACGCCGCGGAGCATGGCGGCGATGTTGCGCGTAACGTGCTGCTGATAGTCGTGGAGTTCGCCAAGGGTGGCTGGGCCATCGATCACCTCGACTGCCGGGCGGCTGGATCCCGGGAAGCCTGCCCACTCGGCCGGGAAGCCAAGGGATGCGATCCACTGCCTCGTGGGGCGGCGTCCACTCCACTCGCGCGGCGGGTCCAGCCTGGCCGCATCGAGGGCGGTGCGGAGCTGCTTCAGGATGCCGACGCCGTGGACCGCCCTGGCCAGTGCGGCGATCTCCTGTGGCGTGGTCTCCTCGGGCCGGTTCTCGAGAGCCTCAAGGGCTTGAGCAGGCACAATGCGCCGGAGCGCGTCAAGTCCGACCGCCATCAGCAGCCGCTCGTCGTCGTCGGTGGCCTTCTTGATGGCCACACGAAGCTTGTTCGCGACGGTCTGCGCCATCTGATCGAAGACCTGTGCAACGTCGCGGCTCGACATCCCGAGCGAGAGCACGTGCGAGACCTGCTGAAGCTGGCCCTCGCGGCTGGTGGCTGTCGTGAGAATCGTCGTGCCCTCCCGGCGCGCGGCGATGCTCTGTGCCTTCTGTCCCTGCGGTGTGGCGATCATCCGCTCGAGCCGAGCGCAGGGCTGGAGACGTAGGTCCTGGTCCTCGGGCGCGAGCCTCAGCCGTAGCGGCGGGAACAGATCAGTCAGGAACTCGGCCTCGCCAGAGGTCTCGACGACGATCTCCTCTTGGAGCAAGTCCTTGCCGAGCGGCATGCTCCAGTTCTGGACGTAGATGTCGACGTCCTCGGCCTCCGCCACCCGCAGTGCGGGAACCTGGGCCTCCAGCATGGCGGCGTAGACGTCGTCGTCGTCGGTGACTCCGACGTTCTTCGGCTCCACCAACTGCCGACGCGACCCGACGCGAACCATGATGGCCTCGGGCGTGATCGAGTCGGCGGTCCATACGTAGAAGGCGGCGCGACGCCGGTCGTCCGAGTCGTCGCGCGTCCACGTGTCGGCGATCGACTTGTAGAGCGACCAGTCGTCCGCCGTCACCTTCGCCGGGTCATCCTGCAGACGAAGCGTGCGAGCCACATGCGAGGAGGTCTCGTATGCAGGCAGGGAGTCCGTCGGCACCGACTCGCTCGCGACGAGAACGTGCTTCGGCTTCATCAACCCGAACGACGTCCGGAGGAGGCCGTACCTGCGGATGAACCACGCCTCAGGCGAGATGACCTTCTTCTGGCCGTAGCTCGCGTTGGACCGGTGGCGCACCGTACGCCCGGCCGGGATGCCCTGCGCGATGATGCGAGCGGTCGCCGCGGCACGCGCCTCGGGCGACATCTCCGTCAAGATCTGCATCGGCCAGAGCGGAGGCGGACCCTCGACGAGAACGTAGTCGGGATCAGGCCTCGCACCCTGCTGGTCGGCGATGAAGTGTTCCTTCATCGCGTCGATGTAGCTGAGGTACCACTGCTCGCGAGACACCTCCTCGTATCGGGCCGTCGGGGCCTCGACCGCGCCGATCTCTCGCAGCAACTCCGCGTCGTCCCGGTGAAACCTCGGGTCGATCAGGAAGTCGCGATCCCGCGAGCCGTCGACAGGGACGATGTCACCGGCGAGGAATGCCATCCCAGGAGGCACCCACCGCCCGGCAGCGGTCTTGACCCTCGTCCGAAGGGTCAGGTCGCGAGCGTCCGTGCAGTTGAGGTCCTGGCGAAGGAGCGATAGAGCGGTGCCGTGCGGGATCTCGCGCAGGATCTCCCAGATCTGTGGCCATACGGAGCCAGGCTCCTTGAGCGCCGCGGCGGTCAGCGCCCTCGTCAGGAGCTCGCGAAGCCGTCCGGTGCGGTCCATGAGGACGACGCCGAGCCGCGAGAGCCCCTCCTTGACGCCGGGAACGGCGACGAGCTCGGGATCGACGAAGTCGACACCCGTGCGATCCTCGCCCTCGACCTTGACGAACACTCGTCCCTTCGTCGCCGCCTTGAGCACGCCCGTGTCAAGGCGGACGATCTTCGCCCTCGAGACCCCGCTCGCGAGCTGTCGCCCGGCCTCCAGATCCGTCAGCCGACCCGACTGGTCGAGGACCCACGCCGCGAGGTCGATTGCCTTCGCGCACTCGTCCACGGCGCCCTTCTCAACGACGTCCTCCAGCCACGCCTCGATCGACGCCGGGTGTGAATCTGGTGCGCTGTCGGCAGCCTTCATGAGGCGTGCGACCTTGGCGCGCCGCTCGGGGTTCGTGTACACCATCGGGTGCACCCAGCGGTCGGCGTGTCCGCCCGCATCGCGCCAACGCTCGAGCCACGCGACCGAAACCGGCGAGTTCCGGCCCAGCGTGTCTCCTCCGAGCCACTGCAGCTTCGTCGCCACCCGGAGCCGTCCGGTCCCATCGGGCAGCGACGGCTCGCGCCTCAGGTGATTGATCACGGGCACGTTGATGATGTCGTCAGCGTCGCTTCGCGGCTCGTTGCCTCGCGCAGGCATCGCGTCGAGGACTGCGGCAATCCGATCCGTGCCCTGGAAAGCACGGAACGCGCGGACGATCAGGGGCGGGAGCACCCGTGTCAGCAGCTCCTCGTTGAACGCGCCCCGCAGCAGGTGCTTGCGGTCGTCCGAGAGCTTCCAGGGGGCGTTGACGATTCCGGACAGCGTCGTGAGGTCGCCCGTCGGGAAGTAGGACCAGAACTGACCCATCTCGTAGGCGGAGCGCGTCAGGCAGACGGCATACGCAACCTCGACCACGTCGCGTCCGGCGGAGTAGGAGCCCTCGACCCGCGCCGCGGGACTCGGAACGTGGGTGGTCCTCGCCACCGCCCAATCGGTCGCCTCATCGTTGACCTGAAGCCGAAAGACGCCGGCACCGACCTCCTCTACGGAGAGGGTGCGCCTACGGGGCGGCTGGCGCTGGAGCACGAGGCCACGCTCCTCCGCGGAGAGGGCGAGTCCCCGCAGCGCAACGACGTCACGGGCCGGGAACTGGTCCTCGTTGCGCAGGCCGACCCTCGTGACATGAGGGGAGAACAGTACGAACTCGTTGCGGAACAGATCGAGCCGCACCGACAGGAGGCGGTGGGCTTCGGCATCCCGCAGCGGGAGGACAACGATCGTCGACGCCCACTCCTGGAGCTCGCGGAGCACCGCGTCACCCTCGAAGTCGAGCGCCGGATCGAGGATCGTCGCGGTGCGCATCGTCGGGAAGCGGCGAGACTCGAAGCCTGCCTCACGCAAGGTCGCTTCGGCCTGGGCCCTGTCGAACCCGAACGAGACGCTCGTGCTGTAGATCCTCGGTGCGTCGCTGACGGCAAGGACGGACTTGAAGCCGATGCCGAAGCGACCCACCTGCTCCTCACCCTTGGACGAGATGTCCGAGGCCATGATCGCCCGGACGCCCTTCTCGTCGAACGGCGCACCGTCGTTTGCGACGTACAACGCGTCCCGGGTGAGCACCACCTCGACCTGCCGCCCACCTGCTCGGGCCGCATCGACCGCGTTCTGGACGAGCTCCTCCAGCTGACGGGTGCTGTAGCCGCCCGTGGAGATCTTCGCCTCGTTGTTGGCGTCCTCGAGGATCCTCGCCGGGTCCTCCGCGTAGACCTTGAGGCAGGTTGCGGTCTGGTTCTCGACGACGGCGGCCAACACGGCGTGGCCAGGGGTCCAGCTCGGCACCGATCTACTCCCGATGATCATCATTGGTTGGGCAACGATGCCCACATCGAGCATCCTCGACTGGTCGGGACTGTACGACTCGCCACGGACATCAACGGCCGCGCGAATGGCCCAGGACCAGCTTCATCCCCAACGTCGCACGGATTTCACCCGCTGAGTTGCGATCGGCTACAGAACCTGCGCGAGGTGGCGCCCGATCGCCTCTCCCAGCTGGACCGGCACCGCGTTGCCGATCTGCCGCGCGATCTGAGCCCGATCCCCTACCCAGAGATAGTCGTCCGGGAAACCCTGGAGCCGCGCCGCCTCCCAGTGTGTGATGGCGCGGTGCTGGGTCGGGTGGATGAACCGGCCCTTCTCGGGCTTGAAGAACTCCGTCCGGATCGTCACTGACGGCTTCTCCCACTCGAGCCGGCCCATGACGTCCGAGGCGCTGTGGGGGTTGTTGCGCCAGCAGTCCGCGCTGAGCTCGTCGGGCAGGTCGTGGCGACTCCCGCCGTACGGGATCGCACGGAACCGCTGCTCGTAGAGCGGACTCCAGTTGCGCGTGATGTGCAGCTCGGGGCCCTTGAAGACGCCGGGCAGCCACATCCCACGGAACTGCACCTTGCGCGGCGGTAGCGAGATGCTCCCCGCGAAGCCACGGATGCCCGCGAGCGCATCGCGGACGGTTGCGCGCGGAGCATCGGACGCGGTCGGGTGTCCGGGGTGTTCGATGTCGCGGCGGACGCCGATCACGATCACCCGCTTCCTGGTCTGCGGCGCCCCGAAGTCAGCCGCGTTCAGGATCTCCACTCGGATCTCGTAGTCGGCGAGCTCGCCGCTCGCGAAAGTGTCGACGAACGCGGCGTACTCCCCCGAGCGCAGCAGCGCCGGAACGTTCTCCATCACGAAGGCGCGGGGCATTGCGCGCCGAACGACCTCGACGTACGGGCGCCATAGCGTGTTCCGGAGGTCGAGTGGGTCGCGCTTCCCGATCAAGGAGAAGCCTTGGCATGGCGGCCCGCCCAACACCACGTCGGCAGACGGCGTCCGCTCGTCCTCGAGCCATGCTGCGATGTCGCCGGCGTAGACGACGTCGCCAAAGTTCTGCGCGTAGGTTGCAGATGCCGCAAGGTCGATCTCCACGGCCCGCGTGGTTGCGAAGCGATTGCTGCCCTGATGGAAACCCAGGCTCAGTCCGCCGGCGCCAGCGAAGAGGTCGATGACGGAGAGCCGATCCTCCGCCCCTGAGGCGGTGCGCCGGTGCTGGTCGGAGGGCGCGGCATCGGATGGCACGGTCGCATCGTATGTGCGACCGCCGAGCATTCCGGCGACGCGCGGCCGCTCTATGCGAGCGCCTGGATCTCGGCCACGAGGTCGTCATAGTCGCGGATCCGACGCTGGTCGACAAGGCGGTGGAACTGATCCCTGCCTCGCCGGCGCTGCGGCGTCTTCCCGTAGACGTCATCGACGGCCTGAGTGAGGGCGGCCACGTCAAGGTGGTAGACGCAGTCGACGTCGCCAGCACCGCCACCGAGAAGGTTGAGCATGTACGGCCGCGGCTCCATCGTGACGACCGCGAAGTGCGGCATGCGTCCCCGGCGGAGCGCCGACATCTTCGCTCCCTGGGAGCGACAATCCTGGGCACGATCGGTGCGCAGCGACCACTTCAGCGAGAGGCCAACTTCGAGGCTCGGCAGGCGATCTGGAGTGCCCTGCCGCGCGACCGTTAGGTCAAGCCCAAGGAGGGACTCGTCGCCGAGTTCGTCCAAGAGCTTGTGGAGGACCGCGTCCGCTGCATCGACGGAGCTCTCGACTGCGGCGATCATCGCATCGGCGCGACGCATGTCGGCCGGCTTCGTGGCCCGCGCCCGCACGAACCTCGTCAGTCGTCCCCAGGCGACGTTGAACTCCTTCGATCGCCCAGGCTTCACGTCGCGGATGGCACCGACATGGCGATACTGCTCGAAGTCGAAGAGCTTCCTCTCCGGTCTGACCTCGATTCCGCCTGCGTCGACAGGGAAGCGACTGAGCAGATCGGTGGCGACCGCGTCGGCAAGCACTCGCCCCGTCGGCTCGTCCTTCTCACCCGCGGTGGGCACGTGCCGTACCCCGAGCACATCGAACAGGGCTTCGCCTACCTCGACGCTCAAGTCGTCGCTGGCGTCGGAAGTGTTGGGCTTCCCGTTCTTGCGGTACTTGCACAGGTCCTTGGCGAAGGGGGCGGGCACGGTGGCGACGATAGGGGCTCCAATGCTCCAGGTGCTCCGCGACACACGGCGCATCAACCGGGGAGGGCGTCTCGCAGGGCGGCTTCGATGGTGTCGGCCGCGGCCGACGCCTGCTCGTGCTCCCAGATCCGCACGACTCGCCAGCCAGCGGCTGCAAGGTCGGCGTCGGCCTGCCGGTCGCGGGCGGCGTTCCGTGCGAGTTTCTCGGCCCACCACTCGGCGTTCGACTTGGGATGCGTCGCGTGCTGGGGACACGAATGCCAGAAGCAGCCGTCGATATAGACGGCGATCTTCGCCCTGGGGAACACGACGTCCACTCGCCGTCGACCAGGAAGCACCGCCCGCTGCACGAAGTACCGGCGTCCTCGCCGGTAGAGCTCGCGCCGAACCGCCAGTTCAGCAGCGGTGTCACGGTTCCGAACCCGCGCCATCCGAGCGCTGGTCGCCGCATCCGTCTTCACGCCCTCCATGATCCGCTACGGTCCATCCCGTGACGGATCTCGCGCCGAAGCCGACGCTGCCTGCACCGGGAGACATCTGCACACCCGATCCGCGGCCCGGCCGGACTCGGGAGCCGCACGTGCTCCTCGCCCCCGAGGACGACGACGAGCTCCAGCAGGTCTATGCCTGGCTGGCGCCGTCTCCCGTCGAGCGCGCGTTCACGAGAGCTGTCGACGACGCCATCAAGTACGTCCTCGACGGATCCCGCACCGGGCGGTTCGACCTCATGAGCCCGGACGTCGACTCGGACGAACGAGCATCGGTCGGTACGAAGCTGCAGTACCGGATCCTCAACGAGCTGAACCTCGTGAAGGAGCCACCGCTCGACACGACCATCCTCGGGATCCCCGTCGAGCTCAAGGCGACGGTGCGGTCGAACTGGATGATCCCGACGGAAGGTCAGTGCGAGATCTGCCTGCTCGTCCAGGTCGATGCCTCCGCCCCCCGCCACCGCGCCTTCCTCATGAGGACGCACCGAGCGTGGCTGCGCGACGGCGCCAACAAGGACGGGAAGCGCGGGATCACCAGCGCAGCCCTCGCTCCCTACGCCTTGCCCGTTCTCGACTGGACGCCGCTGCCGCCCGAGCCGCTCAAGCGACTCACCCGGCCTCAGCTCGACGTCGTGTTCGCCCCTCGCGTCGGACAGACCGAACGCCTCACGGCCCTGTTCGGGTTTCTGCCGGACGTCGTCGTGCCACGGTCGTCGATCGAAACCGTCTGTGCGGGCAACCGCGACCCACTGCGTCGGGCGCGCCAGGCAAAGCCCCTCGTCGCCGCTCGACACGGCCTCACACTTCTGTGCGGCACGTGGCGGGAGGACCTCGAACTCGCGGCTTCGCGCGGGTTCGACATCTCCGGTGACGCTTGGGTGGCGCTTACTCCCGAGGCGCTCGCGCGTCCAGGAACGGCTTGATCTGACGAGCGATGGCGCGGGCCAGGCCGCTGGGCACCGCGTTACCGATCTGGCGCGCGATCTGGATCTTCGTGCCGACCCACTTGTAGTCCTTCGGAAAGTCCTGGATCAGCGACGCCTCGTAGTGACTGATCACGCGGTCCACGCTGCGAACCGGGTCGCCCTGGACCTTCCCCTCGTAGCCGTGATCCTGGACCACGGCCCGCTCCCACTGCGGGTGCAGGTACTGCCCCTTCTCCGGCTTGTAGAACTCGGTCCGGATCGTCACCGACGGCGCGTCCCACCGACCTCGGCCCATGACGTCGGTCGTCCCGGTGGCCTTGTCCTGCCAGCAACGAGGCTGCAACTCGTACGGAAGGTCGAACCTGCCGCCGCCCGGAGGTACGAAGGAGTAGCGCTGAAGGCTCTCCGGCCGGGGGTTCCGCTTGATGTGGAGCTCGAGCTCCGTGAACGGCCCAGGCATCACCTGACCGTTGAACTCGCGCTTCCGGTCCGAGCCAGTCGGCAGCTCGGTTGACGCAGGGTCGGCAGGAAGGTGTCCGATGACTTCGCGCAACGTCCGCCATGGCTTGAGCCCGGTGCCTTCGCCTGGCCTCTGAGCGTGAGTCGGATCCGGCATCTCGATCCGACCGATACGGGAACCGATGACGATGGTTCGCTTCCGCCGCTGGGCCACGCCGTAGTCGGCGGCGTTCAGCACGGCGTGGCTGAGCTCGTACTCCTTCAGGGCGCCGTGGTCCTGCTCGGATAGCAGCATCTGGAACTCAGGGCTCTTCGAGAACCTGTCCACGTTCTCGATCACGAAGACCTCAGGCTTCGCGGCCCCGACGAAGCGCAGGTACTCACGCCACAACTGGTTTCGCGGATCGTTGATGTCCTTGAGGCCCAGGTTGCTGAAGCCTTGGCACGGCGGTCCGCCGATGATCACGCGGGCTCGCGGGATCTCGTCCGTCGGCACGTCCGCGATGTCGCCGGCGATGACGTGGTCCTCGCCGAAGTTCGCGGCATACGTCGCAGCAGCAGCCTTGTCCCACTCGACGGCAAGCAGAGGCTCGAACCCCTCCTCGACGAACCCCTGGGTCATGCCACCGCAGCCTGCGAAGAGGTCGATCATCGAGATGCCGGTCATGGGGGCGATCGTACGGTGACGAACTGACACTCCCCGTTGGGCTCGCGCGTGCGCTCCCGGTTCCGCGCACGAGACCAGGCCGTCTCGGGTCGTATTCATTGGGCACATCGAGGTCTCCTTGAGCGTCGAGTCGCTCGTCCAAGTGCACTTCACGTGCTCGCGAGCGCGGGTCGGCTCGACCGCCGCTGTGGACGAGGCGCGCCTCTCAGGGGCCAGCCGTGCGGACATAGCTCCCTCGAGAGGGCCACCCACGCCCGCTCCCCACCAGACCCCGCGAGCGGGGTGACAGCTCTACGGCAGCCCTGGGCCATGGCCATCTCAGCAGTTCAGCGGCCATCGACGGTGTGAGCACCATGGGCTGGGCACGTTGTGCCAAGCTGAGCCGCATGGAGAACGGCGGTCCTCGGGCGTGGCTTCTCATGGCGGCGGGCGACGACCGGAGCCACGGCGGCAACACCGGATACGACGACCAGGTCGACGCCTACTACTCGTACGACAGCGAAGTCCAGAACTATAGGAACATCCGGGTAGGCGACGTCGTCGCCCTGTGGGACAAGGCACGGCTGCTGGGCGTGTCCGTGATCGAAGAGATCGAGTCCTGGCAGGGCCCCAAGCTGCAGAACCGCTGCCCCAACTGCAATGAGACGCGCATCAACGAGCGGTCGACCAAGGCGCTCCGATGGCGGTGCCAAGACTGCAAGCACGAGTTCCCTGCCCCTGTAGGCCAGGTCATTGAGGCAACGCACTTCCGGGTCCGCTACGACGCTGCATGGACGTCGCTCACCGGCCTCCTCGTGAAGGAGGAGATCAAGTCACTTCAGATCAAGCCCGGCAGCTTCAACTCGATACGCCAGCTCGACTGGAGCGCCTTCAGCGAAGCGCTCATCGCCAAGAACGCCGACCGCGCTGTCCTCCGCGTCGCCTCACGGACCCCAGCAGCCGTCGACTGGAACCAACTGCCAGGCCTCCACGTCGATATCCCCCAGGGCTTCCGGCACGCGCTCGTGCGCGTTCGACGAGGTCAAGCGCAGTTCCGGGAGCGACTTCTCCTCAGTCAGGGGAGCCTGTGCGCCTTCACTGGTGGCGCACCGCCACGAGCTCTCGAGGCGGGCCATCTCTACAGCTACGCGGCGTTCGGCGAGCATCACGAACACGGCGGCCTCATGCTCCGCAGGGACATCCACCGGCTCTTCGACGACGGGCTGCTTGCGGTGCAGCCGTCGAACCTGCACATCGACGTCTCTCCTGAGCTCGAGCCGTATCCGCAGTACGCGCGGCTCCACGAGATGCCCTTGACGATCGAGCTCCACGACAACCAGGTTGACTGGCTCGGCCGGCACTGGGACGAGCACCGCATCGCCCCGAGGGCGCTCGCGTAGGGCAATACCGCTCCCGGCGTCCGAACCCGGGGCGCCATCGATGCCGTCCGTGCTGGGGGAAGCCATACGCCACGGGCCGGTTTCTCACCCGCTGCTACCTTCACGGCTGATGTCCTCCTCCACCGCCTCCCTAGTAACTGCCGTCTCGCCATCGACGAAAGCGCCCCGTCGCGAAGGCATGCGCTGGTGGACCCGCGTCTTGCTGTTCCACGTGTTCATCGCGCCCGTGTTCGCCCTCCACATGTGGGCACACGTCCCAGCGGGCGTCATGGCGGTCGCACTCGCCATCACCTGGCTCTCCCTGAGATCGCTCGTCACCAAGCACGCCGACCCGAACGCACCGCTCGCACCCGTTCGCCAGGTCGCGGAGTTGCCCTCTGTGCGCCCCGAACCAGCTCGCCGGATCCACGTACTCGGATATACCTGTGAGATATGCGGTCGCAGCCTTACGAACGCCGAGAGTCAGCGTGCCCGCGTCGGCTCGGAGTGCATCAAGTCGCACGGACCGCGCTACAGGTTCACGGCGAACCCCGACCATGACCGCTGGGCCGAAGAAGACGCGCGCGCCCGGGTGTACCAGGTCGTCAAACAGGCCGAGCTCAACCAGCTCCATGAGCGAGCGATGGATGCCCACGCCCTTGAAGTGGAGAACTGGGCGGCCGAGTTGACGTCGCCGGAAGCCGCGGAGCGTGCACGCTTGCGCCGCAAGGCCAAGTTCTGGCGTTCCGTCGTCGGTGTCGCCTTCTGGACGGCCCTGGCTGGGCAGTTCGCCATCGGTCATGCGCTACCTACGGCCGATCAGAACTCCCCCGACGCGGTCGCCCTGAAGTCGGCCGTCAGCGAGTACACCGTCGCCTACTTCAAGGGCGACGAGAAGCAGGCCGTCGACGCCATGTGGTCACGTGCATGTCTGGCCGAGAGCGGCCCGTCGTCCGCAGCTCGCAGTCTCATCAACATGAACGGCGCGACCCATGGGTCCGGGTATGCGTCCGACATCACAGTGATCCGCCTCGATGCCGGCGAGGCGCGCGTGTCGTACAAGTACTCATCGGGCCAGAAGTCCGGCACCGTCGCGTCGCAGCCATGGGTGTTCGAGTTCGGCGGCTGGAAGTTCGACGACTGCTGATCCGTCTTGGCGGCTTGACACACGTCAGCGCCCAGGACAGTCGCTGTACGCATGCCATTTGTCATGGCGCTCACGGTCTACCGACCAACGACGGCCGGACTGCTCGCCTCGCGCGGCCGCGCATACTCCGCCGACCCGCGCCCCTGCCCCCGCACCGACCGCCGCTCCGGCCGCCGCGCCGCAAGTTCGCCGACGATCGCCCCAAAGTCCTGCCGCCCTTTCACTTCATCCCCCGACACGATCACCTTGGGCTTGGCCCACGCCGCGTCGTCGAAGTCGTTGACCATCCTGAGCACCTCGGGATGCGTCTCTTTGTTGAGCGGCTCGAACCGCCGCACCGCGTGCCGCACGCCCCCGAGCGCCACGCCCTCGAGCTGGTAGTCGTGCGCGACGAAGTACCGCCCGTCGGCGATCCCCTGGTGGATCGCATCGCCGAGCCGCGAGTCCGTCATCGCGAAAAGGCTGGCGAGCCACTCGAGCTGGTCGACGGTGACCGGCTCGCCCGCCTCCACTGCGTCCGACAGCCCGAGCAGCGCGGCGTTCCCGTCCGCGACGATGGATGCGCCGCCCCCGCAAGTCCCCGCCACGTCCTTGGTGAGCGCACCGAGGAGCCGGGCGTACCGCTCGGCCCGGCGCCGGGACCCGTTGGCGAGGTCGGCCTCCCCCGCACTGATCGCGAGCGTGCGGGCCAGCGCCGACTCGAGCCGTTGCGTCCGTGCGATGGCGACGACCGCGTCCGCTGACGGCACCATCGCGTTGAGCCGCACGACCACGTTGTGCTGCGCGGCGATCGCCCCGGCAACACCGAAGGCCCCTGTGCGGACCAGTGCAGTGTCGGTGGGCCGGTACCCGAGGCGATCAGCGGCAGCGACGTCGTCCGGCGTCCACGACTCTCCCCACTTGGCGCACAGGAGTGCCGACGTCACGGGGCTGAGGATGACCTGGTTCGCCCGGTCGGCCCACAGGTGGGCGTTCGGGCCCAGGGTGCGCCATCCGGGCGTCCTCAGGTACCGCACGTCGAGCGCGAGGAGGGCGTTGGTGAGCTGCCCGACGTCGTACATCACGACGCGCGCCTGCGCGATGTCGACAAGGTCGGGGAACCGCGGGAGCTCACGCTCCCTTCCTGTCACGGCGGCGACGGCTGCCATGCGCCACCACTCGGCCAGGGGAAGGTCCTGCACGGTCGCGAGCTCGTCCATCGTCGCGCGACGCCCGTCGGGGAGCTGCCCCACGTCGGGAACGCGCGTCCGCAACCACCGGGCGACACGCAGCGGCGCCTCCCACCCGGTCATCGCACCGGGCGGGATGACGGTCTCGGCGGCGCGGGCCAGGTAGTCCACGATCTCGGCGCGGTACCGAAGGATCCGCTCGACTGCGGCGCGGCGCTCCGCCGGCGTGGTGATGTCCTTGCCGTTGGTGAACCCGCTGCCCTTGCCGAGGTAGAGGGAGATCCGCTGGGCCTTCAGGAGCTCGGTCATCGTGTGCCGCAGCGAGGCGGCGACCTGCCCGTACATCAGTCGCGACCACGGTCGTATGCGGCTCGGCGCTCCGAGAGCGCCCACGCGGCGTCCAGCGCCTCACGCACAAGCCCGAACGCTGCGCGGTCTCGTCCGACGCCGAGGGCGCCGATGGCGGTCCGCGCGGCCGAGTAGAGCGACATGGCGTCGTCGGCGGCGGGCCACATCGCCACGGGAAGGTCGCGCGGGTCGCTCAGCGCGTCGAGTTCCGCAAGCACGAGCCAGAAGTCGGCGACGGACACGGCCGGCTCCACCTGGGCCAGCGCCCACAGGTTCGATCTGGCCTCGGCCAGCAGGAGGCCGTCGCGCTCGGTCCAGGAGTTCTCGTCCATGGTGATCTCCTTCGAGGCAGCCGACGGCGCGGCGCGGTCGGTCCGCCGTCAGGTGCGACTGCGGCACCGCTGCGCGTCACGCACTGCGTCCGACGACGACGCGGCGCACCTTGCGAACCGCCCACACGATCGGGGCGCGCAGCCCGACGGAGACGAACTTGAGGCAGTTGACCACCGCCCAGGCGAAGACGGCCCACCACCAGTTGGAGCCGCCCGCAGCGAGGCGATCCTCCGCACAATGCCCGAGCGCGAAGTACCCAGGCACAAGGACCGCGGAGATCGGAAAACCCCAGAGCGCGCCACGGTCGGTGTAGATCCAGCGGACAAGCCAGTTCGTCGGCATCCACGCCTGGCAAAACCCGAGGACCGCGGCAGCGGCGCCGCGGCCGAGGCGGAAGACCACGCTGATCACCCCATCTCGTCATCGACGACGTACGTCGCCGACAACCTGACCGTGACGGTGGTACCGGGTGGCCCGCCCGTCACAGGGACGATCCTGTGGACGGCGAGCGGAATGAGGCTCGCTGCGGTGGGAGTCTGTCCCCATGCCGGTTGACCTGCTCGTCATCGACGATGACCTCAGAGGCGCAGCACCTGCCATTTTCGGCGGTCGCCCGCCGGTACTTGACGCCGACGGATTCGCCTGGCCACGCTGCGCGACCTGCGCCGGACCACTGCAGTACCAGGGCCGGGTGCCGCACCCCATCGACGCTGGCAAGGACATCCTCTTCTTCCAGTGCGCCAACGATCCCGGCATGTGCGACGAGTGGGACCAGAAGGCCGGGGGGAACGCCGCCATCGTCGTGGCGGCCGGAGCCGAGTCGTACGCCGTGCCGCCGGCGGAGGGGATCACCAGCCTGCACGGACACTGGAGCGGCCACGTCGTGGCCGCCGACGCGGACACCTACGACCAGGCCCGCGCGGACTCGCGAGGAGACGGGCTCGCCGTCCTCGGCTGCTTGGGAGGCGAGCCCGGCTGGATCCAGGACGACGAGACCCCCACGTGCAGCGCGTGCGGGCAGCCGATGATCCTGGCCGCGCAGCTCGAAGAGTCAGCCGACCGCAACTCGTTCAACTTCGGCGGCGCCGGGTGCGGCTACATCTTCGCGTGCACATGCCCAGGTGGGACCGCCTCGTTCCTCTGGCAGTGCTGAGTCCCGGCCAGACCTCCATCGGTGTCGACGACGTGCACTGACGCAGTGCAATGCATCCCCGCCTCAAGGTGACCTGGGCGCTACGGTTCCCGCCATGGCGAAGCGGTGGCGACCACCAACCTGGGCGCTCCTGGCGGCAGGGGTCATCGCGTGGCTCGCCGCGTTCTCGGGCTGGATCGCGTCGTCGCTCGCAAGCCAGCATGCGCTCCCTCAGACCGTGGGCTGGCTCGTATGGCCCCGCGGCGCGGGCGTGTACGTCCGAGCCGCCGGGACCTGTGTCGGTCTCGCGCTGCTGGTCTGGCTCAGCGTCCGCCTCTCCCGGCGTCTCTGGGTCACCTCGCTGGTCGTCATCGCAGGCTTGGTCGTCGCGGTGGGTGCACCTCAGGCGCCGTACCCCGGCCCACGTGCCCTGTTCGACTCGATGCGGCCCCAGCTCGATGCGATCACGACCCTCCCCGACGTCGCCGGTCCGGTGTCGCCCCGGCATGACGTTCCGCTACCCCGCGGCCTGTCGGCCGTCGCCGTGTTCGGCTACGTGTCCTCTGACGGAGTCGGCGGCGTCTTCGTTCCGCAGTGGGCGGCGCTGGTCGACGACGCCGGAGGGTTCTGGTTCACTCCCGGCACGTCGCCGGACGGTCGGGACATGTGGGGCATGACCTGCACGGACCCGACGCGGCTCGACGGCGACTGGTGGACGTGCGGAATGAAGCTGACGGCCGAGTGAACGCAGCGAGTTCGCGCCTGGGTGCGGCCGCCTCTTAGCGTCCAAGACCGGCGTTCCGAAGGTGGGTCGGCGGCGAGGTCGTCGCCGTCGAGAGAGTCCGCGCGTCGCGGAGTGCGAGTCGCGCAGACTCGGCATCGCGCCGCTGCGCGGCGTCGAGCCCGTCGGGCCCGAGCGGGTCACGGCACGTGATCCCGTACCGGTCCCGGTAGGCCGCGACCGCACGAATGCGCCGCATCCACCTCTCCCGCTCCACCACGCCGGGAGGCATCTGGCCGATCCGCCGCACCCATGGAGCCCTCGCTCGCGCAGCCTCATCAGCAAGTGCGGTGGCACGCGCCTCGATGAGGTCGCGCCGAGCATCGAGTGCGGCGCGGACGTCGGCCGGGACGACGCACAGGACTTCCGGCACGAGGCCCGCGATCAACCCATCCTCGACCGAGCTCCTCGGTTCGCGTGCCACGCGCGCGACGCGGCTGGAGAGAACGGCGCCGACATCGTCTGCACCTAGCAGGCTCTGCCAGCCGACCACGCGCGGCAGCAGCTCCTCAGCCCCGAACCCGAACGCTTCCGCACGCCGCAGTTCCGCGACCAGCGCACCGAACGATCGTCCGCCGACGACGTCGTCTACCTCGGAGGGTGTGAGCCGCGCATGTACCGTCAGCACCTCCCGCGCCAGGCCAGCCCACCGCTCGCGGAGAACCTCGGTCGCGATGGCGTCGTACTCGTCGGCGAGCTGTGCGATGCCACCCCACTTCTCCTGCTCGGCGCGCATCGTCTCGTGCGCCGAGAGCTCACGACCGGAGTGGTGCAGGACGCCGTAGAGCACCGACGCGGCCGTCGCGTCACCGGGCCGCGGCGGGGCGTGCGACTCGTCCGGCTTGTCGAGCGCCACGTATGCGACGTTCTCGTGCCGTCCGCGGGTCATCGCGACGTAGAGGTTCGCGCGGGTGGTGGATCCGCCCACGACGACGTGCGAGGTGTCCACGGTGACGCCCTGGGCGCGGTGCGCGGTCACCGCGTAACCGAGGTCGACGTGCTCGGCGACGTACCAGGCGGGGAGGGTCGCGACACCGCCGTGCCGGCCGCGCCGGCTTACCTCGAGCGACCCGTCCCGGTGCACCCGGTCGACCTGCCACCGGTCGCCGTTGCGGACCCAGGCGCCGCGGTCGGTGCGCAGGCGCCGATCGTTGAGGCGGGTGATGACGAGATCCCCGGCCGAGACGCGCAGGTCGTCGGCCAGGGTGGCCTCACGCCCGGCCTGTGTCTCACCGTCGACGATCCGCTCCGCGCGGGCGCGCTGGTTGAGCAGCCGGACCGACACTGCCGAGTCGGTGACGAGGATGCTCGCCTTGCCTGCGGCCAGGTCGGACCGCCATGCCTCGTAGGCGGTGTCGACCATCTCCTCCGTGGTGCCCTGCCGCAAGCGGCCGTGCCCGGCGTAGGCGTCGATCGCCTCGACGTCGCCCCGTCGGACAGCGAGGGAAGCCTCCCGCTCCCAGTCGTTGACGAACCGGTGCACGTCGGTCAGTTCGGCGACGGCGTCGCCACGCTCCTGGACGAGCAGGGAGAACGCTCCCCCGGCGTCGACGGACTGGAGCTGTGCCCAGTCGCCGACGAGGAGGACCTTGCCCCCGGCCCGCCGCGCCTCGGCGGCGATCAGGTCGAGGTCACCCGTCCGGGCGAGTGACGCCTCGTCGACGATGACGAGCTGGCCGCGCCGGATCGCCGTCCGTCCGGCGGCAAGTTCGTAGAGCGACTTGGTGGTCGTCTCGCAGCCGACGCCGAGGTCCGTGCCGAGTACGCCCGCCGCGACCGCCGACGGCGCGAGCCCGATGACGGAACCCTCGCCATGCTCGGCGGTCCACGCGAGCAGCAGAGCACGCATCGCCGTCGTCTTGCCTGTCCCAGCAGGACCGACCAGGACGTCGATCACTCGCCCCGACGTCGCGACGGACCGGACCGCTGTCACCTGTTCCGCGCTGAGTGGGCCCTCGATGTCGGAGGCAACGGCCCGGTCGACGGCGGACGCCGCAACCGAAGGCCCATCAAGGGCCGCAGCGCCGTCGAGCAGGCGGGCCTCGGCGCGCAGGAGGTGCTCCGACGTGAAGTACGCCGCATGACGAGAACGGAACGCGCTCGACCCGTCGTGGCGCTGCAGCGCGCTGGGGGTTGGCACAAGGTCGTCCGGCGTGAGGCAGATCGACTGTCGGGCGGCCTCCGCGACGACGCGCCCCACGGCAATCTCGCGGGAGGCCGCCGTGTCGAACCGCCAGCCCATCGTCTGCCGCGACGCCTCCGCCCACAGATTCCAGTAGCGCCACGTCGACCGCTTCTCCCCTACGGCCTCGACAACCCGACGGGCGACCCTGGCCACCTCGCCGTCCGGCGGGCCAGAGAGTCCGAAGGAGTTCTGCTCGCCGCGGGTCAGGAGATCACGGACCCAACGTGCAGGATCCGCGCGAAGCAACGTGCCCGCTCGCTCCCGCCATGACTCGGACAGGTCGGCCAGCGAGTGGACGACCTTCTCCGGACGGGTCGCAAGAGTCGCCTGGGCGCGCATCGCCACGATCTGCCGTCGCGTCGGCCGTCGGCCGTTCGTCGTCTCGAACGCGGCGATCATCTCGTCGCTGGCGACGTCGATCGCACGCGACCGGCTCGAGAACTCGGCGATCAGGTCGTCCGGCACCCCGACGACGTCCCACGACGGGTTCCGGTCAGCGCCCCGCGACCGCTGCTCCCACCCGACGCCGAAAGCACCGGTCAGCCGGTCCGCGAGCACCGCGTGATAGTGCTCTGACAGCGCGACGACGGCGTTGTGCAGCGCCCGCGAGTCCAGGGTCCGCCACTGGCCGTCGGCCACGGTGCGGACCCGGTTCGCGACGACGACGTGTGTGTGCAGGTGCGGGTCGTTGGCGCGCGAGTCGAAGTGGTCGAACGCCGTCGCGGCAACACCGCGAACGCCGACCTGTGCGACCCCGTGCACCCCGACACGCGTGGCCGCGACCTCCCGCTCCAGAAGGTCGAGCACCTCGGCTACCGCGGAGTGATGGGCGGCGGCGATCTGCTCCTGCAGACCGGCGTCGGCCAACGCCCACAGCGCCGACACCGACTTCGGGACCGCGAACGTCAGGTCGAACCCGGCCACCGCGGTCTGTGGGCCGCGCCTGGTCTCGGCGGCGGAGATCTCGGCGATCCTCGCGTCGAACGCGGCAGCGGGCAGGGAGCGATCGAGCTTCGCGACCCGCGCGGCGATACGCTCCTCGAGCGTCGCGTAGCGCTGGTACGGCCGACCGAGGGGCTCTCCAGTCACAGGGTCGAGGGCCTTGCCGAGCAGGGTCTGGAGCTGCTCTGGCGTCACCGTCATCCCTGCGCGCAGCTCACCGTTCCCGAACTCGGCGACACCGCTGCCCATCCAGGTCCCGGGCGGCGTGCCCTTCTCGGTGTAGTACCGCGTCAGGGCGAAGAGCCGGTCCGCGTTGCCATCTCCGACGACGACGGTGCGTAGCAGGTAGGCGTAGCCGTCGCCGGCCGACATGACACGCATCGAGACCGTCACGCTCACACCTCCGACTTGGAGGTGCGAGCAGCAGCCGCCCAGTCCTCGCTTGCGCTGTCGCGAAGTCCTGCCCGCGTCCAGTCGACTCCGGTAACGCAGCCGCCTCAGAACGCCTTCGATCAGGTGGCGCCAACCCACCCCTGTCACCACACGCCATGCATCCGGTAACTGACGATGGGGCACGCAATCACGTCGAACCAGCAAGGGCGGTGGCCTCATGGACGAGCTCATCAAGAAGATCGCGGCGCTGGGAGTCCCAGGGATCATCCTCATCATCGCGGTCCAGGTGAGTGGGTTCGCTGGTGCGGCAGCACTCACCACGGCACTGGCTGCGCTCGGGGGCCCTGTGGGCATGGTTGGCGGGATCGCGATGCTCGGAGTCATCGGGCTGATCGCCCACGGGCTCAGCTCCTACGGCTACGAGAAGATCCTCAAGGCATCGATCGACGCCGAGGCCCATAAGGCCTGGGCGCAAGGAAAGTCACGCGCCGACGTCGTACGCGAGATCGAGCGGCGGATCGACAAGATGGCCGTCTCGAAGGCGATGAAGCTGAAGCTCAAGGACGGCCTGCGGGCCGGCACTGTCTGAGCTGCGAACACGAGAAGGAGACCTTTCATGGGAGGCATCGCGGTCTCGAAGGTTCGTTCGGGCTTCCTCGCCGGCCGCGGGATCCACTACACCGGCGGCGGACTCTGCATCGCGGACAGGTACTACCTCAACCGAGACTCGATCGAACGTTACGAGGTCACCGGCGAGACCGTAAGCAAGAAGCGGTTCCCGCCGGAGACCGTCTATCTCGTGAGTCTGTGGTGGACGACCGGCGAAGTCTCCTACGCCAAGCTGAGCGCGGAGAAGCTGAGCGTGCTGAACGACGTGATGAGGGCACCGATGCAGGTGAAGCCCAAGTCGAGCGACCGCGCAGCCGACTGGGTCGTGAACGACGTGGCCGAACTGACGCCGGCTGTCCTCCGCGAGCACGGAATCTCCGTCGTCGCGACCGACATGGACAACACCATCACCGAGTTCCGCGGGAAGCGCCTGAGCCCGCGAGCGGAGTCCTGGCTCTGTGACCTCGCCGATGCGGGCATTCAGGTCATCGTCGTGTCCAACGCGAAGCACGACCGCGTTGCGCGGTTCTGCGGCCAGTACGGCCTGCCGTTCGTGCCGCGGGCCGGCAAGCCGGCCCCCGACGGACTCCTGCGGGCCATCACTACCTGCGGCGCCACGCCCTCCCAGGCCCTCATGATCGGAGACCGAGTCTCCACCGATGTAGTTGCGGGCAATCGAGCAGGGGTCCGTGTCGCCATCGTCGAGCCCGTCAGCCGCAACCCCTGGTTCCGCTTGGTGAGACGGGTCGACCGCCCAGACGCATAGGCCCGGCGGCGGCTGCTGGTAGCGGCCCTGACCGGACTCCTCCCTCAAGTTGCTCCGCCTCCAGGAGTAGTCGGGACGCGGTGGCGAAGGAGTCCGCCGACCAAGAGAGTTGTCCACAACCTCAGCGCACAGTCCGCGGTGGTCGTCGCGACAGGCGCACCCTTGGCTCCATGCGACCCGTCAGCGACGGCCTGACCCAGGACCCTCGGCGCCTGAGTGCCAGAGGCGTGACCACCCCCGCCTCGCCACCGAGCCCCGCCCCGCCGACCGCCTCCGCGAGCCCGGCCGCCACCCTCCGGAACGCCACGCCGCCGTCCCGCCAGCCCGTCTCCACGCCACCGCCGCCCGCCGCCCACACCCCGGATCCCGACCCGCACCTCCAAACCGAGCCAGCCGACCGCGGAACCGACATCCCGGTCAGGCTGCACGAAAGGTTGCCGAACGGGAACTACACGGGTGCAATGGTTCCCCTGGAACGACCCACACCGGCTCGGTGCGCGGCCGTTCCTGTGTGGGCAGAGCTCCGACGGAACTCGCAAGGGAGGGTTCGGGGGATGCGGATCAGGCGGCTTAGCGTCGCGATCGCGGCGGCGGTCATCACGACGACCGCCGTCGCTGGCTGCACCGGCTCGGCCTCGCCCGCTCCGACCCCAGCGACGCACCCCGCTTCCCCGAGGCCGTCACCCTCCACCGACTCGCCGTCACCGGACCCGTTCCCGACGTCGGACTCGGAGCGCGCGGCAGCAAACGCCGAGGCCGCCGTCCGGGACTACTACGCGGTGATCGACGAACTCCGGTCCGACCCGGCGCGCAACGTGTCGGCCCTCGACGGCGTCGCCACGTCGATCGCGCTGTCGTCCCGCCAACGGCAGCTCGAGCGGGAGCGCGGCCAGGGCTGGCACCAGACCGGCAAGACCGTCGTGGTCACCGTCGACCTCAAGGGCGTGGACCTCAGCAACACGGACCCGAGTGGCACCGCCGCGCCCCTGGTCCAGCTCGACGTGTGCATCGACATCTCCGGCGTCGACGTCGTCGACAAGAACGGCAGCTCGGTCGCTGCCTCTGGTCACCCCACCACCGGGTGGGAGCGACAGACCGTCATCAACCACGACTGGGCGAAGAACCCGGTCGGCGGGTGGCGCGTATCGACCAGCGAGACCCTCGGACAGCAGCCGTGCGAAACCGACTCGTCACCGATGGCGTCGTCTTAGCACTCGCCTTCCTGGGCCTCGTCGCACTCCCCGGGAGTGCCGCCGGGGACGCCCCGCAGTGCCAGCAGGTCGACTTCGTCACCGGCGTCTGCATCATCACGGTCGAGCCGCCCCCGGGCACCGACGGCGCCGCCCCGGTCGCCGACGCCCCTCCGGCTGACACGGGCACAGGCTCGCCCTGCTGGATCGACCCGACGAGGCAGTACGCCTCCGGCATCCCGCCGCAGGCAGTGCCCTGCGAGCGGGACGGCATGTGGTGGTCGAACGCCTATGGCTGCTACTTCCGTGCCCTCGACCCGCAGCCCGACGCGTCCGACCCGGCATGGGCCGGACGCGACCCCGCAGCGGGCGGCGCGATCTACGAGTGCTGGCAGCCCGTCTCCGACTACTCGGTGTACCTCTGGCTCGCGGACCCACCCGCACGCTCCGGGCAGGGACCGTCGCCGCGTGCCGTCGCCGAGCTGGCGGTCAAGCAGATGAACCTCTCCGCGATCCAGATCGGCATCGTTCCCCAGCCGGGGCCGGGGTCGATGGGCATCGTCGGGATGCCCGTGTGGATGTGGGCGGCGAACGCCACCCCGAGCACCGTCGGCCCGGTCAGCGCGACCGCCTCGGCCGGCGGCGTCACGGTCACGGCGACCGCGAAGATCCACGCGATCACCTGGGCCATGGGTGACGGCTCCACCGTCACCTGCCGGGGCCCCGGAACTCCGTACGACGCGAGCCGCGGCGACACGACGTCGCCCGACTGCGGTCACGTCTACACCCGCACGAGCGCGGGACAAGCGGGCGGTGTGTACACCGTGACCGCCACCTCGGACTGGGTCATCACGTGGGTCGGCGCCGGGCAGACCGGCACCATCCGCATGGGTGACCTCGTGCGTTCCGTCCAGATCGCCGTCGGCGAGGCGCAGGTGCTCGTGACGAAGTAGCCGCGAGCGCCGCCCAGCGAAGGGCAGCACTGATGACCAGCATCTTGCACCGCAGCAGCACGAAGGCGACGTCTCCGGTCGAGCCGGCGGCGACGCCGCCTCCGCGGCCGCGTCGGCGCGGGTGGCAGGTGGCGACGGCCGTGGTGCTGGGTGCGTGTGGTGCGATCGGCGGGACGTTGGCGTGGACGTCGACGTCGGCGATGGAGCCGGTTCTGGTGGCGAAGCAGTCGCTCCATCGCGGTGACGTGATCGTGGCGGACTCGTTCACGACGGCCCGCACGTACGCCGATCCGTCGCTGGACCCCGTGACCCCGGCCGAGCTCGCCGGCCTGGTCGGGACGCGGCTGTCGCTCGACGTCGCGGCGGGGAGCATCGTCACGCACGGCGCCGTCACCGGAGTGGACCCGACGCGTGCGGGCAAGCTCCTGGTCGGCGTGCGGCTGGACACCGCGCACGCGCCAGGGACGCCGCTGCTGGTCGGCGACATCGTGCTCGCCGTCGTGACACCGCCTTCGGGAATGGCGACCGACAAGGCAATCCCGGCCTCGGCTCACGCCGAGGTGGCGTCGGTGGCGTCGGACCGCGAGACCGGTGACACGGTCGTCGACCTCCTCGTCTCGGTCGCCGACGGGCCGATGATCGCCGCCAACGCGGCCGCCGGGAACGTCGCCGTCCTCCTCGAGGCCCGGGGCGGTGGCAACTGATGGCGGTCATCACGCTCTGCTCGGCGTCGGGAGCGCCGGGGGTGACGACGACGGCGGTCGGGCTCGCCCTGTGCTGGCCGCGCCCCGTACTTCTCGTCGAGGCGGACCCGCGGGGTACCTCGACGGTCCTGGCGGGGTTCTTCCAGGGCGCCCGCGAGTACGACGGGGGCCTGGTCGAGCTTGCGCTCTCGCCGCTGGAGATCTCCGACGCGCTGCGCGACGTCGTGCGCCCGCTGGTCGGTCAGGCGAGCTTCGTCGCGGGCACGCGGTCGCCGGCGCAGGCGGCCGGTCTGCGGGAGCTGTGGGGGCGGCTGTCCGAGGCCCTGGACGACCTCGAGTCGACGGGGCAGGACGTCATCGTCGACGCCGGTGCGCTCGGCTTCCCTGGGTCCCCGGAGGCGCTGCTCTCGCTGGCCGACGTGACGCTCCTGGTGACCCGGTCCCACCTCCCAGCCCTGTTCGCGGCCCGTTCCTGGACCGACTCGATGCACCGCGGCGGACCCGCGTGGCAGCAGCCGGGGCTGCTGCTCGTCGGCGAGGGCCAGCCGTACTCCGCGCGGGAGGCGGGCAGGCTGCTCGGCCTGCCGGTGGTCGCGTCGATCGCCGACGACGCCGAGGCGGCCGCCGTCTACCACCGCGGCGACCGGCCGCCCCGGAAGTTCGCCCAGGGCGCCTACATCCGCTCGCTGCGGGCCGCGGCGGCCGCGATCGGCGACCGGGTGACCGCCCGGCGCGAGGAGCTCCTGCGAGAGGTGGCACCGTGACCGACCTGCGCATGACCTCGACCCCGCTCGGCCCGGACGACGCGTACCCCGCCTCGACCCCGCCGCGCTGCCGTTCCTCGCCCAGCCCGAGACGCCGTCCCAGCCACCCGCCGAACGGCTGACCGTGCCGGGTGCGGCGCCGTCGGACAGCGTCGACTGGCGGCTGGTCGCGACGCTGCGCGCCCACGCCTCCGACCTGCTCTCGCAGGCGACCGCCGGGGAGGGCCTCGACAAGGGCAGCGAGGAGCAGCTCGGCCGCTCGATCGTCCTCGACCTCATCGAGGCGGCGATGGCCGAGGACGCCAACACGGGCCGTCCCGCGTGGTCGCTCGCGCGGCAGCGCGCCACGGCCAATGCCGTGTTCGACGCGCTGTTCCGCCTCGGCAGGCTCCAGCCGCTGGTCGACGACGACCGCGTCGAGAACATCATCATCACCGGCTACGACCACGTGGTCCTGGACCTGGTCGACGGGTCCCGGATCGCCGGGCCACCGGTCGCGGACTCCGACGACGAGCTCCTGGCGTTCTTGCAGTTCCTCGCCTCGCGGTCGGAGGTCAACGCACGTCCGTTCTCCGAGGCCCAGCCCTCCCTGCACCTGCGCCTCGACGGCGGCGCGCGCCTGGCCGCGCTCGCGTGGGTCACCCCGCGCCCGTCTGTCGTGATCCGTCGACACCGGCTCATCCAGGTCACCCTCGACGACCTCGTCGCCAAGGGGCTGATGACCGACGTCACGCGCTCGTTCCTCGCCGCGGCCGTCCGAGCGCGCAAGTCGATCGTCGTCGCCGGCGCCCAGGGCGCGGGCAAGACCACCCTGCTGCGCGGGCTGTGCTCCGAGATCGACCCCGACGAGGTCATCGTGACCATCGAGACGGAGTACGAGCTACAGCTGCACCTGCTCCCAGAACAGCACCGGCTCGTCCACCCGATCGAGGCCCGGCCCGGGTCCGGCGAGCGTGGCCCTGACGGGCGGGCCGCCGGGGAGTACACGCTGTTCGACGGGCTGCACGACTCGTTCCGCCTCGACGCCGCCCGGCAGATCATCGGCGAGGTCCGCGGCAAGGAGATCTGGCCGATGATCCAGGCCATGGAGTCCGGCAGCGGCTCCATGTGCACGACCCACGCCACAAGCGCTGCCGCCGCGTTGGAGAAGCTCGCATCGTGCGCGCAGCAGGAGGCGCCAGGGATCGACGACCGCGTCATCGGCCGCAAGCTCGCATCAACCATCGACCTCGTCGTCTACATCGACTTCCGCGACGTCGTCTCCCCCGACGGCACTCGCGCGCGGCAGCGGCGCATCACCGAGATCGACGCCGTCGCCCGCGGCGAGCGCGACACCGGGTACGCCCTCACGCACGTGTTCCGCAGCGTCGAGCGCGGCGGGACCGCCTACCCGCACACGCTCCCGGACGACCTGCGCGAGCTCGAGGAGTTCGGCTTCGACCTCACGGGCTACCTCGCCACCCAGCGCAGGAGGGCGTCATGAGGGGCGTCGGGCTCATCGTCTCGGGCACGATGCTGGGCCTGTCGATCGCGTGGCTGGTCATCGCTCTGCGCCCCCAGCGGGACGACGGCGACCAGGTCGTGCGTCGCCACGGCAGGCTCAGCCGGGTCACCCGCCAGACATGGATCCTGCTGGGCGTGGGCGTCGTCGGCGGCGTCGTGACGTGGCTGATCACCGGGTGGCTCATCGCGCTGGTCGTCGTCCCAGTGGGCGCCGTCGGGCTGCCGCTGCTCCTGACGAACGCGGCGGCCGGCGCGCAGATCACCCGGCTCGAGGCGATGGAGGAGTGGACGCGCTCCCTGGCGGGAGTGCTCACCGTCGGCGTCGGCCTCGAGCAGGCGCTCGGCTCAACGCTCCGGTCCGTCCCGCCCGCGATCGCGCCCGAGGTCCGGCGTCTGGTGGCACGGCTGCGGGCCCGCGGGAACACCGAGGAGGCGCTGCGCGCGTTCGCCGACGAGCTGGACGACGCGACCGGCGACCTCGTCGCCGCCAACCTCATCCTCGGCGCGAGGCGTCGTGGCGCCGGGCTGGCATCGGTGCTCCAGGCCCTTGCCGAGTCCGTCGCCGCGGACGTGCGCGCCCGACGGCAGATCGAGGCCGACCGGGCCAAGCCGAGGTCCACCGCCCGATGGGTCACGATCATCTCCACCGGCGTCCTGGTCGTGTTCACCCTCTCGGGACGCTATGTCGCCCCCTACGCGACGCCCATCGGGCAGGTCATCCTCGTCGTCCTCGTGAGCGCCTACATCGCCACCTTGCTCTGGATGAAGCGCATGGCGACGGGGAAGCCAGCGCCCCGGTTCCTGGTCGGGACCGCCCGATGAGCGCCACCGTGCTCGTGCTCGCCGTGTGCGGGACCCTCGTCGGGCTCGCGCTGTTCATGCTCGTGATGGCCCTGCTGCCTGCGCCGCACGTCGACCTCGCGGACGCCGTCGCCCGCGTCGGCCACCGGCCCACCCCGCGACCAGAGGCGCCAGGGGCGGAGCGCAACGCCACGGACCGGCTCGGCAACTGGGCGATGAAGAACCTCCCCGCCGCAGCGTGGGTCCGTACGCCCCGGCGCGAGCTCGCCCTGCTCCAGATGCCGCTCGAGCGGTTCTACGGCGAGAAGGTCACGCTCGCGTTCATCGGCGTCGTCGCCCCGCCGCTCCTGGTGACGTTCTTCCGGGCCATCGGGCTCGGCATCCCATACCAGGTCACGCCCGTCCTCGCCCTGGGCCTGGGCGTCTTCCTGTTCTTCTACCCCAACCTGGACGCCGTCGAGCAGGCGAAGAAGGCACGCGCCGAGTTCCGGCGAGCGCTCGGCGCGTACGTCGACCTCGTCGCCCTCGAACGCCTCAACGGCGCCGGCGCGCTGCAGGCGATGGAGTCGGCCGCGCAGATCGGCAGCTCGTGGGTGTTCGCCAGGCTGGCCGAGGACCTCGCCCGATCGCGATGGTCGGGCGTCCCGCCCTGGGACTCGCTCGAGACCCTCGCCGACGACCTCGGCCTACCCGAGCTCGACGACTTCGCCGACATCATGCGCCTGTCCGGCGAGCAGTCCACCGCCGTCTACGGCCACCTGCGCGCCCGCGCCGAGTCCATGCGCTCCGCCCTGCTCGCCGACGAGCTCGCCCAGGCCAACGCCCTCGGCGAACGACTCCAGATCCCCGGCGCCCTCCTCGGCGTCATCTTCATGGCCCTGGTCATCGCCCCCGCCCTGCTGAGCATGGCGACCGGCACCTGACCCGACCCGGTGCGCCGCCGGACGACGCACCGCACCTCCCGCAAGTCAGCACCGAAGGAGTCAGACCATGTACCACCTGCTCACCGCGATCGCCGTCGCCAAGGCGTGGCTCGTCAGGCCCGACGACGACCCCGAACGCGGCTCCCACACCACCGACGTCGTGCTCTGGACCCTCGGCGTGATCGTCATCGCCGGGATCGTCATCGCAGCGGTGACCGCATATGTCACGGCCCAGGCCGCCAAGATCCAGTAGCCCCCGGCACGCCCGGGCCGGTACCTCGCACCGTGGTCGACGCGGGTGGGACGAGCGCGGCTCGACGTCGGTCGAGATGGCGATCCTGCTGCCCGCGCTGCTCGTCACGTTCTGGCTCGGCACCCAGGCGGCGCTCTACTACCACGCCCGCAACGTCGCCATGGCGGCCGCGAGCGAAGGCGCCCGCGCGGCGGCCGCGGAGGGTGGCCGCACCTCGGACGGCATCGCGGCCGCGACCGCGTTCGTCGCCGACGCCGGCGGCGACCACGTGATCGCCGGGCTCGGCGTCGCCGGCGATCGGAACGCCGAACGGGTCCTCATCACGGTGCGCGGGACCAGCATCACGGTGGTTCCGGGCTGGTCGCCGAGCTTCGAGGTGCACGCGACCGCACAGTCGGAACGACTGACGGCGGCGCCATGATCCAGGCGCTGCGACGGCTCTGGTCCCGGGACGAGCGCGGCTCTTCCTCCGTCGAGGCGGCCATCGTCGTGCCCGCATTCGTGCTCTTCCTCGGGCTCGTCATCTTCGCCGGGCGCACCGCCCTGGCCCACCAGGCCGTGCAGGCCGCGGCCAACGACGCCGCTCGTGCCGCATCGCTCGCCCGCTCGCCCGACGCGGCGCAGTCCGCTGCCCGCGACGCGGCGGCGGAGACGCTCGCCAACCGGGACCTGAAGTGCGCGCGCACCGACGTCGTCGTCGACACGTCGGCGCTCAGCGCTCCGCTCGGGACCTACGGATCTGTGAGCGTCGAGGTCCGATGCCTCGTCGACCTGGGCGACCTGACGGTGCCCGGGATCCCGGGCACCAAGGCCGTGACGGCCTCCATGTCCTCACCAGTCGACGCCTTCCGGGAGCACCCATGACCAGGCACCAGCCCACCGACGAGCGCGGGTCCATCAGCGCGTGGGTCGTGCTCGCAGCCTTCGCGACGATCGTGCTCGTCGGGCTCGTCGTCGACCTCGGCGGGCAGCTCACCGTCCTGGAGCACGCACGCGACGTCGCCGGCCAGGCGGCGCGCGCCGGTAGCGAGCGCCTGAACGCACCCCAGGCGATCGAGGGCCACGGTGCGTCCGTCGACGTCGCCGCCGCGAAGTCCGCAGCAAACGGATACCTCGCAGCGGCCGGCGTGGACGGCACGGTGACCGTCAGCAACGGCACCACGGTGACCGTCACCGTCCACGACCACTACGAGACGGTGTTCCTGGCCGCCGTCGGCATCGGCCGGCTCGGCGTCACCGGCACCGCCAGCGCCCGCGTGATCCGCACATTCGGAGGAGTCGAACGATGACCGTCCGCCGCCGCCTCGCCGGCCTCGCCGCGACCCTCGCGATCCTCGCCTTCGTGGCCGGGGTCCCGACGCTGCTCGTCTGGGCCTACGGGCGCCTCGGGACGCTGACATGGTCCGAGCTGTGGGTCCGCGCGCAGATGCCCGACGACGGGACGCTCGTGCTCGTGCTCCTCCAGGTCGTCGCGTGGATCGCGTGGGGGTACCTGACCTGGGGGCTGGTGCTGGAGGTCGTCTTCCGGGTGCGCGCGATGCCGGCGCCGCGTCTGCGCGGGCTCGGGCTGTCGCAGGGCGCGGCACGTCATCTGATCGATGCTGCCGCAGTGCTGTTCGTCGTAGTTCCTGTGACGGCGCCTCTCGTCGCGGCGCCGGCTCATGCTGTGACGTCGGCGAGCACCGGGCCGGCTCCGGCTGTGGCGTCCGCGCCGCTGGTTGCTCTGCCCGCTCCCCCGGTGGCCGAGCCTGTCGAGACCGCCGCGCCGACCCCGGCGACGTTCGAGTACACCGTCAAGCGCAACGAATCCTTGTGGAAGATCGCAGAGCGCTTCCTCGGGCACGGCACGGCATGGACCCAGATCCGCGACCTCAACCTCCAGGCCTTGGGTGACAACCCGTCGTACATCGAGCCCGGGATGGTGCTCCGCATCCCCACGATCGGGACGGACTCCCCCGACGGTGGGACGTATGTGGTCGAGCCAGGCGACACCCTCAGCGGGATCGCGCAGAGGAAGCTCGGCGACGCGGGCCGGTATCGGGAGATCTTCGAGGCGTCGACCTCGACCGTGCAGCCGGACGGCGAGCGGCTTACCGATCCCGACCTCATCCGGCCAGGGTGGACGGTGACGATCCCGGGCACGACGGCCGGCTCGCGCGCCGCCACCGCCACGAGCGCTGCCCGGTCCGGGCGGGCCAGGCCTGCTCCTGTCTCCGGTACCGAACAGGCGCCAGCCCCGCCGTCGCCGGTCCCGCCGTCGCCGGTCCCGACGTCGGCCGTCACGCCGACGCCAGAACCGCTCGCGACGGCTCCCCGGCCACTCAACGGGAGCGGGCTGGCGGCGACAGCGCCTGCGCCCGAGACGCCCCGCGAGCCCGCGGACGCCGCACCCTCGGGGCGGGCGACCACCGACGCCCCTCCCGCCGGCATGGAGGCCTCACCCACGTGGCTGGTCCCGGGGCTCGCGGGCGCCGGCGGGATCCTCGCCGGCGCGCTCTTGCTGACGATCCGGGCACGCCGCCGGACCGCCGCTCGGCGGCGCGAGACCGGGATGATGCTCCCGCCGCTGCCACCCGAGCTCCAGCCGACGGCGCGGACGGCCGCCTACACCGGTGCAACGCCGTCCGAGGCCGTGGCGTGCCTGACCGGCATGCTGGCCGCCCTCGCCGGCGAAACCACGGACCCCGAACGTCTCCCGCGGGTGGTCACCGCCGTCGTGGCAGGCGGAGAGGTGACGCTGACGCTCGGCGAAGACGCCTCGCTGCCCTCCCCGTGGTCCGGCGCCGGAACGACGTGGACGGCGCCGCTCACACCAACACCCGTCGTGGCCGGCGATGCGCCGTACCCGTTGCTCGTACCCGTCGGCGCCGACACCGACGGGCGGGTCCACCTGGTCAACCTGGAGCACCTCGGCACGCTGGGCCTGACCGGTGACGACGACCGGGTGATCGCGTTCGCACGCTTCCTCGCCTCGTCCGTCGCGCTGAACCCCTGGTCGGCGCGGGTGTGCGTCTACGCGCTCGGGGTGGCCGAAGAGCTCGCCGACATCGACCATCTGCGCCTGCAGTACTTCGGTCCGGAGGATTCCTCGGGCATCGAAGAGGCGGTCCATGCCGCCACGATCGGCACGGCTCTCGCGTCCGTCCCCGACAACCGGCTCCTGGTCCTCACCACGGGGTCCGGCGACCGCGAGCACGAGCTCGCGACCGCGATCGCCAGCCATCAGGCACGCCCCGCGGTGGTTCTCGTCGCGCTCGGCTCCAACCTCCCGGGCGCGACGCACGCCGCGATCACCGCTACCGGCCGGCTCGTCATCGCCGACCTCGGGATCGACGTCACTGCACCTGGCCTCTCCCGGGACGAGGCGGCGGCCTGCGCCCAGGTCGTCGCGGCGACCGACGCGGCAACGAGCGTCCCGATACCCGTGGACGACGACGCCGGCGATGGTTGGGAGACGCACGCGAACCTCGCAGGCGCGCTGCGCCCCGAGCTCGTCACCGACCGGCCCCGCGACGCGAGCGCGCCTGCCGGGAGCGCCTCGCTCCTGCCGGACGCCGCAGCCTCGTACGTCGACTTCGCACCGGTGACGGCGGACGACGTCGCCGTCCTCGCGCCCCTCGTGCGTGACGGCGTCCGAAGCGCCGTCGAAGAGGACCTCGACGACCTCGACCGCGACCTCGCCGACTTCGGGCGAACCCCCGCCCGGCGCCCCTGGATCCGCCTGCTCGGTCCCGTCGAGGGGCTCGGGTGCGGAGACCGGCACGCAGCGCCCTACCGCGACGCGACCCGGCTCGAGACGTTCGCCTACCTCGCACTCCACCCCAAGGGCGCCACCGCGGCTGAGCTCCGGGACGCCGGCATCGCGGGCACCAGCACCGCCCAGCGCGCCACGGAACTTCGGACCTGGCTCGGAAGGAACCCTGCGACCGGGACGCCCTACCTCCCGAACGCCCACCACTCCCCGGACCACGGCAAGTCCGGGCTCGTCTACCGGCTCGAGGACTGCCTCTGCGACGTTAGCCTCTTCCGCGCGCTGCGCGTGCGCGGCGAGGCGCGCGGCGGGGAGGCGGGGATCGCCGACCTCGTCGCTGCACTGCGACTCGTCGAAGGAGAGCCGTTCGCCCAGGCGCCCGGGCACTTCAGCTGGGTGTTCGAGGGCGAGCGACTCGACCACGTCATGACCATCGCGGTGCTCGAGGTGGCCTCGGTCGTCATCGCGCACGCCCTTGCGGTCGGGGACCTGGCCACGGCACGGCTCGCCGCCGAGGCCGCTCACCGGGCCGCGCCCGACGACGACCAGGCGAAGCTCGACCTGGTCGCCGTGGCGGCGCGCGAAGGGCACGGGGGCAAGGAGGTGCAGCACATGCTCGATGCGGTCGGCGTGACCTCGACCGACTACAGAAGTCCGATCGACCCATCGGATCGCACGCAGGAGATCATCGAGGCGCTGCGCTCGAGCGCACGATCGGGCGGCTGACGAGCTCTCGCCTCCCGCGGGGGCCGCCGGGCATCGGCGCGAAAGGATCAGACGCCCGGCGACCCCGCGTTCAGACTCGCGCACCGCGCGGGTCTCGGCTGGGAAGTCGAGCGTCCCGGTGGCGGAGGCGGCGGCCCGCCGGGCCGCGCGGGCACCCAGCAGCTCGGACGCTCGCCGCGCTACGGGGAGGCCTGTCGTCGACTCACGGCCGTCGCCCACAGCCACGCCTGGCCGGCTCGACCGTGCGGGTCCGAATAGGTCACAAGGACCTGACTGCGCGTCCAGGCCACGGCCTCGGCATCAGCCTCGAAGTCGCCTGTCTGCCGCTGCGAGATCCAAGCCTTGACGGGAATCGGCGCGTCAGGGCGATGGATGTGCTCCTCGTCGCGCCCCCTGCGCGGCGCCTCGACGGGAGAGTCGCGCATCGGCACGCGGTCGGGTCGGCGTCCTTCTCCAGTCATGAGGCGATCGTACATATGTTCTAGGGACGCGAAGTGTTGCGATAGAGGCTGGTGACGTCTGCGTGTCTTCGGGTGGCTCACGAGATCGGCGACAGGTCAAGCAACCTACGGACCAGATATGGGAGGCACATGACCTGCGCAAACAGAACATCCCACACTCCGTGAGCCGTTGATGTGGTGATCGTTCTGGTGATGCCCACGGCCGACGGTCGTGCGCATGGACACGAGCACCGCGTCGCCGAGCACTTCGCTCGCGGCTTTCACCGTGGCGGACCACGCGCCGTCTCTCGCTGAGTCCGCGCTGGCCTACGCGAGAGCCGACATCCCGGTCTTCCCGTGCGTGCCGGGCTGCAAGCCGCCGATGACCGGGGCTGGCTACAAGTCGGCCACCACGGATCCGGACCGCGTCGCCGCGTGGTGGAACGCCCGCCCCGACGCGAACATCGGCATCCCCACGGGCGAGCCGTCAGGTCTCGACGTCGTCGACATCGACCTGCACGGTGGAGTCTCCGGTCGCCCCACGTTCGAGCGCGCCCGGGACGCCCGCCTGGTCGACGGGTGGATGTGGTCGGTGCAGACGCCGTCGGGCGGGCTGCACGTCTACTTCCCCCACGCGGCCGGTGTCTCGCAGCGCTGCTGGACCACGGCGGCGCACATCGACTTCCGCGGCGACGGCGGGTACGTCGTCGCCCCGCCTTCGCGCATCGCGTTCGACCGTGACCACTCGGCGGTCTACGCGATGAATGCCGTCTCGACCGAGCCGGACCATCCCGTGGATGCCGCCGCGTTGCGACGGTTCATCGACCCGCCGCGGCCTCCCGGGACCGCCGGGCTGATCCCGCGGCGTGGGCGCGCGCTGGACGATCTCGTCGGCTGGGTCGAGCGACGCGGCCCCGGGACCCGCAACTCCGGCCTGTTCTGGGCCGCGTGCGAGATGGCCCGCCACGGGTACAGCCACGACAGCGCCCTCGCCTCGCTCGGGCCTGCGGCCCTGCGCGCGGGCCTCGAGGAGCGCGAGATCGCGACCACCGTCGGCTCGGCCTTCCGCCGTCAGCCACCTCTTCAGTCCTCACCGAACCCTGCCGGCACTGACGCACGCGAAGGGATGTCACTGTGAACACCGCCGAGGTCTACGACCGGCCGCACCGCATGCCAGCACCAACGCCTGCCGGCGCCGCACGGACGACGCCGCCGAGCTCACTTCCGAGCGGGCTCGCAACGTTCGGCGACCCGTCGCTGCGCGCACCAGGCTCACCGGCCACGTCGTCGGTGCGCAGCGGCGCAGGTGCCACGCGGTGGGTGCGGCCCACCGACATGCCCGAGGTGGCGATGAGTGCCCTCTCCAGTGCCATCGACGGCGCGCTCGCGGTTCAGTCGCGCGCCATCAGCGCGGCTGCTCGCACCGTCCGATCCGATCTCCGCCGACACCCCGAGCGCCCGCCGCTGACACCACCGACGTCGACGCAAACGCGCGAAGGGCTGGCCCTGTGATGGCCGCCTCCGACCTGAGGTCCCCCGACGTACTGCGCGACCTCCTGTTCCGCCTCCACGCCGACCCCGGGCTGTGGCGAGACGATCCCGAGGCGCGCGAGCTCCTGCTGCTGTGCCGCGAGAAGTACGCCGCGCTGGCCCGCAAGCACGGGCAGAGCGCCGACGACGCGATGCGGCTCGCGTTCGAGCTCCTGCACGCGGCGGGTACCCGCTGGGCGCACGACCCGTGGGGATCGCTCACGACGGCGATGCGGATCGCGCTGATGACGACGTCGTTCGAGGAGGCCCTGATGTGCGGGCGCGACCAGGCCTCGCACCTGATGAAGACCCGCACGCGCCGCGACGTGGCCCGGATCGGTGAGCACGAGCACCTCGCCCGGCACGTCGAGAACCTCGCGGCCAACCCCGGGTCGGCCGGCGCCACCACACATGAAGCCAGCCGCGCCTACGCGGAGGCCGAGCGGATCGTCGAGGACGCGGCCCGGTTGCTCGCCGTGTGCGGGTGGCCCGCCCAGGTCGCGGGGCACGCGGTCGGGCTCGTGGCCGCGCGGCTCATCGAGACGCCGGACCGACGTCGGGCGCACGAGGGCCTGCGGCACGACCGTGAGACGCCGATGGTCCTGGGCGTCTCGCACCGGTCGTGGTGCGTGCTCGTCACCGCGCTGCTCGGCAGCCCAGCCGCGACCCTCGAGCACACGTCTGTCGGGCACGGGCTCCTGCGCCGGCTCGCGTCCGGCGTGAGCGTCGACGAGATTCTGTGCGACGACCGCCTGGTCGGGCGGCTCATCGAGGCCGCACCGATCGCCGCTGCGAACACTCCCGGTTCAGTCGCGCAGCGGGAGGCGGTGAGCACCAGTGCGTGAGCAGACCGCCTACCCCACCGAGATCCGCCCGCTCGACGAGATCCGCGTCGCGGACCGCCGCCGCCGGTCGCTCGGGAACATCGACGGGCTCGCCGCATCCATCGAGGCGGTCGGCCTGATCAACCCGCCACTCGTCTCGGCAGACGGCGTCCTCCTGTGCGGGGCGCGCCGCCTGGCAGCGGTCCGCGAGCTGGGTTGGCGGCAGATCGAGGTGCGCGTGCACCCGGACGCGTCCGGCACGCTCAGCGCAGCCCTGGCCGAGCAGCAGGAGAACGGTCAGCGCCTGGACCTGCTGCCGACGGAGGAGGCTCGCCTCTACGTCGAGCTCAAGCCCCTCTACCAGGCAGACGCCGCCGAGCGTCAGGCCGCGAGCCGCTTCGGCCACCCCACCGCAACCGGACCGGGTGAGGACGACTCCCCCGGACCCCACGGTGCGCAGGAATCCTCCGGACCGCGCGGGCCGAACCTCACCAGCCGCCAGAAGGCCTCCCTTGCGATCACGGGCAAGCTGTCCTTCCAGCGGCTGGACCAGATCGCCAAGATCATCGCCGTCACCGAGGACCCTGCCACCGCATGGCATGTGCGCAAGGTGGCCGAGGGCGCCCTGACGGCGATCGACGAGCGCGCACCCGTCGACCCGCACTACCGCACGGTCATGGCAGCGCTCACCCTGGCCAACCTCTCCCCCGACGAGCCCACCGCACCGGACGACGTCGCTACGCCGGGTCCGGTACGGCCGCACCTGGTGTCAGACGAGGACGTCGCCGAGATGGCCCGGGAGGCCGAGCGTGTCGCCAAGGCTCGCCGTGCGGCCGAGCAGGCAGCGGCCGCGAAGCGGCGCCTGGCCGCCCAGCCGGTCCGACGCAGCGTGCGCGCCCTGTACCTGTCGATGCAGGACCTCGACGGCATCACCCGGCACTACGACCTGGACCAGGTCGCGCACGACCTCTCCGACCGCGAGTGGGACCTGGTCTGCCGCGTCGAGAGCGAGTGGCACGCCTTCATCACCGCCATCACCGAGGTCCGCGCCGCGCTCGCCGCAGACCCCACCCGTGCGGAGGCGGTGTGAGATGCGCCGGCTCCCAAGCCTCACGGCGCGCGGACGGCTCACGCTCGTCGCCGTCGGCCTCGCCGCCGCGATCGCCGTCGGCGGTCTGGCCGTTCACGCCGGAGACCGCACGCCCAAGGTGGTGGCGGCGCCGTCGCCCGCGCCCGGACTGGGAGCGCCGGCCGCGCCGAGCGACAACCAGTCGGCCGCGGCACCCCTCCGTCTTGCCGCGGACGGGACGGTCCCTCCGACGTCTGACCCGCTGGCGTTCACGACGCTCGTCAGCCAGGCCCTGTTCACCTGGGACACCACGAGCACCGATCCTGGCGAGGTTCGCGGCCGGCTGCTCGACGTCGCCGACCCGACCGGCGAGGAGTCCCCCGGCCTTCTCGCCGACCTCGACGGCTACGTCCCGGACGCCGCCACCTGGACGCGACTCGGGACGTACTCGACCCGGCAGTGGATCGACGTCACGACGGCAGCAGTCCCGGCCGCGTGGACCGCCGCGCTCGCCCAGACCCGGCCCTACGTGGCTCCCGGCACCACCGCCGTGACGGTCACGGGAGTGCGGCGCCGCGCCGGTACGTGGGAACGCGAGGCGGTGACGTCGCAGCACGACGTCGCCTTCACCGCCTTCGTCGTGTGCGCGCCGACCTACCCGACCTGCCGGCTCCTGCGCCTCTCCGCGCTCGACAACCCGCTGCGATGAGGAGGTCGCCATGAAGAGACTGCTCGCCGCCGGTGCCCTCGTGACGGTCCCCGTCCTAGGGCTGACGACGATGACCGCGCTCGGTGCTCAGGCGACGGCGTCCGTCTGTGATGCCGTGACCGCGCGCGTGGGCACCGTCCCGGGGACGCTGTCGGCTCGGACGGCCGATGGCCGAACCGTCACCCTGAACGGGTCCCAGCTGCGCAACGCGGCCACGATCATCGAGGTCGGGGCGCAGACGCCGGGCGTTGGCGAGCGGGGCGTCATCGTCGCGCTCGCCGCCGCCCTGACCGAGTCGGGGCTGCGGATGCTCGCCAACCCGAACGCCTCTCCCGTCTCGGCGTACTTCCCCAACGACGGCACCGGGGCGGACCACGACAGCCTGGGCATGTTCCAGATGCGCCCCCGCGCAGGCTGGGGAACCGTCGCGCAGCTCATGGACCCCGCGTTCCAGGCACGCGCGTTCTTCGGCGGCCCGACCGGCCCGAACCACGGCTCCCCACGCGGGCTGCTCGACATCACAGGTTGGGAGGCCCTGACCCCGGGCGCCGCGGCCCAGGCGGTCGAAGTCTCCGCCTACCCCGACCGGTACGCGCTCTGGGTCCCCGTCGCCGAGCAGATCCGGACGGCGCTCACCACACCACACCCGACCTCGCCGGCCGCGGAGTCCGTCCCGACCTCGGCCGGTCCCGGCGTCTTCCCGCTCCCGCCCGGGACCTGGACCCGGACCAGCGGCTTCGGGGAACGCCTGAACCCGGTGCTCGGCGTGGTGCGCCTGCACGCGGGCGTCGACCTCGCCGCCCCGTCCGGCACGCCCGTCCTTGCGACGGCCGCGGGCCGCGTCGTCGTCGCCGAGTACACCGGCGGGCTGGGCAACCACGTCGTCATCGAGCACGACGTCGCCGGGCACGCCGTCGCGTCCGTGTACGGGCACCTCCTGGCCACCTCCCACGACGTGAGCGTCGGTGACGTGGTCCTTGCCGGGCAGGTCATCGGGCACGTCGGCTCGACGGGCAGCTCCACCGGCCCGCACCTGCACTTCGAGATCCACCCCGGCGGCCCGGACGCGCCCGCCGTCGACCCGACATCGTGGCTCGACACCGCCACGGTCGGCCGGCCCGCCGACGTCGGACCGACCGCCGCGTGCCCTGCGAGCGCCACCGGGAGGGCGGGCTGATGCCCGCCGTCACGCCGGACTTCGGCGCGGTCTCGACCAGCGGCCTGGGCGAGGTGGTCGGCGCGCTCCTGACGGTCACGCTCGTCGTCGCCGTTGCTGCGCTGATCGTCTGCGCCGTCGCGTGGGCCATCGCCACCGGCACCGGCGCGTGGCAGGCCACGGCGCGCGCCCGGGCGGGCGTCCTGGTCGCGCTCGCTGCCGCCGTCCTGGCCGGCGGCGCCCTCGCGTGGACCAACTGGCTGCTGGACACCGGGGGCCACCTGTAGCGCCGCCCGCCCGCCATCCGTCACGAACCGGAGGACCCCATGCATCGCCACCGTCTGCTCGCCGACATCTCCATCACGCCCAACGCCGACGGCCTGCCTGGCATCGAGCAGCTGCGGACCATCGTCGGCGCCGTGATGACCGTCGGGCTGATCCTCGCCGTGCTCGCGCTGATCGTCGCGGCGATCGTGTGGGCGTTCGGCGCAAACTCCTCCAACCCGCACCTGGCGGGACGAGGAAAGACGGGCGTCGTCGTCGCGCTGGCCGCAGCGGTCGTCTGCGGCGAGGCCGTCGCACTGGTCAACTTCTTCTGGAACGTCGGCCAGCAGGTCGGGTGAGGCCACCATGGACGTCTGCGACCTGCCCGTCGCCGCTCCTGTCTGCAAGGTCGCGACCGACGGCGCGGCATCGGTCCTCACCGGACCTGCAGAGTGGTTGGCCGGCGGCGTCGCCGGAATGGCCACCTACCTGCTGCGCGGGGTGTGGTCGGTGTTCGAGGCCACGACCTTCGTCGACATCGCCTCGCCGCGCTTCCAGCGCGTCTACGCGATCCTGTTCGGGGTCGCGGTGTTCGTCATGGTCGCGTTCTTCCTGCTCCAGCTCATCGGCGGGATGGTCCGACGCGACCCGACCGCGCTCTCGCGCGCAGGTCTGGGTCTCGGCAAGGCCGTGCTCGGCTCGTTCGTGGCGCTGTCACTGATCGCCACGGCGCTCGAGATCGTCGACCGGCTCTGCCTGGCCATCGTCGCGGCCGCCGGGACGACGGTGGCGGCCATGGGCGACCGCATCGACCTGCTCACCGGGACGGTCGGCACCGCCGTCGCCACCGGACCCGCCGTGGCGTTCCTGATCGCGCTGTTCCTGGGCGGGCTCGCCGTCGCGGCGGCGTTCATCGTCTGGATCTCGCTGCTGGTGCGCAAGGCGCTGCTCCTCGTCGCGATCGTGTTCGCACCGATCGCGTTCTCGGGTGCGACCTGGGACGCGACCCGCGGATGGGTGTCGCGGTGGACGCAGTTCGTCGTCGCGCTCATCGTGTCCAAGCTCGTGATGGTCGTGGTGTTCCTGCTCGCCGCCGAACAGGTCTCCGCACCCATCGACACCGACCTGCGCTCGGTCGCAGACCCCCTCGCCGGGATCGTGCTGCTGCTGATCGCCGGGTTCGCGCCCTACCTGACCTACAAGGCCATCAGCTTCATGGGCGTGGACTTCTACCACGCGATGAGCACCGAGCAGGAGGCCAAGCAGGCACTCAACCGGCCCGTGCCCGTGCCCCCGAGCCCGATGCGGATGACGCCGCCGCGGGTGCTATCCGGGGCCGACGGAAGTGATAAGCCACCGCCGTCGATGGTCGCCAGAGGCGCCGGATCCGCGGGTGGCACCTTCGGTCCCGGCGGCGGCTCGGGAGCGCAGGCGGCAGCCGGGACGACATCAGGCGCGACCGCCGGGTCGAGTGCAGCGGCCGCGGGCGCTGCCGGCGCTGCGACCGGCGGCGCTGCTGTCGCGGCTCTCGCACTCAAGAGCGCGGCGACGGCGGGACCGCGGCTCGGAGCATCCGTGGCCGACCGTGCAAGCCGCCAGACCGACCTGGGACCCGGCCGGAGCGATCGGCGATGACCAACGAGGAGAGGCTCGCGACCACCTCTCGCTTCTCGCGCCTGCCCCGGCGCGGAATCCTCGTGGGACTGTCCGGCGCACAGCTCGGCGTGCTGGGTCTCGGGGCAGCCGCACTCGTAGCCGCGCTCGTCGCCGGCGGGACCTCCTTTGTCGGCGCGATACCCGTGCTCATGACCTGCGCGGCACTGTGCTGGACCCGTGTCGGTGGGCGACCCACGGTCGAATGGCTGCCGGTCATCACCACATGGGCCAGGCGCTCGGCAACAGGACAGCTCGAGTACCGCGCCCGCGTCGGACGACCCCGACCCGCCGGCACGCTTGCGCTGCCCGGCGACGCCGCTCGCCTGCGCCAGTGGGTCGACGCCGAGACCGGCGGCGTCATGATCCACGACCCCCACGCCGCCACCCTCACCGCCGTCATCGGCGTCCAGCACCGCGCGTTCATGCTCCTCGACGCCGACGACCAGACCCGGCGCACCGCCGCCTGGGGCCGCGCGCTCGCGTCTACCTGCCGCTCCGGGAACATTGCCGCGGTCCAGATCCTCGAACGCACCCTGCCCGACTCCGGCAGAGGCCTCGCGGACTGGTGGACCGCCCACGGCAGCGACGACGGGGGCTGGGCCGCCCGCACCTACGCCGAGCTCATTGATCGCGCCGGCCCCACCGGAGAGCGACACGCGTCGACGATCTCCCTGACCATCTCCCTGCGCTCGGCCGCCCGTTCCGTCCGCGCCGCCGGCGGCGGACTCCGTGGCGGGGCCGAAGTGCTCCGCCAGGAGGTCGCGTCTCTGACTGCCGCGCTGCGCGCGGCGGACCTGACGCCGTCAGCGATGCTCGACGCCGGCGACCTAGCGCTGGCGATCCGGACCGCGTACGACCCCGCCGTCGGGGCCGCGCTCGAACGCCACGGGACGGTCGGCCGGGACCTCGCCACCGCCGGACCCGTCGCGGTCACCGAGTCCTGGGGACACCTGCGCGCCGACTCCGGCTACCACGCCGTCCTGTGGATCTCGGAATGGCCGCGCACCCTCGTCTACCCCGGCTTCCTCGCCCCACTCCTCCTCGCCCCCGGCGTCGGACGCACCTTCTCAGTCACGTTCACACCCGTCCGCGCCGACGTCGCCGCCCGCGACCTACGCCGCAAGAAGACCGAGTACATCTCCGACGCTGCGCAGCGCGGAAGGATCGGGCAGATCGAGGACGCCTCCGAGTCCGCCGAGTACAGCGACGTGCTCCAGCAGGAGGCTGACCTCACCGCCGGGCACGGCGTCCTGCGGGCGGTCGGGCTCGTCACGGTGTCCGCGGCGACGCTCGACGAACTCGAGCGAGCTATTGCCGCCGTCGAGCAGGCGGCGATACAGGCATCGTGCGAGACCCGACGACTGTGGGGGCAGCAGGCGCGGGCGTTCGCGCACGGGGCGATTCCGATCGGTCGGACCCCATAGCCAAACCAGGTGAATGCACGGACGCCGTCCCCGCCGACCAACGGCTACGACGCCAGGGCGGCGGTGAGGTCGACCTCGACGAGCTGGCCCTCGAAGCCGAGCTGGGCGACTCCCAGGAGGGTGCTCGCCGTGGTGAACGCCTGCCCCAGGGGCGACGTGGTGAGGCGGTGCCACGCGGCGCCCAGGACTTCGACGTCGTCGGTGACGACGTAGATGACGGACCGGACCACGTCCGCCGGGGTCGCATCGACCGCCGCGAGGGCCGTGACGGAGTTCGCGGCGACCTGGTCGATCTGGGCATCGAGGTCGCCGCGGCCAACCACCTCGCCGTCGATCCCGACAGGGCACTGGCCGGCGAGATGGGCAGTCCGGCCCGCCTCGACGATGGTGATGTGGTGATAACCGGGCGGTGTGTGCAGCCCAGGAGGATTGATCCGGGAGATCGCCTTCGTCATGGGCGCCAGCATGCCGAGTCAGACCTGAGCTCGCACGAACTTTGTGACACTCACGAAGATCTCGACGGGCAACGGCACCGAGGACTGCAAACATCTGGGTGCGTTCAGGAGCGGCCCTCGATCCTGGGCCCTTCGCCACTCCATGGCTCAGGCCAGCTCGAGATAGTCGCTGAGGATACGGATCCAGGTGCCGAAGGCGTCGAGGTGGGCGTCGTGGCTGCCCTCGGGGATGTCGGCGCGACGCGTCCCGGGGCGACGACAGATCAGTTCGTCCCTCTGCTCGTTGGTGAACATCCCGTGCTCGGCAAAGACTGCGAGGGTGGGGACCGTGAGACCTTCCCACTCTGTCCAGCGAGGCTCGTGGACCGCGGCGATCGTTCGCTCCATGACATCGGCATCGAACCTCGGACGCAGCCCCCTCTCAGTGCGCTCGAGCCCATCGATCCATGCTTGCGCCAGCGGGGACTCGCCGAGGAACTTGCGGGCGCTCGCGACGTCGGTGAACGGTACCGGCCAGGATGCGAAGTAGTTACCGAGTTCGCGCGCATCCTCTGTGCGGTCGCTGCCTGCGACGTGACCCTCGAGCATCACAAGCCGGTCGACGAGATCGGGTCGGGCCGACGCGGTCAGGAACGCGGTGTGGGCGCCCATGGACTGCCCGACCAGGGTCACCTTCTGCCCGGGCAGCAGCGCCTCGATCACCGTGATCACGTCCTCGACGAACGCGCGCCGCGACAGATCCGCGGGACGCCGCGTGCTCTCGCCGTGACCTCGCTGGTCGACGAGCAAGACGTGGAACGAGTCGGCGAGGGCGTCGGCTGTCGGCACCATCTCACGCGAGCTGCCGGCGAGTCCGTGCAGCAGGACGACAGGTGGGCCGTCACCCCCGCGAGTGGTGACGGCGATGCGCACATCACCGTTCTGGACCATGCCTCCTGAGATCACCCGGCAATTGTCACGTGCACGGCTCGGGGCTCGCCCATCCGTCGGGGTGTCAAGCGTCGTTGGCTGGGTAGAAGCGGTGTGCGCGCGGAGAATGAGCCATGCGCTCCTCGCAACCCCCGGTCGTGCGGGTCCTCCCGGAGCCGTCGACCCCGCTGCCGGCGCACGAGTGGCCGCGCACGATCCCCGCCGTCGAGCAGGTCCACCACGACGGCCTCGACCTCGGCCCGGGCGTCACCTTCCTGGTGGGCGAGAACGGCTCCGGCAAGTCGACCCTCGTCGAGGCCGTCGCCGTCGCGTACGGGCTCTCCCCCGAGGGCGGCTCCCCGCACGGGCAGCACACCTCCCGCGCGACCGAGTCCCCGCTTCACCAGGCGATCCGCCTCCAACGCGGCATCGGGTCCGGCCACTGGGGGTTCTTCCTGCGCGCCGAGACCATGCACGGCTGGTACACGTACGTCGAGCAGATCGGCAGCAACCCGCGCAACCCCGACCCGCGCTTCCACGAGATGAGCCACGGCGAGTCGTTCCTCACAGTC
>WRHK01000025.1 GCA_009783295.1 Promicromonosporaceae bacterium
GACGTCGCGGAACAGGAACCCGATGATGCCCACGGGGACCGACCCGACGATCACCACCCACGCCATGCGGTAGTCCTGCCCGCGCTCCCGGCCGTTCGCCAGGCCCCGCACCCAGGCGGCGACGAGCCGGACGATGTCGTGCCAGAAGTACAGGAGCACCGCGGCGATGGCCCCGACCTGGATGATCGCCGTGAAGGCAGTGACGCCGGCGTCGTCGATCCTCAGCCCGAGGAGCTTCTCGACGATGGTCAGGTGGCCGGTCGAGGAGACCGGGAGGAACTCGGTGACGCCCTCGACGACACCGAGCAGCAGCGCGGACCACAGGTTCATGACCGGAGGATGCCGGTGGGGCACGAAGAAACGTCCAAGATGCCGCCGCGGGCGCCGACCTTCATCGATTCTTAGCCGAGACGGGCGATCCTGGGACGATGCTCGACGAGGGTTCCCCGCCGCACCGGCCCCCGCTGCCCCGGCTGCTGCTGGTCGAGGACGACCCGCGCCTGGGCCCCACGATCGCCGAGTACCTGTCCGACACGTACGACGTCACGCACCGCACCGACGGGGTGTCGGGCCTGGACAGCGCGACGCAGACGCTGTTCGACGTCATGGTCATCGACCGGCGGCTGCCCGGGCTCGACGGCGTCGACGTCGTGCGGGCCCTGCGGCGCGCGCGCATCGCGACGCCGATCCTGCTGCTCACCGCCCTGGGCTCGGTGGCCGACAAGGTCGGCGGCCTGGACGCCGGCGCCAACGACTACCTGACCAAGCCGTTCGAGTTCGACGAGCTGCTGGCCCGCCTGCGCGCGCTGCGCCGCACGTTCGGCGCGGAACCCGGGTCGGTCGCCATCGGCACGTGGGAGTACTACCCGGAGACCCGGTTCCTCTACTCCCCCTACGACGCGCCCGTCGTGCTCACGCCCAAGGAGAACGACCTGCTGCGCCTGCTGGCCACCGACCCGCGCCGCACCTTCCCGCGCGACGAGATCGCCACCACCGTGTTCGGGCCGGACGGCCAGCGTGGGGCCGTCGACGCGTACGTGCACTACGTGCGCCGCAAGACGGAGCCGGGCATCATCGTCACCGTGCGCGGCCAGGGCTACCGGCTGGGGAGCCTGTGATGCCGGGCCGCCTCGCGCACGAGGAGGTCGTGGACAGCGACGCCCAGGCCGTCCGGCGCGCCGCCCGGACCGTCACCTGGCAGATCTCGGCCGCCGCGACCCTGCTGGTGCTCGCGATCATCGCCGTCGCCGTGCTGGTGATCATCGCCCAGTCGCGCCCCAGCGAGCTGCTGGAGCCCACCAGCCCCGGCCAGCAGCGGATCTACGCCGACTCGCACGAGCTGATCGTCGCGCTCGTCGTCATCGGGGCCGGGGCCGTCGTGGTCGCCGCGGCGATCAGCTGGCTCGTGGCGCGGCGGGCCGTGCGGCCCCTCGGGGAGGCCCTGCGCATCCAGCGCACGTTCGTCGCCGACGCGAGCCACGAGCTGCGCACCCCCCTGGCCGCCCTCGACGCCCGCATCCAGCTGCTGCAGCGCCGCGCGACGCCGGGCAGCCCGCTCTCCGACGGCCTGCGCGAGCTGCGCACCGACTCCCGCGTGCTCATCGGCCTGGTCAACGACCTGCTCCTGGCAGCAGAGGTCGCGCCGCCCGACCCCACCGCACCCACCGACGCCGTCTTCGCCGCCGGCGCGGCGATCGACGCGATGCGCGTGCTCGCGGCCGCCCGCGGGATCACCATCGGGTTCGACCACAGCCCCACGGTCACGGTGCTCATGCCCGACGTCGGCGTCCGCCGATGCGTCACCGCCCTGGTCGACAACGCCGTCAACCACTCGCCCGACGGCGCCGACGTGCTGGTACGGCTCACCGTCGAGGGCAAGACCGCGAGGCTCGCCGTCATCGACCACGCCGGCGGCATCCGCGGGGTCGAGCCGGAACGCATCTTTGACCGGTTCGCCCACGCCGAGCCACCCGCCTCCCGACCCGGGCAGCGGTCCGGGTTCGGCATCGGCCTGGCACTGGTGCGCGACCTCGCCGTCCGCAACGGAGGCACCGTCGCCGTCGCCGAGACGTCCGAGCACGGCACCACCATCGTCGTGACCCTCCCCACCGCCTGACCCGGAGCACGGGCGACGTAGCATCCGAGGCATGGCCATCAAGCTGGAGAACGTCGGCATCGCCGTGCGCGACCTCGAGGCGACGATCGCCTTCTTCACCGACCTCGGCCTCACGGTCGTCGGCCGCGACGTCGTCCGCGGCGAGTGGACCGACACCGCCGTCGGGCTGGACGGCAACCACGCCAAGATCGCGATGCTCCGGACGCCCGACGGGCAGGGCTTCCTCGAGCTCTTCGAGTACATCCATCCCGACGCGATCGAGACCGAGCCCACCCTCCCGAACGAGATCGGCATGCACCGCGTCCTGTTCTCCGTCGACGACCTCGACGCGGCGCTCGAGGTCGCCGCCCGGCACGGGTGCGTCCCGCTGCGCGGCGTCGCCACCTACCAGGACGTCTACAGGCTCACGTACCTGCGCGGGCCCAGCGGCATCCTCGTGATGCTCGCCGAGGACCTGCGGAAGGGCTGAGGCCGGGTCAGACGCCCGTCTCCGCGGGGACGCGCCCCGCGTCCACGGCCGCGGCGAGGCCGGCGTGGTCCTTCTCGTTCTGGTCGGCGTACGCCTCGGCGAACTCCGTGACGGCGCGCGAGAAGCGGTCGCTCTTGCCCACGTAGGCCGCGATCGCGATCCTGTCCCCGGCGCGCGCGTGGGCGCGAGCGAGTGTCCACCCGCACATCCGGGCGTAGAGGTCCATGCTCGCCGGCGCGATCCCGTCGATCTCGGCCGAGATCTTCCAGTCGCGCAGCTGGCGCAGGTAGTAGTCGTGCTCGAGTCCCTCCGGCCCGATGTCGCGCAGCCAGCCGAGGAACAGGTCGCTGCTCGCCTGCATCAGCCGCTGGCCCGTCACCACTCTCTCGCCCTCCTGCTGCCAGGCCGACGCCGGCTCCCCGCGCGGGCCCGGGACGTGGTCGGCGAGGACGGAACGCTGGGCCTGCTTGGCCTGGAGCACCAGGGTCTCGCCCTCGGCGCTGCCCTGGAAGAGCAGCACCCAGGCGCGCGTGCCGACGCTGCCCACCCCCACCACCTTGTGCGCGATGTCGACCAGCTCGAAGTTGTCGAACAGCCGGCGCCTCTCGGCGGCCAGGGTGTCCCGATAGTCGGCGACGAGCGTCGTCAGGCGCTGGAAGACGAGGTCGCGGTCGAGCTCGGTGATGTCGTCCAGGCGCATCATCAACGGCGGGTCGCTGACGAACCGCCGCTGCCCGTCGTCGACCTCGGTCAGCTTCCCGAGGGCCTGCAGGCTGTCGCGGGTGCGCGCCTTCGCCAGCGCCTTGTCGGCGCCGTCCAGGTCGCCCCGGTGCTCCTTGCGCTTCCGGTGGGACAACGACTCGGTGAACCGGGTGAGGGTCTCGGCGAGGTCGAGCCGCGCGTACCAGACGGCCAGGACGGGCTGGGCGGCGAAGTCGCGCATGGCGGTCCGGTAGGCCTCGACCGCCGTCATGGCCACGCGCCGGCACTGCTTCGCGCCGTACCCGTTGTCACGCCCGGCCACGACCAGGCTGGCCGCCAGCCGCTTGACGTCCCACTCGAACGGCCCGGGATGGGTCTCGTCGAAGTCGTTGATGTCGAACACGAGCGTGCGCTCGGCCGACGCGAACCCGCCGAAGTTCGACAGGTGCGCGTCGCCGCAGAGCTGGGCGTCGAGCCCGCAGACCGGCGTGTCGGCGAGGTCGGCGGCCATCACCAGCGCCGCGCCCCGGTAGAAGGCGAACGGGGACGCCAGCATCCGGCCGTGCCGGATCGGCACCAGCTGCGGCACGCGCGTCGCGGCCTGGCCCAGCAGCAGGCCGACGGGGTCCACGTGGTCGCGCCGCCGGAACTCGGCGTGCGCCTCGAGCGGCGTCGTCGCACGGGCCGCCTTGCCGCGCGACGCGCGCTCGCGGACGGTGAGAGACGTCGATGTCGAGGCCGTCGCGTTCATGTGCTCCGCTCCCATCCCGTTCCGTGCTCGCCTACCAGGAGCCCGGCTTCGCCGTGCTCAGGCCCACCACGTCGGCGAACGAGTGTGGTGGCACCGGATCCAGCCCGTCCGGGGTGTTCAGGTATCCCGGCTGGGCACCCGCCTGACCCGTGTGCCCGTACTGCCAGACGATCTTGTTCCGGGCAGGGTCCAGCACGACCACCCGGTGGTTGTCGTCGTCGTTGAGCAGGATGTCGCCGTTCGGCAGCCCTTCCGCCAGGGACGGGTGGTTCAGCCGGCCGTCGCCGCTGCTCGGGTCCCACCGCCACCTGACCGCACCGGACTGGTCGAACACCACGACCTGCCCCACGTCGGAGTAGTCGGCCGTGACATACAGGCCAGGTCTGTACTGGCTCGAGTCCGACGGGTAGGCGACGGCGGGCGGGTGCGTGGACCACAGCACGTGGCCCGCCCGGTCGATCTCGTCGACCCAGTCGCCGCGGATCTCCGTCACGAGGAAGTGCCCGTCCGGCAGCGGGAACACCCCGTTGGGGCTGCCGTAGTGCGTCGGCGGCTGGTGCCAGCACGCCCCGAGCGTGCCGAGCGTCCACAGCGGGGCCGAAGACGACGGCGAGAGGTCGACGATGCGGCAGTTCTTGATGTCGGGGGCGAGCACCGTCCGGTCGGGCAGCATCATGCCGTCGTCCGGGTTCCACAGCTGGTTCGGACCGGAGCCATGGGTGCCCGGCGTCCCGTACCGCCAGACGATCTTGCGCGTCGTGACGTCGACCTCGGTGATGACGAAGTCGTCCTCCTCCGTCGCGATGACGTCCTTGCCGTCGGGCGTGACGAAGACGTCGTCGGGAATCACGAACGTCTGGCCGGGGGCCAGGTCACCGGGCTGCGGCCACTGCCAGAGCACCTGCCCCCGGGGGCTCACGACGACGAGCCGGTCGTTCTTCTTGTCGGCGATCAGCACGGGCCCGGGCAAAACGCTCGGGTCGGACCCGGCGGCGAGATAGCCGGGAGCGCCCGCCGGGGCGGCGGCCGGCCACGCCGTGGGCGAGGGCTTCGGCGTCAGTGACGCGGGCCTCGTGGGCGTGGGTGCGGCAGAGGTGGGCGACGGCGCCGCGGCCGCCGACGTCGGACGTGACGGACCGGGCTGCGCCACGGTGCAGGCGGACACGAGCAGCACGACCGACACCGACGTCGCGACTGCCGCACGAGACCGCACCATGGCGGGAGTGTGCGTCCGCGCCGGTGGGCGCGCCATCGGAGACGGCGCGCCCACCGGCGGAGCGTCAGGTCACGCCGGCACCTTGGTCGCCACGCCCACCTGCTGCCAGGCGTCCGCGACGATGCCCGCGCCGTCGGCCCCGTACAGCCCGTGGGCCTTGGTGACGGTCAGCTGGGCGAAGTCGGCGAAGCTGTTGCTGCTGGGCCGGGTCGGGTCGATCAGCGCCTGGTACCAGACGGGGCCCGCCTTGGCCCACGCGTAGCCGCCGAACCCGACGGCCGCGAGATAGAACGCGCGGTTCGGGATGCCGGAGTTGATGTGGACGCCCCCGTTGTCCTGCGTCGTCTTGACGTAGTGGGCCATGTCCGCCGGCTGCGGGTCCTTGCCCAGCGTCGGGTCGTCGTACGCGGTGCCGGGCGCCTTCATGGAGCGCAGCGCGACGCCCTTGACCCCCGGGGCGAGCAGGCCCGCGCCGATCAGCCAGTCGGCGTCGGCGGCCTTGGTCCTCGGCGAGGCGTGATACTGCTTCACCATCGAGCCGAACACGTCGGACATCGACTCGTTGAGCGCGCCCGCCTGCCCCTGGTAGTCCATGCCGCCGCTGTGCTGCGTGACGCCGTGGGTCAGCTCGTGGCCCATGATGTCGATCGCGATGGTGAAGCGGTTGAACAGCGTGCCGTCGCCGTCGCCGAACACCATCTGCTCGCCGTTCCAGTACGCGTTGTCGTAGTCCTGGTCGAAGTGCACGGTGCCGATCAGAGGCATGCCGGCGCCGTCGACGGAGTTGCGGTCGAACTTGTCGCCGTAGAGCTTCAGGGTCGCCTTGAGCCCGGTCCAGGCCTCGTTGACGGCGACGTCGCTGCTCTTCTTGCCGGTGTTGGTGCGCACGACGGTGCCGGGCAGCGTGGTGCCGTGGTTCGCCGTGTAGATGGCGGTGGTCGCCGTAGCAACGAGCGACTGGACCGGCCGGAACGGCTGGGCCTCGCGGTTCGAGCGCAGCGTGGCGGACAGCTCCAGGGTCCGCCGGGCCCGCTCCTTCTGGTCGGCGGTGCCGTGCTTCTTGATGGCGTCCAGGACGTGCGGCGGGAGGATGCATTCGATCGGGTGGTGGGTGTCAGACGACATCGTGGTCGCCCCCTTCGGGCTCATGACCAGTCTTGGGTGCCCGCGTGCGGGCGAGGCGCTTGACCTCGGCGACGAGCTCGCGGAAGGCGGGGTCGGCGTCGAGCTCGGTGACCTCGACGACGACGGTGCGGCGGTCGGTCACGGTGAGCGTGGAGGTCCGGTAGTCGGCGGCACCGGGCGGTGCGGCCGAGACGCGCGGACGCGTGTCGAGGTGCGCGGCGTCGACGAGCCCGGCGAGGTGCGCGGCGTCGGCGGGCTCAAGGTCGGCGGAGTCCACGGCGACGGTCGCGAGCGCCGGCGGGAGGGGCGCGAACCCGCCCGACTGCGTCAGCGTGACCTTCACCGTGAGTCCCGTCGGAGTGACGAACCTGGTACCCGAACAGATGCCCCGCCCGGGCCGTCTGATACACGCTGCACGGGGCCGTGCGTGCCGCCTTCCGGACACGCCCTCCATCCCGATCTTGTTCGCTCACAGCGAACCGGACCCCACCTCCGGATTAACCGGAGGAAGCCTCGTGTTGTGCCGAGTACGACCGACGAGGAAGGAGCCCCCACGATGAGTGTCTGGACCCCCGAGCTTCCCCTCCCCCGCTGGCTCGCCTTCGCGCAGCCGGCCCTGACCTGGTACCAGGTCCGCCGTGACCTTGCGGACCTGACGGCTGAGCTCGAGCAGGAGCTCGAGACCTCCGCCGCCGACGCCGACCTCCCGTGCGCGGCGTGACCCGCTGACACACTGACCCCTACGCCGCCCGCGGCACGACCGCGAGCGCCGCTCGATCCACCACCCACGCCCAGGCGAGCAACCCGCCCGGCAGCGGGTGCCCCAGCGCCCAGAGCACGACCCCGGCCCCGCCGAACAGCACCGCCTCGATCAGCACCCGCACCACGGGGCTGGGCCTGTGCGCGGCGCGCGGCGACAGCCACATCCCCCACACGACGCCGACGACGATCGGCGCGAGCACCGCTGCCGGCCACCGCAACCCGGGGCCGGCAGCGGCGTACGCGCACCATGCCACCGCGACGAGCAGGGCGATCTCGAGGGCGAAGCGCGTCAGCAGCGCGAGCCCGCGCACGACCGCTCCGGGACCCTCCGCCGTGGGGCCCAGGTCCGGGTCAGGCTGCCCCGTCGCAGTCATGGCGCGACGGTACCGCGTCCCCACCATGTCCGCAGGTCACGGTAGGGTCCGGGCTCATGATGGGTGGACACCACGCCGCGTCCGGAGCGGCAGCCTGGGTCGCGGTCACCGCGACGACGCCGATCGCGTTCGGGTGGTACCCGGTGTCCGACGTCGGCATCATCACCGGCGCCCTCGTGTGCGCCGGCGCGGCGCTGCTCCCGGACGCCGACCACCACTCCGGGACGATCGCGCACTCGCTGCCGCCCGTCTCCGAGGGCGTGACGCGCGCGATCGCGGCGGTGTCCGGCGGGCACCGCGGGGGCACCCACTCGCTGCTGGGCGTCGCGGTGTTCACCGCGTTCGCGTGGGCGGCCGGCCGGGTCTACGTGCACACCCACACGTTCGGGGACGTGCTGATCGGCCCGGGCATCGTGGCGGTGCTGCTGATCTCGTTCGCCCTGCGCGCCCTGCGGCTCACCAAGACCAGCACGGCCTGGTCGTGGCTCGCTTCGCTGGTGCTCGCCGCGCTGGTCGCCGTGTTCGCGCCCGAGGAGTGGTACTGGATGCCGTTCTGCGTGGGCCTCGGCGGGCTGGTGCACCTGCTCGGCGACCTGCTGACCACCAACGGCATCCCGCTGCTCTGGCCGATCCGGTTCCGCTCGCCGCGCTGGGTGCGCAAGCACCGAGCCCTGCCGTTCGACGACGTGTGGCGCGCGGGCGGCAACGTGTCCGTGCCGCTGCTGGGCGACGCCGGGTCGTGGCGGGAGTGGCTCGTGATGACGCCCGTGAGCATCTACGCCGTCGTCGGCGTCGCATGGGCGGCGCTCGACCTGGTGGGCGTCAACGTGCTCGGCGCGTGGGACGCGGCGGCGTCGTTCGCCGGGTCGCTGCTGGGGGCCTGACGGCCTAGGAGGGCCGCACCGGCTTGGTGCGGACCGGGCCCAGAGCCCGCAGCAGCAGCACCGCCGTGATCGAGCCGGCCGTGAGCACGCAGGCCAGCACCACGATCTGGAACCGGCCCGCGTCCAGCGGCGACGCGCCGCCGAAGATCGAGCCGACGAACGCGCCCGGCAAGGTCACCAGTCCCGTGGTGCGCGTCTGGTCGATGGTGGGCACGAGCGCCTCGAAGGCGGCCTCCCGGCGGATCACCGCCGTGGCCGTCAGGGGCGTGGCGCCCAGCGCGAACCAGCCCTCGACCTCGTCCCAGCGGTCGTGCACGCCCAGGAACAGGCGCCGGCCGGCGAGCGTCGCGATCGACATCGAGTTGCCGACGATGATCCCGCCCAGCGCCAGCGCGTACCGCGGCGTGAACGCCAGGGCCCCCGTCACGAACGCGATCCCGACGGCCACCACCACGCCGACCACCATCGCGCCCGACACGACGGCGAGCCGGTGCCACGAGAAGCCCAGCCGCCGCGTCGAGGTCGACGCCGCGACCGTGAACATCACCGCGAGCGCCGCGGCCACCCACCAGCCGTTCGTGAGGACGCCGCGCAGCACCAGGGCGATGACGGCGAGCTGCACGGCGCCGCGCAGCACCGCCCACGGCGGCGCCCACCGGCGCGGGACACGGGCCACGCCGAGCACGGCGACAGTGACCGCCATGAGCGCGACCAGCGCCACGACCAGCGGGAACAGCGACTCCACGGGCCCACCGTACGGCCCGCGCCGTAAAACCGTGGACCGCGGCCCGCGCGGGGTGCAAGCATCGGCGCCGATGAGCCGCGCGAGCCGGCTCCCGCCGAGAGGAGGCAAGGACATGACCGTCGTCGTTCACCCCTGCCTCCCGGCGCTCGCTCGCTGACACGCACCCGGGAGGCAGGGCTGCAGCCCCGCATCGTTCCCTCCCGAGGAGACCACCCATGTCCGTCCTGGACACGTTCGACCTGCCCGCGCCCGGCACCCGCTGGTCCACCTGGACCTCCGTCGCCAAGGGCCAGCGCGGCCCCCAGCCCCACCCCTCCTGGATCGTCACCGCGGCCGCCGCGCTCGACACCGAGCTCGGCGTCCTCAAGACGGGCAAGGAGGCCGACGTCCACCTGATCGAGCGGGCCGTCCCCGCCGATCCCGACCAGTGGTCGCTGCTCGCCGCCAAGCGGTACCGCGGCCACGAGCACCGCCAGTTCACGCGCGACGACTCGTACTCCGAGGGCCGCAAGGTCAAGCGGTCGCGCGACCAGCGCGCGGCCGACGACCGCAAGTCCGAGTACGGGCGTGCCGTGCGGGCGGGCCACTGGGCGGCCGTCGAGTTCGACGCCCTGTGCGCCCTGTACGAGGCGGGCGCGCCCGTCCCCTACCCCGTCCAGATCGACGGCACCGAGATCCTCATGGAGTTCGTCGGCACGCAGTCCGACGACGGTGGCTGGGTCGCCGCGCCGCGCCTGGCCCAGGCGCGCCCGGAGCCCGGCGTGCTCGCCGGGTACTTCGAGCAGCTGCGCGACGCCATGGGCACCATCGCCCGGCTGGGCTGGGCGCACGGGGACCTGTCCCCGTACAACGTGCTGGCCCACGGCGAGCGGCTCGTCATCATCGACGTGCCGCAGGTGGTGGACCTCGCGGCGAGCCCGTTCGCGGTGGAGTTCCTGCACCGCGACTGCGTGAACATGTGCGCCTGGTTCACGGCGCGCGGCCTGGAGGTCGACCCCGACGAGCTGTTCGCAGAGGTGTACGCCCAGGCGTGGTGACCGGCGTGGTGGTCAGCGGAAGTCCCTGCTGCGCGTCGTCACGGGGATGCGCAGCGGGGCCAGGTGCTCGGCCACCAGGTTGGTGGCGCCGTCGGCCTTCTCCACGCGGCCCCGCACCACCATCGCCGAGGCGTTGCGGGCGACGGTGCGGAAACGTTGCCACAGCCCCGGCGAGCAGATGACGTTGAGCAGCCCCGTCTCGTCCTCGACGGACAGGAAGGTCACGCCTCCGGCGGTGCCCGGGCGCTGGCGGTGCGTGATCACGCCGCCGACGGCGATGCGGCGGCCCGCGGGCGTCGTCGTCGCCTCGAGGACGGTGACGACGCCACCCCGGGTCAGGCCCTCGCGCACCAGCTCGACGGGCGAGAGGCCCGGGGTCACCCCGGTGGCCCACGCGTCGGCGACCGCCGTCTCGACGTCGGACATGCCCGGCAGCACCGGGGCCTCGACGCCCACGCTGACGCCCTCGAGCGTGTCCGGGCCCTCCTGGCCCAGCGCCCCGGCGGCCCAGAGTGCCTCGCGGCGGGTCACGCCCAGGCAGTCGGCGGCACCCGCCGTCGCGAGGGCCTCGAGCTGCGGCGTCGTGAGGTCTACCCGACGCACCAGGTCGCGCAGGTCGCGGAACGCCCCGTGGGCATCCCGCTCGGCGACGATCGTCTCGGCCAGGTCCTTGCCGATGCCGCGCACCTCCGCGAGGCCCTGCCGGACGGCGAGCGTGAGGTCCGGCGGCGGGCCGAGCTCCGGCGACGGCGTGCGCGGCAGCGGGATGCGCTCCGGCTCGAGCGCCGCGCCGTCGGGCAGCCGCTCCACGGACGCCAGCGCCGCCGACGCGTTGAGGTCGGGCCGCAGCACCGTCACCCCGTGGCGCCGCGCGTCGCCCACCAGCGACTGCGGGGAGTAGAAGCCCATCGGCTGCGCCGCGAGCAGGCCCGCGTAGAACGCGGCCGGGTGGTGCACCTTGAGCCAGCTCGACGCGTACACGAGGAACGCGAACGAGTACGCGTGCGACTCCGGGAAGCCGAAGTCGGCGAACGCCTTGAGCTTGTCGTAGACCTGCTCCTGGACGTCCCCGGGCACCCCGTTGGCCGTCATGCCCGCCAGCAGCCGCCCGCGCAGCGCCTCCATCTTCTCCAGCGACCGCTTGGAGCCCATGGCGCGGCGCAGCCGGTCCGACTCGGCGGGCGTGAACCCCGCGACGTCGATCGCCATCTGCATGAGCTGCTCCTGGAACAGCGGCACCCCGAGGGTGCGCGCCAGCGACTTCTCCAGCAGCGGGTGCAGGTAGGTGACGGGCTGGCGGCCGTTGCGCCGCTCGATGAAGGGGTGCACGCTGCCGCCCTGGATGGGCCCCGGCCGGATGAGCGCCACCTCGACCACGATGTCGTAGAAGTTCCGCGGCTTGAGGCGCGGCAGCGTCGCCATCTGCGCGCGCGACTCCACCTGGAACACGCCCACGGTGTCCGCGGCGCACAGCAGCTCGTAGACGGCGGGGTCGTCGTCGGGCAGGTGGTGCAGGTGCAGGCGCTCGCCCGTGCGCGCCTCGATGCCCTCGAAGGCGTACCGGATCGCCGTCAGCATGCCCAGGCCCAGCAGGTCGAACTTCACCAGGCCGGCGTCGGCGCAGTCCTCCTTGTCCCACTGGAGCACCGTGCGGCCCTCCATGCGGGCCCACTCGACGGGGCACACCTCGATGACCGGCCGGTCGCACATCACCATGCCGCCCGAGTGGATGCCCAGGTGCCGCGGCAGGCGCAGGAACCGCTCCGCCAGGTCGATGACGTGCTCGGGGATCTCGGCGGTGTCGGCGGCCGACGGCGGCGTGTACGCGGGCACGACGTCGTGCGTGTCGTCCGCCCGCCACAGGGCCTCGCGCGGCACGCCCTCCTCGCGCGCGAGCGGGTCCACCACGTGCCCCAGGCTGGGCGACCACTCGCGCGGGTGCCACATCGCGGCGACCTTGGCGTCCTTGAGCGCGGTCTTGCTCTCGACCGGATCCGTCCCGTGAGTCTTCGGCTTGTCCCGCAGCGAGCCCCAGCGCTCGATCGACTTGGACCACGCGTCCTGCTGCCCGACGTCGTACCCCAGCGCCCGCGCGGCGTCGCGCACGGCGGAGCGCGGCCGGTAAGAGATGACGTTGGCGACCTGCGCGGCGTGCGTGCGCCCGAACTTGGCGTAGACGTGCTGGATCACCTCCTCGCGGCGCACCGACTCGATGTCGACGTCGATGTCGGGCGGGCCGTCGCGCTCGGGGGCGAGGAAACGCTCGAACAGCAGGCCGTGCTTGACGGCGTCGACGGCCGTGATGCCGAGCGCATAGCAGACCGCGGAGTTGGCCGCGCTGCCCCGGCCCTGCGCGAGGATCCCCTGGACGCGGCAGAACTCGACCAGGTCGTAGACCACCAGGAAGTAGCCCGGGAAGTGGAGCTGCTCGATGATCGCGAGCTCGTGGTCGAGCTGCGCCCACGCGCCCCGGACCCGCTCGGACTCGCGCGGCCCGTACCGTTCGACGGCGCCGCGGCGCACCAGCTCGCGCAGCCACGACGCCTCGTCGTGGCCGTCGGGCACCGGGTACGGCGGCAGGTCGGGGGCCACGAGGCTGAGCGGGAACGCGCACTCGGCGGCGAGGTCGGCCGCCGTCGGCACGGACTGCGGGTGGCGATGGTGCAGCCGGGCCATCTCCGCCGGCGAGCGCAGGTGGGCCGTGGGCGCGCCGGGCAGCCAGCCGTCCATCGCCTCCAGCGAGCTCGTGGCGCGCACGGCCGCGAGCGCCTGGGCCAGGTGGGCGTCGCGCGGGCGCGCGTAGTGCGCGTTGGTGGTGGCCACGAGCGGCAGGCGGGCGTCGCGGGCGAGCGCGGCGAGCGCGGCGTGGAGGTCGGCGTCGCGGGGGTCGCCCGTGGCGGTGATCTCGACGGCCACGTTGTCGCGGCCGAACAGCGCGGTGAGGCGGTCGAGCTCGCGGCGGGCCGCGGCCGGGCCGTGCGCGGCGAGCGCCCGGCGCACGGCCCCCTTGCGGCAGCCCGTGAGCACCAGCCACTCGCCGCCGGCCTGCTCCCCCAGCCGCTCCAGGTGGTAGGTGGCGCGCCCCTTGACGCCCGCCTCGAGGTGCCCGGTCGCGAGGGCGCTCGACAGGCGCGCGTACCCGTCGGCGCCGCGCGCGAGCACCAGCAGATGGTCGGCGCGCGGGTCGGGCACGCCGGTGACGTCGTCGAGCACGGGGCGCGCGCCGTGCACCCCGGCGGGCACGGGCAGGTGCAGCTCGGCGCCGAACACCGCGGGCAGCGCGGCGGCGGCGGCCGCCTGGGAGTGCCGCACGATGCCGTACAGCCCGTCGTGGTCGGTGATCGCGAGCCCGCTCAGCCCCAGGCGCGACGCCTCGGCGGCGAGCTCCTCGGGGTGCGAGGCGCCGTCCAGGAAGCTGAACGACGAGTGCGCGTGCAGCTCGGCGTACCGGGGCTCAGTCATAGACCGCCTCCACGTGCCAGACGCCCGCGTCCTGCGCGAGCAGCAGCCCGCGTCCGTCGTCGAGCACCACCTGCAGCAGCACGCGGCGCTGCCCGCCGCCCGGCTCCCACCACCGCTCGTCCAGCGGCCACGGCCCGGCCCACCCCACGACGGCGGACCGGGTGGCCGAGCCCGTCCCGGACGGCTCGACCTCGGCGGGTTCCGTGGGCATCTGCAGGCGGGTGTCGACGACGACGTCGGCGCCATCCGCCGTGAGGAGCCGGACGCGCTCGCGCTCGGCCAGGACCGTCGCGGGCGCGGGCGAGGGCAGCGCCCCCGGCCACGGCAGAGTCGCGTCGCGCGCCGGGGCGGCCTGCTCGCCGAACGGGACCAGGTGGACGCGGTCGCGCGGGTCGCGGCCGCCCTGGACCTCCACGGTGAGCACCGCGTCGCCGCCCAGCAGGCCCTGCACGCGGCCCAGCGCGCGGCGGGCGCGCACGTCGCCACCCGCGTCCGCCCCCCACAGGCTGGGCTGGTGCGTGCCGGCGGGCGCCACCTCCTCCGCCGCGAGCGCCAGGTGCACGATCGGCGCGGGCGCCGCGTCGCCGTCGCGCCCGCGGCGCGCCGACGCCGACGTCAGCCAGCCCTCGAGCTGCCAGCGCACCCGGTCGGTGATGCGGGCGGCGCTCAGCCCGCCCGTCGCGGCGTCGTCCGTGCGCCAGACGCGCTCGAGCTCGGCCTCCTCGGTGCGCGCGGTGATGCGCAGGCGCCCGCACGCGAGCCCGCGGCGGGACAGCAGCTCGTGCAGCGCCTCGGCCAGGCGGCGGGCGGCGAACGTCGCGACGTCGACGCGCAGCGCCGGCGGGTCCAGGTCCTCCGCGACGGCGAGGTCCTCCTCGGGGCGGCGCCGGGCGGGCGGGCGCATGTCCTCCCCGCGGGCGAGCCGCTGCGCCCACGCCCCGAGGTCGCCGAACCGCCCGCTCACGCTCGCTGGCGGCAGCCCCGCCAGGTCGCCCAGCGTGCGCACGCCCAGCCGCCACCACAGGTCGACGGCGGCGCGCACCGCCGCGACGACGCCCGGGTCGGTCACCGCGTGCAGCAGGTCGGCGGTGGGGCGCTGCGCGAGGAACGCGGCCGACCCCCCGGGAGGCACGACGGCGTCCGCGCGCGCCGCGAGCACCGCGCCCAGCAGACCGTCGGCCAGCCCCACCTGCGGCTCGAACCCTGCCGCTGCCACGGCCTCGACCAGGGCCCGCGCCAGCTCCCCCTCGGTGCCGTGGTAGCGCGCCGCGCCGTCGGAGGGCAGCAGCAGCAGGCCCGGCCGCGCCACCTCCACCCCCGCGACCACGGTCTCGGCCGCCACCGCGACCGGCTCGAACTCACGGGCGTCGCGCGCGTCGTCGGCGGTCAGCAGCACCAGCTCGGGGCAGCGTTCCTGCGCGGCGCGGCGCCGCATGCCGCGACGCACCCCGGCCGAGCGCGCGACGGCCGACGCCGCGACCACCCCCTGGTGGGTGAGCACCGCGGCGGGCACGTGCGCGTCGACGCCGGCGACGCCCATCGCCGCGACGACGGGCCAGTCGGGCACCCACAGGACGGCGGTGCGCGTCATGCGACGACCCGCAGCGCGGGGGCCGGGGCCTCCCCGGCGGCCGAGCGGTCCCCGGCGGTCGAGCCTGTCGAGACCACCTCGTCCCCGGGGACGGCCGGCGCCACCGGCACCTCCACCTCGAGCTCCACGGGCCGGGCCGCCGCGCCGCGCCCCGTGCGCAGCACGCTCAGCGTGCGCCGCCGCAGCCAGCCCGCCCCTTGGTCCACGCCCCACCACGTGCCGCCGCGGGCGTCCAGGGTCACGTGCGCGCCCGGCCAGCGCACGGTCGAGACGAGCACCGCCCCCCGCTCGCGGGCGCGCGCGGCGAGGCGGCGCCGGTCGGCGTCGAGCAGCGTGGTGCCCGGGCCCACGACGACGACGTCGATGCCGTCGAGCAGCGCGGCGACCACGGTGGGGGCGTCCGCCCCCGGGTCAGGGACCAGGCCGACGCGCTCGAGCGCCATGCCGGCGTCGGCGGCGGCGAGCATCCCGACCGCAGGCGCCCCGACGAACGCGACCCACGCGCCCTCGTGGGAGGCGGTGGCGAGCAGCCCGAGCAGCAGCGACGTCGACCCCTGGACCGCGAGCGTGCCCCCCACCGGCAGCACGCCGCCGTGCAGCAGCGCGGCGAGGTCGGGGTGGACGCGGACGCGGCCGGCGTCGAGGTGGGTGGTGCGGCGGGAGGACTCGACCGGCGGAGAGGGCTCGACCACCGGGAGCGCCGCCGCGGGCGGCCGACGCACCCCGGTGCGCTGCTCCGCGGCCGCGAGCGCCGCCAGGGCGTACGCCATCCGCCCTGCGCCGCCCGCGGTCCCCACGGAGGGGGCACGCTCGTCGGTGACGACGACGGTCATGGGGATCCCCCTTCCCCGCGGGCGGCGCTGGTGAACACTGCGCCCGAACCCCTGTTCGAACACTTGTTCTAGTGAACGCCCTGCCGCGCGCGGCTGTCAACCAGGGTGGCGTGGGCCCGTCGGCCGGAGCACGATGCACTCATGAGCCTCGATCGCCCCTATCCCCCTGACCCGTACTCGCTGCTGCCGCAGGTGCCGTCGTTCACCCTGACCAGCCCGGACGTCGTCGACGGGCAGCGGCTGGACGCCCGGTTCAGCGTCGACGGCGCGGGCGAGTCGCCCGCCCTGGAGTGGTCGGGCGCGCCGGAGGGCACCGCCTCGTTCGTGGTCAACGTGTACGACCCGGACGCGCCGACGCCGTCGGGCTACTGGCACTGGAACGTGGTGGACGTGCCCGCGACGACGACGTCGCTGCCGCGCGGCGCGGGCGCCGTGGGCGGGGCGTCGCTGCCCGCCGGCGCCTACCACGTGCGCTCGGACGGCGGCGAGGACGGGTACGAGGGCTCCGGCCCGCCCGCCGGCGACCACGAGCACCGGTACTTCATCGCGGTGCACGCCGTCGACGTGCCGCAGCTGGGCGTCGGGCCGGGCGCGTCGAACGCCGTCGTCGCCTTCAACCTGGCTTTCCACACGCTGGGACGCGCCGTGATCGTGGGGACCTACCAGCGCTGACCCGTCAGAGCACCCCGACCAGCACGATCACCAGGGCCGGCATGAGGATGAAGAAGCCGAGCAGGTAGACGGCGATCACCCACTTGCGGTCCGTGGCGACGCGCGCGAGCCACTCGGAGCACCACAGCGGCACCGGCCGCAGCAGCGGGAACACGTACACCACCACGAGCGAGCCGATGTTGTAGAGCAGGTGCACGAGCGCCGCCTGCAGGCCGATCCGGGCGTCCGCGCCGACGATCGCGAACGCCGCGAACACGGTGGTGAACGTGGTGCCCAGGTTGGCGCCGACGGTGATCGGGTAGAGCTGCTTGGTGCTCAGCAGCCCCGCTCCTGCGAACGGCACCAGCACGGACGTGGTGATGGTCGAGGACTGGGTCACGACCGTCACCCCGAGGCCGGTCACCAGCGCGGCGGCGGGGTTGCGCCCTGCGGCGCGCGTCAGCATGTCGCGGGCGCGCCCCACCATGAGCAGCTTGAGGAGCTTGCTGAGGTACTTGACCGCGACGAAGATCAGCCCGGCGCCCACCACGATGAGCACCAGCGGGCCGACGGCGCCGTCGAGCGGCGACGTCGCGCCGGCCGCGGCGTTGACCACCGGCCGGGTGAGGGTGCGCATGATGTTGAACTCGGCCGGGTCGGGCAGCCACGCGGTGCCGTACAGCGCGTCCGTCAGGGCCCCGCTGGCACGTTGCAGCGGCTGCCAGGCCAGCTCGATGGGGAAGAAGACCAGCAGCGCCAGCCAGTTGTAGAAGTCGTGGATCGACGACGCCTCGAGCGCTCGGCGGTACTCGACGCGGTTGCGGATGTAGCCCAGCGCGATGAGCGTCGTGGTCACCGTGGTGCCGACGTTCGCGCCGAACAGGATGGGGACCGCGCTGGTCAGGGGCAGTGCGCCCGCGCCCACGGCGGTCACGGTGATCGCCGTCGTCGTGGTCGACGACTGGATCAGCACCGTGGCGAGCACGCCCACCATGAGCCCGACCCACGGGTTCTGGGCGAAGTCGAACAGGCCGTGCGCGGCGTCGCCGCTCAGACCCGAGAAGCCGCGGCTGATGATGCTCACGGCACAGATGAGCAGGTAGATGAGGCCGACGACGCCGCCCCATCCGAGGCCCCTGCCCCACGGCGGGACGGCGCTGGTGCCGATCCGCACGGTCTCCGACGCGTGCGAGGCGACCGCTGGCGGCCCGTCCGTCGGCGGCGTCACCCCGGTGGCGTCGCCACGAACGGAGCTCTCTGTCGGTGCGGCTACCGCCGTCCCCTGAACCATGCGCCGCACGCTAGGGGCCGAAGGTTACGGCGAGAGGTTCAGCGGCGGTTCTTCCTTCGTCCTCTGTCCGCAAAAGTACGTACCAACATCAGCCCTCGGCCTTGCCACGCCTCCAGTAGCCCATGAACGCGACAGCCTTGCGGTCGAGGCCGCGGTCGGCGACCAGGAAGCGGCGCAGCCCCTTGATCACGCCCGCCTCGCCCGCCAGCCAGGCGTAGAGGTGGGCGTCGCGGGCGAGGGCGCGGCCGTCGTCGTCGATCGGCACCTCCCACAGCAGGTCCCGGTCGACGTCGACGTCCTCCAGCGCGGAGCCCGCCGACCGGGGCACCGCGACCCTGCTCAGCAGCCGGTCGGTGGCGGCCTGGGCCGCCGGCGTCAGCAGGTCGCCGTGGGCGAGCCCGTCGCGGCCCAGCCACTGCACGCGCACCCCGGCGGGCGCCTTGAGGGTCCAGCGGTCCTCGCGGTGGGGCACCTCGAGCAGCACCTCGCCGACGACGTCGTCCGGCAGCGACTCGCAGATCGCCGCGATCGCGGGCACGGCCGTCTCGTCGCCCGCGAGCAGCACGGCGCGCGTGCCGTCCGGCGGCGCGAACCCGAGGCCGCCGTGCGGGCCGTCGTAGCGGGCGTCGGGGCCGAGGATCACCAGCGGCGTTCCGGGCCGGGCCCCGTTGGCCCAGCGCGTGGCCGGGCCGGTGTCGCCGTGGAGCACGACGTCGACGTCGACCTCGTTCATCGACTGCCGCACCGTGCGGACCGTGTAGGTGCGCAGCGGGTTGCGGCGCTCCTCCGGCAGCTCGCGCCATGCCGTGTACCAGTCGGGGTTCTGCCGGTCGAGGTACTCCCAGCCGCCGCACGGGGCGGGCAGCAGGAACTTCACGCGCTGGTCGCGGCCGTTGTCGGCGAGCTGGTGCAGGTCCGGGCCGGTGAACGTGATCCGCACGAACGAGGGGCACAGCCGTACCACGCGGGAGACCACGACGTCGAACATCCGCCACGGGTGCACCTGCTCGATGGCGGCGGGTGCGTCGAGGGCCTGGGTCACGCAGGCAAGCCTAACCTCACTCCGCGAGAGGTCGGGACCGCAGCCCTGCGAGCACCACGTCGAGGAAGAAGTCGCGGCCCTCCCCGCCGCCCACGCGGACGGCGTACTCGACCCCGCAGACGAGGTGCCGCAGCGCGTCCATCGTCAGGTCGTCGCGGACGACGCCGGCGCGCCGGGCGGCGTCGACCACCGCGGCCGTCACCTCGCCGAGCTCCCGCTTGAGGGCCTGGACCTCGGCGGACGCGTCCTCAGACGCCAGCAGCACCGCCTGCAGGCTGCCGTCGGAGAGCTGCAGCGCGAGGCCCTCGCGCACCAGCAGCTCCAGCGCCGCGGCAGGGTCAGGCTCGGCGGCCGCGCGGCGGGCCAGGTCACGGTAGCGCTCGAGGTCGCCTGTCGCGAGCGCCTCGGTGAGGGCGTGCACGGTCGGGAAGTGGCGGTACACGGTCCCCACGCCCACCCCCGCCCGGCGTGCGACCTCGTTGAGGCGCAGCTCGCCGGGCTCGTTCCGGGCGGCGTCGAGGATGCGTTCGCGGCTGCGGACGGCGTCGGATCGGGGGCTCATGCTCCCCAAGGTACCGGATAGTCGATCCGTTTCCTGTGCTACGGTTCAAGCGGATCAACTATCCACTTTGCTCTCACCCCCTCGGAGCCCGTCATGACCTGGAACCCCGCCCACGTGCCCGACCAGTCCGGCCGCACCCACGTCGTCACCGGGTCGACCGCGGGCATCGGCTACTTCGCCGCCGAACAGCTCGCCGGCGCCGGCGCCCACGTGGTGCTGGCCGGCCGCTCCCCCGCCAGGCTCGGCGCGGCGCGCGACTCGATCCGTGAGCAGGTGCCCGGCGCCGCGGTGTCCACCGTGGTGCTCGACCTGGCGTCGCTGGCCTCGGTCCGCCACGCGGCCGAGGAGCTCGGGGACCTCGACGCGCTCGACGGCGTCTTCCTCAACGGCGGGGCGATGCGCGGGCCGGGCGACACCACCGCCGACGGGCTGCCGGTGCTGCTGGGCACCCACGTCGTGGCGAACGTCGCCCTCACAGGCCTGCTGCTGCCGGCGCTCGCCGCGACCGGTCGTGCTACGGGGCGGCCGGCGCGTGTCGTGCACGCTTCGTCGGGTTTCGTGCGCCGGTTCCGCACCGACGTCGACGACGTCACCACCCCGCAGCGCGGGTTCGTCCGCGCGTACACGCACGCCAAGACGGTGACCGAGCTCTACGCGTTCGAGCTCGACCGGCGCCTGCGCGCCGACGGGGTCGCCGCCGCGTCGATCCTCAGCCACCCGGGCGTCGGCGTCGACGCCAAGACCCCCGCGCGCCACGGCGTCTACGACCCCCGCACGCAGCGCCGCCGCAACCCCTTCAGCCCGTGGGCCCAGGGCAAGGACGCCGCGGCCTGGCCCGCCGTGCGGGCCCTGACCGACCCGGAGGCCACCGGCGGCGACTTCTTCGGCCCCGCCGAGGGCCGGCGCGGCCTGCCCGTGCGCGTCCCGGTGAACCCGCACACCGCCGCGCCCGACGGCGACCGCGCCGCTCGCGTGTGGGCGCAGCTCGAGGCGCTGTCGGGGGTGCCCGCGCTGCGCTAGCTCTCCACCCTTGTCGCCCAGAACGCGACGGCCGACGCCGCCGCCACGTTGAGCGAGTCCACGCCCCCGGCCATGGGGATCTTCACCACGACGTCGCACGCCGCGACCGCCGCGTCCGTCATGCCGTGCCCCTCCGTGCCGAGCACCAGGGCGAGGCGCTCGGGCGGGTCGGCGACCAGGTCGTCCAGGGAGACGGCGTCGTCGGTGAGGGCCAGCGCGGCGACCGTGAACCCCGACTCCTGGAGCTCGCGCAGGCCGCCCGGCCACGTCTCCAACCGTGTCCACGGCACCTGGAACACGGTGCCCATGGACACGCGGACCGAGCGGCGGTAGAGCGGGTCGGCGCAGCGCGGGGTGACCAGCACGGCGTCGACTCCCAGGGCGGCGGCGCTCCGGAACGCGGCGCCCACGTTCGTGTGGTCGACGATGTCCTCGAGCACCGCCACGCGGCGGGCGCCCGCTCCCCCGCGCGCCCCCGCGACCAGGTCGTGCACCGGCAGCAGCGCGGGCCGGTGCATCGCCGCGAGCGCCCCGCGGTGCAGGTGGAACCCGGTGATCTGCTCGAGCACCGCCCCGGTCCCCACGAACACGGGCACGCCGGGCCACTCGGCGACGACGTCGGCCATGGACTCGAGCCACTTGTCGGCCATGAGGAACGACCGCGGCCGGTGCCCGGCGGCGAGCGCCCGGCGGATCACGGTGCTCGACTCGGCCATGTAGAGCCCCTCGGCGGGCTCGCGCCGGGACCGCAGCGCGACGTCCTTGAGGTCGGTGTAGTCGACGAGGCGAGGGTCGGTGGGATCGTCGATGCGAACGAGGTCAGGGCTGGTCACGGCCCCCATTCTCCCGCCCGCCGCGCCGCGCTCGGGCCGCCCGCTGAGCGTTGTGGGTCCCTGAGACTCCGGTGATCGGGGCCGATAACCGGAGTCTCAGGGACCCACAACGCTGTCGCGCCTCATGCCAGCGTCAGCTCCGTCGTCGTGCCGTCCGGGGACGTCACCGCGTACGTGCCCTTGAAGCCCTCGACCGTCACCTGGCCCGTCGCGTCCGTGCGGACGGTGGTCGGCTTGACCCACCACTCGTCCTTGACCAGCCCGAGGAACCGGTCGTAGGCCGGCTTGGCCGACCCGTCGCGGCGCAGCAGGCCGCCTGGTGCGTTGAGCCACATGCCGCGGTCGCCCAGGCCCCAGTAGGTGAACGCCTCGACCAGCGGGTGCGCCACCAGGGTGCGGACGAACTCCTCGAGCTCGTCGGCCTGGCGGGCCTCGCCCTCCGGCGTCGACGGCCACTGCTCCGCCGTGACCTGCCAGTCGTTGAGGTCGACGATGTGCTTGGGCATGACCTCGCCCGACATGAGCGTCGTCTCGGTGAAGTGGATCGGCAGGTTGTAGCGGCCGAACCGGTCCAGGATGCGCTGCGTCTTCTCCAGACCCCAGTACCCCTGGTGCTGGTGGGACTGCAGGCCCAGCACGTCGATGCTGATGCCCGCCTCGAGCACGGCCTCGATGAGGCACTCGTAGGCGGTCGACATGTCGAAGTCGTTGAGCAGCAGCTTCACGTTCGGGTTCGTCGCGCGCGCCTCCTCCATCGCGAGGCGGATCATCTCGACGCGGCCCTTGATGCGGGCGAGCGGCGTGATGCCGTTCTCCTCCGCCTCGAACACGGGCATGATGACGACCTCGTTGATGGCGTCCCACGTGTCGACGACGCCGGCGAACGCGTTGACGTCGCGGCGGATGCGCTCGCGCTGCAGGCGCTCGACCTCGGCCGGCGTGTACTTGAGGAGCCACTGGGGCTGGACGGTGTGCCACACCAGCGGGTGGCCCTTGAGGGACACGCCGCGCTCCTTGAACCAGAGGGCGGCGCGCATGAACTCCTCGGTGCGCGGCTGGCCCTCCTGCGGCTCGAAGCGGCCCCAGTAGAACGGCAGCGTCGCCGAGTTGTGCAGCGCCAGCCACTTCTCGGCGAAGGCGGCGTCGTACTCGCGGTCGCCGCGCTCGCCCGGACGGCCGACGCGCTGCGTCGGCTGGTCGGTGGTGCCGTGCGCGTAGCCGTTGATGTAGTCGATCAGCTCGAAGCCGATGTTGCCGAACTTGAACGCGTGGCCGGTCTGCTCGACGACGACGTCGGCGTGGGCGACGGGCGTGCCGTCCGCGCCGGTCACGGTGACGGTCTGGGACGCGCGGCGGTGGGCCATGCCCGGGTCGAGCGCGTAGTCGGAGGCGGGCGGGGTGAAGAGGGACGTCGTTGTGCTCACGGCGCCAGCATGGCACGCCCGAGCAACCGGGGACGAATCGATTCGACAGTGATGTCGGTCGCGGCGGCGCGCCACGCGCAAGGGCCCCGGCGGGCCCGACCGTCACGGTGCCGGGCGAGCCCGTCGAGGCCCCCGTCTGCTACGCCTCGACCTCGTCCACGACCGGGGCCGCGAACTGCGACTGGTACAGCCGCGCGTACGCGCCGCCGGCCTCGAGCAGCGTCTCGTGGTCGCCCGTCTCGACGATCTGCCCGTGCTCCATGACGACGATGACGTCGGCGTCGCGGATGGTGGACAGACGGTGCGCGATGACGAACGACGTGCGCCCGCTGCGCAGCGCGTTCATCGCCTGCTGCACCAGCACCTCGGTGCGGGTGTCGACCGACGACGTCGCCTCGTCGAGCACGAGGATCTCCGGGTCGGCGAGGAACGCCCGCGCGATGGTGAGCAGCTGCTTCTCGCCCGCCGAGAGCGAGGAGCCCTCGTCGTCGAGCTTGGTCGCGTAGCCGTCCGGGAGGGTGCGGACGAACGGGTCGACGTGCGTGGCGCGCGTGGCGGCGAGGAACTCGTCCTCGCTCACCTCGCGCTTGATGCCGTAGCGCAGGTTCTCCTCGATCGTGCCCTTGAACAGCCACGTGTCCTGCAGCACCATGCCGATGCTGGAGCGCAGCGCGTCCCGGGTGAGCGCACGCGTGTCGACGCCGTCGAGCGTGATGCGGCCCGAGTCCACCTCGTAGAACCGCATGAGCAGGTTGACGAGCGTCGTCTTGCCGGCGCCCGTGGGCCCCACGATGGCGACCGTCTGCCCCTGCTCGGCCACGAGGTCCAGGTGCTCGATGAGCGGCTTGGCCGGGTCGTAGGAGAACGAGACGTCCTCGAACGCGACCCGCCCGTGCACGGCCTCGATCACCTCGGGCCGCTCCGGGTCCTCGATCTGCTCGGGGGCGTCGAGCAGCTCGTAGACCCGCTCCACCGACGCGACGCCGGACTGGAGCAGGTTCATCATCGACGCGACCTGCGTGAGCGGCTGCGTGAACTGGCGCGAGTACTGGATGAACGCCTGCACGTCGCCGAGCGACAGCGACCCCGAGGCCACGCGCAGGCCGCCGACGACGGCGACCACCACGTAGTTGAGGTTCGCCAGGAAGCCCATCGACGGCATGATCGTGCCGCTGATGGCCTGAGCCCGCTGGGACGCCTTGAACAGCGACTCGTTCTCGGCGTCGAACTTCTCGGCCGCCGCCTGCTGCTGCCCGTACACCTTGACCAGCGAGTGGCCGGTGAACATCTCCTCGACGTGCGCGTTGAGGCGGCCCGTGGACGCCCACTGCTTGACGAACTGCGGCTGGCTGCGCTTGGCGATCCGCGTCGTCACGATGACGGAGAGCGGCACGGTCACGAGCGCGACCAGCGCGAGGATCCAGGAGATCCAGAACATCATCACGAGCACGCCGATCACGGTGAGCACCGACGTGATGAGCTGCGCGAGCGTCTGCGTGGTCGTCTGGGCGACGTTGTCGATGTCGTTGGTGACGCGCGACAGGATCTCGCCGCGCTGCTGCTTGTCGACGTAGCTGAGCGGCACGCGGTGCAGCTTGGCCTCGACCTCGTCGCGCAGGCGCCGCATGGTGTTCTGCACGGCGACCGTCATGATGCGCGCCTGCAGCCAGCCGAACAGGAACGCGCCCACGTAGATGGCGAGCACGCCGACGAGGATCTCGCCGAGGCGCGTGAAGTCGATGCCGTGGCCGGCGACGGCGTTCGGCACCGCGGCGAGCATGTCGGCCGCACCGCCCTGGCCCTCCGAGCGCAGAGCCTCGGCGGCCTGGGCCGCGGTGGTGCCGTCGGGCACGTGGTTGGCCGAGAGGAGCTTGCCGACCACGCCCTCGAAGATGACGTTGGTGCCGTGGCCGAGGATCCTCGGCCCCGTCACGGACAGCGCGACGGACGCGATGCCGCACAGCACCAGCAGCACGACGCGGACGCGCTCCGGGCGCATCGACCGCGCGAAGCGCAGCAGCGAACCCTTGAAGTTCAGCGCCTTCTCCCCGGGCATGCCCATGCCCATGGGGCCGCCGCCGCCCGGGCCGAACCCGCGCCGGGGCGGACGCTTGACGGTGGACTGCTGCGTGCTCATGCCGCCTCCTCGAGGGACATCTGGGAGGTGACGATCTCCTGGTACGTCTCGTTGTCTGCCAGCAGCTCGGCGTGCGTGCCGCGGCCGACGATGCGCCCGTGCTCCAGCACGAGGATCTGGTCGGCGTCGCGGATCGTGGCCACGCGCTGGGCCACGATCAGCACCGTCGCGTCCTGCGTGCGCGGCGCGAGCGCGGCCCGCAGGCGCGCGTCCGTGGCGTAGTCCAGGGCCGAGAAGGAGTCGTCGAACAGGTAGATGCGGGGCCGGCGGATCACGGCCCGGGCGATGGCCAGGCGCTGGCGCTGGCCACCGGAGAACGTGGTGCCGCCCTGCGCGACCGGTGCTTCGAGGCCCTCGGGGAGCGCCTCGACGAAGTCGCGCGCCTGCGCCACCTCGAGGGCCTCCCACATCTCCGCCTCGGTGGCGTCGGGCTTGCCGTAGCGCAGGTTCGAGGCGATCGTCCCGCTGAACAGGAAGGCCTTCTGCGGCACCAGGCCCAGCATCGACCCGAGGTCCTGCGTGGCGAGGTCGCGGACGTCGACGCCGTCGATCCGCACCGAGCCGCCGGTCGCGTCGAACAGGCGTGGCACCAGGTTGAGCAGCGTCGTCTTGCCGGCGCCGGTAGAGCCGATGACGGCGGTGACCGTGCCGGGCTCCGCGCGGAACGTGACGTCGTTGAGCACGGGCTCGGCCGCGCCCGGGTAGTGGAACTCGACGCCCTGGAGCTCGAGCAGGCCCTGGGGGCCGTCGCCGTCCGAGAGCGACGTCAGCGAGACCGGGTGCTCCGGCTCGGCGACCGTCGTCGTCGTGCCGAGGACGGCGCCCGCACGGTCCGCAGCGACGGACGCACGCGGCACCATCATGACCATCATCGTCGACATCATCACGGCCATGAGGATCTGCATCAGGTAGCTGAGGAACGCCGTCAGCGACCCGACCTGCATGGTGCCCGCGTCGATCTGCTTGGCGCCGAACCACAGCACCGACACCGACGACAGGTTCATGATCAGCATGACGACCGGGAAGGCGAGCGCCATGAGCTTGCCGGCGCCGAGCTGGGTCCGGTACAGGTCCTCGTTCGCCTGGCCGAACCGCTCGATCTCCCGCTGCTCGCGGACGAACGCGCGCACCACGCGCAGGCCCGAGATCTGCTCGCGCAGCACACCGTTGATGGAGTCGATGCGCCCCTGCATCGCCCGGAAGTACGGGACCATCCGCGAGAGCAGGATGCCCATGACGATGCCGAGCACCGGCACGATCACCAGCAGCAGACCGGACAGCGCGACGTCCTGCCGCAGCGCCATGATGACGCCGCCGACCATCATGATCGGGGCCATCACCATGATGGTGAAGCCCATGAGCAGCACCATCTGGATCTGCTGGACGTCGTTGGTGGTGCGGGTGATCAGCGACGGGGCGCCGAACTTGCCGACCTCGCGCGCGCTGAACGTCTGCACCGTGGTGAACAGGTCGTGACGCAGGTCGCGGCCGAAGGAGGTGGCCGCCTTGGCGCCGAGCACGACCGCGCCGATCGAGCACAGCACCTGCCCGAGGCTCACGCCGAGCATCCAGCCACCGGTGGACCAGATGTAGCCGATGTCCTGCTTGACGACGCCGTTGTCGATGATGTCGGCGTTGAGCGTGGGCAGGTACAGCGAGGCGAGCGTCTGCAGCAGCTGCAGCACCAGCAGCACGAGCACCGCCGGGAGGTATGGCCGCAGGTATCTGCGGCCCAGGGTCACGAGCATCAGGGTTCCTTGCTCTGGGATGCGTAGGTGGTCACGATGCCGTTGACGACGGCATCGGCGAGGACGGAGGCCGGCAACGAGGGAGCCAGCCTTCCGGGGTCCGGGCGACGGTGCACGATGGCGGCCTCGATGAGGGCCGCGGCCACGTCGATGGGGACACGGAGCCGGTCCAGGTCGGGGGCGAGGGCCGCCGTGAGGCCCTCGGAGACGACGGCACGGTGCAGCTCGTGCTGCGTCATGAGGCGGGTGCGCAGCCCGCGGATGCGCTCCTCGTCGGCCGGGGAGCGCGTCGCGCCGTCGGACCGCTCGCGCAGGGAGCGCAGCACGCCGAACCAGCGCGCCGACTGCTCCATGCGGCCCTGACCCTGGTCGATGATCGTGGCGACGCGCTCGACGAGCGGCAGCGACCTGTCGACGGACTCGAGGTCGGCGCGCGTGGCCGCGGGCTCGGAGGCGCGCAGCAGGGCGGTGATCGCCACCTCCGCCACGAGGGCGCTCTTGTCGGAGAACACGCGGAACAGGGTGCCCTCGGCGACGCCGGCGGCCGCGGCGAGCTCGCGCGTGGTCACGTCGGCGCCCTGCGACGCGACGAGCGGCATCACGGAGTCGATGATCGCGGCGCGTCGCTCCTCGGGAGCGAGCGGCGCCGCGCGCCGCCTGGTCTCCACCTGCTGGCTGCTCACCATCGCACCCTAAATGAGTGAGCGCTCACTCCGCAAGCATCTTCGCGGGCCGAAACGGCCCGGAAGACCACCCGCGAGATAGAACGCTAGCCCGCGCTCTAACTCGCGGGGCCGGGCTCTAACTCGCGGGGCTGGGTCCTATCTCGCGGGACGTCGGCCGGGTGGCGGACGGCCCGGGTGTCAGGCCTCCGGGTCCGTGGTCGGCTCGACCGTCGGCTCCGTCGCGGGGGTCGGGGGCAGCGGCGCCGGGGGCTCGCCCGGGTGCTGGCCCGCCTCGTGCGACGGGTCGAACGGCAGGCCGGAGCGGGTGCCCGACGCCGTGGCGTCGGCCGTCGCCGCCTCGGACTGACGCTGCGCCTCGCGCAGCGCCTCGGCCGCGTTGGCGAGCGCAGCGCCGCCCATCTCCTTCATACGTTCCTTGCGCAGCGCCTTGGTCGCGTCGGACTCCTCCTCCTCGGGCCCGCTGACCGGGGCACCCGGCACGCCGGGGATGCCCGAGCCGCCGAAGCCCTTCGAGATCGCGCCCAGGGCAGCCGTGAACTCCGTGGGGACCACCCACAGCTTCGAGGCCGTGCCGTTGGCGACCTGCGGCAGCATCTGCAGGTACTGGTAGGCCAGCAGCTTGGGGTCGGCGTCGCCCGTGTGGATGGCGTCGAACACCTGGAGGATGGCTCGCGCCTCACCCTCGGCGCGGAGCACGCGGGACTGCGCGTCACCCTCGGCGCGGAGGATGGCCGACTGCTTCTCGCCCTCCGCCGTGAGGATCTGCGACTGCTTGACACCCTCGGCGGTGAGGATCGCGGCGCGGCGGTCACGCTCGGCGCGCATCTGCTGCTCCATCGAGCCCTGCACCGAGGCGGGCGGGTCGATCGACTTGAGCTCGACGCGGTTGACGCGCACGCCCCAGCGGCCGGTCGCCTCGTCGAGCACGCCGCGCAGCTGGCCGTTGATCTGGTCACGGCTGGTCAGCGTCTGCTCGAGGTCCATGGAGCCGACCACGTTACGCAGCGTGGTGACCGTGAGCTGCTCGATACCGGTGATGTAGTTCGCGATCTCGTAGACCGCCGACTTGGGGTCGGTGACCTGGAAGTAGATGACGGTGTCGATCGACACGACCAGGTTGTCGGACGTGATCACCGGCTGCGGCGGGAACGACACGACCTGCTCGCGCAGGTCGACGCCGGCGCGCACGCGGTCCACGAAAGGAACGAGCCAGTGCAGGCCCGGCTCGAACGTCTTCTGGTAGCGACCGAGGCGCTCGATGATGAGCGCGGTCGCCTGGGGAACGATCCGGATCGTCCTGAGCAGCGCGGTGATCAGGAAGATCACCACGACGATCAGGACGATGTAGCCGACGATCGTGCCCGGGGAAGCATTGTCCACGTCAGTTCTCCTCGTCACTCCGGGCCCGGTGGCCCGGAAGCTGTTGAGCCGGTGCGCGCGTGCGTCGACCGGCCGTCACGCCACGGTCGGGCTGGGTGTCCCCGTCGACGACCCGGCCCCGCCCTCGGCGGGGACCGGGGCCACGACGGCGGTCGCGCCGTCGATCCGCAGCACCTTGACCTCGAGACCGACCGGCAGGGTGGGTGACCCCGGGTGCCCGTCCTCCTCGAGGCGGGCCGTCCAGACCTCGCCCATCAGCTTGATGCGCCCGCCACCCTCGGTCACGGGTGCCACGACGACGGCGGTGCGGCCGACGTGCGCGGCCGCGTTCGTCTCGGCCAGCGGCCGCCGCTTGCGCAGGTTCTTCAGCAGCCAGGGCCGCAGGGTGCCGACGAGCAGGGCGGCCACGACGCACGCGATCACGACCTGGACCCAGAGGTCGGCGCCGAGCGCCGCCGCGAGCGCGCCGGCGAGCGCGCCTCCGATGAGCATCAGCACGACGACGTCGAGAACCCAGATCTCCACGATCGCCAGCGCGAACGCCACCGCGACCCACCACAGCCAGTCCATCGTGACCCCTTCGACGAGCCGTTCCCACGGCTGGCCAACCACTGCCTTTTACCGGGATTTTACCCGGGGCGGGGGTGCGTGCCTAGAGGACGCACTGACGCACCCCGCGTGTCAGTGCCGCCCGGCGCCCGCCGTCGCGGGCCGCGCGGCACGGGCGAGCCAGCGCCCGCCACCGTGCGCCACCAGCAGGTTCACGCCGAACGCCGCCGACAGGTTCTCGGAGGTGAGCACGTCCTCCAGCTTGCCCGCGGCCTGCACCTTGCCGTGCGGGCCGAGCAGCAGCATGTGCGTGAACCCCGGCGGGATCTCCTCGACGTGGTGCGTCACGAGCACCAGCACCGGGGAGGCCGGGTCGTCCGCGAGCTCGCTCAGCGCGCCCACCAGCTCCTCGCGGCCGCCCAGGTCGAGGCCCGCGCCCGGCTCGTCGAGGATCAGCAGCTCCGGGTCGGTCATGAGCGCGCGGGCGATCTGCACGCGCTTGCGCTCGCCCTCCGACAGCGTGCCGTAGGTGCGCTCCGCCAGGGTGTCGACCTGGAACGCGCGCAGCAGCTGGGCGGCCCGCGCCACGTCGAGGTCCTCGTACTGCTCGTTCCAGCGGCCCGTCACGCCGTAGGCGGCGGTCACGACGACGTCGCGCACCAGCTCGCCGGCCGGGATCTGCTCCGCCAGCGCGGCGGACGCCAGGCCCACGCGCGGCCGCAGCTCGAACACGTCGACCTTGCCGAGGGTCTCGCCGAGGATCTGCGCCGTGCCCGACGTCGGGTGCATGCGCGTCGACGCGATCTGCATGAGGGTCGTCTTGCCGGCGCCGTTGGGGCCGAGCACGATCCAGCGCTCGCCCTCCTCCACCTGCCAGTCCAGCGCGTCGAGGATGGTCGTGGTGCCGCGTCGCACGGTGACGCCTTGCAGGTCGAGAACCCAGCTCATGCGCCTGACCCTATAGGTACGCTGACGCGGTGCTGGTGAACCCCGCGTCCGACCCGGCCGGTCTGCCCCGTTCGGCGGTCCTGGCGCTCTGGTTGCAGGCCGAGACCGTCTCCCCCGGCGTCGTCGTCCGGTGCGTGCAGGGCGACGACGAGCCCCACACCGTCACGGGGCTGCCGGGCTTCGGGCCGGAGGCGGCGAGCCTCAAGGACCTCGTGGCCGCCTGGTCGCGCGGGCCGCGGGAGGTGGTGGCGCTCGCGCCCGCCCCGGGCGACCCGGCGGGCGTCCCGGCGGCGGCGTCCGCGGCCGCGACGGAGGCGGGCGAGTGCCTCGCCGTCGCGACGTCGGCCGGGTCGTGGGTGGTGGTGCCGCGCGTGACGCAGTTCGGCAGCGCGCTGGAACCGGGCCACCTGGTCGCATGGGAGGCGGTCGAGGTGCCGTCGTGGTCGACGGCGGTCGCGGGGGCGCTCGGCTCGCTCGCCGACGCCGAGCGCGAGCTGCGCACCTCCCTCATCACCGCCACGGAGGCGCTCGACCAGCTCGACGTGGCGCGCTGGCGCGACGACGCCGCCGACGCCATCGAGAAGGTGCGCCGCACGTCGACCGACGCCTGGCCGGTGCCGCCCCTGGACGGGCGGCGAGCCCGCGTGCTCCAGCTCGCCACGCGGCTGCTGGCGATCGTCGACCTCGCCACGGACGACGACGGCGGCGCCGTCAACATCTGGCAGGTCGACCAGCGCTCGACGGCGCTGCGCGAGGTGGAGCGCACGGCCCGCCACGCCCTCGCCGCGGCGACGTACGGGCGGTCGCTCAGAGGCTGAGCCTGCCGAGACCACGGACCGGGGTGGTCTCGACAGGCTCGACCGGCGAGGTCGCTCAGCCCGCCAGCACCTGGCGGTAGACCGCCATGGTCCGCTCGGCGATGGCCGACCACGCGAAGTGGTCCTCGGCGCGCTTGCGGCCCGCCGCGCCCATGTCGGCGGCACGCTGCGGGTCGGCGAGCACGCGCAGCATCGCGTCCGAGAGGTCGGAGACGTACTGCTGCGGGTCGAGAGGGGTGCCCGTGCCGTCCTGCACCTGCTCGATCGGCACCAGCACGCCGGTGACGTCGTCGGCCACGACCTCGGGGATGCCGCCCGTCGCGGAGGCGACCACGGGCAGGCCCACGGCCATGGCCTCGAGGTTGACGATGCCCAGCGGCTCGTAGACCGACGGGCACACGAACAGCGTGCTGGCCGCGAGCACGGCGATGAGCTCCGGGCGGGGCAGCATCTCCTCGATCCAGATGACGCCGGCGTCGTCGTGCGGGCCGCCGCCGCGCAGCTCGCGCAGGTTCGCCACCAGCGACTTGACCTCGGCCATGATCTCCGGGGTGTCGGGGGCGCCGGCGCACAGGACCAGCTGGACGTCGTGCGGCAGCGCCTCGGCCGCGCGCAGCAGGTACGGCAGGCCCTTCTGCCGCGTGATGCGGCCGACGAACACGACCGACTGCTTCCGCGGGTCGATGCCCAGCCGCTCGACGGTCGCACGCGCGGCGTCGGCCTCGGGGCCCGTCTCGGCGGGGCGCACCCAGCCGGACAGGTCGATGCCGTTGTGCACCACGTGCACCTTTGCCGGGTCGAGCTCGGGGTAGCTGCGCAGGATGTCGGCGCGCATGCCGCCCGAGACGGCGATGATGCCCGCCGCGCCCAGGTAGGCGGTCTTCTCGGCCCAGGAGGAGATGGCGTAGCCGCCGCCGAGCTGCTCGGCCTTCCACGGGCGCATGGGCTCGAGCGAGTGCGCGGAGATGACGTGCGGGATGCCGTGCAGCAGGCCGCCGAGGTGGCCCGCCATGTTGGCGTACCAGGTGTGGGAGTGGACCAGGTCGGCGCCGGCGACGTCGTTCGCCATCTGCAGGTCGACGCCGAGCGTCGAGAGCGCCGGGTTGGCGGAGCGGAGCGTGTCGGGCACGTCGTAGCCGAAGATCCCCTCGGCCTCGGCCTCGGGGCCGCGGGGCCCGTCGAAGGCGCGGACACGCACGTCCGCGTGGGGCTTCAGCACCGCGGAGAGCTCGGCGACGTGGACTCCCGCACCGCCGTAGACGTGCGGCGGGAACTCGCGGGTGAGCAGGTCGATGCGCGGGCGCGACGAAGCGGCGCCGTGGTTCTCGGTCACACGGCACACCGTAGGCGACACGTCGGACGCCACGCTATGGAAACGTCGCGGCCTGACAGCGCATGAGACCGTCAACGGCCATAGGGTCGGGCCATGGCGTCCAACCCCCGCGTACTCGCAATCGTCCTGGCCGGTGGCGAGGGCAAGAGGCTGATGCCGCTGACGGCGCACCGGGCGAAGCCCGCGGTGCCGTTCGGCGGGATCTATCGCCTCATCGACTTCGCGCTCTCCAACATCATCAACTCCGGCTTCCTGCGCGTCGTCGTGCTGACTCAGTACAAGTCGCACTCGCTCGACAAGCACATCTCCAAGACCTGGCGGATGTCACCGCTGCTCGGCAACTACGTGTCGTCGGTGCCTGCCCAGCAGCGCGTCGGCAAGCACTGGTACCTCGGCAGCGCGGACGCCATCTACCAGTGCCTCAACATCATCGAGGACGACCGTCCGGACATCGTCGTCGTCGTCGGCGCCGACCACGTGTACCGCATGGACTTCTCGCAGATGGTCGCCGCGCACATCGAGTCCGGTGCCCGGGCCACCGTCGCGGCGATCCGCCAGCCGATCGCGCTCGCGAACGAGTTCGGCGTCATCGACGTCGACCCCAGCGACACGACGCGCATCCGCGAGTTCCTGGAGAAGCCGACCAACCCCGTCGGCCTGCCGGACTCGCCGCAGGAGGTCCTGGCCTCCATGGGCAACTACGTGTTCGACGCCGACGCGCTCGTCGAGGCCGTCACGCGTGACGCCGCCGACCCGACGTCGCGCCACGACATGGGCGGCGACATCATCCCGGCGTTCGTCGAGCAGGGCACCGCGGGCGTGTACGACTTCATCCGCAACGACGTGCCGGGCAGCACGGACCGCGACCGCGACTACTGGCGCGACGTGGGCACCATGGACGCCTACTTCGAGGCGAACAAGGACCTCATCGCGGTGCAGCCCGTGTTCAACCTGTACAACGACGAGTGGCCCCTGTTCACCGGCTACATCGGCCTGCCGCCGGCCAAGTTCGTGCACGCCGGCCCGGGTCGACTGGGCCACGCGGCCGACTCGATCGTCTCGCCCGGCGTGCTCGTCTCGGGCGCGACCGTCGCGGGGTCGATCCTGTCCCCCGGCGTGTACCTGCACTCGTGGGCGACGGTCACCAACGCGGTGCTCATGGACGACGTCCAGGTGCACCGCCACGCGCAGGTCCACCGCGCCGTCATCGACAAGAACGTCGTCGTGGGCGAGCGCGCGCGGATCGGCGTGGACCACGAGGAGGACCGCGCGCGCGGCTTCACCGTGACCGAGTCGGGCATCACGGTCGTGCCAAAGGGCACAATCGTCACGTGACCCACGCTCTCCCCCGACGCCTTGTCGTCACCGACGTCGACTCCACGTTCATCCAGCAGGAGGTGATCGAGCTCATCGCCGAGCACGCCGGCACGCGCGACCTGGTCGCGGCCGTGACCGAGCGGGCCATGCGCGGCGAGCTCGACTTCGCCGAGTCCCTGCGCGAGCGGGTGGCCACCCTGGCGGGGGTGCCGGCGTCGGCGCTCGACGCGGTGCGCGAGGCCGTGGAGCTGTCGCCGGGCGCAGCCGCGCTGGTGGCCGAGTGCCATCGGCGCGGCTGGGCCTTCGGGCTCGTCTCGGGCGGGTTCGAGGAGATCGTGGGGCCGATCGCGGAGTCGCTCGGCATCACGCACGTGCGGGCCAACCGCCTGGAGATCGTCGACGGCGTGCTCACGGGCCGCACGGTCGGCACGGTGGTGGACCGCACGGTCAAGGCCCAGACGCTGCGCGCGTGGGCGGCCGAGGAGGGCGTGGACCTGGCCGACACGGTGGCCGTCGGCGACGGCGCCAACGACCTGGACATGCTCGCGACGGCGGGCATCGGCGTCGCCTACCGGGCCAAGCCCGTGGTGCGCGACCAGGCCGACCACGCGATCGAGAACGCCCTGACCGAGGTGCTGGACCTGCTGGACGCCCCGCTCCCCCAGCCCCGCTGAGCGCTCAGCACCCAACGTTGTGGGTCCCTGGGACTCCGGTTATCAGGCCTGATGACCGGAGTCCCAGGGACCCACAACGTCTTTTGTCTGCGAGGGCACGCGGCTACTTCGGGCGGGCCACCGTGAGCAGGCGGGCCATTGAGCGGCCCCAGGCAGGCCAGTCGTCGTCGGACTCCAGGATCGAGTACGACGCCGTCGGCACGCCCACGCGCACCTGCGCGAGCGCCGACTCGTCCGACCCCGGTCCCGCGAGGTGCGCGGCCGTGGCCGCCATCGTGGGCTCGTGCCCGACCACCAGCACCGTGGACGCGCCGTCGCCGACGGCCCGCACGAGCGCCAGGACGTCGGCCACCGACGCCTCGTACAGCTCCTCGTGCAGCTGGAGCTCCGTGACGGCCGGCTTGAGGCCCGCCGCCAGGAGCTCCCACGTCTGCCGGGTGCGCAGCGCCGTCGAGACGAGCGCCAGGTCGGGGACGAGGCCGGCCGACGCGAACGCCTTGCCGACCCCGCCCGCCTGCTTGCGACCGTTGGTCGCGAGGGGACGCAGCACGTCCGGGAGCTTGTCCCGGCCAGGCTCAGCCTTCGCGTGACGCAGGAGCACGAGCCTGCGGGTCATCGTCCCCTCCAAGGTGCTCTGGGGGCCTTACTGCCCCATGACGTGCACGCCGCCGTCGACGTGCACGATCTCACCGGTCGTGGCAGGGAACCAGTCGGACAGCAGCGCGACCACGGCACGCGCCGCGGGCTCCGCCGTCGTGAGGTCCCAGCCGAGGGGCGCCCGGGTCGGCCACGCCTCCTCCATGGTCGCGAAGCCGGGGATCGACTTCGCGGCGGTGGTACGGATCGGGCCGGCGGACACCAGGTTGGCGCGGATGCCGTCCGGGCCCAGGTCGCGGGCCAGGTAGCGGTTGACGGCCTCGAGGCCGGCCTTCGCCACGCCCATCCAGTCGTAGACCGGCCAGGCGAACTGCGCGTCGAAGGTCAGGCCGACGACGGCGCCGCCGTTCGACATGAGCGGCTTGGCCGCCACGGCGAGCGACTTGTACGAGAACGCGGAGACCTGCACGGCGGTGGCGACGTCGTCCCACCCGCCGGCGAGGAAGTTGCCGCCCATGACGGACTGCGGGGCGAACCCGATCGAGTGCACCACGCCGTCGAGGCTGTCGAGGCCCGCGGCGCGCACGGCGTCGGCGAGCCCGTCGAGGTCCTCCTGCGACGTCACGTCGAGCTGGACGACGGGGGCCTCGACGGGCAGGCGCTTGGAGAACGCGGCCGTGAGCTTGGCCTGGCGGCCGAACGAGGAGAGCACGACCTGCGCGCCCTCCTGCTGCGCGAGGCGCGCGGCGTGGAACGCGATCGAGGAGTCGGTCAGCACCCCGGTGATGAGGAGCTTCTTGCCGTCGAGCAGACCCATGGTGACCTTCCGGAAGTTCTGGTGGGAGACAGTACGCGAACGCGAGCGTTCAGTGGCCCATGCCGAGGCCGCCGTCGACCGGGATCACTGCCCCGGAGACGTACGCGGCGGCGTCGGACGCGAGGAATCGGACCACGCCGGCCACCTCCTCGACCTGGCCGAAGCGGGCGGCGGGGATGGCGGCCTTGTAGGCCTTCTGCGTGTCGTCGGGGAGCACGGCCGTCATCTGCGTCTCGATGAACCCCGGCGCGACGACGTTCGCGGTGATGCCGCGGCCGCCGAGCTCGCGCGTGATCGAGCGGGCCATGCCCACGAGGGCGGCCTTGGACGCGGAGTAGTTGACCTGGCCCGAGCCGCCGTAGAGGCCGACGACGGAGCCGATCATCACGATGCGGCCGCGGCGCAGGCGGATCATGCCCTTGGAGGCGCGGCGCACGACGTGGAACGTGCCCTTGAGGTTGACGTCGACGACCGTGTCGAAGTCCTCGTCGGACATGCGCATGAGCAGCCCATCGCGCGTGAGGCCGGCGTTGGCCACGAGCACCTCGACCGGGCCGAGGTCCTTCTCGATGGCCGTGAAGGCGGCGTCGACGGCGGCCGCGTCGGCGACGTCGGCGGCGTAGCCCTGGACACCCTCGGGCGCCTCGCCGGTCCGGGAGAGCGCGGCGACGGTGTCGCCGTTCGCGACGAAGGCCTCGGCGATCGCCTGGCCGATGCCGCGGGACGCACCGGTCACGACGACGACGCGGGGGTTGCTCACAAGGGTTCCTTTCGACGGATCGTGGGCCGTCCTCGAACTTATCCCGCGCGCCGCGGCGCCGATGCGCACGTCCGGGACCGCATCGGCGCCCGTGCTTGTCGGTTTTCTACAACGCGATGGCGGCGTCCGGACCATCAGCAGGCGCTCGTAGACTGACGAGGTGAGCACCTCCGCGGCGACGCCGCATCCCCCCGCCCGCCGGCGGGACGACCAGGTGCCCTCGATCACGAGCGCACCCGAGCCCCTGGCCGACGACCAGGCCCGCCGTCTGCACCGGTACTTCCTGCAGATGGGGTTCCGCGTCGTGTGCTTCTGGGGCGCCTACCTCGCCTCGGGCTGGCTGCGCTGGACGCTGGTCGCGATCGCCATCGTGCTCCCGTACATCGCTGTGATCCTGGTCAACGCGGGCCGCGACAAGGTCGAGTACGACACGTCGCCGATGGTGCCGCAGGCGCCACGCGAGCTGCCGCCGCTGGCCGAGGGTGCGACCGTCGTCGAGCAGGTCGACGACCCCGCCGACGACGAGACCGACGGCCCGGACCGCTCGCAGCACCAGGACCGCACGGATCACGACGCGGCGCCCCCGGAGCCGGGGCGTCCCGAGGAGGACCGATGAACCCCCTGTCCACCGCCGACCCCGTCGCCGAGGGCGAGCTCGTCTGCTCCGGCAAGGGGTGCCGCGCGGAGGCCGTGTGGGGCCTGCTGTGGAACAACCCGAAGATCCACACCCCGGAGCGCCGCAAGGTGTGGCTCGCCTGCGACGACCACCGCGCCCACCTCGAGGAGTTCCTGGGTCTGCGCGGGTTCCTCCAGCAGGTGGTCCCCGTCGGCGAGCTCGAGCGCTTCGCCCCGGACGCGCAGCGGTGACGGCCGCCACCACGCGGGGCGCCGCTCCCGGCACGACGGCGCCGCAGCGCACCACCCGCCAGTGGGTCACGCTCGGGCTGGGGGCCGTCCTGGTCGCGGCGCTGTGCGTCCTGGCGGCCGTCTGGCAGTGGCACCGGTACACGAGCCGCGAGGAGCAGATCACCCTCGTCAACACGAACTTCGGCGCCGAGCCCGTGGCCGTCGGCGAGCTGCTGCCCGGCCCGGGCTCGGTGCTCGCGGCCCACGAGGAGTGGCGGCCCGTGACGATGACGGGCACCTACCGCCCGGACGACACGGTGCTGCTGCGCAACCGTCCCGTGACGGGCGCCCCGGGCTGGCACGTGCTGGTGCCGTTCGTGACGGACGACGGCACCGTGGTCGTCGTGGACCGCGGGTTCATCGAGGTGGGCGACGGCAGCTCCGACCGGCCCGCCTCCATCCCCGCTCCCCCGGCCGGCGAGGTCACCGTCACGGTGACGCTGCGGGCCGACGAGCCGGCGTCGTCGGGCGGCGCTCCCCCCGGGCAGGTGCAGGCGATCTCCACCAGGCAGGTGCTCGCCGCCGGGCCCGACGGGGCCGCCTGGGCCCAGGGCAGGACGGTGGGCGCCTACGGGCAGCTGCGCACCGAGGTGCCCGCGCCCGCGCAGTCGCTCGAGCCGCTCGCGGCGCCGGACCTCGACCCGGGCTCGCACCTGTCGTACACGTTCCAGTGGTGCGTGTTCGCCGCCGGCGCCATCGGCGGGTACATCGTGCTGTGGCGCCGCGAGACGCGCGGCACCGAGCCCACCGCGGGCGACCTGCTGCTCGCCTCGGGCGAGGACGGCACGCGCCGGGCGCGCACGCCGCGCAAGCGCCGCGAGACCGACGAAGAGGCCGAGGACGCGCTGCTCGGCTACGACGACGAGGACTGACCCGCTCAGAGCCGGGCGGCGTGCAGCACGTCGCACGAGCTGAGCGTGCCGCCGTCGTAGCCCACGGAGAACCAGCGCTCGCGCTGCGCGGACGTGCCGTGCGTGAACAGGTCGGGGTTGATCCGGCCCGTGGCCTGCTGCTGGATGTGGTCGTCGCCCACCGACTGCGCGGCCGACAGGGCGTCCTTGAGGTCCTGCTGCGTGAGCGGCTCGAGGAACGTCACGCCCGTGTCCGGGTCCTTGGTGGTGGCGGCGTGCGCCGCCCACATGCCGGCGAAGCAGTCGGCCTCGAGCTCGATGCGCACGGAGTCCGACGTCGCGCCGCTGCCGCCCCGGTTCGCCTGGTCCATCGCGCCGACGAGGTTCTCGATGTGGTGCCCGTACTCGTGCGCGACGACGTACTCGCGGGCCAGCGGGCCGCCGGACGAGCCGAACTGCGTGACGAGCTGCTGGTAGAACGACACGTCGATGTAGATGGTCTGGTCGGGCGGGCAGTAGAACGGGCCCGTGTCGGCGCTGGCCGGGCCGCAGCCGGTGTCGGTCTGGCCGTCGAAGCTGACCACCTCGGGCAGGGTGAGCTGGACGTTCGCCTGCTGCGGCAGGGCGTCCTGCCAGTACGCGTCGAGCGACTGCACCGTCGCCGACAGCCCGCACTGGAGGTCGGTGTTCGCCTGCTCCGCGGTGCACTCGCCGACGCTGCCGCCCGTGTTCTGGTCCGTGCCCGCGTCGCCGCCGGGCAGCGCGCCCGTGAGCTGGCCGAGGTCGCCGCCGTTGCCGAAGAACATCGCGAGCAGGGCCACGATCACGGCGCCGATACCGCCACCAGCGATGACGCCGGTGCGCGCGCCGCCCCCAGCCTTCTTGACGCGGCCGCCCTCGAACTTCCCACCCTCCGTGAAGGTCATGGATCCACGGTAGGCGCCGGACATCGCCCCCGCGCGCCCCGGTAGACTGCTCGGGCCGTCGCCGAGGCCGGCCATCCCTGCACCCCCGACCGAAGGTCCCCCATCGTGATCACCGCCCACGGCGTCGAGCTGCGCATCGGCGCCCGCGTCCTGCTGAACGCGGCGACCTTCCGCATCGCCCCCGGCGACCGCATCGGCCTGGTGGGCCGCAACGGCGCCGGCAAGACCACCCTCACCAAGACGCTCGCCGGGGAGACCCAGCCGACGGGCGGGCAGATCACCCGCTCCTCCGAGGTCGGCTACCTGCCGCAGGACCCGCGCACGGGCGACGTCGAGGTCGTCGCGATGGACCGCGTGCTCTCCGCCCGCGGGCTCGACTACCTGGTCAAGACGATGCGGGAGACGGAGACGAAGATGTCGTCGCCCGACCCCGACGTCATGGCGGCCGCCCTGGACCGCTACCCCAAGCTCGAGGCCCGGTTCCTCGCCGCCGGCGGGTACGCCGCCGAGTCCGAGGCGCACCGCATCACCAGCAACCTGGGCCTCGACGCGCGCATCCTCGGCCAGCCGCTGCGCACCCTCTCGGGCGGCCAGCGCCGCCGCGTGGAGCTGGCGCGCATCCTGTTCAGCGGCGTCGACACGCTGCTGCTCGACGAGCCGACCAACCACCTGGACGCCGACTCGATCATCTGGCTGCGCGACTACCTCAAGACGTACCCGGGCGGGTTCGTGGTGATCAGCCACTCGGTCGAGCTGCTCGCCGACACCGTCAACAAGGTGTGGCACCTGGACGCCAACCGCGGCGAGCTGGACCAGTACAACCTGGGCTGGGACAAGTACCTGGAGCAGCGCGAGCAGGACGAGAAGCGCCGCCGCCGCGAGCGCGCCAACGCCGAGAAGAAGGCCTCCGCGCTCATGGCGCAGGCCGAGAAGATGCGCGCCAAGGCCACCAAGGCCGTGGCCGCCCAGAACATGATCCGTCGCGCGGAGACACTGGTGGGCGGCCTGGAGGGCGTGCGCCAGGCGGACCGCGTGGCCAAGCTGCGGTTCCCGAAGCCGGCGCCGTCGGGCAAGACGCCGCTCACGGGCAAGGACCTGTCGAAGTCGTACGGCTCGCTCGAGGTGTTCACGGGCGTGGACCTGGCGATCGACCGCGGGTCGCGCGTGGTGATCCTGGGCCTCAACGGCGCGGGCAAGACGACGATGCTACGCATCCTTGCGGGCGTCGAGCAGCCCGACACGGGCGAGGTCCAGCCCGGCCACGGCCTCAAGCTGGGCTACTACGCCCAGGAGCACGACACGCTCGACATGAACGTGACCGTGGTCGAGAACCTGCGCCACGCGGCCCCCGACCTCAGCGACACCGAGGTGCGGTCCGTGCTGGGCTCGTTCCTGTTCTCGGGTGACGACGCCGACAAGCCGACCAGCGTGCTCTCGGGCGGCGAGAAGACCCGCCTGGCCCTGGCGACGCTCGTGGTGTCGTCGGCCAACGTGCTGCTGCTCGACGAGCCGACCAACAACCTGGACCCGGCGTCGCGCGCCGAGATCCTGGGCGCCCTGCACACCTACGAGGGCGCGATCGTCATGGTCACGCACGACGACGGCGCCGTCGACGCGCTCAACCCGGAGCGCGTGCTGCTGCTCCCGGACGGCGACGAGGACCTCTGGAGCGAGACGTACCGCGACCTGGTGTCGCTGGCGTAGCGGGGTCTCGACGGGCTCTCGGTGGTCGAGCGCGTCGAGACCAGCTTGTCGAAACGACCACCCGTGCCAAGGTCGTCCCTGTGAAGGCCTCGCTCCTGCCGCTCCGGCTCGCCTCCCAGCGCCTCGCCGGCAACCCGCTCCCTGACGGCGCCGCCGTGGTCACCCACCTGGGGGCCGTGCAGGCGCAGCTGCCCGAGATGTCGCTGTGGGCGCTCTCGATGCGCAGCGGGCGCACGCGCGCGGAGCTGTCCGCCGAGCTCGACGCCGGCGCGTTCGTGCGCACGCACGTGCTGCGCCCCACCTGGCACTACGTGCTGGCCGACGACCTGCCCGACCTGCTCGCCGTGAGCGCCGACCGGGTGCGCCGGTCGCTCGACGCCGGCGAGCGCGTGTCCAGCCTCTCCCCCGCCGCGCGGCACGCGGCCGCCGACGTCGCCGTCGAGGCGGTGCGCACCCACGGCCCGCTGACCAGGGCCGACGTCGTCACACACCTGGAGGACGCCGGCCTGCACGGGCCCACCGGCGCGTGGCTGACGACCCCGCTGGCGTTCGTGCTCATGGAGGCCGAGCTGCGGGGCGCGATCGGCTCCGGGCCCGCGCGCGGCCGGCAGGGCACCTACCGCGCGCTCGACCTGCCGGAGCCGGACCGCACGCCCGACGAGAGGCTGGCGTGGCTCGCGCGCACGTACCTGCGCGGGCACGGCCCGGCCACGCCGCAGGACCTCGCATGGTGGGCGGGCACGACGCTCAGCACGGCCCGACGCGCGTTCCGGCTCGCCGACCCGCGGCCGGTCGAGGTCGCCGGCGTCGAGCTGTTCGCCGACGCGGACACCGCCCCCGAGCCGGCCGAGGTGCCCGCGGCCCTGCTGATCCCCAACTACGACGAGGTGCTGAGCTACCGCCGCGACCCCGGCGACTGGGGCCCGTACGGCACGGACGCCGTGCTGCGGGCGGCCGGGCTGCTGCTGGTGGACGGCGCGCTGGCCGGGTCGTGGAAGCGCACCGAGCGGGGCGGGCAGGTGACCGTCGAGGTGACGGCTCCGGAGCCGGTCACGCGGCGCGTCGGCGCGGCGCTGGAGGCCGAGGTCGAGCGGTTCGGGCGGTTCGCGGGGGTGCCGGCGGAGCTGACCGTCACCGGTGGTTGAGCCCGTCGAGACCACTCACGCGAAGTCGAACACCGGCGGGAACACCAGCACCACCACGGCCGCCCACACGGCGTAGACGGGCAGGTAGCGCGTCTGCCACCGCTCGACGGCGGCGAACGTGCCCCGCGCGCGCAGGAACCGGGACAGCAGCGCGCCGGTCCACACCAGGTGCACGAGCAGCGCCACGTTGAGCCCCAGCGCGGCGGTCTTGTTGGCCGTCCACCCGGCGTCGGCGATGCGCGTGACCATCGCGGTGAGCGCGACGACGTCGACCGCGAACGCCGCGACGACGAGCGCGAGCTGCAGCCAGTCGAACGGCCTGCCCGGCGCGAGCGGGTCGCGGGCGCTGAACGAGTAGAGCAGCAGCGCGAGCACCAGCACCAGGATCGCGTCCATGAGGATCAGCAGGTTGCGGTCCACGGCGGCCAGCGGCCCGCCGGTCACCAGCGCGACGAACGCCGCGACGAGGAGTGCGAGCGTCAGGGGCGTGAAGACCCGCGTGAGCACGGGCGCCATGTTCTCGACGACGTTCTTCTTCGCCTCGACCAGCCAGGCGGACACGAGGAACGCCCCGGGCACCGCGAACGGCATGACCCAGCCGTCGAACGCGCGTGACACGTCGACCCCGACCAGGTTGAACGTCGAGTACGTCAGCCCCACCAGCACGGCGCCGCCCAGGGCGATGAGCACGAAGTAGATGAGCAGCTCGCCCGTGAACCGCACGAAGTCCATGCGGCGGGCGGCGTCGCGCCACGCCCCGCCGGTGTACGCGACGCCGAGCAGCAGCCACAGGACCACGGGGACGTGGGTGGCCGCGAGCAGCATGGTCGCGCCAGGGGCGCCGTGGGCGAGGGTCTCGAACGGGTAGAGGTTGAGGGCGAGCGCCAGCACCGCCGCGACCCCGACCAGCACGCCCGTGACCCGGCCGGGCAGGCGCCGCGACCACCCGAAGTAGGCGGCGAGGAACGGCAGCACCACGAGGGCCACGTTCCGCCCGATCACGCCGGTGTCGCCGCTGCCGAACAGCAGCTTGACCGCGACGCCCGCACCGGCAGCGAGGGCGAGCAGCACCCAGAGCTCGCGCCAGCGGCCGCCGTCGAGCGGACCCTCCGGCACCAGGACGAGCTGCTTCCAGAGCCGCTCGGAGTGCTCGCGGGCGAACTCGCGCGAGACGTCGTCGAGGTTGCCCATGCGCTTGACCGCGACGAGGAACGCCTCGTCGTCGTCGAGTCCGCCGGACCGCAGGTCGGCGACCTGGCCGCGCAGGTTGTCCTCGAGCTCGTCGACGTCGTCGGACGTGATGGCCTCGCGGCCCGAGACCCAGCGGCGCCACTGGTCGATCTGCGTCTCGAGCGCGCTCATGCCCAGGCCTCCGTCGCGGCGGCGGGGCCCTGGAGGGAGTCCCAGACCTGGCGCAGCGCGTCGGCGACCACCGACCACTGGGCCTGCCGCTCGCCGAGCGCCTGGCGCCCCGCGGCCGTCAGCGCGTAGTGCTTGCGCTTGCGGCCGGCGTCGGACACGCCCCACGCGGCCGACACCCAGCCGTTGCGCTCCAGGCGGTGCAGCAGCGGGTAGAGCATGCCGTCGGTCCACTGCATGCGGCCCCCGGACAGCTCCCCGACGCGCTTGAGGATGGCGTACCCGTGCAGGTCGCCGTCCGCGAGGATGCCGAGGACCAACGGGGTCGCGGAGGCCGCGACGAGGTCCTTGTCGATGTGCACGAGCACGCTCCCATACCTTGTGGTTCTAGGGGTTTGAACCCTAGCACCACGAGGTATGCCGGCGTCAGGTGTCACCACCATGCCGATCGTCGGCAAGAACGGAGAGGTCCGGACCAGCGAGCTCCCCTCGACGCTGCGGCGCTCCAGCCACAAGGCACAGGAGACGTTCGCCAAGGCGCACGACGCCGCCGCCGAGGAGTACCACAGCGAGGAGCGCGCCTACCGCGTGGCCTGGGCCGCCGTGAAGCACGAGTTCAAGAAGTCGGGCGACCACTGGACCCGGAAGTCCTGAGCCGCCCTGGCCGCGCCACCTGCGGGTCCCGCCCGGACGAGGGCAGGATGGCGGCATGAGGATCGCCGTCGCCGGAGGTACCGGCACCGTGGGCAGGCCCACCGCCGCGGCCGCCGCGGCCGCCGGGCACGACGTCGTGCTGCTGACCAGGTCTGCGGGCGTCGACCTGACGACCGGGTCGGGGCTCGCCGCCGCGCTCGAGGGCGTGGACGCCGTCATCGACCTGTCGAACGACATGAAGGCGCAGTCGGCCAAGGCCTCGACGGCGTTCTTCACGGCCGTCACCAGGAACCTGCTGGCGGCGGAGCGGGCCACGGGCGTCGGCCACCACGTGGCGATCTCGATCGTCGGGGCCGCCACCGTGGACGGCGGCTACTACGCCGGCAAGGCCGCCCAGGAGCGGCTGCTCCAGGCCCAGCCGGACGGCTGGTCGATCCTGCGGGCCACGCAGTTCCACGAGCTCGTGGCGCCGCTGCTCAAGCAGGGCCGGTTCGGACCCCTGCAGGTGGTGCCCAGGGCCGTGGCGCAGCCCGTGGCCGCGGCCGAGGCCGCCCCGGTGCTGGTGGCCGCCGCCGAGGCGGGGCCGTCCGGGCTGCTGCCCGAGCTCGCCGGGCCGCGCCCGGAGTCGCTCGCCACGCTGGCACGGCACTACCTGGCCGCCCACCACGACCACGCCCGGGTGGTCGAGGTGCCGTTCCCGGGACGGTTCGGCCGCGGTGCCCGCGACGGCACGCTGCTGCCCGGCCCGGGCGCGACGCTCGGCAGGCAGACCTTCGACGAGTGGCTGGCCGCTCAGCGCGGGTAGACGCGCACCTCGGCCGCCTTGACGGTCAGGAAGACGGGCAGCCCGGGCGCGAGCCGCAGCTCGGCGACGGAGGCAGGCGTGACGTCGGCCGCGAGGTCGCCGCACCGCACCCGCACCAGGTCGCCCTGCGGCTCCAGCGCGGTCACGGTGCGCTCCCACGTGTTGCGCGGCGACCCCGTGACCGGCGTCAGGTGCACGGCGACGGCGGACGGCCGGAACGCCGCGACGGCCACGTCGCCCACCGTGAGCTCGCCCTCCAGGACGCCGCGCACGTGCTCTCCCGCCGCCGTCCGCAGCGCCTCGCCGTCCCACGTCCCGGCCAGCACGTCCAGCCCGGCGACGCGCGCCGCGAACGCGCTGCGCGGGCGTGTGAGCACCTCCTGAGCCGGCCCGTGCTCGACCACGCGGCCGCCGTCGAGCACCGCGACGTCGTCGGCGAGCAGCAGCGCGTCGAGCACGTCGTGCGTCGCGACGACGGCGGTGCGCCCGGCCAGCACGCGGTGCAGCGTATGGCGCAGGGCGGGCGTGACGTCGGCGTCGAGGGCGGCGAGCGGCTCGTCGAGCAGCACCAGAGCCGGGTCGGTGGCCAGGGCGCGGGCGATGGCAACGCGCTGCGCCTGCCCGCCGGAGAGCTGGCGGGGGCGCCGGGCCGCCAGGTCGCCGACGCCGACGTCGTCGAGCAGGCCCTGCGCCGCCTCGCGCGCGATCCCGCGCGGCACGCCCGCGGCCCGCGGTCCGAACGCGACGTTCTCCAGCACGCTGAGGTGCGGGAACAGGCGGGCGTCCTGGGCGAGAAGCCCGACGCCGCGCGCGTGCGGCGGCACCCAGACCCGCGTCCGGCCCCGCTCGGTGACGGTGAGGTCGCGGCCGCCGACGGAGATGCGGGCGTCGTGCGGTCGCAGCAGGCCCGCCGCCGACTCGAGCAGCGTGGACTTGCCGGCGCCGTTGGGTCCGAGCAGCGCGAGGGTGCGCCCCTCGGGCACCTCGAGGGCGACGTCGAAGCCGCGCTCGGGCACGGCGGCGGCGAAAGAGAGCGTCATGGCTCGCTCCGGTCGCGCCGGGCGAGCCCGATGACGGCGAGCGCCACCACCACGAGGAGCAGCGAGAGCGCGACGGCCGCATCGGGGTCGACCTCGCGCTGCAGGTAGATCTCCAGCGGCAGGGTCCGGGTGACGCCCTGGAGGGACCCGGCGAACGTGATCGTCGCGCCGAACTCCCCCAGCGCGCGGGCGAACGCCAGCACCGTGCCGGAGCCCAGCGCGGGCGCCACGAGGGGCAGCGTCACGCGCAGCAGCACGCGGGTGGGCCGGGCGCCGAGCGTCGCGGCGACCGCCTCGTACCGGTCCCCCGCCGTGCGCAGCGCCCCCTCGAGGCTCACCACGAGGAACGGCAGGGCGACGAACGTCTGGGCGAGCACCACCGCCGTCGTCGAGAAGGCCACCTGCACGCCCAGCACCTGGAGCGTGTGCCCGAGCAGCCCCCGGCGCCCGAACGTGTAGAGCAGCGCGATGCCGCCCACGACCGGCGGCAGCACCAGGGGCAGCAGCACCAGCGAGCGCAGCAGGCCCCGCCCAGGGAACCGGGCCCTGGCCAGCACGAGCGCCATCGGCACGCCCAGCAGCACGCACGCCGCCGTGGCCACCGCGGACGTGCGCAGGCTCAGCAGCAGCGCGATGACGGACGACTGGCTGGTGACCAGCGACCAGAACCGCCCCCACGGCACGCGGGCGGCCAGCGCGGCGAGCGGCAGCAGCACCAGCAGCCCGCCCAGCACGGCCGGGACCAGCGCCCAGCGGGGAACGCCTCTCACGGCCTCTCCGTCCGGGTTCCCATGGCGGCCACAGTAGCCGTCGTCGCAGGTGAGGGCACCGAAACCCGGCGCCCGGCAATACACAGGGCACTCACAGGGTCCTTCGGGGCGAAGGCCCAGCCTGCGGGGATACGTTCCGGCCGTGAGCAGGCAGCGCGCGCAGAAGCGCATCCGTGTGGCGTCGGGCGGGAGGGCGCGGGTCGGCGACGACGGCGCCCGTTCGGGACTGGGCCGGGCGTGGTCCCGCCCGTGGGGCAAGGTTCTCATCATCGTGGTCGCGCTGGCGATCGTCGCCGCCCCGGCGTTCGGGGTGTGGCTGGTCATGCGGCCGACGTCGACGGCTGACGCGGCGACCCTCCAGATCAAGAGCACCAAGGCGACCGCCACCGTCGGCACGGCGACGTTCCAGAAGTCGGTCAGCAGCACCGGCACGCTGGCGCCGACGGTCCAGGACGACGTGAGCTTCGCCGCGTCGGGCACGGTCACGGCGGTGGACGTCGCGGCGGGCGACACGGTCACGAAGGGCCAGGTGCTCGCCACCATCGACACGCTCCAGCTGGACGCCGCCGCGGCCACCGCGAAGGCGAACCTCGCCACGGCGCAGGCCCAGCTCGCCTCGGCGCAGAGCGCCGACGACGGCTCCGCGGCCGCGGCGGCCCAGGTCTCCGCCCGTCAGGCGGCCGTCGCGGTGGCGCAGGCCGCCGAGGACACGGCCACGGCCAACCTCGCGGACTCCACGCTCACGGCGCCCGACGCGGGCCTGGTCACCGAGGTCAACCTCGCCGTGGGCGACACGGTCTCCTCGGGCGGCTCGGGCGGCAACGGCAGCAACGGCGGCGGGGCCTCGACAGGCGGGGCGAGCACGGGCGCCTCGACCGGCTCGACGGGCGGCGGGAGCACCAGCAGCTCCTCGGCCGACTTCGTGGTCGTCGGCACGAACGCCTGGCAGGTCTCGGTCGACGTGTCCGAGAACGACGTCGCGAACGTCAAGGTGGGCCAGCAGGTCGAGCTCACCGGCACCGACCTGAGCCAGACGGTGTTCGGCACGGTCTCCGCGATCGCGCTGCTCCCGTCCACCAGCAGCGGCACGGTCACCTACCCCGTCACGGTTGCCGTCACCGGCTCGCCCAAGGGCCTGCACGACGGCGTCTCGGTGACCGCGGCGATCATCTACGAGCGCCGCAGCAACGTCCTCTCCGTCCCCGCCGCCGCGGTCACCACGGCGGCGGACGGCACGACGACGGTCGACGTCGTCGGCACGGGCGGCAAGGCGACGCCCACCACGGTGACCGTCGGCGAGCGCAACGGCCAGGAGGTCGAGATCACGGCGGGCCTCACCCAGGGCGAGACGGTGCAGTACACGCAGACCACCGTGACCCGCACCGGCGGCACGGGCGGCACGGGCACCAACCCGTTCGGCGGCTTCGGCGGCGGCGCGGGCGGGGGCGCCGGCGGCGGTGGCTTCGGCGGCTTCGGCGGCCAGGGCGGCGGGCAGGGCGGCAACGGCCAGGGCGGCGCCCGCACCGGCGGTGCCGGGTTCCGCTCCTTCGGCGGCGGCGCGGGGGGCAACTGATGAGCGGCACCCCCGTGATCGAGATGACCGGCGGCCGCAAGACGTACACCACCGGGGCGCTGAGCTTCGAGGCGCTGCGCGGCGTGGACCTGCGCATCGACGAGGGCGAGTACGTGGCCGTCATCGGCCCGTCCGGCTCCGGCAAGTCCACCCTCATGCACGTGCTGGGCTGCCTGGACGTGCTCACCGAGGGCAGCTACCGGCTCACCGGGCACGACGTCGGCGACCTCGACGAGGTCGAGCTGGCGGCCGTGCGCAACCTGCAGATCGGGTTCGTCTTCCAGCAGTTCCACCTGCTGCCCTCGCTGCCGGCCTGGCGCAACGTCGAGCTGCCGCTGGTCTACCGCGGCGTGCCGCGGGCCGAGCGCCGGGCGCTGGCGGTCGAGGCGCTGGAGCGCGTGGGCCTGGGCGACCGGCTCGAGAACCGTCCGGGCCAGCTCTCGGGCGGCCAGCAGCAGCGCGTGGCGATCGCCCGCGCGCTGGTCGGGTCGCCCGCGATGATCCTCGCGGACGAGCCGACCGGAAACCTGGACTCGGCGTCCACGGAGGACGTCCTCGCCCTCTTCGACGAGCTCCACGCCTCGGGCCGCACGGTCGTGCTCATCACGCACGAGGCGGAGGTGGCCGAGCGCGCCGCCCGCGTGGTGCGCGTGCTCGACGGGCTCATCCAGTCCGACGGCCCCTCGGCCGCCACGCCCCTGACGCACCTCGCGCCCGTCGGCCCCGACGGGGGCGCCCGATGAGCTGGCTCGAGACCCTCCACACCGGCTGGCAGGCCATCCGGTCGCACGCGACCCGCTCGCTGCTGACGGTGCTGGGCATCCTCATCGGCATCGCCGCCGTGATCCTCACGGTCGGCCTGGGCCTGGGCACGCAGAAGGACGTCAGCGCGCAGATCAGCTCGCTGGGCTCCAACCTGCTCATCGTCACGCCCGGCTCGACGACGTCGGCCGCGGGCCTGCGCGGCGGCTTCGGCTCGGCGACCACGCTCACGGTGTCCGACGCCGACGCGCTCGGTTCCAAGACCGTCGCGCCCGACGTCGCCGCCGTCGCCCCGCAGCGCAGCTCCTCGGAGAGCCTGACGGCGGGCACCAACAACTGGACCACCACCGTGGTGGGCACCACGCCGTCGTGGCGGGGCGTGCGCTCGCGCACCATGCTCCAGGGCCGGTTCCTCACGGACGCCGACGTCACGGGCCAGACGACCAACATCGTGCTGGGCACCCAGACCGCGAACGAGCTGTTCGGCACGACGTTCGCCGTCGGGCGCACGGTGACCATCTCCGGCACGGAGTACACCGTGGTGGGCGTGCTCGCCTCGGCCGGGTCGAGCACCAGCGACAACCTCGACGACACCGCCGTGATCCCGCTGTCGACCATGCAGAACCAGCTGGTCGGCGGGTCGGGCCGCACGTCCGTGTCGACGATCTACGTCAAGGCGACCACCACCGACACGATCTCGGCGGCCGACCAGGAGGTCACCGCGCTGCTGCTCAACCTGCACGGCATCACGAGCGCGTCGAGCGCCGACTTCACCGTCAGCAGCCAGGACGCCCTGGTCAGCACCGCCACGAGCGTCTACCGCACCCTCACCGTGCTGCTCACGGGCATCGCGGCGCTGTCCCTGCTGGTCGGCGGCATCGGCGTCATGAACATCATGCTCGTGTCCGTCACCGAGCGGACCCGCGAGATCGGCCTGCGCAAGGCGCTCGGCGCCCCGCCCACGGCCATCCGGCGGCAGTTCCTCACGGAGGCGTCCGTGCTGGGGCTGGCGGGCGGCGTGATCGGCGCGGTGCTCGGCATCGTGGCGGCCAAGGTGCTGCCCAGGCTGCTGTCCACCTCGATCGTCGTGTCCCCGGCGGCCGTCGTCGGCTCGATCGCCGTCGCGCTCGCCATCGGCCTGGTCTTCGGCGTCTCCCCCGCCGTGCGAGCCGCGCGGCTCGCCCCCATCGACGCCCTGCGGTCCGAGTGACCCGGGTCCGCACCCTCGGCAAGGAGCTTTCCATGAACCACACCACCTCCCTCCGCACGGCCGGGGTCCTCGGCACGGTCCTGGCCGTCGCCCTCACGCTCGGCGCGTGCTCGGGCGGCGCGTCGGCGGGCGACGCGACCCCGAAGGCCACGGCCCCCAGCGCGGCCGCGCCCTCCGGCGCGCCGGCCCAGCGCCAGTTCCCCGGGGCGTCCGGCCAGGTCGCGGCCGTGACCGGGTCCACGGCGCAGGTGCAGAGCACCGACTCGCAGACGGCCGTCACCTGGACGGGCACCACCAAGATCACCGACGAGGTCGCCGGCACGCTCGCCGACGTCAAGGTCGGCGCGTGCGTCACGGCCGTCGCCGCCCCGGCCGCGGACGGCGCCTCCTCCGGCGCGACGCCCAGCACGTCCACCCCGCTGGCCGCCACCACCGTGACGGTGCTGGCCGCATCCAGCGACGGCAGCTGCACCGGCGGGTTCGGCGGCGGGTTCGGTGGCGGGTTCGGTGGCGGCCAGGGTGGCGGCGCGGGTGGCGGCGGGTTCCGGTTCCGCGGCGGCGCGGGCGGCGGGACCGGCGGCACGGCCGGCACCGGCGGCGGCGGCCGGGCGCAGGGCGCGCGGCCGTCCGGGCGGCCCAGCGGCGCCCCGCGCGGCGGGTTCGGCGGCTTCGGCGGGGCGGCGTTCGGCAAGGTGACCGCGGTGACCTCGACGGGCTTCACCGTCGCGGAGACGCAGCTCACCCGCCCCCCCGGCGGCCCCGCGAGCCCCCCCCCCCGCCGCAAGAAGGCGTCCGCCACGTCGTGGACGGCCAGGGCGATGCCGCCGTTCCGCCAGCGGCGGCCGTCGCCCGCCACGTAGACGGACACGCCCGTCATGGCGCGGTTGCCCTCGGTTCCGGCCACCTTGTGCTCGCCAAACCAGTACAGGCGCCCGTCGTGGCGCAGCAGGCCGCCGCCGTGGGCGTTGATGTGCGCCCCGTCCGCGTCCGGCCAGCGCTCGCCATTGACGAAGGGGGGGGGCATGGGCATCCTTTGCGGTCCGGGGGCCCAGGGGGTCCGCGGATTATAGCGCAATCCACCCAAAGGGGACAGGGAGGACAATGGACGGCAAGGAACTGGCCCTGGCCGCCATCGAGGGCCGGCCCGCGCGGGGGATACCCGCCTGGGAAGCCAACATCATGGAGCACCGGATGATCGACCGGCTGGCCGGCCTTCCGGAGGGCAGCTACGTCCGGGAGCCGGAGGCCGCCTACATGGCCATGCAGCGCGCGCTGTCGTGCTGAATGGTGGACCAGCAGCTGTGGGACAACCCCCTTTCCATGCGGCAGGACGGCTACGGCCCGGAGACGGCCCGCGGGGCCACCACGGGCGCGGCCGAGATCGTCCTGGACGGCATGCGGATAGGCTCGCCCGAGGCGGTGGCCGCGCACATCGAGGCCCATCTGCTGCCCCAGCGCCAGGCCGAACTGGCGGCCTTCGACGCCGAGGCCTGGGCGGGCTGGGTGGCGGAGGGCGAGCGCGCGGCCCAGGAGCGCCTGGGCCAGGACATCCTGAAGGCGCCCTACGGCTGGGCGGGTTTTCCGGTGTTCCGGTACGGCCTGTACGGGTACGAGCACTACTTTTCGGCCTGGGCCCTGTATCCGGAGGTCATCGAGCGGGAGATGTCCCTCACGGCCGACCTGTGCGCGCTGCGGAACGCCGCGACGGCGCGGGCCATCGTGGAAAACGGCTTGCCCCCGTACATCCGCCTGGACTTCGACCTGGCGGACTCGCGGGGGACGCTGGCCAGCCCGGAAAGCCTGGACCGTATATGGCTGCCGCACTTCGCGCGCGCGGTGGCGCCCCTGGCCCGCAGCCCCGTCCGGATGGTCTGGCACTGCGACGGCAACCTGATGGCCCTGGCGCCGCGCCTGCTGGAGGCGGGGGTCAAGGGCTTCCAGGGCTTCCAGTACGAGGACGGCATGGACTACGAGGCCATCTGCCGCATGAAGGCCCGCGACGGGGACGACCTGCTGATCATCGGCGGGGTGTCGGTCACCCGCACGCTGCCCTTCGGCCGCCCGGCCGACGTGGCGCGGGAGCTGTCGTGGCTGGTCCGGCACGGGCCCAGGAACCGGCTCTTCCTGGGCGTGTCCAGCTCCGTGGCCCCGGGCGCCCCCTGGGAAAACCTGCAGGCCCTGGCCCAGGGGCTGCGGCACTACCGGGAGGGGGGGCGGTGACCGCAATGGACAATGGACAATGGACAATGGACAATTCCGTGCCGTAGGGCGGCAACGCGTTGATGCGAGGTTGCGGCAACCTGCCGCCCCGCGCGGCTGGCGGCTGGCGGCTCGCGGATCCGCGTTTCCATCCGTAGGGGCGGCAACCTGCCGCCCCGGCGTTGAT
>WRHK01000026.1 GCA_009783295.1 Promicromonosporaceae bacterium
CTCGACGTCGACCTCGACACCCCCCTGCCCGGCCGCGACGGCCACCGCGTCCGCGCCCTCGCCTACACCGACCTCGTCGGCGACCCCCACCCCGGCGACACCCTCCTGCTCAACTGCTCCGCCCTCGCCCGCAATCTCGGCACCGGCGGCTACGCCCTCGTCGTCGGACCCGTCGGCACCCTGCCCCCCGACCCCGCACCCGGACCCGGCCACCTCGTCAAAGCCCGCTACACCCCACTCCAAGCCATGGTCCTCGGCGTCGACGAACAAGAATCCCCCCACCACGACACCCTCCAGGACGCCGACACCCTCGACGGCCTCCCCGTCGTCACCGCCGACCTCCACTCCGCACTCCCCGCGATCATCGCCGGCGCCCGCCACGCCGCCACCCGCACCGGCCGACCCGCACCCCGCATCGCCTACGTCATGACCGACGGCGGCGCCCTCCCCGCCGCCTTCTCCCGCACCATCGCCACCCTCCGCGACACCGGCTGGCTCCACACCACCATCACCGTCGGCCAAGCCTTCGGCGGCGACCTCGAAGCCGTCACCACCCACACCGGCCTCCTCGCCGCCCACCACATCAGCCACGCCGACATCGCCATCGTCACCCAAGGCCCCGGCAACCTCGGCACCGGCACCCGCTGGGGCTACTCCGGCGTCGCCACCGGCGAAGCCATCAACGCCACCCACACCCTCGGCGGCCGACCCGTCGCCTCCCTCCGCATCTCCGGCGCCGACCCCCGCGACCGCCACCGCGGCATCTCCCACCACTCCCTCACCGCCTACGGCCGCGTCGCCCTCACCCCCGCCCACATCCCCGTCCCCCACCCCACCCCCGACATCCAGGACCACCCCGCCTGGGGCCCCGCCCTCACCGCACGCATCCACCAGCAGGCCGACACCCTCGCCGACCGCCACCACCTCGTCCACCTCCCCGCCGACACCGACCTCCTCACGGCGCTCGCGGCCTCCCCCGCCCGCCTGTCGACCATGGGCCGCGGGCTCGACGCCGACCCCGCCGCATTCCTGGCCGCCGCCGTCGCCGGCGTGCACGCGTACTCGCTGGTCGCGCCCGGCACGACCGCCCGGCCGTGAGGCGCCTCCTCGGCGCCCCCGGGGCGCTGCTCGCCGGGGTGCTCGTGCTGCTCGCCCTCGTGGTGGTCGGGGCGGCGACCGGGCCCGCATGGCAGCTCGGCGGCACCGCACCCTCGCTCGCCCCCGTCTCCCCACCCCCCGTGGCGCAAGCGCCGCCGCCCACCCTCCCGCCCGTCACACCCCACCCCGGCGAAGGCGCCGCGCTCGGCAGGTGGCTCGCCGGGATCCTCGTCGCCGTCGCCGCCGTCGCGATCTTCTTCCTCGTCCGCGCCGTCGTGCGCCGCATCCGCGCCTGGGAGCGCGCCCCCGTCGAACCGCCCGCCGACGGCGGGGCCCTCGCCCCCGGCGCACTCCTCGCCGGCAACCTCGTCGACGTCCCCGTGCTCGCCGACGCCGTCGACCTCGCCCTCGCCCGCCTCGACGCCGCCACCACCCCCCACGACGCCGTCGTCGCCGCCTGGGTCGCCCTCGAAGACGCCGCCACCCGCCACGGATGGGAACGCCAGCCCTACGAGACCAGCACCGAGTTCGCCGGCCGCCTGCTCGACGTCTCCCCCGCACCGTCCCGCCACACCGCCACCCTGCGCCGCCTCTACCAGCACGCCCGCTTCACCACCCACCCCGTCACCAGCGACCAGGTCGCCCAGGCGCGCACCGCCCTCGAAGCCATCGCCCGCGCCCTCGAAGGGAAGGCCCGCTGATGGCCCGCACGATCGTCGTCGCCGTGCTCCTCGCCGGCACAGCCACCTGGCTCGTCCTCGCCGGCATCGTCGACTGGCCCCACGCCGCCGTCACCGCCCTCGCCGGCTTCGCCCTCTACCTCGTGCTCACCTCACCCCCCGTCCGCGACCGGCTCTGGCCCGGCGCCCCCCGCGAAGACCGCCCCGGCGGCCGCTCCGGCGTCAGCGAGCTCGGCTGGGCAGCCTTCACCCGCGACGGCATGACCACCGAGCACGTCCTGCGCCGCGTCCGCGCCCTCGCCGTCCACCGCCTCGCACTGCACGGCGTCGTCTGGGACGGCGCTCGCAGCGACGACCTCGCCCACTGGGGCCGCGACGGGCGGGACTCCGCCGCGCACCGCGAGCACGCCGAGGCGCTGCTGGGCCGAGACGTCGTCGCCGGGCTCACCAGCGCGCACCAGGCGAGCCCCCACATGCTGGAGATCTGGTTCCGCTCCCTCGACCACCTGGTCGAGGCCCCCCACGACCCGAGGAGCCCTCGATGACGTCGCCCTCCCCTGCCCCCCTTCCCGTCGCCGAGGTCGCCGAGCTCGGCCGCCGCGTGCTGGACGAGGTGGCGACCGCCGTCGTCGGCATGCGCGACTCGCTCGAGATCGCCCTGGCCACCGTGCTCGCCGGCGGGCACGTGCTCTTCGAGGACGTGCCCGGCCTGGGAAAGACCCTCGCGGCGCGGTCGCTGGCCACCGCGCTGGGCCTCGACTTCGCGCGCCTCCAGTGCACCCCGGACCTGCTGCCCAGCGACATCACGGGGTCGTCGGTGTTCGACCCCGCGAGCCGCGCCTTCGAGTTCCGGCCCGGCCCCGTGTTCACGGGCCTGTTCCTCGCCGACGAGATCAACCGCACCGCCCCGAAGACGCAGTCGGCCCTGCTCGAGGCCATGGCCGAGCGGCAGGTCTCCGTCGACGGCGTCACCCGGCGCCTGCCCGCCCCGTTCCACGTCGTCGCGACGTCGAACCCCGTCGAGTACGAGGGCACCTACCCGCTGCCCGAGGCCCAGCTCGACCGGTTCATGGTGCGCCTCGCCGTCGGCTACCCCGACCGCGACCAGGAGACCGAGGTGCTGCTGCGCCGCGTCGCCCGCCGCCAGGAGGCCGCGCCCGTCAACCCCGTGGTCGACGCCGCCACCGTGCTCGCGATGCAGGCCGGGGTCGAGGCCGTCGCGGTCGACGACGACGTCGTGCGCTACTGCGTCGACCTGGCCGCGGCCACGCGCTCGCACGCGTCGCTCGAGGTCGGGGCGTCGCCGCGCGGGTCGCAGAACCTGCTGCTGCTGGCCCGCGCCGTCGCCGTGCTGGACGGCCGCGACTTCGCGCTGCCCGAGGACGTCAAGCGGGTCGCCGTGCCCGTGCTGGCCCACCGACTGACCCTCACCCCCGGCGCGTGGGCCTCCGCCGTGCGCGCGGAGAACGTGGTGCAGGAGCTCCTCGCGTCCGTCGCCGGCCCCGCCACCGTGGGGCGGCAGGCGTGACCTGGCGCCCCTCCGGGGCGTCGTGGGCCGCCGGGGCGTGCGGGTTCGCGCTCCTCGCGGTCGGCGTGGTGGCCGGGCGCCCCGAGGTGGCGGTGCTCGGCGTGCCGCTGGTGCTGGGTCCGGTGCTGGGCCGCGCCGCCCGGCCCGGCGGGACGACGCACGCCGCGTTCGACGGCGACGCCCCCACCGCCGTGCCGGGCGAGATCGCCGACACGCTGCACGTCACGCCCCCCGAGCGCGCCGACGCCGCCGAGCTGCGCATCTTCGCCCGCGGGCACCGGCCGCTCGACGTCGTTATCCCCGGCGGCGGCGAGCGCGTGCTGCCGCTGCGGCTGGCGAGCGTGCGGACGGGCCCGCAGACCACCTTCGAGGTCCACGCGCGCTCGCACGGACCGCACGGCGCATCGGTCGAGGACGTCGCCGCGGTGCGCGCCCCCGACCGGGTGGTGCTGCCCACGGCGGCCCCGCTGGGCCGGGTCCCCGTGTCCCGGCGGCTGCGCGGCCTCACCGGCCCCCGCACGTCGCGCCGCCTCGGCGACGGCACCGAGCTGCGCGACGTCCACCCCATGGGCCCCGGCGACACGCTGCGCCGCGTCGACTGGCGCGCCACCGCCCGCCGCGCACCCGACCTCGACACGCTCTACGTGCGCCGCACCCTCGCCACCGCCGAGGCCGCCGCGGTCCTGGTGCTCGACTCGCGCGACGACGTCGGCTCCGACCTGCACACCTGGCGCGGCTCCGTGCCGCAGCGCGTCGACGAACCGACCTCGCTCGACCTCGCCCGGCACGCCGCCGCCTCGGTGGCGGCCGCACTCGTCGAGGCCGGCGACCGCGTCGGCCTCGAGGACCTGGCCCGGCGGCGCCGGCCCCTGGCCCCCGCGGCCGGAAGGCGCCACCTGCGCCGCATCCTGCACGGCCTCGCCCTCGCCGCCCCCGTCGGCGACCCGGCCCCGCGCGTGCGCCCGCCCCAGGTGCCCGCCGACGCGATCGTCTACCTGTTCACCACCCTCCTCGACGACGCGCCCCTCACCCTCGTCGAGGCCTGGGCCGAGCGCGGCATCCCCTGCGTCGTCATCGACACGCTGCCCGCCGTGCGGCCCGTGCCCGAACGACACCTCGCCCTCGCATGGCGCATCACCTCCATGGAGCGCGCCGACCGCACCCGCGCCCTCCAGGCGGGTGGCGTCCCGGTGCTGCGCTGGTCCGCGTCCGAGCGCGCCGCCGCCGCAACCCGCTTCGAGGTGCTCGTGCGCGCCGCAGAACGCCACGTGCCCGTGGTCGGAGCCCGGCGATGACGCGCGAACGGGCCATGCCCCGCGTCGAGGCGACCCTGCGGGCATGGGTGCCCGGGTGGGCGCTGCGCGTCCTCGCCGCCCTGGCCGGCGTCGCCACGCTGCTGCTCGCGCTGCACGGGTCGCCCCTCGCCGCCGACTGGGTCCGGGCGTTCGTCGTCTTCGGCGTCGTCATCGCCGCCTGGACCCTCGCCCGGCCCACGCACGCGCCCGCACTCGTCACCGTGATGCTGGTGGCCGTCGTGCTGCTCACCACGCCGGAGCGCACGGCCGCGACGTCGGCGCTCTGGCTCGCGCCCCTCGCCTACGTGACGTTCCGCCTGAGCTCCTGGGCAGGTCTGGTGCGGTGGACCGCGCGCGTCGAGCTCGGGGCGCTCGGGCGTTCTGCCTGGCGGGACGCCGTCGTGATCGCCGCGACGCTCCTGCTCGCCGCCGTGGCGCTGCTCGTCAGCGGGACGTCCGTGGCCGGGCTGGTGGTCGGCGCGCTCGCACTGCTGGCCCTGGCGCTCGTGGTGCTGCTCCCCCAGGATGCGACTCATGACTGACGCACGCCTGATCAGGCCCTACGCCCCCACCGACCTCGACGCCGTCGCAGAGGTGTGCGTCCGCACCGCCGCCGGCGGGGGCGACGCCCGCGGCGTCTACTCGGACGACCGGCTCATGCCCGACACCTACGCGCTGCCCTACGTGTCGCTCGAGCCGTCGTCCGCGTTCGTGGTGGTCCAGCCCGACGACGGGGCGCTCGCGGCGTCCGATGCGGCGCTGCGGGTGGCCGACGGCGTGGTCGTCGGGTACGTGATCGCGGCGCCCGACACTGTGGGCTTCGTGGAGCGGTACGGGCGCGAGTGGGCGCCCGCGTTCCTCGCGCGCCACCCGGCGCCCGCCCCGACGCGCGCTGACGGGCCGGGGTACACCGAGGCGCAGCTCTGGCACGACGGCGCCCACCCGGAACGGATGCTGGCGGTCGGTCCGCAGGTGCTCGCGGACTACCCGGCGCACCTGCACATCGACCTGCTCCCGCCCGCGCAGCGGCAGGGCTGGGGCCGGCGGCTCATCGCGACGCTGTGCGCCACGCTGGAACGGCGCGGCATCCCCGGGGTCCACCTGACGTACGACCCGGCCAACACCCGGGCGCGAGCGTTCTACGACCGCCTGGGCTTCAAGGAGCTGCCCGGTTCGACGCCGACGTCGCCGGTGCTGGGCCTCGGGACTGCCGCGAGCTAGCGCCCTTCCCCGCGAGATAGCGCGCGGACCCGCGAGATAGCGCGCACGGGCGCGAGTTAGTGCCGGAGCCCGCGAGATAGAGCGGTCTGACCACTCTAGGTCGCCGCCGCGGGCTCTATCTCGCGCCCGTGGGCTCTATCTGGGCGGCCAACGCTCTATCTCACAGGTCCGCGTGCTAACTCGCGGGCCGGTGCTCTATCTCGCGGGCCCGGGCTCTATCTCGCGGCCTGGGTCCGGGATGCCCGACTCCGTCCAGGCCCTGCGGACCTGCTCGAAGCGTGTCGGCAGCGGTGGGCGCAGGGCGCCGTAGCGCGCGTTCGTCCTCTGGACGAAGCGGCGCCACGACAGCACCAGACCCTGCTTCGTGATCGGCAGGCCGCTCGACACCGTCGTCCCGTTGTCGTGCGTGTGGTGCACCGTCAGCAGCAGCGCCCGCGGCACGGAGCCCTCGAGCTCCGCGGCGAGCTCCAGCCGCACGTCCATCCAGTGCCGCAGCACCAGCACCACCTCCGGTGGCACGCGGTGCACCCGCACCGTGCGGTGCTTCCCGTGCCGCACGACGACGCTGCCCTCCGTCGCGTGGGCGCCCACCTCGCCCAGGTCGAGGTCCTCGGCGCGGACGCGCAGCAGGTCCCCGTACCGGGCGCCCGTGGCGCGCGTCAGGCCGGCGATGACGGCGAGCCGCACGACCTCCGGCTTGCTCCCCGGCCGCAGCGCCTCGACCCCGAGGTCGCGCCACACCCGCTCCGCCTCCCCCAGCGTCACCGTGGGCCGCGGGTACTGCCCCGGGCCGGTGAGGCGCGGTGTTCTGGCGCCGTCGGTCGGGCTCGGGGCCCCCGTGTCGGGGGCGTTGCCGGTCTCGGGGCTGGCCATGGCACCATTCTGATTGCTTGGCACACTATTTTCAAGAGGAACACGCAGCTACGCTCGCCAGGTGGACCGCACCCTCCCCTCGACCATCGCCGCCCCGGTGGACCACGAGCTCGTCGTGAAGAAGTCGCGGTTCCTCGCCCACCTCCACCCCGTAGCGACCGTCGCCGAGGCCGACGCCGTCGTCGCCGCGATCCGCAAGGAGCACTGGGACGCCCGCCACCACTGCGTCGCCCTGGTGGTGGGCACGCTCGCCGACCAACAGCGCTCCTCCGACGACGGCGAGCCCTCCGGCACGGCCGGCGTCCCCATGCTCGAGGTGCTGCGCCAGCGCGAGGTGACCGACGTCGCCGCCGTCGTGACGCGCTATTTCGGCGGGGTTCTGCTGGGCGCCGGCGGGCTGGTGCGGGCCTACTCCGCCGCCGTCTCGGAGGCCCTGGACCTGGCCCGGACGGTGCGCCGGCAGGTGCTCACGGAGGTCTCCCTCGACGTGCCGCACGCCGAGGCCGGCCGCCTCGACAACCTGCTGCGCGACTGGGCGGGCTCGCACGGCGCCATGCTCGGCGGCACCGAGTACGCCGCGGTCGCGCGGTTCACCCTGCTGGTCCCCCCGGGCGAGGTGGCCACGCTCGTGGCCGACGTCGCCGCCGCCTCCGCGGGCACGCTCAGGCCCGTCCCGGGCGAGCAGCGCGTGGTCGACGTCCCAGAGATGTAGGCCCGGTCAGAGCCTCGTCAGAGGAACCCGTCCAGCGACCGCTGCAGCAGCCCGAACGCCGTCGTCATGCCGGTGCCCGACGTCACCGACACCACCAGCAGGCCCCGCTGGGGCTGCGCCACGAGGAACTGGCCCGGCCCCGTGGGCTGGACGCCGGTCCACCGCTCGAGCACGCGCAGCGGCCCGCCCAGCAGCAGCTCGCCCTGGCGCAGCAGCAGCTCGTCGAAGGCCTCGTCGCGGAAGGGGTGCTCGACGACGTCCGCGCGCTGGGTGTCCCCCAGCAGCCAGGTGCCGTCCGCGCGCTGCATCGCGCGTGCGTCCACGCCGGCGGCGAGCAGCGCGGGCTGCTCGTGCTCGAGCCGCTCGCGCACCAGCTTGTGCTGCGGCGACCGCGTGAAGCCGCCGTAGTGCAGCAGCGACGTGCCCGACAGCAGCGCGGGCTCGTCCGCTCCGCTGGGCGCGCCGGGCGCCGCGACGCGCAGCACCTGGTGCGCGCTGCGGCCCAGCCCGTGCTCCTCCGCGACCCCGGGGAACAGCCCGTCGACGTCGGCGCCCACGGCGAGCACCACGCGGCGCGCCACGACGTCGCCGCGGCTCGTGTGCACCAGCGTGCGGCCGTTGCCCGGCTCGACGCCCAGCACGGCCGTGCCCGGCACCAGGGACGCCCGCGGCTGCCGGGCGAACCACGCGGCGACGTCCGTGAGCGCGGCCCGCGGGTCCACGCGCAGGTCCAGGCGCAGGAACGCCCCGCCCACGGCGCCCTCGGCCGACGGGACGCGTTCGGCGACGCCCGCTCCGTCGAGCAGCTGTACGGCGCCGTCGCGCGCGGCCGCGATGTCCTCGAGCACGGCCATCTCGTCGTCGGCCCGCGCGACCACCACCGTGCCGGTCTCCGGGGCGCGGAACCCGGCCTGCCGGCTCAGGGCGATCCACTTGTCGCGCGTGGCCAGGGCGTAGCCGAGCGCGGGGCCGTCCTGGGCCGTGACGGCGATGTGCCCGAGGTTGCGCACGGACGCCCCCAGGGCGCGCGCGTGCCGTTCCACGACCACGACGTCAGACCCCCGCGAGAGCGCCTCCAGCGCCGCCGCCAGACCCACGATCCCCGCCCCCACGACCACGACGTCGGCCGCCTGGGGCAAGGTCGTCGGACGGGTCGAAGGGGCGCGCAGCGGGAGGGGTCGACGGGACACGCCCGGAGGTTCCGACACCAGGTCCGGCCCGGGCAAGCCGTGGTGGCCTCCCGGCCAACAAGTTCACCGAGTGTTCATCCCGGTCTGGAGTCCGGTCATCCCTGGTTCATCTTGGGCCGACCGGCGACGTCCCACGTCAGGGCGTGACGACGCCCTCCGCGGTGACCCGCGCACCGTCCGGGACCTGCGCCTCGGCCCCCTCGTCGGGCAGCGCGGCGTCGCCCTCGACCACGACGCCGGGCCCGAACGTCCAGTCGCCCTCCACGGTGAGCCCCGTGGCCCCGGCGAGGGAGGGCGGGCCGTCGGGGAAGCGCGCGTCGAACCCGGCGACGGTCTTGTACGCCCCGGACAGGCGCACCAGCGGGGCGGGCACCTGGGCGACCACGCGGAAGTCGTCGGTCAGGTCGTACACGTCGGAGCGCAGCACCAGCAGGTCGGAGGTCGTCTTGACGGGCAGGAACCGCTCACGGCCCACCTCGATCGCGGTCGCACCCTCGAACACGGCCACGGCGGCGCCCATCGCCGACTCGATCTGGATGACGGGCGTCGAGGAGGCGTCGGACGGGTCGACCGTCTTGGCGTTGCGGATCAGCGGCAGCTCGAGCACGCCACCCGTGCGGTCCAGCTCGGCGGCCAGCGCCTCCAGGTCGAACCAGAGGTTGTTGGTGTGGAAGTAGCGGTGCCGCTCCGGGTCCAGGGAGACGTCCAGGTCGTCCGGGTGGGTCTGCGCGGTCTCGCGCTGCACGATGCGCCCGTCGGACTTGCGGACCACGAGCTGGCCGCCCTTGACGTCGGCCGGCGTCTTGAGGCACATCTCGGCGGCGTACGGGGCGCCGGAGGCCGCGAACCAGCCCGCGATCCGCGCGTCCGGGGCGGCGCCCAGGTTGTCCGAGTTCGACACCGACGCGTACCGGAACCCGGCGTCGAGCAGCGCGCGCACGATCCCCGCGGCGTGCAGCGCGGGGTACAGGTCACCGTGGCCCGGCGGGCACCACTCGAGGTCCGGGTCGGCCGGCCAGGTCACGGGCTCGAGGGTGTCGGCGGTGAGCTTCGGCTCGCGGTTCTGCAGGAAGTCGACGGGCAGCCCGTCCACCGGCAGGTCGGCGTAGCCGTCCAGGAGGGCCAGCGTGTCGGCCTGGGTGCGGAAGGAGTTCATGAGCACGAGCGGCAGCCGCGCCCCGGTAGCCGCACGTGCGGCGCGCACCTGCCCCACGATCACGTCGAGGAACGTCAGGTCCGCCCCGTCCTCGGCACGGCGCACGGGCAGCAGCGACTTCGCCTTGTCCATGCCCATCGAGGTGCCCAGGCCGCCGTTGAGCTTGATGATCGCCGTCTGCGCCAGGGCCGCGGCGGCGTCGTCGTCGGACACCGTCAGGTCCGCCGCGCGGGGCAGCCGCGGCAGCGGATCGACGTCGGCCTCGCGGACCAGGCCGGACGCGCCCGACTCCAGCAGGCGGTAGAACCGGGTGAACGTCTCGACCGCCGCGGGAGCCACGCCCGCCGTCGTCATCTTCTGCCGTGCCAGCTCGAGGCCGTGGTCGCTCATGGGCGCACCATATCGGCGCGGTGCGACGCGCGGGCGAACGCTCCGTGACGCGCGCGCGTCACTCGAAGCGGCTCGGGTCCCCCGCCCCGACGCGCACGACCTCCGGGTACCCGGCCGACCAGTCCACCACCGTGGTGGGCCGCCCGGGCACCTCTCCCCCGTCGACGACGGCGTCGAGCACGTGGTCGAGCTCCTCCTTGATGGTCCACCCGTCGGTGAGCGGCTCCTCGGTGCCGGGCAGGATCAGGGTCGAGGACAGCAGCGGCTCGCCCAGCTCGTGCAGCAGCGCCTGCGCCACCCGGTTGTCGGTGATGCGCACCCCCACGGTCTTCTTCTTGGGGTGGGCCAGCCGCCGCGGCACGTCGGGGGTGGCGGGCAGGATGAACGTGTACGGGCCGGGCGTGGACGCCTTGATGGCCCGGAACGCGCTGTTGTCCAGGTGCACCAGGTGGCCGAGCTGCGCGAAGTCCGCGCACACGAGCGTGAAGTGGTGCTTGTCCCCCAGGTGGCGCACCTGCCGGATGCGGTCGGTGCCGTCGTGGTAGTCCATGCGGCAGCCCAGCGCGTAGCCGGAGTCCGTCGGGTAGGCGATGAGGGCGCCGTCGCGCAGCATCGTGGTGACCTGCCCGACCGCGCGAGCCTGCGGGTCCACGGGGTGGACGTCAAAGTAGCGCGCCATGACCGCAGGCTAGTCCCCTGGCCCGGCGTCGCCGCCGGTAGCCTGGCCGGGTGTCCGCCGATCTCGACCTGACCCGCCTGCGCATCCTGGCCGCCGTCGCGCGCACGGGCTCGCTCACGGCCGCGGCGCGCGAGCTGGGGCTCGCGCAGCCCTCGGTCAGCCACCACCTGGCGCGCCTGGAGTCCGAGGCGGGCCTGCCGCTGCTCGAGCGTGCCGGCCGTGGCGTGCGGCTCACCGAGGCGGGCCGCCTCCTGGCCGACCGCGCCGAGGAGATCCTGGGCCGCGTCGAGAACGTGCGCCGCGAGCTCGACGCCCTCGCCGGGCTCCAGGCGGGCCGCGCCCGCCTGGCGGCGTTCCCGTCCGCGCTGGCCACGATCGTGCCGACGGCCATCGGCGCGCTGCACCGCGACTTCCCGGGCATCGGCGTCGGGCTGGTCGAGGCGGAGCCCCCGGAGGCCGTCGCCGCGCTGGCCGCGGGCGACGTCGACGTCGCGCTCGTGTTCGAGCACACCGACGTCGCACACACGCGGTCCGTGGGCGACCTCTCGCGGTTCCAGGTCACGGAGGTGCTCGACGAGCCCGTGCTGCTGGTGCTGCCCACCGACAGCGTCGACGCCGACGGCGCCACACCCTCCCTGGGCGACCTGGCGGAGAGCGACTGGATCGCCGGCTGTCCCCGCTGCCGGGCCGACCTGGTGGCGCGGTGCGCGGCCGCCGGCTTCGCCCCACGCATCGCGTTCGAGACCGACGACACCCTGGCTGTCCAGGCGCTCGTCGCGCAGGGCGTCGGCGTGAGCCTGCTGCCCGACATGGCCCTGCGCGCCCACCACGCGCCCGACGTCGTCACCGCGACGCTCCCCGGTGCCCGACGCCGCGTGCTCGCCCTCACGGTGGGTGCGCCCACGCCCCCGACCCGCGAGCTGCTCACGCGGCTCGTGGCGGCCGGGGCGGCCCGCTGACTCAGACGAGCATGCCGCGGCTCGTCATTGCGACGGTGGCCCGGTGCCCGTCCTCGAACAGCCGCAGCAGCCGCGGCGTGCGGTGCAGCCCGTGGATCACCCGGGCCACGCCCCAGGCGGCAGCCCGCGCCGTCTCGATGGCCCACTGGGCGAGCGCGTCGTCGACCGTGCCGGCGGCCTCGTCGAGCACCGCGACCACGCCGGTCGAGAACCACTCCTTGACCGTCGGGTAGGCGACGGCGAGCACCTCGTTGGTCAGCGTGAAGTCGTGGTGCTCAGGGGTGCCGTCGTCGGGCTCGACGCCCGCCTCCCTGCACGTGGTGACGACGGCGAACGGCAGGTCGTGGCAGATGTGCGCGTTCATGCCGGCGAGGGCGAACTGGAGCGGGTGCGTGGCCGGCTTGCGGCGCGCCTCGAACAGCGGCGCCCACGCGGGCGGCACGGGGCGGCCCTCGACGTCGGCGGCGTACGCGGCGAAGAACAGGTTGCCGAAGTGCACGTCGAGGCGTTCCAGGAAGTCGCCCGCCTGGAAGAACCCCTTGTCGACCGCGGCGTCGACGTAGCGGGTCACCTGCCGGTACATGCGGTTGAAGTACGCGACGCCGTCGTCGTGCGGCAGCGCGTCGTCGATGGCGTCCATGCGGTCGAGCACGTCGTCGATGCTGTCCGCGGCCGCCCACGCGAGGCTCATGGCGGGAGGTTAGCGGGGCGCGGGCCCCGGCGTCGGCCTCGGGAGCGCGGTGGGCTGCACGCCCGGGACCAGGCGGTCCATCATCCGCAGCAGGGCGGAGGCCTGGTAGACCTCGGCGCGGCGGAACCGCCCGCCGGACGGCTCGAGAATGCCGGCCTCGACGAGGCGGTCGACGACGGCCCGCGCCGTCGGCTTGGACGTGTCGAGCGCCGACTGGAGGTAGCGGGCCGTGACCACGGGCTGCTCGGCGAGCACGCGCAGCGCGGTATGCACGCGCGAGTCGGCGCGCACGTGCGCGGTGCGCTCCGCCCACTCGGCCTCGACCTCCGCCGCCGTCTCGATGATCCCCTCGGCCACCTCGCACGACCGGCCGAGCGTCTCGGCGAACCACGCCACGAACCCGCTCACGGCCGCGTCGCGGTCGGCGGGCGTCCCGTGCCGGAACGCGGTGAGCTGGCGCACGTACTCGTCGGTGTCACGGCGCAGCACCACCGACAGGGGCAGCACGCCCTGGTCGAGCAGCCCCGCGCGGGCGAGGTAGCCGTGCACCAGCACGCGGCCGGTGCGGCCGTTGCCGTCCTCGTAGGGGTGCACGGTCTCGAACTGGGCGTGCAGGATCGCCGCCTTGACCAGGGGGTTGTCGCCGGACCGGTTGGCGTGGTCGAGCAGGTTGGCCATGAGCCCGGGCACGTTCTCCGCCGGCGGCGCCACGTACGACGCGGTCACCTTCGACGTGCCGCCGATCTGCACGTCGACGCCGCGGTAGCCGCCGTCGTGGACGTGCGGGGCGATGGTGCGGTGGATCTCGTGCACCGACGCGTCGGTCCACTCCCCTCGCAGCGACTGCACGCCCCGGCGCACGGAGTCGAGGTTGCCCAGGATGGTGCGGGCCGTGCCGAGGCGCTGGAACTGGTAGCCGTCCAGCCCCGGGTCCTGCCCCTGGAGCTGGGCGACCATGACGTTGCGGGGCGTCTCCCGCAGGCCCTCGACCCAGGACGACGAGATCGACTCGCTGCGCACCAGCGTCGCGTACAGGATGGGCAGCGGGTGCTCGCGCAGGCGCTGCCCCACGCGCGCGACGGCGAACGCGACGTCGGACACCGTGCCCATCGCGTCGGCGCTCACGTACCGCGCCATCGACTCGTCGAGCGGGGCCGGGAAGTAGCGCAGGTAGGTGCCGCCGCGGCGGTCGGCCGACCGCATGGCCGACAGGTCGCCGGGCTGGTGCTCGCGCTGCCAGAGTGCGCCGTCTCGCACGGGCAGAGCCTTTCTCTGGAAGGGTCTTGGGTTAAGGCTAGCGTGTGATCCTTGACCCGTCACGGGCTACGGGCAGCGTTCCGCCCGGTCGGGCGGGATCGTGGACCCATGCCCGCGTGGGTGCCGGGGTGGCTGGGCTGGTGGGTCAGCGGCGACTACGACGTCGCCCGCCAGGTGCTCCAGCGCGGCGTCGCGGTGCTGCTGGTGCTGGCGTTCGCGCAGGTGGTGACCCAGTTCCGGCCCCTGCTCGGGTCGCACGGGCTGCTGCCGGTGCCGCGCTTCACCGCGCGCGTGCCGTTCCGCACGGCGCCGTCGCTGTTCCACTGGCGGTACTCCGACCGGCTCGCCACCGGCGTCGGCGTGACGGGTGCCGTGCTGGCCCTGTCGGTCGTGGCGGGGCTGCCGCAGCTCGGGCCGTGGTGGGTGCCCGCCTTGGTGCTCCTGTCGTGCTGGGCGCTGTACCTGTCGGTGGTCAACGTGGGCCAGCGGTTCTACGGGTTCGGCTGGGAGTCCCTGCTGTGCGAGGCCACGTTCCTGGTGGCGTGGCTCGGGTCCGACCGCGAGGCCGTGCCCTGGGTCAGCGTCGCCGCCGCGCGCTGGCTGCTCTTCCGGCTCGAGCTCGGTGCGGGACTCATCAAGTGGCGCGGCGGGCACGAGTGGCGCGACCTCACCGCCCTCGACTACCACCACGAGACCCAGCCGATGCCCGGCCCGTTCTCGTGGCACGCGCACCACCTGCCGCACTGGTGGCACCGCATCGAGGTGGTGGGCAACCACGTCACGCAGCTCGGGTTCCCGTGGCTGCTGCTGCTCCCGCAGCCGTTCCCGTCGGTCGCGGGAGCCGTCGTCGTGGTCACGCAGGGGTGGCTGGTGCTCACCGGCAACTTCGCGTGGCTCAACTGGGCGGCCATCGTGCTCGGGGCCGGCATGGTGTCCGACGGCGTGTGGCGCACCGTCGGCACGTGGTTCGGGGTAGGGCACGGCGCCGTGGTCGCGAGCGCCTCGGCGTCGTCGTCGTTCGTGGTGGTGTCGGCGGTGGTGGCGGTGGGGTTGTTGGTGCTGTCGTGGTGGCCGGCGCGGAACCTGGTGGGGCCGCGGCAGCTGATGAACGCGAGCTTTGAGCCGTTCCGGCTGGTGAATGCGTATGGGGCGTTCGGGCGGGTGACGCGGCGTCGGGAGGAGGTGGTGGTGGAGGGGACGGATGCGGGGTGGCCGGGTCCGGAGGCGGTGTGGCGGGAGTACTTGTTCCGGGGGAAGCCGTGCGAGGTGGGTCGTCGGCCGCCGCAGGTGGCGCCGTGGCATCTGCGGTTGGACTGGGCGTTGTGGTTCGTGCCGTTGGGGACGCCGTCGGGGTGGTTGGTGGTGTTGTTGCGGCGGTTGTTGGAGGCGGATGGTCCGACGTTGCGGTTGTTGCGGTCGGATCCGTTCGGTGGGGTGGCGCCGGTGTGGGTGCGGGCGCGGTTGTTCCGGTACCGGTTCACGTCGCGGGCGGAGCGGCGGGTGTCGGGTGACTGGTGGGTGCGGGAGGAGGTGATGGTGATCGTGGACCCGTTCCGCCTGTGAGGCCCTTGCCTGTGGTGGGACTCGACGCGGTTAGGCGAGGGAGTCCTGCCAGGCGTGGTGGAGGCGGGCGTAGCGGCCTTCGGCGGCGATGAGCTCGGCGGGGGTGCCGTCCTCGACGACGCGGCCGTGCTCCATGACCAGGACCCTGTCGGCGATGGCGACGGTGGAGAGGCGGTGGGCGATGATGATGGCGGTGCGGCCGGCGAGGAGGGTCTTGAGGCCTTGCTGGACGAGTCGTTCGCCGGGGATGTCGAGGGACGAGGTGGCTTCGTCGAGCACGAGCACGGCGGGGTTGGCGAGGAACGCGCGGGCGAAGGACAGGAGCTGGCGCTGGCCGGCGGAGACGCGTCCGCCGCGCTTGTTGACGTCGGTGTCGTACCCGTCGGGCATGTGGACGATGAAGTCGTGGGCGCCGACGGCGCGGGCGGCTTCCTCGATCTGGGCCTGGGTGGCGCCGGGGCGGCCGAGGGCGATGTTCTCGCGGACGGAGCCGGAGAACAGGTAGGCCTCCTGGGTGACCATGACGACGTTGTGGCGCAGGTCGGCGTTGGCGAGGTCGCGCACGTCGACGCCGTCGAGGCGGACGTGGCCGCCGGTGGCGTCGTAGAAGCGGGTGACGAGCTTGGCGAGGGTGGACTTGCCGGCGCCGGTGGTGCCGACGAGGGCGACGGTCTGCCCGGCGGGGATGTGCAGGTCGAGGTCGGGCAGCACGACGGGTCCGCGGGCGTACCGGAAGGTGACGTGGTCGAGGTCGACGGCGCCTTGGGCGTCGGGCAGCGGCACGGGGTGGGCGGGTTCGACGACGGTGGGCTTCTCGGCGAGGAGGGCGGAGAGCTTCTCAAGGGCGGCGGCGGCGGACTGGAACGAGTTGTAGAAGTTGCCGACCTGCTGGATGGGCTGGAAGAACCGCTTGACGTAGAGGAGGGCGGCGACGAGGACGCCGACGGCGAGGTGGCCGCCGAGGGCGCGCCAGCCGCCGTAGGCGAGGGCGGCGACGACGGTGAGGTTGCCGATGAGCACGAGCCCGGGCTGGTAGCGGCCGTTGAGGGAGAAGGTGTCGAAGGACGCCTGGCGGTACTCCTCGGCGAGCTGGCCGTAGTCGCGTTCGGTGGTGGCCTCGCGGCGGAACGCCTGGACGGCGCGCATGCCGGTCATGGTCTCGACGAACTTGACGATGACGCGGGCCGAGGCGGTGCGCTGCTCGCGGTAGTAGACCTGGGACTTCTTCTGGAACCAGCGGGTGAGCAGCCAGGCGGGCACCATCGCGATGGCGAGGACGACGCCGGAGCGCCAGTCGACGAGGGTGAGGCTGATGGCGGTGAACAGCATCGTGAGGATGGAGGAGACGACGCCGGTGAGGCCGCCGTCGAGCAGGTCGCGCAGGGCCTCGAGGTCGGACGTCTGGCGGGAGATGATCCGGCCGGACGTGTACGACTCGTGGAACTCCATGCTGAGGCGCTGCGTCTGGTGGAACACGCGGCCGCGCAGCTCGATGAGCACGGCCTGGGAGACGCGGGCGGCGGCGCGCACGTAGCCGCCGTTGGCGAGGCCGCCGGCGAGGGACGCGCAGACCATGAGCAGCGCGTAGGTGACCAGGGGGCCGTAGCGGCCGTCGCGCAGCGCGGGCAGCGCGTGGTCGACGGTGGCGGCGACGATGGCGGGCGGGGCGACCTGCCCGAGGGTGGACACGACGACGAGCACGCCGGACCACCACAGGGTGCGGCGGTGGGGCTTGAGCAGGTCGCCGAGCAGGGCCAGGGAGCGGGTGCGCACGGCGCGGGACTCGGTGCGCGACAGGACGTCCTCGGCGGACTCGTCCGTGGCGGTGCCGGTCGCGCCTGCGGGGGCGGGGGTCTTCGTGGTCACAGCCGGGCTCCGGTCGCCTCGTCGTCGTCCAGGTCAGGGGTGAGGTCGGTGTCGATGGCGGGCTCGGTGAGCTGGCCGATGCCGTGCTGGGCGGCGTCGCCCTCCAGGCTGGAGATCACGTACCGGTAGTGCGGGTCGGTGGCCAGCAGGTCGGAGTGCGTGCCGACGGCGGTGATGCGCCCGTCCTGCAGGACGGCGACGCGGTCGGCGAGGGCGACGGTGGAGGGCCGGTGCGCGATGACGAGCGTGGTGGTGCCGTGCAGCACCTCGCGCAGGCGGGCGGTGACGGCTTCCTCGGTGGTGACGTCGAGTGCTGAGAGCGGGTCGTCGAGGACCAGCACCTTGGGGCGGGCGGCGATGGCGCGCGCCAGGGCCAGGCGCTGCCGCTGCCCGCCGGACAGCGACAGGCCCTCCTCCCCGATGCGGGTCTCCACGCCCTGCGGCAGGTTGGCGGCGAAGTGCGCCTGGGCGACGTCGAGCGCCTCGGCCAGCAGCTCCTCCTTGAGGGCGCCGGGGGTGGCGTCGTCGACGCCGAGGAGCACGTTCTCCCGCACGGACGCGGAGAACAGGGTGGGGTCCTCGAAGGCGACGGCCACGTTGCGGCGCACGTCGGCGCGCGTCATGCGGCGCACGTCCACGCCGTCGATCTCGACGGTGCCGCCCGTGACGTCGTACAGGCGCGGGATGAGCATCGCCAGGGTGGACTTGCCGGAGCCGGTCAGGCCCACGAGGGCGGTGGTGGTGCCGACGGGCAGGTCGAGGTCGACGTGCTCGAGCACCGGGTCCTTCGCGTCGTCGTACCGGAACGTCACGTCGCGCAGCACCACGTGCCCGTGCGGGTCCGCCGGGGTGATCGGGTCCTCGGGGTCGGTCAGCGGGTTGGCGGTGGTGATGACGTCGAAGAACCGGTCGACGGCGGTGCGCGCGTTGAGCGTCATCGACAGCGTCATGCCCAGGTCGACGACGGGGCCGTTGATCACGGCGGCGGTCGCGAAGAACGCCGTCAGCGCGCCGACCGTGATGGTGCCCTGCGAGGCCTGCCACGCGCCGATGGCCAGGCACACCGCGAGCGTGAGCTCGGGGATGAGCGTGAGCGCGACGTTGACCTGCGCCTGCGCGCGCGCCTTGGCCAGCTCGGTGGTGCGCAGCTTCTCGGCCTCGCCGGTGAACGTGGCCAGCGCGTCGCGGCCGCGGCCGAACGCCTTGAGCACGCGGATGCCGTGCACGGACTCCTCGACGCGCGTGGCCAGGTCGCCCGCCTGGTCCTGCGACCGGCGCGAGATGGTGCGGTAGCGGCGCGAGAACCGGAACGCGAGCACCGTCACCGGGATCGCCCCGACCAGGTACACGAACCCCAGCCAGCCCGTCGTGGCCGCCAGCACCCCGACGCCGATGATGACCGTCGCGAACGACACCACGAGCTGCAGCAGGCCGAACACGATCCACCGGCGCAGCAGGCCCAGGTCGCTCATCGAGCGCGACAGCAGCTGCCCGCCCGCCCACCGGTCGTGGAACGCGACCGGCAGGTCCTGCAGGTGGCGGAACAGCACCATGCGCATGGACGACTCGATGTTGGTGCCCGGCAGCATCACCAGGCTGCGGCGCACCAGGATCAGCCCCGCCTCCGCGAGGCCCAGCAGCAGCACCAGGCCCATCGCCCCCCACAGCGCGGCGGTGTCACCGGTGCGGGCGCCCTGGGCCAGCGGGCCGTCGACCAGGTGCTGCAGCACGCGCGGGATGCCCAGCGCGGCGAGCGAGGCGCCCAGCGCGGACACCATGCCCGCGATCACGCGCGGCAGCGCCGGGCGGACGAACGGCATGAGGCGACGAAGCCCGGCCACCGTGGACAGTCCCGCGCCGCCCGGGGGGCTCGCGGCTCCCCCGGCGCCGGGCGGGGCGCTCGTGGCCGATGCGGTCGTAGGCGGGTGTGCGGGCGACTGTGCGCGCGAGGAAGCGCCGGGGACGGGAGGCATCACCGACATTCTGCACCCGAATCGATCCGATCGGTTGCCCCGGTCATTGGTGAGTCCATATCCCGGACGGTTTCACTCCAGCGTTTGACGCGCCCTCGAGCCGTCAGGCCGCGGGTCTCCAGGCGAGATCCGGGACGAACGGCGTCAGGCGCAGCTCCATCCCCGCCTCCTGCGGGGTGCGGTCCGCCTTGCGGGCGTTGCACGGGCTGCACGCGGCCACGAGGTTCAGCCACGACGAGGCCCCGCCGCGGGAGCGCGGCAGCACGTGGTCCACCGTGTCGGCCGGGCCGCCGCAGTACGCGCACCGCCCGTCGCGGGCCCGCACCCCCGCCTTGGTGCACGCCGGCGAGGTGCCGTGGCGGTAGCGCCAGCGCATCGTCACGTACCGCACCAGGCGCAGCACGCGCGGCAGCGGGTAGGGCCCGAACGTCGCCCCGACCACCGACTCCTCCACGACGGCGACCTCGCGCACCAGCATGTGGATCGCGTGGCGCACGGACACCCGGTGCAGCGGCTCGTAGCCGGCATTGAGGACCAGCACGTCGGCCATGGTCGCCTCCTCGTCGTCCAGGTGGTGCTCGGGTGGTTTCGTGCCTGGACGACGAAAGCCGCCCAGGGACGTCCCTGCGACGGCTTCGGAGATGGCCGGGCTCTGCCCGGTCACGCGTGGTGAGGGCCGCAGGAATGGTCGATGAGATCGGAACGGTGCAGGTCGAAGCGTCGCTGCGCACCCGGGCCCGCGACGACGACGGCGCCGCGCGGCGTCGGGTCGGTCGGCCAGCTCTTCACGGTGCCCTCCTCTCGTGGTCCCGGTTCGGATCGTGCTCGTGCGTGCAGCGCGTACGCCCTGCCTCCGAGCCGAGGCTACGCCCGCGCGGGCGTTCGAACCACCCCTTTTGCGCCCTCGGTTCCCCCGCGCGGGCGCCCCGTGGGCCTCAGTCGACGTGCGCTGCCAGCAGGTCCTCGGTGCGCTCCCAGATCGCGGCCGCGAGCGCCGTGTCGGCCAGGGCGGGCGGGGTGCGGCGGGCGGGGCGGCCGCGCTCGAGGTAGCGGCCGGGCTCCCAGTCGACGCCGGCGGTGCCGGTGGCGAGGCGCACGAGCTGGTCGGCGCCCTTCTGGGGCGAGGCCATGAGCAGGCCCTTGAGGCGGGAGCGGTAGAACCAGCCGACCAGGCCCTCGCCGTCGGAGCTGAAGCTGGACGCGATGACGCCGGGGTGGAAGGCGACGGTGGCCAGGCCGCGGTCGGCGTAGCGGCGCTGGAGCTCGGTCATGGCGAGCAGGGAGGCGAGCTTGGCCTGGGCGTAGGCGCGCAGGGGGCGGTAGCGGGCGGCGGGGTCGGCGGCGGCGAAGGTGGCGGGGTCGAGGGTGCCGGCGTGCCGGACGGCCATGCTGGAGGTCCAGACGACGCTGCCGCGGGCGGCGAGCACGTTGCCGAGCACCAGGCGGGTGAGCAGGTAGGGGGCCAGGTGGTCGACCTGGAGGGTGCGCTCGAACCCGTCGGCGGTGGTGGCGAACGACTCGTGCAGGGCGCCGGCGTTGTTGGCGAGCACGTCGATGCGGGGGTAGGCGTCGACGAGCTCGGCGGCGAGGCGGCGCACGTCGTCGAGGCGGGCGAAGTCTGCGACGTGGCGGGGGGCGCCGAGCTCGTCGGCGAGCCGGGCGGTCTTGCCGGGGTTGCGTCCCACGACGACGACGTGGTGGCCGTCCGCGTGCAGGCGGCGTGCGGCGGCGGCGCCGATGCCGTCGGAGGCGCCGGTGATCACGATCGTGCGCGCGGAGGTCATGGCGGCATGATGCCGCACCGGGGCGGGGGCCGGGTCCTACGATGCGTCCCATGGGCCCCGGCGGTGGCGTGCGGCGTGTGCGGGTGGTGGTGTCGGGGCGCGTGCAGGGCGTGGGGTTCCGCTGGTGGGTGCACGGCGCGGCCCGCGAGGCGGGCCTGGCCGGCTGGGTGCGCAACCGGCCCGACGGCGACGTCGAGGCCGAGCTCGAGGGCGACGGCGCGGTCGTGGACGCGATGGTCGAGGCGCTGCGCGAGGGCCCGCCGATGGCGCGGGTGACGGGCGTGCGCACGTCGGAGGTGCCGCCGCGGGGCGACCGGGAGTTCCGGATCGAGGGTTGAGGCGGCCGCGGAGCGCCGCGACTACGCGGACGTCGCCTCCGCGAAGCGCGCCAGCACCAGGTCCACCAGGCCCGGCGGCACCGGGTCGCCGTCCGTCAGCAGGGGCGCCGTCGTCACATCGGCGCCCGCACGGGCGGCCAGGGCGGCGAAGAAGCCGGGTGCCAGCAGGTAGCTCGACACCACCACGCGCGCGCCGCCCGCGCGGGCCGCGGCGACGGCGTCGGGCACCGTCGGGGCGGCCGCCGAGACGTACGACGGCGTGACCGGCCGGCCCAGCCGCTCCGCCAGGGCCGCGGCGACGGTCTCGCAGTCCGCGAGCGCCCGGGCGTCGCTGGACCCGGCGGCGGCGAGGACGACGGCGTCGTCGTCGCGCAGGCCGGCCTCGTCCAGGCGGGCGGCGAGCACGTCGACGAGGCGGGCGTCGGGGCCGAGGGCGCGGGCGACGGTGACGTGGGCGCCGGCGGCGAGGGCCTTGTCGGCGGCCTCGCGCAGGTCGACGTGCACGTGGTAGCCGGCGGACAGCAGCAGCGGGACCACGACGACGGGCTCGCCGCCGGGGCCGTCGGCGCCGAGGGCGGCCAGCGAGGTGGGCACGTCGGGCTGCTGGACGTCGACGAACCCGGCCGCCACGCGCGTTCCGGGCCCGGCGAGGCGGTCGCGCACGGCGTCGACGAGCGCCTGCACGGCCGCGGCCCCGGTGGGCGAGGACGTGCCGTGGGAGACGGCGAGCAGTGCGGTCACGGGTGGGCCCTCTCGATGCGGTAGCCGCGCTTGACGACGGTGCGGACCAGGTCGCGGCGGCCGACGGCCTCGCGCAGCCTGCCGATGGCCACCTCGACGGCGTGCGGGTCGCGGGAGTCGCCGGGCAGCGCGTCGAGCACGCGCTCGCGGGGCACGACGTCGCCGCCGGCGGCGGCGAGCAGGCGCAGCACCTCGACACCTGTCGGCGACAGCGGCAGCACCTGCCCGTCGAGCACGGCCACGCGGGCGCGGACCACGAGCGGCCCCGCGACGGTGGCCAGGGCGACGGCCTCGACCTGCTCGTAGTGGGCCACCAGGGCGCGCACGAGCGCGCCGAGGCGGCCGCGCTCGGGCTGGATGGGCGTGATGCCGCGCTGCACCAGGGGGCGGGCGGTGACGGGTCCGACGGCGGCGGCGACGGTGCGCCCGGACGTGAACCGGTCGAGCACCTGCGGGCCGAGCCCGGCGTCCTCGACGGCCTCGAGCCACGCCTGCGCGCCGGGCGCCGAGGTGAAGACGACGGCGTCGACCTCCCCCGCGGCGGCGGCGCGCGCCGACTCCCGCACCGCCACCGGGTCGGGGGCGGGGCCCCACCGGTAGACGACCAGGTTGGTGACGCGCGCCCCGGCCTTCGCGAGCACGACGTCGAGACCGTCGGCGCCCGCACCGTGCTGCTGGATCGCCACATGCAGCCCCCCGACGCCCTCGGACAGCAGCACCTCGGCCACCTCGGCGGACGTCTCGGACTCGGCCACCCAGTCGGCCTGCAGGCCGGCGGCCTGGATCGCGCCGCGCGCCTTGGGGCCGCGGGCCACGATCCGGGTGCGGGCCAGGGCGGCGGTGAGGGCGTCGGCCAGGCCGTGGGCGTCGGCTGCCTCGACCCAGGCGCGGAACCCGACGCCCGTGGTGGCCACCAGCACGTCCGGCGGGTCGGCGAGCAGGGCGCGCGTGGCGGCGACGAGGGTGTCGTCGTCCACGTGGGGAACGATGCTCAGCGCGGGCGCGTGCCGCACGGTGGCGCCGCGCCGCTCGAGGGCGGCGGCGAGCTCGGAGGAGCGGCGGTCGGCGGTGACGAGCACCGTGGCGCCGGCCATGACGGGGGCCAGGGGTCGGGCCTCGCCCACGAGGGGCGGGCCGGCCGTGTGCTGCGTCATCGTCACCTCCGGGTGGTGGTCCGGGCCTGGGAGCGCAGCCCAGGGTAGTGCGGCCGCGTTTCCGGCAGATGACGCGCCGCTGGGCGTCTCACGCGGTCACGGCCGCGCGGGCGGGCCGACGTGCACGACGCCGTCGGCCACCGCGACCGGGTAGGCGACCAGGTCGCCGTCGTGACCCTCCACCGGGGCGTAGCCCGCCGCGTCCAGGCATGCACCCGTGCGCAGGGCGAACACCTGCTTGTAGACCGGCCCGGCGACGGTCGGCTCGCCGCCGCGCGTGCCGACCAGGCCGCGGGACATGACGTTCGCGCCCGAGTACGGGTCGAGCTGCTGGACGGCCAGCACCTCGTCGTCGTGCAGGCGGAACACGGCCACCTGGACCTGGGTGCCGTCGGGCAGGTCCACGAGGGCGGCGGCGCCGCGCTCGGCGGCCAGGTCGGCCAGGCGGCAGACCGGCGTCAGGCCGGCCAGGGTGGTGCTCATCGTGCCTCCTCGGGCTGGGGCTCGCGGACGGTCAGGACGGGCCCGGCGACGAGGACGCCGCGCTCGGCCGGGGTGGCGGGGCGCTTCTGGCCGCGCTCGGGCACGTAGGCGAGGTCCGGGTCGGGGGTGGTGGGGGCGTTGACGAAGCTGGAGAACCGGGCCAGCTTCTCTGGGTCGTCGAGCACGGCCTTCCACTCGTCCTCGTAGCCGGCGACGTGCTCGGCCATGGCGGCGTCCAGGTCGGCGCCGATGCCCAGGGAGTCCTCCAGCACGACGGCGCGGACCCCGTCCAGGCCGCCCTCGACGTCGTCGAGCCACGCCGCGCTGCGCTGCAGGCGGTCGGCGGTGCGCACGTAGTACAGGAGGAAGCGGTCGATGGTGCGCACCAGCTCGTCGTCGGTGAGGTCCTCGGCCAGCAGCCGGGCGTGCTTCGGGGAGAAGCCGCCGTTGCCGCCCACGTACAGGTTCCAGCCTTTCTCCGTGGCGATCACGCCCACGTCCTTGCCGCGCGCCTCCGCGCACTCGCGGGCGCAGCCCGACACGCCCAGCTTGAGCTTGTGCGGCGAGCGCAGGCCCCGGTAGCGCAGCTCGAGCCGCACCGCCATGCCCACCGAGTCCTGCACCCCGTAGCGGCACCACGTGGACCCCACGCACGACTTCACGGTGCGCAGCGACTTGCCGTAGGCGTGGCCGGACTCGAACCCGGCGTCGACCAGCCGCTTCCAGATCAGGGGCAGCTGCTCGATGCGCGCGCCGAACATGTCCACGCGCTGGCCGCCCGTGATCTTCGTGTACAGGCCGAAGTCGCGGGCGATCTCGCCGATCACGATGAGGCCCTCGGGGGTCACCTCGCCGCCCGGCATGCGCGGCACCACCGAGTAGGTGCCGTCCTTCTGCATGTTGGCCAGCACGTGGTCGTTGGTGTCCTGGAGCGTGGCCTGCTCCCCCGCCAGCACGTGCCCGTTGCCCAGGCTCGCCAGGATGGAGCCGATGACGGGGCGGCAGATGTCGCACCCGCGCCCGCCCTGCCCGAACCGGTCCAGGATCTCGGAGAACGTGTGCAGCCCCGCCACGCGCACCGCCTCGAACAGGCCCGCGCGGGACAGCGCGAAGTGCTCGCACAGGGCCTTGGAGACGGTGATGCCGGCCTTCTCCAGCTCGGCCGTGGCGATCTTCTTGACCAGCGGCAGGCACGACCCGCACGTGGTGCCCGCGCGGGTGCAGGCCTTGACGCCCGCCAGGTCCGTACAGCCGTGCTGGGTCACCGCCTCGCGGATGGTGCCCGCCGAGACGTTGTTGCACGAGCAGACGGCGGCGTCGTCGGGCAGCTCGAGCTGCGGGGCCGCGCCGGCGCCCTCCGGCAGCAGGTAGGCCGACGGGTCGCCCGGCAGGGTGGCGCCGAGCATCGGGCGCAGGCTCGCGTAGGGGGTGGCGTCGCCGACGAACACGCCGCCCAGCAGGGTGCGGGCGTCGTCGGACAGGACGAGCTTCTTGTACACGCCCGCGACGGGGTCGGCCCACACCACCTCGACGGAGCCCTCGCTGCGGGCGTGCGCGTCGCCGAAGCTCGCGACGTCCACGCCGTTCAGCTTGAGCTTGGTGGCCGTGTCGGCGCCCGGGAACGTGGCCTGGCCGCCCAGCAGGCGGTCCACGACCACCTCCGCCATCGCGTAGCCGGGGGCGACCAGGCCGTAGCAGACCCCCTCGACGGCGGCGACCTCGCCGATCGCGTGCACGTGCTCGTCGGCGGTGCGGCACGCCAGGTCGACGACGGCGCCGCCGCGCGGGGCGACCTCCAGCCCGGCCGCGCGGGCCAGCTCGTCTCGGGGGCGCACGCCCGTGGCCAGCACGACGACGTCGACGTCCAGGCGGCCGCCGTCGGCGAACTCGAGGCGGCCCACGTGGCCCGTGCGGCGGTGCGGGCGCATCACCTGGGTGGCGCTGCTGCAGCGGACCCCGATGCCCTGGGCGTTGATGAGGCGGGCCAGGGCCTGGCCGCCGCCCAGGTCGGTCTGCACGTCCATGAGGTGGGAGCCGAACTGGATCACCGTGGCGTGCGCGCCCAGCGCCTTGAGGGCGCCCGCGGCCTCCAGGCCCAGCAGGCCGCCGCCGATCACGGCGCCGCGCACCGGCCGGGCCGGGTTGGCGGCACGCTTCTGCTCGACCCAGCCCCGCAGCGCCGCGACGTCGTCGATGGTGCGGTACACGAACACGCCCGGCAGGTCGGTGCCCGGGATGGGCGGCACCGCGGCGTACGAGCCGGTGGCCAGCACCAGCTCGTCGTACGGGTGCGTGCGGCCCAGGCGGTCGGTGACCGTGCGGGCCTCGCGGTCGATCGCCTCGACCTTCACGTCGCGGTGCAGGGTGACCAGCGGGTCGGCCCACAGGGACCGGTCGCCCAGGGCGAGGTCGTCCGCGTCGCGCGCCTCGAAGTACTTGGTGAGCTGCACGCGGTCGTACGGCAGCCGCGGCTCCTCCGCAAACACGTCCACGTGCCACGTGCCGGCGTCGTCGCGGGCGCGCAGCGCCTCGACGAGCCGCTGGGCGACCATCCCGCCGCCGACGACGACGAGCCTCCGGGGTGTCTGTGATCCGCTCATGCACCGACGGTAGGAACGCGCCGTTACCCCCGATCGCGCGGCCCGTTACCCCGGCGGAACGATGTGCTCACGCCCGCCCGCGCGGCGCTGTGAGGGCCGCGTACGTCGTGGCGGTCACGTCGGTCCAGCCGTCGTCGCGCAGGATCGCGGCCGCACCGCGCGAGCGCAGCCCCTGCTCGCACACCACCACGAGGGGGGCGTCGTAGGGGTGGTCGCCGAGCGCGGGCGGCAGCTCGCCGGCGGCAAGGTCCTCGAGCCGCACCCAGACGCCGCCGTCGACGGCGGGTGCGAGCCCGACGTCGACCACGAGCCCGCGCGAGATGGAACCCGGGACCCGCGAGATAGAGCCGGGGACCCGCGAGACAGAGCGTGCGGGCTCTGTCTCGCGCTCGGCGGGCTCTGTCTCGCGGGGTGGGGTCAGCGGGATCGTGTCCCACGTCGACGTGCGGGCGTCGTACGTCAGCAGGCGGCCCAGGGCCGGGGCGCCCGTGCCCGTCAGCAGCTTGACCGCCTCGACCGCCATCGTCGAGCCCACGACGCCGCACGCCGGGGCCAGCACGCCCGCCGTCGCGCACGACTCGCCCTCCGCCGGCTGGTCCCCGAACACGTCCCGGTAGGTCAGCGCGCCCTCCGGTGCCGCCGACCACCACACGCTCACCTGCCCGTCCCAGCCGAGCACCGTGCCCCACACGACCGGCAGGCCCAGCCGTGCGGCGGCGTCGCCGATCGCGTACCGCGTCTCGAACGTGTCGCACGCGTCCACGACCAGGTGGTACCCGGCCAGCAGCCCCTCGGCGTTCTCGGCCGTCAGGCGCACCGGGTGCTCGACCACCTCGAGGTCCGAGCGCAGCGCCCGCAGCGACGCGGCCGCCGACGCCGTCTTGCGCGCCCCGACGTCGCGGGCACCGTGGAGCACCTGCCGCTGCAGGTTGGACGGCTCGACGACGTCGTCGTCCACCACGCCCAGCGTGCCGACGCCCGCCGCGGCCAGGTACTGCAGCACCGGCGAGCCGAGGCCGCCCGCCCCGACCACGAGCACGCGCGCCGCCGCCAGCCGTGCCTGCGCCGCCGGGCCGAACCCGTCCAGCAGCAGGTGGCGCGCCGACCGGCGCCGCTGGGCGGCGTCGAGGTCGCGGCCGGACGGCACCAGCGGGTTCATCCCAGCGCCCCGACCCATTCCGTGGTCCCGTCGGTGAAGCCCTGCTCCTTCCAGATGGGCACCTCGGCCTTGAGCTCGTCGACCAGGTCGGCCACCGCGGCGAACGACGCGCGCCGGTGCCCCGAGGCGACGGCGGCGACCACGGCGACGTCGCCCACGGCCAGCAGCCCCACGCGGTGCACCACGGCCACCCGCAGCCGGTCGCCGGTCGCGGCTGCGACACGCTCGCCCACCCGCCGGGCCACGGCCTCCAGGACGGTGGCGGCGTCGGGGTGGGCCTCGTAGGCCAGGGCGGTGACGCCGCGGCCCTCGTCGTGGTCGCGCACGTACCCGGTGAAGGTGGCGACGGCGCCGCAGCGGTCGTCGCGCACCAGGGTGACCAGGGCGTCCAGGTCGAGGGGGGTGTCGACGACGTCGGCCAGCAGGACGGCCGCGTCGCCCGACGGCGCGGCGTGCGCGGGCTCCGCGTCGCCGTGGTGGTGGTCGCCGCCGGCGAGCTGCGAGACGGCGTGGTGCAGCACGGGCGCCAGGGCGTCGAGCCCGTCCGTCACCGCACCGGGCGACCCGGGCAGGTTGACCACGAGCGTGCGCCCCGCGACGCCCGCGATCGCGCGGGACAACGCCGCGGCGGGCACCGCCGCGACCGACGCGGCGCGCACCAGCTCGGCGAGACCCGGCACCTCGCGGTCGACGACGGCGCGCGTCGCCTCGGGGGTGCGGTCGGTGGGCGCCAGCCCAGTGCCGCCGCTCGTCACCACCAGCGCGGGGGCGTCGGCGTGCAGCAGGTCGGCGAGGGCGGCGCGCACGGGGTCGCCGTCGGGCACGACCCGCACCGCCGTCACGGCGAACCCGTGCGCCTCGAGCCAGGCGCGCGCGGCCGGGCCGGAGCGGTCCTCGTAGAGCCCGGCGGAGGCGCGGTCCGACGCGACGACGACCGCCGCGCGCGGCAGGTGCCCGCTCACGGTCGGCTCCAGTCGCCGGACTTGCCACCCGACTTGGCCACGACGCGCACGTCGGTGAGCACGGCCTCGCGGTCGACGGCCTTGATCATGTCGTAGACCGTCAGCCCCGCCACCGTCACGGCGGTCAGGGCCTCCATCTCGACGCCGGTGCGCCCGCGCGTGCGGACGGTCGCGGTGATCTCGACCCGGTCGCCGGCGGGCACCACGTCGACCTCGACGCCCGACAGCGGCAGCGGGTGGCACAGCGGCACCAGGTCCGGGGTGCGCTTGGCGCCCATGATCCCGGCGATGCGGGCCGTGGCGACCGCCTCGCCCTTGGGCAGGTCGCCCGTGGAGATGCGCTCGACGACGTCGGGCCGGGTGCGCAGCACGCCCACCGCCGTGGCCTCGCGCACGGTCGCGTCCTTGGCCGACACGTCGACCATGTGCGCGGCGCCGTCGGCGCGGTAGTGGCTCAGACCCCCGGTCTGGTCGGGGCCCGTCTCGGTCATGCGATCTCCCAGCAGTCGACGACGTCGCCGGCCTCCAGGCGGGCGACGCCGGGCGGCACGTGCACCAGAACCGTAGCGGCGGCCAGGTGGGCGAGCAGGTGCGACCCCGGTCCGCCCACCATGCGCACCCGGCCGTCGTCGTCGATCCGGCCCCGGCGCACCTGCAGCAGCGCGGGCGGCGAGTCCAGCGGCTCGGCGAGCGGCGCGCGCACCACGGGCCGCCGGGCGGGCACCGCCCCGGTGGCCGCCGCGAGCACGGGGCGCAGGAACAGCTCGAACGACACGAGGGCGGAGACGGGATTGCCGGGGAACGCGACCACGGGCACCGTGGACGGTGCGGCTCCCGGGGGAACCGGCCCCGGAACTCCCCCGGGGGCCGCCCCGGCGGCGAGCTGCCCGTGGCCCTGCGGGCCGCCCGGCTGCATGGCGACGGCGCCGAACCAGGCGTCGGTGAGGGTCTGGCGCACCACCTCGTAGGCGCCCGCCGAGACGCCGCCCGTGGTGACCACCAGGTCGGCGCGGGGCTCGGCGGCGGCCGCGGCCAGCACGGCGCGCAGCGCGTCGGGGTCGTCGGGCACGACCCGGGCCGTGACGGCAGCCCCCACCTGCGCGAGCGCGGCCGCGAGCGCCGCCCCGTTGGCGTCGTACACCTGGGCGGGGCCGAGGGGCGCTCCGACGGGGGCGAGCTCGGTGCCGGTGGACACGAGCAGCACGCGGGGCGGGCGCAACACCTCGACGGTGGTGACGCCGGCGGCGACGAGGGCGCCGAGCTGGGCGGGGCCGAGGGGTGCGCCGGCGGGGAGCACGACGTCGCCGGCGGCGACGTCGCACCCGGCGGCCCGGACGTAGGTGCCGGGCGGGACCGGCGCGGTGAAGGCGACGTCGTCGAGGTCGAAGCGGGGCGGGGTGGCGTCCTCGACGCGGACGACGGCGTCGGCGCCGTCGGGCACGGGGGCGCCGGTCATGACGGGCACGGCGGTCCCGGCGGGCAGGGGCGGGGGGACGGTGCCGGCGGGCACGGGGGCGCCGACGGGCAGCCGGACGGGCGCGCCGGGGCGAGCGCCGGCGAGGTCGGCGGCGCGGACGGCGAACCCGTCCATCTGGGAGTTGTCGAAGCCGGGCAGGGCGACGCGGGCGACGGCGTCGGCGGCGAGGCGGCGCGGCGGCAGGGACCCGAGCGGGCCGGCGGCGAGCAGGTCGGCGACGGCGAGCGTCTCGGGGCCGCGGGCCGCGAGCGCCGGGCCGATCAGGGCTGCGACCTGCGCGGCGTGCTCCGCGACGGGGCGCCGGCCGGCGGGGGCACCCTCGCTCGTGTGTCGTGCCTGGTCGTGCGTGTGTGCCACCCGTGCACCCTCTCACACGGGCTCGGCCACGGTCTCCCCCTCGGCGGCCCGGGATCGCGCGAGCCAGCCGCACAGCCCGCCGACGGCGTCGGCGCAGCCGCCGCACCCGGTGGTGGCGCGCGTGGCCCGGGCGACGGCGGGCACGTCGCGCGCGCCGTCGTCGACGGCGCAGGCGATGTCGTGCTTGGTGACGCCGTTGCAGCGGCAGACGACGGCGTCGTCGGGCATGTGCTCGGGGCTGGTGGCGGGTGCGGTGGCGGGGGCCACGGGGGTGAGCAGCAGGAACGCGGGGTCGGCGGGCACGGGGGTGCGGCGGGTGTATGCGGCGGTGAGGTCGGCGGCGACGCGGGCGTCGCCGACGCACGTGGCGCCGACGAGCGCGCCGTCGGCGACGACGGCCTCGACCCAGCGCCCGGCGGCGGGGTCGGCGAGGCGCACGGCGCGCTCCCCGGGGGCGGGGGTGCGGCCGGCGCCGCAGGCGCCCATGGCGACGACCGACAGGGCGCCGGCCTTGACCTTGACGACGTCGGTGCCGCGGGTCTCCACGCCGCGGTCGGTGGGGGTGCGGGTGGCGAGCACGGCGCCGAGGCGCACGGCGGCGGACGGCCCGGCGCCCTCCCACGGCCCGCGCAGGTGGACGCGGTGGGCAGCGGGGGGCTCGGGCGTGGTCGCCCATCGCTCGGCGAGCCGCCGGGCCTGGTCCCACCCCTCGGCGACGAGCCCGCGCGACCCCTCGGGCGGCTGCGCGCAGTCGCCGACGGCGTGCACGTGTGGGTCGTCGACGCTGGCCAGGTCGTGCCCGACGACGACGCCGCGGTCCACGGTGAGCCCGGCGGCGGCGGCGAGCGCCACGTCGGGGGCCGTGCCGCAGGCCAGCACGACGAGCCCGGCGGCGAGCACCTCGCCGGGCCCCTCGGCGCCCCGTGCGAGCCGCACCCCCACGGCACGCCCGCCCACCACGAGCACCTCGGCGGGCCGCGCGCCGGCCACGACGCGCACCCCGGCCGCCTCCAGGGCGGCGGCGAGCACCTGCCCGGCGCCCGCGTCGAGCTGGCGGTCCATCGGCGTGGCGGCGCCGTGCACGAGCGCCACCTGCAGGCCGCGGGCGGCCAGGCCGAGGGCGGCCTCGACGCCCAGCACCCCGCCACCCACCACGACGGCCCGGGGCGCGTTGAGCGTGGCGGCGACGATCTCGCGGGCGTCGTCGAGCGTGCGCAGCGCGTGCACGCCCGCGGGCAGGTGCTCCAGGCCCGGCAGGTCGGGCACGCGGGCGCGCGACCCCGTGGCGAGCACCAGCCGGTCGTACGGGTGGGCGGTGCCGTCGTCGGCGAGGACCACGCGCGCGGCCCGGTCGATGCCCGCGGCGGCGACGCCACGCAGCACGCGGGCCCGCCCGGCGGGCAGGGGCATGCCGATCGCGGCGACCTCGGTGCGGCCGGCCACGACGTCGGACAGCAGCACCCTGTTGTACGGCTCGTACTCCTCGGCGCCCAGCACGGTGACGTCGAGGGCGCCGTCGGGGTCGCGGCGCTCGAGCTCGTCGACCAGGCGGGCGCCCACCATGCCGAACCCGACCACCACCACCCGCAGCGGGACCCGTCGCTCGCTCATGCAGCCTCCTCGGGGACGGGCACCACGTTCACGGCGCACACCTTGAACTCGGGCATCGCCGAGACGGGGTCGACGGCGTCGGTGGTGAGCAGGTTGGCGCTGCCCTCCCCCGACCAGTGGAACGGCAGGAACACGGTGTCGGGGCGGATCGCATCGGTCCAGCGCGCCGCGACGGTGGTGGTGCCGCGGGCCGTGGTGAGGCGCACGCGGGCACCGTCGGGGGTGCCCAGGCGGGCGCCGAGCAGCGGGTGCAGCTCCACGTACGGGCCGGGCACGGCGCGCTCCAGCTCGGGCACGCGGTGGGTCTGCGCGCCGGTCTGATAGTGCTGCAGCACGCGGCCCGTGACCAGCCACAGCGGCGCGTCGGGGCGCAGGTCGTCGCTGGGGCCCACGTGGTCGACCGGCACCATCCGCGCGCGGCCGCCGGGCGTCGGGAAGCCGTCGAGGAACAGCCGCGGCGTGCCCGGGTGGGCGGCGCCGTCGGGGCCGGCCGCCGGGACGGGCCAGTGCAGGCCGGGGCCGTCGGCCGCCTCGTGCGCGTCCAGGCGGGCGTGCGAGAGCCCCGCGTAGTCGGCGACGCCGCCCGCCGAGGCGCGGGCGAGCTCGTCGAACACCGCCGCCGGGTCGGTGGGGAAGGCCACCGGCGACCCGAGCCGCCGGGCGAGCTCGGCCAGCACCCACAGCTCCGAGCGGGCCTCGCCGGGCGCGTCCACGGCCTTGCGCCGCCGGATCACGCGCCCCTCCAGGGAGGTCATGGTGCCCTCCTCCTCGGCCCACTGCGTCACCGGCAGCACCACGTCGGCGAGCAGCGCCGTCTCGGACGGCACGACGTCGCACACCACCAGCAGGTCCAGCGCCGCCAGGCGGGCCCGCACGGCGGTGGCGTCGGGGGCCGAGACGACGACGTTGGAACCGTGCACGAGCAGGGCCCGCGGGCCGCCCGGCGTGCCGAGCGCGCGCAGCAGCGCGACCGCGGGCAGCCCCGGCCCGGGCAGCGACCCGGGCGGCACGCCCCACACGGCCGCGACGTGCGCGCGTGCCGCCGGGTCGTCGATCTTGCGGTAGCCGGGCAGCTGGTCGGCCTTCTGCCCGTGCTCGCGCCCGCCCTGCCCGTTGCCCTGCCCCGTCAGCGCGCCGTACCCCGAGCCGGCCCGGCCGACGAGCCCGAGCGCGAGCGCCAGGTTGATCGCCGCGGTCACCGTGGCGGTGCCCTGCGTGGACTGCTCCACGCCCCGCCCCGTGAGCACATAGGCGCCGCGCCCCCCGCGCGACGGAGACGCCGCCGCCAACAGGCGCGCCACCCGCCGCAGCTCCGGGGCCGGCACGCCGCTGACGGCCTCGACCCGCTCCGGCCACCACGCGGCCACCGAGCGGGCCACCGCGTCGGCGCCCGTGGTGCGCTCCGCCACGTAGGCCGCGTCGGCCAGGCCCTCGGCGAGCACCACGTGCAGCAGCCCCAGCAGCACCGCCAGGTCGGTGCCCGGCACGGGCTGCAGGTGCACGCCCTGCTCCGCCCCGTCCGCCGACGGCGACGTCAGCCGCGCCGTCGCCGAGCGCCGCGGGTCGACCACCACCAGGCCGCCCGCCGCCCGCGCCCCGGCCAGGTGCTGCACCGACGGCGGCATCGTCTCGGCCACGTTCGAGCCCAGCAGCAGCACGGCGTCGGCCCCGCCCAGGTCGGCGAGCGGGAACGGCAGGCCGCGGTCCGCGCCCAGCGACCGGTTCGCCGCCGCGGCGGCCGAGGCCATGCAGAACCGGCCGTTGTAGTCGATGTTCGGGGTGCACAGCACCGTGCGGGCGAACTTTCCCAGCGCGTACGCCTTCTCGTTGGTGAGCCCGCCGCCGCCGAACACCGCCACCGCGCCCGGCCCCGACTCGGCCGCGATGGCCGCGAGTCGCCCGGCCACCAGGTCCAGGGCGTCGTCCCACGACGCCGGCGCGAGCTCGCCGTCCGCGCCCCGCACCAGCGGCACGGTGAGCCGGTCGGCGGCGCGCAGCACCGACGCCGACGTCCACCCCTTCTGGCACAGCCCGCCGCGGTTGGTCGGGAAGTCGCGCGGGGTCACCGCGACCGGCGTCCCGTCCAGCGACATCGCGCACTGTAGGGCGCAGTACGGGCAGTGGGTGGCGGTCATACGCGCACCGCGGCCATCCGGCCGCGCCCGTACACGGCCCACGTCACGGCCCCGAGCAGCACGTACACCCCGACGAACACCAGCAGGGCGGGCACGATCGACCCGGCCGCCGTCGTCGAGACGGCGAACCCGCGCGGCACCAGGAACCCGCCCAGGGCGCCCACCGCCCCGGCGATGCCGATGCACCCGGCGGCGGCGCCGGCGTCGGCGCCGGTCACCCGGAACACCGCCGGGATCATGCGGTACACCGCCCCGTTCCCGACGCCCGTGGCGACGAACAGCACCAGGAACGAGCCCAGGAACAGCGCGAACTCGTGCGCCCGCAGCGCCCCGACCGCCCCGACCGCGCCGGCCGCCATCACCGCGAACGACGCCACCGTCACCCGGGCGCCGCCCACGCGGTCTGCGAGCACGCCGCCCAGGGGCCGGGCCAGCGACCCCACCAGGGCACCCAGGAACGCCAGGCGCAGCCCGGCCTCGGGAAAGGTCTTGGTCAGCAGCGTCGGGAACGCCCCCGCGTACCCCATGAAGGAGCCGAAGGTGCCGATGTAGACCGCCGAGATGACCCACGTGTGCGGGTGGCGGGCCGCCGCGGCGAAGGTGCGGGGGTCGGACTTGGCGGTGGCCAGGTTGTCCATGAACCGCCAGGCGAGCACCGCGGCCAGCAGCGCGAGCGGCACGACCATGAGCCCGGCACGGTCCAGTGCCAGCCCGGAGCCGGTCACGATCACGATCGGCACCGCGAGCTGCACGGCCGCCGTGCCCAGGTTGCCGCCCGCGGCGTTGAGGCCCAGCGCGGCACCCTTCTCCCGCGCCGGGAAGAAGAACGAGATGTTGGCCATCGAGGACGCGAAGTTGCCGCCGCCGAACCCCGCGAGCGCCGCGACGGCCAGCAGCACGCCGAACGAGGTGCCGGGGTGCTGCACGACGACGGCGAGCGCCGTGGCGGGCACGAGCAGCAGCAGCGCGGACACGACGGTCCAGTTGCGCCCACCGAACAGCGGCACGGCGAACGTGTACGGGATGCGCAGCAGCGCCCCGACCAGCGCGGGCACGGACACGAGCCAGAACAGCTGGTCGGCGCTGAGGTCGAACCCGGCGGCCGGCAGCTGGGGCACCACGATCGACCACAGGGCCCACACGGAGAACCCGAGGAACTCGGCGAACACGGACAGGGCGAGGTTGCGGCGGGCGACGCGGCGCCCGGTCGCGGCCCAGAACCCGGCGTCCTCGGGGTCCCAGACGTCGATCCACCGCCCGCGCCGGGCGGTTCCCGCGGCCTCGGGCGCGGTGGTCGTCGGCGTGGTCTCAACGGCCATGCGGGCCTCCTTCGCCATGCGCCCGCAAGCGTGGGGCGCCCGGAGCAGCCGGCGGGTGCCGGCTGCTCCCTGGAGGCTAGGAAGGCGGTGTTACCGCCCCGCCGTGGGGGCGTGAACTTCCCGTGAGGTCGGTCTCACCGGCGCGCGGCGGGCGCTGTGAGGTCGTCCGGGGCGGGGGCGGGCCGGTAGGAGGACCGCAGCCAGGTGTCGAGCGCGGCGCGCAGCGCGTCGCGGGAGTCGACGCCCACCTTGCGGTAGGTGTTGAACAGGTGGTGCTCGACGGTGCGCACCGACAGGTCCAGGGCCTTGGCGATGTCGACGGCGGTGCGGCCGGCGACGGCGTACCCGGCCACCTGCTCCTCGCGCGGGGACAGGTCGACGGTGCGGGCGTGCCGGGCGAACAGCGGCTCCAGGCCGTCGGTCACGGGGATCACGCGGTTCCACAGGGCGGCGACGACGGCGGCGGCCGCGGCGTGGTCGCCGGCCTCCCGCAGCGCGGCGGCCTGCTGGAGGCCCGCCCGGGCGGCGTACATCCAGGCGCCGCGGTCGGCGAACGCCTCGACGAGCGTGCCGAGCAGGTCGGCGTCGCGGGACACCATGGCCCCCGCGAGGCGCACCAGGTCCGCCAGGAACGGGCTCTCGAGGCCGACGAGCCCCTGCTCGACGACGGTGAAGGCCTCCGGGTCGCGCCACTGCTCGGCGGCCTCGACCGCGGCGAAGGCGGCCGTCGTCAGGTAGCCCTTGCGCACGGCGTGCTGCGCGTGGCACCACGAGGCGGTGCAGCCGTGCGAGCGGACGTCGAACGCGTAGGGGTTCTCGGGCCCGTCGCACGGCACCGCGCACGGCCCGCCGCCGGCCGTGGCGACGGGCTCGGCCCAACGCCGCCGCGCCGCCGCGAGGCCCACGACGCCCGGCAGGAAGTGCCCGTGCAGCAGCGCGGTCGAGGTCAGCGTCATCGACAGGGACGCGACACGCTCGAGCCGGCCGAACCGCCCCTGGATGGCGCTGGCCAGCGCGACGGTGTGCGCGTGCCCCAGCACGTGGGCCGTGGCCCGGTCGCGCTGGGCGTCCGCCAGGCCGGCGCCGGCCCACCGCAGCCCGTCGCTGACCTGGCCGTCCAGCACCATCGTCAGGCCGAGCAGCACGCGCTTGTGCGCCACCGCCTCCGGGGCCTCGGGGTCGAGGTCGCCGAGCACCGTGTGCGCGCGGCCGGTCTGCCCGGCCGCGGCGGACCCCTGCGCGAGCACCAGAGCACCGCACGGGGCGGTCTCGCCCACCTCGGCGGCCGAGTCGAGCAGCTGCGGCGTGATGCCCTCGGAGAGCATCCCCAGCTGGGCGCGGGTGGCCCGCGCGAACGCGCTCGACTCCGGGAAGTCCCGCGTCACGGCGTCGAGCAGCTCGCGGCCGCCGGCCTCGTCGCGCAGCACCACCCACCGGTGCACGGCGTACCAGGTCCGGGTCAGCGCGTTGGCCTCGTCGGAGCACCCCGAGCCGTCGGTGTGCGCCATGATCCGCACGGGGTCGCTGACGACGGTGCTGGTGCGGAACAGCGCCTCCAGCAGCGGCGCCGCGTTCGTCGCGGTGGGCGCGTCCTCCCACACGGCGAGCAGCCGCTGGGCCGTGACGGTCTGGTGGTCGGCCAGGGTGTGGCTGACGACGGCGTCGTCGGCGCCCGTCCTCGGCAGGCGGCGGTCGACCTCGAGCGACGGCGGGACCGCCAGGCCCGCGGCGACCAGCCGCTCGCGCACCGACACGCGCGCCGAGGCCGTGCACTGCCCGCGCAGGTACTCGCCCACCACGGGCGGGTAGAGGCAGACGGCGTCGCCGTCGGAGCCGTCCACGAAGCCGATCAGGCCGAGCTCGCTGAGCCGCTCCAGGCGCTCGGGCGAGATGAGCGTGCGCGCGTCGCGGACGGAGAAGAGGCCGGCGACCGCCAGCAGCGTGAGGGCCTCGACGTCCTCGTCGGTCGCGTCGAGCAGCAGCGCGTCGACGGCCTGGCCCAGCTCGGCCGACCACAGCGGCCCCTCGGCCACCCAGACGCCGTCGGCCCGGCGCAGCGTGCCGTTGAGGCGAGCCACCAGGCACACGGAGCGGGCCATGCCCGGCAGGCCGCCCGACATGGTGGCGATGCTCGCCATCGTGGTCGTGTCGATGGGGGCGCCCAGCTCGCCCTCGAGCACGTCGCGCAGCGCGTCGAACGTCAGGGGGCGCAGCACGTGCCGAACGCACGGCACCGAGCCGGCGAGCAGGCGCCGCACGTACGCGGGCGGGCGGCCGGACGTGCGGCGGCCCACCAGGGTGGGCACGCGCACCCGCGCCTGGACGGCCACGAGCACGCCGGCGGTGACGTCGTCGAGGTCGTCGGCGTCGTCCACGATCAGGTACCCGCCGTCGTCGAGCTCGTCGGCGAGCAGGTCGACGGCGTCCCCGATCGAGGGCTCCTGCACCAGACCCCGCACCGACGCGACGAGGGCCGCCATGGGGCGGTGACGCAGCGCCCCGACGCCCTGGACGCGGACCACCGGGCCCGGGCACGCCTGCAACGCCTCGACGACGCGGTCGGCCAGGAGGCTGCGCCCCGAGCCGGGCCGGCCCACGACCTCGACGTTCACGCCGTCCTTCAGGCACGCGACAGCCGTGTCGACAAAACTCATGTAAATCTCCGTGGCGAAAAAGAAAAGGGCACTGCCGCCGTCCATGCTGCGGGGGCGACTTCGATTCTTCGCAGCGCACTGGCGCACTTCGTCTCGCACCGCGTCGTCACGTCTTGGAACGTTCATCTGACCTGGAGTTCCGCGGAATCTCGCGGCTGGGACCGCTCCTACGTAGCCGGCCACCTCGCATGACGTGCTGACGGTGTCAGCACCCGCGGGCCACCGCCGGACAATGCACGAATATGCCCTGCACAAGGCGCTGGCCTCGCACTTCACCGCTGGATGGCGCCAATGCCTGCACGTTCGGGCGCGTTGCGCCGTCCGAGGCCCGCCGTGTCCCATTTGGCCGATATGACACGACGCGGTGATCGTCGTGACAGGCCTGTCCGTGCCCACCCCCTATGCGGACCTGCACGTCCGGTGGTTGGGTGACGCTCAGCGCTCTGTTCACGAACGAATGACGTCGGAGGACCCGCAATGGTGCAGCCCACCACCGCCCCTCGCCCGCAGGCCGGCGCGACCGCAGGCGACTCCGTGCAGGACGCCCTGCTACGGCTCGGAAGGCATCTGAGACCCGGCGAGGTCAGCACCGACCTGCGCCAGCTGTTCCTCCAGGGCGGACGCCAGGGCGACGCGTTCTACCGCGACCGGTGGTCGCACGACAAGGTGGTCCGCTCCACGCACGGCGTGAACTGCACGGGCTCCTGCTCGTGGAAGGTGTACGTCAAGGACGGCATCATCACGTGGGAGACCCAGCAGACCGACTACCCGTCGGTCGGCCCCGACTCCCCCGAGTACGAGCCCCGCGGCTGTCCCCGCGGCGCCGCGTTCAGCTGGTACACCTACTCGCCGACGCGCGTGCGCTACCCGTACGTGCGCGGCGTGCTGCTGGAGGCCTACCGCGCCGCGAAGGCCGCCCACGGCGGCGACCCGGTGGCCGCGTGGGCCGCCCTCACGGCCGACCCCGAGGTCTCGCGCCGGTACAAGGCCGCCCGCGGGAAGGGCGGCCTGGTGCGCGCCACGTGGGACGAGGTCACCGAGCTCGTCTCGGCCGCCCAGGTCCACACGGTCAAGCAGTACGGCCCCGACCGCATCGCGGGCTTCTCCCCCATCCCCGCCATGTCGATGGTGTCCCACGGCGTCGGCGCCCGGTACATGTCGCTGCTGGGCGGCTCGATGCTGTCCTTCTACGACTGGTACGCCGACCTGCCCGTGGCCTCCCCGCAGGTGTTCGGCGACCAGACGGACGTGCCCGAGTCGGCCGACTGGTGGAACTCGTCCTACCTCATGCTGTGGGGCTCCAACGTCCCGGTCACCCGCACCCCCGACGCCCACTTCATGGCCGAGTCGCGCTACCGCGGCACCAAGGTGGTCGTCGTCTCCCCCGACTACAGCGACGCGACCAAGTTCGCCGACGCGTGGCTCTCCCCGCACCCGGGCACCGACGGCGCGCTCGCGATCGCCATGGGGCACGTGATCCTCAAGGAGTTCCTCACCGGCGAGCGCACCGCCCGGTTCGTCGACTACCTGCGCAAGTACGCCGACGCCCCGTTCCTCGTCAAGCTCGACGACGGGCCCGACGGCGCGCACGTCCCCGGCAAGTTCCTCACCGCGGCCGACCTGAGCGAGCACGCGGCCGAGGCGAACGCGCACTTCAAGACCGTGCTGCTCGACGCCGACGGCACCCCCGTGGTCCCCAACGGCACGCTCGGCCACCGCTACGGCGACGCCGACGAGGGCCGATGGAACCTCGACCTGGGCGACGTCGTGCCGGCGCTGTCCGTGGCCGACGTCCCCGCCGAGGCCGCCCGGTCGGTGGCCGTCGCGCTGCCCCGCTTCGACGTCGTGCCCACCGAGGGCGACGGCGACGCCGCCCACGTGGGCGGGGCGGGCGTGCTCACGCGCGGCGTGCCCGTACGCGAGGTGGGCGGCCACCTGGTCACCACGGTGTTCGACCTGCTGCTCGCGCAGTACGGCGTGGACCGGCCCGAGCTGGCGCTCCCCGGCGAGTGGCCGCAGGGCTACGACGACGCCGACGCCCCCGGCACGCCGGCCTGGCAGGAGGAGATCACGGGCGTGGCCGCCGGCGCGGCGGTCCGCATCGGGCGCGAGTTCGCGCAGAACGCCCTGGACTCCGGCGGCCGGTCGATGATCATCATGGGCGCGGGCACCAACCACTGGTTCCACTCCGACACCATCTACCGCACGTTCCTGGTGCTGACCACGATCACGGGCTGCCAGGGCGTCAACGGCGGCGGCTGGGCCCATTACGTGGGGCAGGAGAAGCTGCGCCCCATCACGGGCTGGACGCAGTACGCGAGCGCCCTCGACTGGTCGCGCCCGCCGCGCCAGATGATCGGCACCGCGTTCTGGTACCTGGCCACCGACCAGTGGCGCTACGACGGCCTGCCCGCCTCGACGCTCTCGTCCCCGCTGGGCAAGGGCCTGTTCGAGGGCCGCACCACGGCGGACACGCTGGTCGAGTCCGCGCAGCGCGGCTGGATGCCGTCCTACCCGACGTTCGACCGCAACCCGCTCGACATCGTCGACGAGGCCCGCGCCGCCGGCAAGGAGCCGTCCGAGTACGTGGTCGAGGAGCTCAGGGCGGGAAGGCTCAGGTTCGCCGCCGAGGACCCGGACGACCCGGCCAACTTCCCGCGCGTGCTGCTGGTGTGGCGGGCCAACATCCTCGGCTCGTCCGGCAAGGGCAACGAGTACTTCCTCAAGCACCTGCTGGGCACCGACTCGGCGGTGCTGGCCAGCGAGTCGTCGCCCGACCGGCGCCCGCAGACCATCGCGTGGCACGAGGAGGCGCCGCGCGGCAAGCTCGACCTGCTGGTCACCGCGGACTTCCGCATGACGTCGACCACGCTCTACTCCGACGTCGTGCTGCCCGCCGCCACCTGGTACGAGAAGCACGACCTGTCCACCACGGACATGCACCCGTTCGTGCACTCGTTCAACCCGGCCATCGCGCCGCCGTGGCAGACCCGCACGGACTTCGCGACCTTCCACACGCTGGCCGCCAAGTTCTCCGAGCTGGCCGCCACGCACCTGGGCGTGCGCGAGGACCTCGTCGCCACCGCCCTGGCGCACGACACGGCCGACGAGCTGGCCCTGCCGCACGGCACGCTCACCGACTCGGGCGCACCGATGGCCGAGCGCGAGCTGGTGCCGGGCGTGACCATGCCCCGCATGGTGGTGGTGCAGCGCGACTACCCCGCGCTGGCCGCCCGCCTCGGGGCCCTGGGCCCGCTCACCGCGAGCGCCGGCATGGTCACCAAGGGCACCAAGTACTCGCCGGCGGCGGAGGTGGAGAAGCTGGCCAGCCGCCTGGGCCTGGTGCAGTCGGGCCCGGCGGCGGGGCGTCCGCGCCTGGACCGTGACATCGCGGTGTGCGAGATGATCCTGTCGCTGTCGGGCACCACGAACGGTGCGGTGGCGGTGCAGGGCTTCGAGGACCTGGAGAAGCGCACGGGCCGGCAGCTGGCCGACCTGGCGCGGGACGAGGCGGGCAAGCGGATCAGCTTCGCGGACGTGCAGGCCCGCCCGACGGCCGTGATCACGTCCCCGGAGTGGTCGGGGTCGGAGCACGGCGGGCGCCGGTACACGGCGTTCGCGATCAACGTGGAGCGGCTCAAGCCGTGGCACACGCTGACGGGCCGCCAGCACTTCTACCTCGACCACGACTGGATGCTGGAGCTGGGCGAGGGCCTGCCGGTGTTCCGCCCGCCGCTGGACATGCACCGCATGTTCGGCGACTCCCCGCGGCTCACCAAGGACGACCCGGGGTCGGTGCCGGAGCAGCAGGTGGCGGTGCGCTACCTGACCCCGCACTCCAAGTGGTCGATCCACTCCGAGTACCAGGACAACCTGTTCATGCTGTCGCTGAGCCGCGGCGGCCCCAACATCTGGATGAGCCCGCAGGACGCGGAGCGCATCGGGGTCGAGGACAACGAGTGGGTGGAGGCGGTCAACCGCAACGGCGTCGTCGTCGCGCGTGCCGTCGTCTCCCACCGCATGCCGTCCGGCACGGTCTACATGCACCACGCCACCGACCGCACCGTCGACGTCCCCCTCGCGGAGACGAGCGGCCAGCGTGGCGGCATCCACAACTCGCTCACGCGGATCCTGCTCAAGCCGACGCACCTGGCGGGCGGGTACGCGCAGCTGACCTACGCGTTCAACTACCTGGGCCCCACGGGCAACCAGCGCGACGAGGTCACGGTCATCCGCCGTCGTTCCCAGGAGGTGCGGTACCAGTGAAGGTCATGGCCCAGATGTCGATGGTGATGAACCTCGACAAGTGCATCGGCTGTCACACGTGCTCGGTGACCTGCAAGCAGGCGTGGACGAACCGCACGGGCATGGAGTACGTGTGGTTCAACAACGTCGAGACCCGCCCGGGGCTCGGCTACCCCCGCACCTACCAGGACCAGGACCGCTGGAAGGGCGGCTGGAAGCTGAAGAAGAACGGCCGGCTGACGCTGCGCGCCGGCGGGCGGTGGCGCAAGCTCGCCACGATCTTCTCCAACCCCCTGATGCCGTCCATCCAGGACTACTACGAGCCCTGGACGTACGAGTACGACATGCTGCTCAACGCCCCGCAGGGCCAGCACACCCCGGTGGCCAAGCCGAAGTCGCTGCTCACGGGCGACGACATGGCCATCACGTGGTCGGCCAACTGGGACGACGACCTGGGCGGGTCCACCAAGACGATGCAGCAGGACCCGGTGCTGCAGCACATGAGCGAGCACGTGGCCACGGAGCTCGAGAAGACGTTCATGTTCTACCTGCCGCGCATCTGCGAGCACTGCCTCAACCCGGCATGCGTCGCCTCGTGCCCCTCGGGCGCGATGTACAAGCGCGCGGAGGACGGCATCGTGCTCGTGGACCAGGACCGCTGCCGCGGCTGGCGCATGTGCGTGACGGGCTGCCCGTACAAGAAGGTCTACTTCAACCACAAGACCGGCAAGGCCGAGAAGTGCACGCTGTGCTACCCCCGCATCGAGGTGGGCCTGCCCACGGTGTGCTCGGAGACGTGCGTGGGCCGCCTGCGCTACCTGGGCCTGGTGCTGTACGACGCCGACCGCGTGGGCACGGCCGCGGCGACGGAGTCGGAGACCGACCTGTACGCGGCGCAGCGCTCGATCCTGCTCGACCCGCACGACCCGCAGGTGGTGGCGCAGGCCCGCCGCGACGGCATCCCCGAGGACTGGATCGCCGCCGCGCAGGCCTCGCCGATCTGGAAGCTCATCAGCGAGTACGAGGTGGCGCTCCCCCTGCACCCCGAGTACCGCACGCTCCCGATGGTCTGGTACATCCCGCCGTTGTCGCCCGTGGTCGACGTCGTGGCGTCGTCGGGCAACGACGGCGAGGACGGCCGCACGCTCTTCGCGGCGATCAGCCAGCTGCGCATCCCGCTGGAGTACCTGGCCGGCCTGTTCACGGCCGGCGACACGGGCCCCGTCGAGAAGGTGCTGCGCCGCCTGGCCGCCATGCGCGCCTCGATGCGCGAGGTCAACCTGGGCAACGAGCTGCCGGAGGAGGTCGCGGCCGCGGTCGGCATGACCGGCCAGCAGGTGCGCGACATGTACCGGCTGCTCGCCATCGCCAAGTACGAGGAGCGGTACGTGATCCCGGCCGCCCACACGGAGGTCGCGGCCGACCTCGAGGAGATGGCCTGCTCCCTCGACTTCGAGGGCGGGCCCGGCATGGGTGGCGGCGGGCCGTTCGGCTCGACGTCCGGCGTGCCGACGCCGGTCGCCGTGGAGAACTTCCACGCCCTGGCCGCCCGGCAGACGGCCGACCGGCCCTCGACCCCCGGGCGCGTCAACCTGCTCAACTGGGACGGCAACGGCAACCCCGACGGGCTGTTCCCCCCGCACACGGACGGTGCGGCCGAGCACGCCGAGCCGTCCGACGACGCCGGCCCGCAGGAAGGCGGCCCCCGATGATGACGTCCCTGCCCAGCCCCGGCGTCCGCGGCCGGCTGCTGGACCCGCTCACCCCGGTGCACCTGGGCGACGCCGACCGCCGCGTCGCCCACATGGCGGCGGCGCTGCTGCTCACCTACCCCGACGACGCCGTCCAGGCCGCCGCCGGGACGGTGCGGGCCGCCGTCGCCGGCCTGCCGGCGCCCGTGCGCGAGCGGCTCGAGCCGGTGGCCGCCGCCATCGACGACGCCGACGAGGAGGGCCTGCGGGCCATCCAGGCCGACTACGTCGCCACGTTCGACCTCAAGCGCCGCTGCGCCCTGTACCTGACGTACTACGCCACCGGGGACACCCGGCGGCGCGGGCACGCGCTGGTGCGGTTCGTCGAGGCGTACCGCGCCGCGGGCTTCGAGGTGACGGCCGACGAGCTGCCCGACTACCTGCCCACCGCGCTCGAGCTGTCCGCCCAGGCGCAGGGCGAGGGCGCCCAGGTCGCCGCCGCCCTGCTGGCCGCGCACCGCGAGGGCATCGAGGTGCTCCGCTCCGCGCTGGCCCACCTGCGCTCCCCGTGGACCGCCGTCGTCGAGGCCGTGTGCCTCACGCTCGGCCCCGTCGACGAGCGCACCACCGAACGCATCGCCGAGCTCATCGTGACCGGGCCGCCCGCCGAGCTGGTGGGGCTGGCCGGGTACGGGTCGACCCAGGGAGATCTGCCGTGGACGTGAACGTGGGACAGATCCTGCTGTGGGGCGCGCTGCCCTACGTGTCCTTCGCCGTGTTCGTCGTCGGGCTGGTGTGGCGGTACCGGTACGACAAGTTCGGCTGGACCACCCGCTCCAGCGAGCTGTACGAGCGGCGCCTGCTGCGGCTCGGCTCGCCGCTGTTCCACTTCGGCCTGCTGTTCGTGTTCCTCGGGCACGTGGCCGGCCTGGTCATCCCCAAGTCGTGGACGCGGGCGGTCGGCATCTCCCAGGAGGCCTACCACCTCGGGGCCACGTACATCGGCTCGCTCGCCGCGCTCGCGCTGGTCGCCGGGCTGGTGATCCTGATCTACCGCCGCCGCACCACCGGCGCGGTGTTCAAGGCCACCACCCGCAACGACAAGACGATGTACGTGTTCCTCGCCGCCGTCATCCTCGCCGGCACGTACGCCACCGTGCGCACGCAGCTGTTGGGCGGGCACGGCGGGTACGACTACCGCGAGACCATCTCGCCCTGGTTCCGGTCCCTGTGGGTGCTGCACCCGCGCGTGGAGCTCATGACGAGCATCCCCGCCGCGTTCGCCGTCCACATCGTCCTCGCCTCCCTGCTCTTCTGCCTGTGGCCGTTCACGCGGCTCGTGCACGCCTTCTCCGCACCGGTCACCTACCCGCTGCGGCCCTACGTCGTCTACCGCTCGCGCGACGAGCGCCTCGGATCACGCGCCCCCCGGCGCGGATGGGAACGAACCAAGTGAGCAACACCTCCATCACCACGCCGAGCACCACCACGGCGCGGCACACCCGTCCCGGCGCCCAGCTCGCGCTCGCGGCCGTCGGGTTCGGCGTCAACTTCTGGGCCTGGGCGCTGCTCAGCCCGCTCGGCAAGTCGTACGGCGCGCAGCTGCACCTGACCTCGTTCCAGGTGTCGTTCCTCGTCGCGATCCCCGTGGTCGTCGGGTCGCTCGGGCGCGTCCTGGTCGGGTCGATGACCGACCGGATCGGCGCGCGCATCATGTTCCCCCTGGTCAGCGCGCTGACCATCATCCCCGTCCTGTTCATCGGGCTCGTGGCCCACAGCTACCTGATGCTCGAGCTCGGCGGGTTCGTGCTCGGCCTGGGCGGCACCGCGTTCGCCGTCGGCGTGCCGCACGTCAACCAGTGGTTCGCCCCGGAGCGGCGCGGCACCGCGCTCGGCATCTTCGGCCTCGGCATGGGCGGCACCGCCATCTCCGCGTTCACCACCGTGCGCATCCGCGACGCGTGGGGCGACGACGCGCCGTTCATCCTCGTGTCCGTCGTGCTGGCCGTGTACGCCGTCGTCGCGTGGCTGCTGCTGCGCGAGGCGCCCGGCACCCAGCACGCCCCGGCGGGCGGCCTCTGGGCGCGCACGTGGTCCACCTTCAAGATGCCCGTCACCCTGCAGCTGTCCTGGCTGTACGCCATCGGGTTCGGCGGGTTCGTGGCCTTCAGCGTGTACCTGCCCACGTTCCTCGCCAACGCCTACGGGCTGACCCAGAACGACGCCGCGCTGCGCACCGCCGGGTTCGTGGTGCTGGCCGTGCTCATGCGCCCCGTGGGCGGCACGCTCAGCGACCGCGTCGGCGGCATCAAGGTGTCCGTCGTCGCGTTCTCGGTCGTCACGGTGCTCGCCGCCGTCGTCGCGTTCCAGCCGCCGCTCATGCCCGTGGGGACCATCGCGTTCCTGGGCCTGGCCGCCGCGCTGGGCGCCTCCTCCGGCGCGACGTTCGCCCTCGTGGCCCCCGCCGCCCCCGCCGACAAGGTGGGCGCCGTGACGGGCATCGTCGGCGCCGCCGGCGGCCTCGGCGGGTTCATCCCGCCGCTCATCCTGGGCGCCGTCTACCAGGCCCACGGCACATACGGGCTCGGGTTCGCGCTGCTGGCCGCGACCGCCCTGCTCACGCTGCTGTTCACCCTCGGGCCGGTGCGCCGGTCGGCGTCGAGGGCGTGACACCGACGCAGCCTCACAGCGCGGCCGGCGTCGTCGAGAGGCGGGGGTTTCCCGCCCGAGACACGGGCCAGCTAGCGTCCGGGGGTATGCAGCCCCTGCGGTCGGTCGCCGAGCACGTCGCGGCAGTCCTCGCGCGCACGGCCCCGCTCCCCGCGGTCCGGGTCGCGCTCGCGGAGGCCGCCGTGGAGGCGCCCGGGCTGGTGCTGGCCGCGGACGTCGCGGCGGCCACGCCGGTCCCCCCGTTCGACCACTCCGCGGTCGACGGCTACGCCACCGTGCTGCCCCCGGCCTGGGGGCAGGAGGTGCGCGTGGTGGGCGGCGTGGCCGCGGGCGGCGCGCCCGCCGGCGCGGTCGCGCCCGGCGAGGCCGTCCGGGTCATGACCGGCGCGCCCGTCCCGGCGGGGGCCGACGTCGTCGTGCCCGTCGAGCTGAGCTCCACCGGCCGGTTCGTGCCCGGGCAGGACGACGGGGCCACCACCGTGACCCTGCTCGACCCGCGCAAGCGCAACATCCGCCGCCGCGGGGAGGACGTCGCCGCCGGTGACGTGCTGGCCCGCGCCGGCTCGCTCGTCACCCCGGCGCTGGTCGCCGCGGCGGCTGCCGCCGGGGTGGCCGACCTGGCCGTCCACCGCCGCCCGCGCGTGGCCGTGATCTCGACGGGGTCGGAGCTCGCGCCCGCCGGGACGGTCCTGGGGCCCAGCGGGATCGTCGACTCCAACTCGCTCATGGTCGCCGCGATCGTGCGCGCCGCCGGCGGCGAGCCGCTGCGTCGTGGCGGCGTCCCGGACGACGCCGCCACGCTGCGCGCCGCGCTCGACGCCCTCGCCGAGGACGCCGACCTGATCGTCACCACCGGCGGAGTCTCCGCCGGTGCGTGGGACGTGGTGCGGCAGGTGCTCACCGAGCCCGACGCCCGCCTGTCGGACGCCGACCTCACCGCCGTGGCGATGCGCCCGGGCCGCCCGCAGGCGCTGGCGCGCTGGCGCGGCGTCCCGTGGGTAGCCCTGCCGGGCACCCCGACAGCGGCGTTCGTCGGGACACATCTTTTTGTCCGCCCCGCGATCGCGGCGCTCCGCGGGCAGCCACGAGAAACCCTCACCCTCGACCTGAACCCCACCCTCACGTTCGGCTCCACCTTGAACGTTGTGGGACCCCCGGACTCCGGTCATGAGGGGTCGAGACCGGAGTCCCAGGGACCCACGACGGGCAGCGGGGGGCGGGTGCACGTCGTGCCCGTCACCCGGGACGGGCGGGTCGTGCCCGGCGGGAACCACTCGCTCCGCGCGCTCGTCGCCGCCGACGGGCTCGCTCTGCTGCCCCCTGGGGTCCGCGACGGCGACGCCGTGCCCGTCGTCCGGTGCGGGGGTGCGGCGTGACCGGGTTCGACGCGATCGTGCTCGCCGGCGGGCGGGCCTCGCGGCTCGGCGGCACGCCCAAGCCGGGCCTGGTGCTCGACGGCGCCACGCTGCTCGACCGCGCGCTCGACGCCGTGCAGGGCGCCGCCTCGGTCGTCGTCGTCGGGCCCGACGACCTGGACGCCCCCGGGGTGCTGCGTACGCGCGAGGCCCCGCCGTTCGGCGGCCCCGTGGCCGGCATCGACGCGGGCCTGCGCGCCCTCGACCGGGCGGGCGCGCCCGGCGTCGTCGTGCTGCTGGCCGTCGACGTGCCCGGCGCCTCCCCCGCCATCCCCCGCCTGCGGGCGGCCCTGGCCGACGACGGCGACGGCACCTGCCTGGTCCGCGACGGCCACCCGCAGTGGCTGGTCGCGGCGCTGCGCCGCCCCGCCCTCGCGGACGCGTTGCAGACGCTGCGAGCCGAGGCGGGTAGCGTGCATGATCAGCCGGTACGTCGCCTGGCCGCCCTGCTGCGGCTCACACTCGTGCCGGACGACGACGGCGCCAGCGCCGACGTCGACACGTGGGACGACCTGGCCCGCCTCGAGGCCGCGAGAACGAAGGGGACGACGCCATGAACGACCCGCAGACGCTGCTCGCCGGGTGGGTCTCCGCCCTCGAACGGGAGCTCGACCTGCCCGCCGGGACCGTGGACGTGCTCGCCGTGCTCGACCTGACCCGCGACGCCGCCCACCACGTGGCCCGCCCCGCCGGCCCCGTCGCCGCCTACGCCGCCGGGTACGCCCGCGCACTGGCGGACGTCGCCGGGGGGACGCCCGCGGCCGGCGGCACCGCCGACGCGGTGGCACGCGCGGCCGAGCTGGCGCGCGGCTGGACGCCCGCCCCGGAGACCCCGTGACCGCGGTCGACCTGGGCATGCCGGCCCTCCACGCGGCGAGGGCCGAGGCTGCGCTGCCCGCCGACCGGCCGAGCGTGCCCGGCCTGGTCGACCGGTTCGGCCGCACCGCCACCGACCTGCGCGTCTCGCTGACCGACCGCTGCAACCTCCGCTGCACGTACTGCATGCCCGCGGAGGGCCTGCCCACGCTCCCCCGCGACGCCGTGATGTCCCGCGCGGAGATCGCCCGCCTGGTCGGCGTCGCCACCAGCGAGCTGGGCGTGCGCCAGGTGCGGTTCACGGGCGGCGAGCCGCTGCTGCGCGCCGACCTGGTCGACATCGTCGCGGACGTCGCCGCGCTGCCCGTGCGGCCCGAGATCTCGCTGACCACCAACGCCGTCGGGCTGGCCCACCGGGCCCGCGCGCTCAAGGACGCCGGCCTGGACCGCGTCAACGTCTCGCTCGACACGCTCGACCCCGACACGTACGCCCTGATGGCCCGCCGCCCGTTCCTCGAGCAGACGCTCGCGGGGATCGACGCGGCCGCCCGCGAGTTCGACGTCGTCAAGGTCAACGCGGTGCTGGTGCGGGGCGTCAACCTCGACCACGCGTCCGCGCTGCTCGAGTGGTGCCTGGAGCGCGGGTTCGAGCTGCGGTTCATCGAGCAGATGCCGCTCGACGCCGACCACACCTGGGACCGGTCGTCCATGGTGACGGCCGCGCAGGTGCGCGCTCAGCTCGGCGACCGGTTCGACCTCTCCCCCGACCGCGCGCCCCGCGACGGCGCCCCCGCCGAGCGGTACGTGGTGCGGCGCGCCGGGAGCGGCGACGTGCTGGGGCGCGTCGGCATCATCGCCTCGGTCACCGAGCCGTTCTGCGCCGACTGCCGCCGCACCCGCCTGACCGCCGAGGGCGCCGTGCGCGACTGCCTGTTCGCGCACACCGAGACCGACCTGCTGGGCCCCCTGCGCGCCGGCGCCGACGACGCCACGCTCGCCGACCTGTGGCGCACCGCCATGTGGGGCAAGCACGCCGGACACGGCATGGCCCGCCCCGACTTCGTGCAGCCGGAGCGCACCATGAGCGCGATCGGAGGATGACGA
>WRHK01000027.1 GCA_009783295.1 Promicromonosporaceae bacterium
GAGAGCCCGAAGTTCGGCGCCACGACCACGCCCAGGCCGTCGGCCCGGCCCGCGTTCGCGGCGGCGGCGTGCTCGGCCACGCGGGTCAGCGACTCCTCGGTCCACCCCGTCGCGCCGACGACGGCGTGCACCCCGGCGTCGAGCAGCGCGTGCACGTTCGCCTCGGTGACCGCCGGGACGGTGAAGTCAATCGCCACCTGCGCCTGCGCGGCGCCCACGACGGCGGCGATGTCGTCGCCCACGTCGACGCGGGCCACGAGCTCGAGGTCGGGGGCGGCCTCGACGGCGGCGCACGTGGTGGCGCCCATGCGGCCGGCGGCGCCGAGCACGGCGACGCGGATCTTGTCAGTCAACGGTTCTCCTTGTCAGTCGCCGAACGGGCCCACGCGGACCACGGAGCGCGGGCGCGCGGCGAGGTCGACGGCCAGGTCGCGGACGTCGTCGACGGTCACGGCGCGGATGCGCTCGAGGGACTCCTCGAGGCTGAGGATCTCGCCGAACACGAGCTCGGCCTTGCCGAGCCGGCTCATGCGCGAGCCCGAGTCCTCCAGGCCCAGCACCAGGCCGCCGGAGAGCTGGCCGATCGAGCGCTCGAGCTCGGCGACCGTGATGCCGTCGGCGGCGAGCCGGTCGAGCTCGGCGTGCAGCAGCTTCTCGACGACGTCGACCTTGGCCGGCGCGCAGCCCGCATACAGCCCGAACGTGCCGAGCCCGCCGTGGCCGGCGGCGAACGAGTACGTCGAGTACGCCAGGCCCCGCTTCTCGCGGATCTCCTGGAACAGGCGCGAGCTCATGCCGCCGCCCAGCACCGCGTTGAGCACGGACAAGGCGAAGCGGCGGTCGTCGGTGGCGGTCAGGCCCGTGGACCCGACGATGACGTTGGCCTGCTCGACGGGCCGGCGGATCGCCAGCTCGACGCCCTCGACGGGCACGCCCTCGGACTCCTCCGTGGTGGCGCGCCGGTCGCGCGGCGCGACGGCCTCCTCGAGCGACCAGCCGCCGCGCACGAGCGCCTCGGTCACCTGCGCCACGACCACGTCGTGGTCCACGCCGCCCGCCGCCGCGACCACGAGGGTCTCGGGGCGGTAGTGCCAGCGGTAGTGCTCCCAGACGGCGTCGCGCGGGACGGCGCGGATCGTGTCGGGCGTGCCGCCGATGGGGCGCCCCAGCGGGTGCGCGCCCAGCACGGCCTGCGAGAACTCCTCGTGCACGACGTCCGACGGGTCGTCGTCGTTCATCGCGAGCTCTTCGAGGATCACGCCGCGCTCGGTCTCGAGCTCGTCGGCGTCGAGGCGCGCGGAGGTGACCATGTCGCTGATGACGTCGACCGCCATCGGCAGGTCGGTGTCGAGCACGCGCGCGTAGTAGCACGTGTGCTCCTTGCCGGTCGCGGCGTTGGCCTCGCCGCCGACGGCGTCGAACGCCTCGGCGATGTCCATCGCGGACCGGCGCGTGGTGCCCTTGAACAGCAGGTGCTCGAGGAAGTGCGTCGAGCCGAAGTGCCCGTCGACCTCGTCGCGGGAGCCGACGCCGACCCAGGCGCCCACGGTCGCCGAGCGCTGGCCCGGCATGTGCTCGGTGAGCACGCGGACGCCGCCGGGCAGGACGGAGCGACGGATCGTCGCACCGTCCTGCCCGGCGGTCAGCTCGGCACCCGGCTCGCCTGCGGCGACGAGCGGAAGGTGCCAGGTCATGCTCAGGCCTCGGCGCCCTCGGCGACCTCGGACGCGGCCGGAGCCGCCTCCGACTTCGCCTCGTCCTCGTCGGTCACGGCCACGAGCGACAGCTTGCCGCGCGGGTCGATCTCGCCGATCTCGACCTGGACCTTCTGGCCCACGGACAGCACGTCGTCGACGTTCTCGACGCGCTTGCCGCCCACGAGCTTGCGGATCTGCGAGATGTGCAGCAGGCCGTCCTTGCCCGGGGAGAGGGAGATGAACGCGCCGAACGACGTCGTCTTGACGACGGTGCCGACGAAGCGCTCGCCCACCTCGGGGACGTGCGGGTTCGCGATCGCGTTGATCGCCGCACGCGCGGCCTCCGCCGACGGGCCGTCGGTGGCGCCGATGTAGACCGTGCCGTCGTCCTCGATCGAGATGTCGGCGCCGGTCTCCTCCTGGATCTGGTTGATCATCTTGCCCTTCGGGCCGATGACCTCGCCGATCTTGTCGACCGGCACCTTCACCGTGATGACGCGCGGGGCGTTCGGGGACATCTCGTCCGGGACGTCGATGGCCTCGTTGATCACGTCGAGGATCGTCAGGCGGGCGTCGCGGGCCTGGGTCAGCGCGCCGGCCAGCACCGAGGCGGGGATGCCGTCGAGCTTGGTGTCGAGCTGGATGGCCGTGACGAACTCGCGCGTGCCGGCGACCTTGAAGTCCATGTCGCCGAAGGCGTCCTCCGCACCGAGGATGTCGGTGAGCGCCGCGTAGCGGGTCTCGCCGTTCACCGTGTCGGAGATGAGGCCCATCGCGATGCCGGCGACGGGGGCCTTGAGCGGCACACCGGCGTTGAGCATCGACAGGGTCGAGGCGCAGACGGAGCCCATCGACGTCGACCCGTTGGAGCCGAGGGCCTCGGACACCTGACGGATCGCGTAGGGGAACTCCTCGCGCGACGGGAGCACGGGCACGAGGGCGCGCTCGGCGAGGGCGCCGTGGCCGATCTCGCGGCGCTTCGGCGAGCCGACGCGGCCCGTCTCGCCCGTGGAGAACGGCGGGAAGTTGTAGTTGTGCATGTAGCGCTTGCGCGTGACCGGCCCGAGCGAGTCGATCTGCTGCTCCATGCGCAGCATGTTCAGCGTGGTGACGCCCAGGATCTGGGTCTCGCCGCGCTCGAACAGCGCGGAGCCGTGCACGCGCGGGATGACCTCGACCTCGGCCGAGAGCGTGCGGATGTCCGCGAGGCCACGGCCGTCGATGCGGACGCCGTCGGTGAGCACGCGCTTGCGCACGAGCTGCTTCTGCAGGCTGCGGAACGCGGCCGACAGCTCCTTCTCGCGACCCTCGAACTGGCCGGCGAGGTCGGACACGACCTGGGCCTTGAGCTCGTCGAGACGGTTCTCGCGGTCCTGCTTGTCGGCGATGGTCAGCGCCTCGGCCGTGGGGCCGGAGACGGCGGCCTCGACGGCGGCGTACGCGTCGGGCTGGTAGTCCGGGAACAGCGGGAACTCCTGGACCTCCTTGGCCGACTGCGCGGCCAGGGCGGCCTGGGCCTCGCACAGCGCCTTGAGGAACGGCTTGGACGCCTCGATGCCCTGCGCCACGACCTCCTCGGTCGGGGCCTGGACGCCGTCCTCCTTGATGAGCTTCCACGCGTCGTCGGTGGCCTCGGCCTCGATCATCGCGATGGCGACGTCGTCGCCGACGACGCGGCCGGCGACGACCATCTCGAAGACGGCGCGCTCCTTGTCCGAGTACTTCGGGAAGGCGACCCACTGGCCGTCGATGAGCGCGACGCGCACGCCCGCGACCGGGCCGGAGAACGGCAGGCCGGAGATCTGCGTCGAGAGCGACGCGGCGTTGATCGCCAGGACGTCGTAGGCGTCGTCCGGGTGGATCGCCAGGACGGTCACGACGACCTGGACCTCGTTGCGCAGGCCCTTGACGAACAGGGGGCGCAGCGGGCGGTCGATGAGACGGCAGGCCAGGATGGCCTCGGTCGAGGGACGGCCCTCGCGACGGAAGAACGAGCCGGGGATGCGGCCCGCGGCGTACATGCGCTCCTCGACGTCCACCGTCAGGGGGAAGAAGTCGAACTGGTCCTTGGGGTGCTTGCCGGCCGTCGTGGCCGACAGCAGCATCGTCTCGCCGTCGAGGTAGGCGGCGACGGAGCCGGCGGCCTGGCGGGCCAGGCGGCCCGTCTCGAAGCGGACGGTGCGGGTGCCGAAGCGGCCGTTGTCGATGACGGCCTCGGCGAACTGGATCTCGGGACCCTCCACGGGTGCCCTCCGTTCTGCGACGGCGCCGACCCCGGCGGTCTTCGATCGAGACCCACCGACGGTGCCCAGCGCCTGGCGGGCTGAAGGTCGGGAGGCCACTACCGAGGACCGGACGGAGGCCCGGCGCGAGTGGTTCTACTGCGTACTGGTTACCGGTACATCTCACCAGACCGGCCCGGCCCCTGCGAGAGGGACCGGGCCGGGGTGGCGTGGATTGTCAGCGGCGCAGACCGAGACGCTCGATGAGCGAGCGGTAGCGCTCGATGTCGATCTTCTGGAGGTAGCCCAGGAGACGACGGCGCTGGCCGACCAGGAGGAGCAGGCCACGACGCGAGTGGTGGTCGTGCTTGTGCGCCTTCAGGTGCTCGGTCAGGTCCTTGATGCGCTGCGTCAGCAGCGCGATCTGCACCTCGGGCGAGCCGGTGTCACCCTCGTGGGTGGCGTACTCGGTCATGATCGCCTTCTTGGTGGCGGTGTCGAGCGGCATAGGGCTCTCCTCGGTGTCGTTGCGCGGTGCACCGGGGCTTGTCCACCGGGCGCTCTGGATCCGCGGCCGTTCGTACGGCCCGGTCATCCTACCAGCGCGTCAGCGCAGGATCCCCCTCGCCCGGTCCACGTCGGCGTGCATCTGCTCGATCAGCGCGTCGACGCTGTCGAAGCGCAGCGTGGGGCGCAGCCGCTCGACGAGCTCCACGACGACCTCCTCGTCGTACAGGTCGAGGTCGTCGCGGTCGAGCACGTAGGCCTCCACGCGGCGGTCGACGCCGTCGAACGTGGGGTTGGTGCCGACGGAGACGGCGGCCGGGAGCACCCGGTCCGGCGCGCCCTCGGCGAGCGCCGGGCGGCGCACCCAGCCGGCGTACACGCCGTCGGCGGGGACCATGCCCTGGATGTGACCGAGGTTCGCGGTGGGGAAGCCGAGCTGGCGGCCGCGGGCGTCGCCGTGCACCACGACGCCCCGCAGGCGGTGCGCGCGGCCCAGCACGCCGGCGGCCGCGGCGACGTCGCCCTCCGCGAGCAGGGCACGGGCGGCGGAACTCGACCAGCGGGCGCTGCCGCCGGCGGTGCGGGGAGTGCACCGGCCGACGTCGTCGACCGCGACGACCTCGAAGCCGTGCACGCCGCCCAGCTCCACCATCGTGGCGAGCGAGCCGGAGTTGGCCTTGCCGAACCGCACGTCGTGCCCGACGACGACGGTGCGCGCGTGCAGCGCGTCGACCAGGTAGCGCGTGACGAACTCCTCCGGGCTCAGCGCGGCGAGGTCGAGCGTGTACGGCACCACGAGCACGGCGTCGAGGCCGGCCGCGGCGAGCAGGTCGAGCTTGTCGTCCAGGCCCGTGAGCAGCTCGGGAGCCTCGTCGGGGCGGTGCACCAGCGCGGGGTGCGGGTCGAACGTCACGGCGACGGCCGAGCGGTGGTCGGCGCGCGCGAGGCCCACGACGCGGTCCAGCACGGCGCGGTGGCCGCGGTGCACGCCGTCGAAGTTGCCGATCGTCACGACCGACGACTCGACGCTCACCTGCTCCAGGTCATGCCACACCTGCACGCGTGCTGCTCCTCGGGTCGTGATGGGCGCCGACGGCGGCCGACGCCGCTCCAGGGTACGCAACCGCGGCTGGTGCCCGGTGTCTTCCGCGCGGTCAGTCGCCCGGGCCGATGCCGATGCACGACGTGACGAGGGCGTCGAACGACGGGTCCTCCCCCAGGTGCCGCTGGCCCTGGACCGCGAGGAGCACGTTGATGAGCATCCCGTAGGCGACGAAGTCGCGCGCCTCCTCCACCGTGCCGCCGGTGCGCGACCGGTACAGCTCGAAGGCCTGGGCCAGCACGGAGCGGGCCCGAGCGCCGACGACGGGGTCGGCGCCGTGGTTGAACCCGTGCAGCAGCACCCGCAGCCGGTCGGGGTCGGCCACCAGGTGGGCGTACGCCGCGGCCATCTGGCCACGGGCGTCGGGCCCCGGCTCGATCGCCTCGAAGATCTCGAGGATCTGCCCCGAGACACCGTCGAACACGGCGCGGAAGAGCTGCTCCTTGGAGCCGAAGAGCCGCACCACGTAGGGCTGGCTGACGCCCGCGGCCTGCGCGACCTCGTCGGTCGTGGTGCCGGCGTAGCCCCCGGCGGCGAACGCCTTGGTCGCGGTGGCGAGGATCTGCTCACGCCGGGCGTCGCGGGTCATCCGGCGGGTCGGTTCGGTGCTCACCCTTGACAGGTTATCAGTCGATGCTTAGCGTCGGGAGTGTTAGTAATCACTCGATGCTTACAACATCCTGGAGCGCCTGCCATGTCCACCGTCGCACCCCCCACCTCCCTCACCAGAGCGCCCGACGCGCCACCGCGCACCCGCGCGCTCTGGCTCGTGCTCCTGGCGGCCTCGCTGCCCGCCTTCATGGCCACCCTCGACAACCTCGTGGTCACCAGCGCCCTGCCCGTGATGGCCCGCGACCTGCACCCCACCGTCGCGCAGCTGCAGTGGTTCATGGACGCCTACACGCTCGCGTTCGCCACGTTCATGCTGCCCGCGGCAGCCCTCGGCGACCGGATCGGCCGCCGGCTCGTGTTCCTGCTCGGCATCGTCGTGTTCGCCGCCGGGTCGATCGGCGGCGCGCTGTCGACCACGGCGGCCGAGCTCATCACCACGCGTACCGTCCAGGGCATCGGCGCGGCCGCGATCCTGCCGCTCTCGCTCGCGCTGCTGTCCTCCGCCGTCTCGCCCCAGCGGCGCGCCGCCGCGATCGGCGCCTGGGGCGGCGTCACGGGGCTCGGCGTCGCGCTCGGGCCCGTCGTCGGTGGCGCCGTCGTCCAGGGCGTGAGCTGGCAGACCATCTTCTGGCTCAACGCGCCGGTGGCCGTCGTGGCCGTGCCGCTCGTGCTGGCCGGGCTCCGTGAGTCGCGCGGGCGGGCCGGGCGCATCGACATCCCCGGGCTGCTGCTCGCCGGCGGCGGCGTGCTCGCCGCCGTCTGGGCGATCATCGACGCCAACGCCGACGGGTGGGGCTCCGCCCGGATCGTCACGATGCTCACGGCGGCGGCCGTGCTGCTGGTCGCCTTCGTGGTGCGGCAGCGGCGCACGGCCGACCCCCTGGTGCCGCTGCGGCTCTTCCGGTCGCGGTCGTTCAGCGCGTCGTCCGTGACCAGCGTCGTGTTCTCGGCCGGGATGTTCGGCGTCGTGTTCCTGCTGACGCAGTACCTGCAGATCGGGCAGGGGTACAGCCCGCTCGCGGCCGGCGTGCGGACGCTCCCCTGGACGGCCGCGCCGATGATCGTGGCCCCGATCGCGGGGCTGCTCGTGGCGCGGATCGGCGTCCGGCCGCTGGTCGTCTCCGGGCTCGTGACGCTCGCGGCGGCGTTCGGCTGGATGGCCCTGGTGCTCAACACGAACCCCGACGGCTACGCCGTGCTGGTCCCCGCGCTCGTGCTGGCGGGGCTGGGGTCCGGGCTGATCTTCGCGCCGATCTCCACGGCGGTGCTGCACGGGCTGGTCCAGGAGGACCACGCCACGGCCAGCAGCGTCAACGCGACGCTGCGCGAGGTGGGCGTCGCCACGGGCGTCGCCGTGCTCACGGCGGTGTTCCTCGCGTCCGACGGCGCGCTCACCCCGACGGCGTTCGTCAGCGGGCTCGTGCCGGCGATGGCGGTGGGGGCCGTGCTCGTGGCGGTCGGGGCCGCGGCGGCGGCGTTCGTGCCGCGCGGGGCGGGCCGCGCCTGAGGGTACGGCTGCGCGGCGGGCCGGGTTCGCGCGGCGGGCGACTTCGCGCGGGCTGGGTCAGGTCGGTGGTTCGGGATCAGGTCGGTCGTTGCGAACCGCCGACCCGATCCCGAACCACCGACCTGATGCCGCGCAGCCCGCAACTCACTGCGCCGGCGCCACCACCAGCACCGGCTTCGCCAGCGGCTGGCCCTGGCGGCGCGTGTCCTCCAGCAGGGCGACCAGCTGGCCTTCCGGGCCCACCGCCGCGACCGTGCCCGGGCGCCCCGTGGGGGCCACCCAGCGGCCGAAGCCCAGGTCGCGGGCCTCGTCGGCCGTGAGGTCCCGCACCGGGAGGTCGGCGGCGGCGGCCTGCGCGAGCGGGATCGTGGCGAGCACGCCGTCGGCGTCGGCCTGGGCCTCCATCGCCTCGAGGGTGCGGGCTTGCACGAGCGTGTGGCCGCCCACGCGGGTGCGGCGCAGCGCGGTCAGGTGCCCGGCGGAGCCGAGGGCCGCGCCGAGGTCGCGTGCGAGGGCGCGGACATAGGTGCCCGACGACACCGTGACGCTCACGTCGAGGTCCAGGACGGGCACGCCGTCGGCGTCCGCGGGCCGCGCCGCGAGGACGTCGAACGCCGAGACCGTCACCGGCCGCGCCTGCAGCTCGACCTGCTCCCCCGCCCGGGCCAGCGCGTACGCGCGCTTCCCGTCGACCTTGATCGCCGAGACGGTGGTGGGCACCTGGAGGATGTCGCCGGTCAGGTCGCGGAGGGCGGCGCGCAGGGCGTCGTCGTCGGCCGTGCCGGTGAAGCCCGGCGAGGCCACGACCTCGCCCTCGGCGTCGTCCGTGGTGGTGCCGACGCCGAGGCGGATCGTGGCGTCGTACGCCTTGTCCGCCCCGACGACGTACGTGAGCAGCCGGGTGGCGCGCCCGATGCCGACCACGAGCACGCCCGTGGCCATCGGGTCGAGCGTGCCGGCGTGGCCCACCTTGCGGGTGCCGGCCAGCCGGCGCACCCGCCCGACGACGTCGTGGCTGGTCCACCCCGCCGGCTTGTCGACGACGACGAAGCCGTCGGGCGCCGTCGGGCGGCGCGGCGGGCGCTGCTGCTGCTCGCTCACGCGGGCGTCAGTCCTCGTCCTCGTCGAGGTCCTCGTCGTCCTCCCGCGGCTTCTTGTACGGGTCCTCCTCGCCGGCGAACGCCTTGCCGGCGCGCAAGGCGGCGAGCTCCTCGTCGCGGCGCCGCGCCTCGTCGAGGGCCGCCGTGAGGTGGGCCGACGTCTCGGGGACGGTGTCGAGGTGGAACTCGATGGTCGGGGTCAGGCGGATGCCCGTCTGCTTGCCGACCTCGGAGCGGATGAGGCCCTTGGCGCTGTTCAGCGCCGCGGCCGTGCCGGCGCGCTCCTCGTCGGAGCCGTAGACGGTGTAGAAGACCGACGCCATCTGGAGGTCGCCGGTGACGCGCACGTCGGTGACGGTGACGAACCCGAGGCGCGGGTCCTTGATCCGGGTGTCGAGCATCGTCGAGACGATGACCTTGATGCGGTCGGCCAGGCGCTTGGAGCGCGGGTTCTCGGTCATGGAGAGGTCCTTTCTGCGGTACGACGGCGGCGGCCTGGGCGTCCCGAAGGACCCCCAGGCAGCCGCCGTTCACCTGTCGATGTCAGGAACGCGGCTTCTCGCGCATCTCGAAGGTCTCGATGATGTCGCCCTCGGTGATGTCGTTGTACGACCCGAGGCCGATACCGCACTCGAAGCCCTCGCGGACCTCGGTGACGTCGTCCTTCTCGCGACGCAGCGACTCGATCGTGAGGTTGTCCCCGATGACCTTGCCGCCGCGCAGCACGCGGGCCTTTGCGTTCCGTCGGATCGAGCCCGAGCGGATGATCGAACCGGCGATGTTGCCGAACTTCGAGGAGCGGAAGACCTGGCGGATCTCCGCGGTCCCGAGCTGGACCTCCTCGTACTCCGGCTTGAGCATGCCCTTGAGGGCGGCCTCGACGTCCTCGATCGCCTGGTAGATGACCGAGTAGAACTTGACCTCGACGCCCTCGCGGTCCGCCAGCTCCTCGACGCGCTCGCCGAACTTCACGTTGAAGCCGATGATCACGGCCGAGTCGACCGTGGCCAGGTTCACGTCGTTCTGCGTGATGGCGCCGACGCCGCGGTGGATGACGCGCAGCTCGACCTCGTCGCCCACGTCGATCTTGAGCAGCGCGTCCTCGAGTGCCTCGACGGCACCGGACACGTCACCCTTGATGACCAGGTTGAGGGTCTCGACCTTGCCCTGCTCGAGAGCCTTGGTGAAGTCCTCGAGGCTGATGCGCTTGCGGCGCTTGGCCAGGAGGGCGGCACGCTCGGCGGCCTCGCGCTTCTCGGCGATCTGACGGGCGGTGCGCTCGTCCGGTGCCACGAGGAACGTGTCACCGGCGCTCGGCACGGACGACAGGCCCAGCACCTGGACGGGGCGCGCCGGCTCGGCGGCCTCGACCGTGTTGCCGTGCTCGTCGAACATCGCACGGACGCGGCCGTGGGCCGTGCCCGCGACGATCGCGTCGCCGACGTGGAGCGTGCCGGACTGCACCAGGACGGTGGCCACGGCACCGCGGCCGCGGTCGAGGTTGGCCTCGATCGCGACGCCGCGCGCGTCCTTGTCCGGGTTGGCGCGCAGGTCGAGCGCGGCGTCCGCGGTGAGCAGGACCGCCTCGAGGAGGCTGTCGATGCCCATGCGGTTCTTCGCCGACACGTCGACGAACATGGTGTCGCCGCCGTACTCCTCGGCCACCAGGTTGTACTCGGTGAGCTGCTGGCGGATCTTGGCCGGGTTCGCGGCCTCCTTGTCCACCTTGTTGACCGCGACCACGATCGGCACACCGGCCGCCTGGGCGTGGTTCAGCGCCTCGATGGTCTGCGGCATCACGCCGTCGTCGGCCGCGACCACGAGGATCGCGATGTCCGTGACCTGGGCACCACGGGCACGCATGGCGGTGAACGCCTCGTGACCCGGGGTGTCGATGAACGTGATGGCGCGCTCGAGGCCCTCGTGCTCCGTGCGGACCTGGTACGCACCGATGTGCTGGGTGATGCCGCCGGCCTCGCCCGCGACGACGTCCGTCTGGCGGATGGCGTCGAGGAGCTTGGTCTTGCCGTGGTCGACGTGACCCATGACGGTGACGACCGGCGGGCGCGGCGCGAGGTCCTCGTCGGACTCGGCCTCGAGCTCGGCGTCGAGGTCGATGGAGAACGACCCGAGCAGCTCGCGGTCCTCCTCCTCCGCCGACACCATCTCGATCTTGTAGCCGAGCTCCTCGCCGAGGACGCCGAACGTCGCCTCGTCGAGCGACTGCGTCGCCGTGGCCATCTCACCGAGGTGGAACAGCACCGTGACGAGCGACGCGGGGTTCGCGTCGATCTTGTCGGCGAAGTCGTTGAGCGAGGCACCCTGACGCAGGCGGACGATCGTGTCGCCGTTGCCGCGCGGGACGGACACGCCGCCCAGCGACGGTGCCTGCATCGCCTCGAACTCCTGGCGCTTCGCGCGCTTCGACTTCCGCCCACGGACCGGACGACCGCCTGCGCGGCCGAACGCACCCTGCGTGGAGCCACGACCGGCGCCACCGCGACCACCGCCGCCGCCACCGGGACGGCCGGCGAAACCGCCGCCGCCACCCGGGGCGCCACCGGGACCACCGGCACCGCCAGGGCGACCGCCGAAGCCGCCGCCACCGCCGGGACGACCGCGGCCGCCGCCTGCGCCGGCACCCGCCGGGCGCTCGCCCGGACGCGGCATCGACGTGCGGCCGGGCATCATGCCCGGGTTGGGGCGGGGGCCGCCGCCGGGACGCGGCGCCGCGGGACGCGGGCCACCCGGACGGGGACCGCCGGGACGCGGCCCACCGGGACGCTCGCCCGCCGACGCGGCGGCGGGGGCGTTCTCGTTGCGCTCGGGCCGCTGGCCCGGGCGCGGCATCCCCTGCGAGGACGCGAAGGGGTTGTTGCCCGGACGCGGGGCACCGCCACCGGCGCCGGGGCGACCGCCCTGGCGGGGCATGCCCTGCGACGAGGCGAACGGGTTGTTGCCCGGACGCGGGGCACCCGGACGGGCGCCACCGCGCTCGCCGCCGGACGCGGCCGGACGCGGCGCACCGGGGCGCGGGCCGGCGGCGGGACGGGGCTGAGCCGGGCGCGCCGTCGTCTCGGCGGGCGCCGGGGCAGCGGATGCGGCCGGGGCGGCCGGGGCCGAGGCAGCCGGACGCGGCGCAGGCGCCGCCTTGGGGGCGGGCGCAGCGGCCGGGGCCGGAGCGGCCGCGGCAGGGGCCGGAGCCGGAGCCGGGGCGGCGGCCGGAGCCGGGGCCGCAGCAGCGGGCTTGGCCGCGGCGGGCGCCGGAGCCTTGGGGGTCGGGGCAGCCTTGGGGGCTGCGGCCGGGGCGGCCGCACCCGCGGCGCCCTTGTGCTTCTCGCGCATCGCGCGCTCGACCGGCGCCTCGAGCGTCGAGGACGCCGACCGGACGAATTCGCCTGCTGCCTTCAGATCATCCAGCAGGGCCTTGCTAGTCACGCCGAGCTCCTTGGCGAGCTCGTGCACGCGGACCTTCGCCACTTCTCTCCTGTCTCGGCCCTCCCCGGGACAGGGTGGACCGTCGTTAGTACTGAGTACTCATCGCTGGGGACTCATCGGGTGCCCATCGGCTTCTGACCCGCTTCCTTGTCGACGAACGATTGACTCCCTGACCTCCGCGAGGTCGAGCGGGACGGTCACGCGCAGCGCGCGCGGCACGGCCCGCCGCCGGGCGGCGAGGTCCAGGCACGCGGTGGAGGGATGGACCCAGGCGCCGCGACCCGGCAGGGCCTTGCGCACGTCCACCACGACACGAGGGCTAGCCCCTGCCGTGGCGTCCGGCACGAGGACCAGCCTCAGGAGTGCCGACCGCAGGTCACGCTCCCGGCACCCGACACAGGTGCGCACCGGCCCGGCAAGGGATGCCGGTGAGGGGGTGCGGAGGCGTGTCGGACCCTGGGCGCGCGGCCCGGTCGCGGACAGTCTAGCGCGCGGGCCGCCGGGCGCCAGCATCCCGCGGCCCTCCGCGCCGTCGGTCACGACTGGTCGGCGCCCGCGGCCGCGGCCGGGGCGGCCGCCTCGTCCGAGCGGATGTCGATGCGCCAGCCGGTGAGCTTCGCGGCCAGGCGGGCGTTCTGGCCCTCCTTGCCGATCGCGAGCGAGAGCTGGTAGTCCGGCACGACGGCGCGGGCCGCACGCGCGTCCTCGTCCACGACGGTGACCGACGTCACCCGGGCCGGGGACAACGCGTTCGCGACGAACCGGGCCGGGTCGTCGGAGTGGTCGACGATGTCGATCTTCTCGCCGTGCAGCTCGGCCATGACCGCCCGCACGCGCGCGCCCATCGGGCCGATGCAGGCGCCCTTGGCGTTGAGGCCGGGCACCTTGGAGCGGACGGCGACCTTCGAGCGGTGGCCCGCCTCGCGAGCGATCGCGGTGATCTCGACGGAGCCGTCGGCGACCTCGGGCACCTCGAGCTCGAAGAGCTTGCGGACCAGGCCGGGGTGCGTGCGGCTCAGCGTCACCTGGGCGCCCTTGGGGCCGCGTGCGACCTCGACCACGTAGGCGCGCAGGCGCTCGCCGTGCACGTACTCCTCGGTGGGCACCTGCTCGTGCGGGGGCAGCACGGCCTCCGTGCCGCCGACGTCGACCATGACCACGCGCGGGTCGCGGCCCTGCTGGATGACGCCGGCGATGACCTCGCCCTCCTTGCCGCGGAACAGTCCGAGCACCTGGTCGTCCTCGGCGTCGCGCAGGCGCTGGACGATGACCTGGCGGGCGGTCGCGGTGGCGATGCGGCCGAAGTCCTTGGGCGTGTCGTCGAACTCCGGGCCGAAGTCGATCGTGGGGCGCGCCTCGGGGTCCGACGGGTCGGGCGTGCGGATCTCCTCGCGCGCCCACACGGTGACGCGGCCCGAGCGGCGGTCGACCTCGACGCGCGCCTTCGCGAAGGCGTCGGGCGTGCGGTGGTACGCCGACAGGAGGGCCTGCTCGATCGCCTCGACCAGGACGTCCAGGCTGATGTCCCGCTCGCGCTCGAGCAGTCGCAGCGTGGTCATGTCGATCTCCATGTCAGCCCTCCTGGGTGCGGGCGTCGCCCGCGTCGTCATCGTCGTCAGAGTCGTCTGCTGCGTCGTCGTCCCCGAGCTCCTCGAGGCGCTTGAGCTCCACCTCGACGCGGCCGCGGCGCACCGCGGAGACGGGCACGCGCGCGCCGTCGTCGAGCACGAGCTCTGGGCCCTCGGCACCGTCGACCAAGTCCTCGAGGCGGCCGGCGGCCTCGCCGCCGTCGTGCAGCTGGAGCGTCACCAGCCGCGTGCGAGCGCGCCTGAAGTGGCGCAGCTCGGTCAGCGGGCGGCTGGTGCCGGGCGTGGAGACCTCGAGCACGTACACACCGGGCACGACGTCGTCCGCGTCGAGCGCGGCCGAGACGGCGCGCGACGCCTCGCCGAGGGCGTCGGAGCCCAGGGCGCCGACCTGGTCCTCGGGGAGGTCGACCGTCACGCGGACCACGGAGCGGGAGCCGGCGCGGGTGACGTGGACGTCCTCCAGCCACAGGCCCGCCTCGTCGACCGCGGGGCCGACCACGCGACGCACCGCGTCGGCGATCGCCGATTCCCTCGACCCTGCCATCGTCTGCCTCCCGTCGGCCCACTCCGGGTCGGTCGACCGGTGTGTTGTTGTGCGCGGACAAGCCTAACGGCCGCGTGGCCTCGCACGACCCGAAACAGCACGTCGCAGGCAGGGCCAGGACGCGACGTGGCACACACCCGGACACGCGCGGCGATGGGAGGATCGGTGGTGATGACACCTCAGCCGCTCGCGCGCACCCGCCGGACCAGCCGCCTGCTCGCCGGACTCGTCGCCGTGCTGCTGCTCGGCGTGCTCTCCGGCTGCGGGCTGCGGCTCGAGACGGCGCCGCCCACGGAGCCCGTCCCGGACGCCACCGAGCTGCTGCGGCGCACCGCCGTCACCGACGCGCTGGGCGTCGCCACGCTGGCCGACGCCGCACGCCAGACCAAGGGCGAGGCGTCGGCGGTGACCACCGAGCTGGAGCGCGTCTCGAAGGACAGCCACGCCCAGGCCGAGGCGCTCGGCGGCCCCTACGTGTCCGGGCTGCCGTCCGACCCGTCGGTGTTGCCCAAGCCCGTGCACGCCACGCCCGCCGAGGTGGTCCGTGCGCTGGTCGACGCCGCCGGCCGCAGCCGCACCGCGGCGTCCACGACGACCGACGGCGACCTCGCGCGCCTGGTCGCCTCGATCGGGGCCTCGCAGACCGTGTCCGCGACCCGGCTCGCGACCGCCGCGGGGCTGGAGGCGCCCAAGGCGGTGCCCGTCGCGGTGCCGCCGCCCGGCGCGGCCACCGCGAGCCCCTCGCCCGAGCCCACCGGATCCCCCACGCCCGGAGCCGTCGCGACGACGGCCCCCGGCGACGAGCCCACGGTGCCGCCGGCCGGCCTGACGGCGTCGGACTACCAGGCGCTCGTGGTCGCGGAGGACGGCGCCCGCTACGGGCTGGAGGTGTGGGCGGCGCGCTCGTCGGGCGCCGAGCGGGAGCGGCTGCTCGCCCGGTCCGTCGTGCACGGCACCCGCGCCCAGGCGTGGGCCGAGCTCGCGCGCATCGCCGACACCGACCAGGACCCGCGGCGCATCGCCTACGTGCTCCCGCCCGGCAAGGACGCCAAGGCCCTGGTCCAGGCGATCGAAGAGGGCCTGGCGACCGACTACGCGAGCCTGGTGGGCACCACGGAGGCGGGCACGCGCGGCGTGCTCGTGGACCTGCTCGTGGACGCCGCCCTCACGCGCAACGCGTGGGGCGGGGTCCCGCTGACGTTCCCGGGCCTGCCGGAACGGGCCAAGGCGGCCGGCTGAGGCACGCCTCGCGGTGGTCGAGCCCGCCGGTCCCGACAGGCTCGACCACCGACGCGGCTCAGGCGAGCAGCGCCTCGACCTCGGCCGTGGCCTCGGCCACCGCCTCGGCCACCGGCACCTGGCGCGCCTCGCCGGCGCGCGGGCGCAGCTCCACGACGCCGTCGGCCAGGCCGCGGCCCACCACGAGCAGCAGCGGGACGCCCAGCAGCTCGGCGTCGGCGAACTTCACGCCCGGCGACACCTTGGGGCGATCGTCGTAGACGACCTCGACGCCGTTCGCGGACAGGCCCTGGGCGATCGCCTCGGCCGCCTCGAACACCTCGGTGCCCTTGCCCGTGGCGACCAGGTGGACGTGCGCCGGGGCGACGTGCGCCGGCCAGGCCAGGCCGCGGTCGTCGTGGTTGGCCTCCGCGAGCGCCGCGAGCGCGCGCGTCACGCCGATGCCGTAGGAGCCCATGGTCACGGTGACCTGCTTGCCGTTGACGTCGAGCACCTGCAGGCCCAGCGCCTGCGCGTACTTGCGGCCGAGCTGGAAGATGTGCCCCATCTCGATGCCGCGGGCGAGCTCCAGCGGGCCCGAGCCGTCGGGCGCCTCGTCGCCGGCGTGCACCTCGGCGGCCTCGATGGTGCCGTCGGCCTCGAAGTCGCGGCCCTTGACCAGGTCGAACACGTGCTTGCCAGCCTCGTCGGCGCCGGTGATCCAGCGGGTGCCGTCGACCACGCGCGGGTCGAGCACGTAGCGGACGGCGCTGACGGCGCTGCCGTCCTGCTGCGTCACCTGGGCGCCCTGCGGGCCGAGCGCGCGCGGGCCGATGTAGCCCTTGACCAGCTCGGGGTGCTTGGCGAAGTCGGCGTCGGAAGCGGGCTCGGCCTCGGCCGGGGCGAGCGCGGCCTCGAGGCGCTTGAGGTCCACCTCGCGGTCGCCGGGCAGGCCCACGACCAGGAGCTCTCGCGCGCCGTCCGGGTGCGTCACGGCGAGCACGACGTTCTTGAGGGTGTCGGCGGCGGTCCACTCACGGTCGGGGCGCGGGTACTTCGCGTTCGCGAGAGCCACGAGCGACTCGATCGTGGGGGTGTCCGGGGTGTCCTCGACGTGCGCGGCGGGGGCGTCGTCGTACGGGAGCGCGGCCGGCACGGGCGTGACCACGGCCTCGACGTTCGCGGCGTACCCGCCGGCCGAGCGGACGAACGTGTCCTCGCCGATGGGCGAGGGCGAGAGGAACTCCTCGGAGCGCGAGCCGCCCATGGCGCCGGACATGGCCGAGACGATGACGTACTCCAGGCCCAGGCGCTGGAAGATCCGCTCGTACGCGCCGCGGTGGCGCTGGTACGCCTCGTCCAGGCCCCCGTCCGTGGCGTCGAAGGAGTAGGAGTCCTTCATGACGAACTCGCGGCCGCGGATCAGGCCGGCGCGGGGGCGGGCCTCGTCGCGGTACTTGGTCTGGATCTGGTACAGGGTCAGGGGCAGGTCCTTGTACGACGAGTACAGGTCCTTGACCAGGAGGGTGAACATCTCCTCGTGCGTCGGCGCCAGCAGGTAGTCGGCCTGCTTGCGGTCCTGGAGGCGGAACAGGTTGGGCCCGTACTCCTCCCACCGGCCGGTCGCCTCGTAGGGCTCGCGGGGCAGCAGCGCCGGGAAGTGCACCTCCTGGCCGCCGATGGCGTCCATCTCCTCGCGCACGACCGCCTCGATCTTGGCGAGCACCCGCAGGCCCAGCGGCAGCCAGGTGTAGATGCCCGGGGCGGCGCGGCGGATGTAGCCCGCGCGGACGAGCAGCTTGTGGCTGGCGACCTCGGCGTCGGCCGGGTCCTCGCGCAGCGTGCGGACGAACAGGGACGAGAGGCGCAACAGGTCACCGCGGCGGGCGAGAGCAGACATGGGCCCAAGGTTACCGGCGCGGCAGCGCCCGTTCGGAGCGTGCCTGCGGGATCGGGACGTGCGGTGGGTCGCACGCTCCGGTCCCGGACGCACGTCTCGATCGGCGCCCGCCCCGCTCCCCCGTCAAGATGGGGGCATGCCTGAGCTGCCCGAGGTGGAGGGGTTGCGGACGTTCCTCGGCGAGCGCACGCGCGGGCGCACGGTCGCCGCGGCCGAGGTGGGGAACATCGCCGCGCTCAAGACGTTCGACCCGCCGCTCGCCGCGCTGGTCGGCGCGACCGTCCGGGGGTGGGCCCGCCACGGCAAGTGGCTGGACCTGGAGACGTTCACGTTCGATGACGACGCCGACCCCCACCTGCTGTTCCACCTCTCCCGCGCGGGGTGGCTGCGCTGGTACGACACCGTGCCGACGGCGACCGTGCGCCCGCGTCTGGGCGGCTCCGCCCGCGGCGCCGTGATCGCCCTGCGCATCCGTCTCGACGACGGCTCCGGCTTCGACCTCACCGAGGCCGGCACCCAGAAGCGCCTGGCCGTGCACGTGGTGCGCGACCCGCTCGACGTGCCCCAGGTGGCGACGCTGGGCCCCGAGCCGCTCGACGAGGCCTTCACCGCCGACACGCTCAAGGCGCTGCTCCAGGCGAAGAACCAGCAGGTCAAGGGCCTGCTGCGCGACCAGTCCGCCATCGCGGGCATCGGCAACGCCTACTCCGACGAGATCCTGCACGTGGCGCGCATGTCCCCGTTCAAGCTCACGCGGGGCTTCACCGACGACGACGTCGCCACGCTGCACGCCGCGATCGTCGGCACGCTCACCGAGGCCGTGGCGGCCGCGTCGGGCAAGCCCGCCAAGGAGCTCAAGGACGCCAAGCGCGCGGGCATGCGCGTGCACGGCCGCACCGGCCTGGCGTGCCCGGTGTGCGGCGACACGGTCCGCGAGGTGTCGTTCGCGGACCGGTCGCTGCAGTACTGCGCGACGTGCCAGACCGGCGGCCAGCCGCTGGCCGACCGGCGGATGTCACGCCTGCTGAAGTGACACCAGCGGGATCGCCCCCGTGACCGGGTACGGCTCCGGGTCCATGGGCGTGAGCGCCAGGTAGTCGTCCAGGGTGCCGTCGGCCAGGCAGACCTCGATGATGGCCCGGCCCAGCGGGTCGAGCTCGTCGGTGAGGAACTGCTGGAGCTCCGTCTTGAAGAAGTCCGTGATGATCGCGGCGCCCGCGTCGTACGCCGCGAGGCCGACCCGGGACTGCAGCTCGGGGCGCAGCAGCGTGGGGCGCATCTGCTGGCCGTCGATCTTCATCTCCCGCAGCGCGTACCCGAACAGGGGGCAGCGGGCCGGGACCAGCGACTCCGGGCGCACCTGGCCCTGGCCGCGGCGGGCCAGCCACTCGCGCGTGATCCACTCGGCCGCGAAGCCCACCTGGTAGGCGCCGACGTGCTGGTTGGGGGTGAGCACGAACCGCGTCCGCGGCGCCGCCAGGATCTGCCGCAGCAGCAGGTTGGCGCCACCCACCTTGGTGTTGGTGGAGAACGGCCAGAACGACCCGACCCCCTCGGCCACCATGCCGCCGTGGGCGATGGTCTCCGACTCGGCCGCCGTCGCGGCGATCGACGGGTTCTTGTCGCCGCGCGGGGTGACCAGCCGCCACAGCCACGCCAGCGCCGGCGGGATGTAGTGCATCAGGCCCATGATCCCGTAGGTCGGGTTGTCGGCCGTGCAGGCGGGCATGCGCACGCCGAACGTGCGGACGTCGACCTCCTGCGGCTCGTTGACGATGCCCTTGATCTGGTTGCGCGGGATGATCACGCGCGGGTTGGAGCAGGGCTTGCCGGCGTCGTCCTTGATGTGCTCCCAGGGCAGCGCGGTGGCGCCCACGTGGCCGTCGATGTTGAGGAACACCAGCGGCTGGTCGGGGTGGATGATGGCGCGCTCGAGGTGCGGGTCCTCGCCGTAGTGGGTCAGGTTGTCGACGCGCACGAACCAGCCGTCCTCGGCGTCGGCGATCGCCATCTTGCCGCTGCTGGGGCGCTGGATCGACGGGTGGCACAGCGTCATGTCGTCGGTGACGGGCTCCAGGCGCGACGACTCCGACAACGTGATGGCGTACTCGTCGCCCGAGACGATGTTGACGCCCAGCAGCACCCGGCCGTCCTCGGTGCGGCGCACGTCCTGGCACATCTCGGACTTGCCGCCGCCCGACGCGCCCTCGTGCATGATCACGGTCTCGTTCTCGTACGGCGTCGTCACGCGCACGGACGAGGCGTGGGCGGTGAGCCAGCCCTCGTGCGTGCCGATGTCGAGCAGGGCCGAGAACACGCCCTTCTTGGCGCTGGGCCCCGGGTACAGGTTGTAGGCCCAGATCTCGTGCAGGGTCTCGGTGCGGTCGTGCACCACCACCTGCTTGCCGGCGAAGTGCGTGTGCCGGAACGGCGGGGCCAGGTACACGATCGAGCGCGGCGCGAAGGGCCCCAGCTCGTCGAACGTCACGAAACCTTGGAGGTCCACCAGCGCGGTGCCGAAGAACCCGCAGTTGCGCGGGACGACGGCGAGCGACGGGCTGCCGTACACCGGACCGCCGGCTTTGAACGGGACCACGATGAGGTCCTGGCCGGCCAGCCACGCGAGCGTCTCGGCCTTGACCGGGGCGAACGGGCCGTAGTCGTCCTTGAAGCGGCGCTTGTCGGAGGGCAGCTCGTCGCCGATGCGCATGCAGTCGGGGTCGCGGCGCCGGATGTAGTCCTCGACGTAGTTGACCGAGATGCCGTTGCGGCAGCGGACGACGTCGCCCTCCTTGACCAGGCCGCGGCCCGGCACGTCGAACGCGATGTCGAACGTGTCGCGCCCCTCGCCGCCCACCTCGGCGCCCAGGGAGAGCTCGTACAGCTCGGCCCTGCTGGCGGGGATCGTGATGCTGCGGGCAGCCTCCAGGCACGCCGCGAGGTACGGGGGGAGCGTCAGCTTGCGGAGCACGTCGTCCATAGGGCCATTGGACGCGAGCGGCGCGCTGCGAACCTGTCCCTGACGCGATCCGATCGGTCGGGGGCCGCTCAGAAGAGCACGGTGGCGAAGGTGCCGACCTGCTCGAAGCCCACCCGGCGGTAGGCCCGCAGGGCGCGCGTGTTGTACGCGTTGACGTACAGCGAGACGACGGGTGCGACGCGCCGCCGGGCCTCGACGACGACGGCCGCCATGCCCGGCTCGGACAGTCCCCGCCCGCGCAGCACCGGGTCCACCCACACGCCCTGCACCTGCGCCACGCCCAGCGCGACGGCGCCCAGCTCCGCCTTGAACTCCGGCTGCGGCGGGCCGGCGTACGGGTCGCCGGTCGCCGACCAGCGCACGTACGCCCGCTCGGACTCCACGAGGGAGCGCACGCGCTCCCGGTAGGCGGTGCCGCCGCCGGCCACGGGCGAGTAGCCGACCTCTTCGGTGAACATCGCGATGCACGCCGGGAGCAGGGTGGCCAGCTCGTGCGGCTGCGCGAGCCGCACGCGCGGGTCGGGCTCGACGTCCGGGTCGCGCGCGATCGCCAGCGACGGCTGGGCGGAGCGCACCTCGCGGGCCCGCGGCCAGAACCGCTCCAGCCCCCGCCACAGCTCGAGCGCCACGCGCGAGTCCCCCACGATCGACGACGAGCGCCGCCCGTGCGCCCGCGCCGTCCGCACGAACGCGTCGACGGCGGCGTGGGCGTCGTCGGCGCCGAGCGTGGGCGGCACGACGGGGACCAGGTTGGCGCCCGCCCAGCAGACGGCGAGCAGCGGCCCGTCCACGGGCCAGCCCCAGACCTGGCCGCCCGCCAGGCCGGGGCCCACCCGCTGGGCCACCTCGATGCGCGTCGCCGCGAGCACGGACGCGACCGGGTCGAGCGTGCAGACGGCGAGCGCCGCGGGCAGGTCGGTGGGGCCGAGCACGCGCGACGCGGCGCGACCCAGCCCGGAGGCGACCTGGTCCCTGACGCCCACGGCGGCTCTCAGCCGACCGACACGACGGGGCCGCTGCCCTCGGCGGCGGGCATCGAGTCGGCGATGCGCATCGCCTCCTCGATGAGCGTCTCGACGATCTCTGCCTCGGGGACGGTCTTGATGACCTCGCCCTTCACGAAGATCTGGCCCTTGCCGTTGCCGGACGCGACACCGAGGTCGGCCTCGCGGGCCTCCCCCGGGCCGTTGACGACGCAGCCCATGACGGCGACGCGCAGCGGCACCTCGAGGCCCTCGAGGCCGGCGGTCACGCGCTCGGCGAGGGTGTAGACGTCCACCTGGGCGCGGCCGCAGGACGGGCAAGACACGATCTCGAGCTTGCGCTCCTTGAGGTTGAGCGCCTGCAGGATCTGGATGCCGACCTTGACCTCCTCGACGGGAGGCGCGGACAGGGACACGCGGATGGTGTCGCCGATGCCCTTGCTGAGCAAGGCGCCGAACGCCGTCGCGGACTTGATGGTGCCCTGGAACGCCGGGCCGGCCTCGGTGACGCCGAGGTGCAGCGGCCAGTCACCGGCCGCGGAGAGCAGCTCGTAGGCGCGCACCATCACGACCGGGTCGTTGTGCTTCACCGAGATCGCGAAGTCGTGGAAGTCGTGCTCCTCGAAGAGGGACGCCTCCCAGATCGCGGACTCGACCATGGCCTCGGGCGTCGCCTTGCCGTACTTGGCGAACAGGCGCGGGTCGAGGGAGCCGGCGTTGACGCCGATGCGCAGGGCGGTGCCGTGGTCCTTGGCGGCCTGCGCGATGTCCTTGACCTGGTCGTCGAACTTGCGGATGTTCCCCGGGTTGACGCGCACGCCCGCACAGCCGGCCTCGATGGCCTGGAACACGTACTTCGGCTGGAAGTGGATGTCGGCCACGACGGGGATCTGCGAGTGGCGGGCGATCTCCCCCAGGGCGGCGGCGTCGTCGGCGGTGGGCACGGCGACGCGCACGATGTCGCAGCCGGCGGCGGTCAGCTCGGCGATCTGCTGGAGGGTGGCGTTGACGTCCGTGGTCGGCGTCGTCGTCATGGACTGGACGCTGATGGGGGCGTCCCCACCCATCGCCACCTTGCCGACCTGGATCCTGCGGGTGGGGCGGCGCGGCGCCAGCACGGGTGCGGCGCCCGGGGTGGATGCGCTCGGCATCCCCAAGTTGACTGTGCTCACCGGCCCAGTATCCCCCGGTTGGCACCACTCGCCCCCGCCCTGCGGGAAGCGCGCACGGGGTCGTCGAGACGTCGTCAGAAGATCTTCACGGGGTCGATCACGTCGGCGAGCATGAGCAGCACGCCGGAGCCCAGCAGCACCACGAACATGACGTACGCGACCGGCATCATGCGCGCGACGTCGGCCGGTCCGGGCAGCGGGTGGGTGCCGCGGAAGCGCGCCACCTGCCGCTTCGCGCCCTCGTACAGGGCGTTGACCACGTGACCGCCGTCGAGCGGCAGCAGCGGGATGAGGTTGAAGACGAACAGGGCCATGTTGAGCGAGCCGAGCAGGCTCAGCAGGAACGCCACCCGCTCGGGGATGCCGGCGTCGGCGCCCGCGACCTCGACGGCGATGCGGCCGACGCCCACCACGGACATCGCGCTGTCGGACGAGCGGGGCGTGCTCGTGAAGGTCTGCTCGGCGGCCTGGTAGACGCGGTACGGGAACGTCGCGACCATCGACGCCGTGCCGGTGAACGTCTCGCCGACCACGCTCGGGAGCTGGCCCAGGGGCAGCGGCTGGCGCAGCGCCTGTGACGAGACGCCCAGGAACGTGCCGCTCACCGTCTCCACGGTGCCGTCGGTGTCCTTGACGGGCTTGCCGTCGTTGCCGAGCACGGCGCGCGTCGCGTCGACCGGGGTCACCGTCAGGGAGACCCGCTGCCCGTCGCGCTCGACCACCATCGGCACGGTCCGCTCGCCGGCGTGCGAGATCTGGGCGAGCACGTCGTCCCACGTGCTCACGGCGACGCCGTCGTACGACACGATGCGGTCGCCGGCCTTGAGGCCCGCGAGCGCGGCGGGCGACGGCGCCGTCGCGGCGTCGCACGGCTCGCCGCTCTCCGTCGGGACGCACGCGCTGACGCCGGCCAGCGTGGTGCTCGGCTGGTACGTGGGGATGGCGAACGAGCCGGCCATGAAGACGACGGCGAGCAGCAGGTTCATCACCGGGCCGCCCAGCATCACGACGAGCTTCTTGGGCGTGGACAGGTGGTAGAACGCGCGGTGCTCCTCGCCCGGGCGGATCTCCTCGACCGACTGGTCGCGCGCGTCGGCGATGACCTGCGAGAAGAACCCGTTGCCGGCCCGCTTGCCCGCCGGGGCGCCCGGCATCATGCCGACCATGCGCACGTACCCGCCCAGCGGGAACGCCTTGACGCCGTACTCCGTCTCGCCCTTGACCTTGGACCAGAGCGTCGGGCCGAACCCGATCATGTACTGCGACACCCGCACGCCGAACTTCTTGGCAGGCACCATGTGGCCGACCTCGTGCAGGCCGATGGACACGACGATGCCCACGACGACGACCAGGATTCCGACGACCACGCTCACGGGCCCAGCCTAGGGGGACGGTCTGGAGGTGTACTGGGGACGGTGTGCGGAGATCCGGGACGAGGCGCGCCCGTAACCCCTACCGCCGGGCGAGGAGCTCGTCGGCGCGGGCCCGGGCCCACGCCTCCGCGCCCTCGACGTCGGCCAGCGTGACCACCCCCGCGGCGACGCCGTCGTGCTCCGCCAGCACGCGCTCGACCGTCGCCACGATGTCCAGGAAGCCGATCCGGCCCACGAGGAACGCGGCGACGCCCTGCTCGTTGGCCGCGTTGTAGACGGCGGGGTGCGTGGCGCTCGCGGCCGCGGCGGCCCGGGCCAGCCCGACGGCGGGGAACGTCGCCCCGTCGAGCGGCTCGAACGTCCACGCGGTCGCCTGCGTCCAGTCGCACGGCGTGGCGACCGGGTCGAGACGGTCGGGCCACGACAGGCCGAGCGCGATGGGCAGCCGCATGTCGGGCGGGGACGCCTGCGCGATGGTCGACCCGTCGACGAACTCGACCATCGAGTGCACCACGGACTGCGGGTGCACCACCACGGCGATGCGCTCCACCGGGATGTCGAACAGCAGGTGCGCCTCGATGAGCTCGAGGCCCTTGTTCATGAGGCTCGCGCTGTTGATGGTGACGACCGGGCCCATGCTCCACGTGGGGTGTGCGAGCGCCTGGTCCGGCGTCACCGCCTTGATGTCGTCGCGGGTGCGGCCCCGGAACGGGCCGCCGCTCGCGGTGAGCACCAGTCGGCGCACCTCGGCGTGCGTGCCCGACCGCAGCGCCTGGGCGATCGCCGAGTGCTCCGAGTCGACGGGCACGATCTGGTCCGGCCGGCGCTGGGCAGCCTTGACCAGCGCCCCGCCCACCACGAGCGACTCCTTGTTCGCCAGGGCCAGCGTGGACCCCGCCGCGAGCGCCGCGAGCGTGGGCCGCAGCCCCACGCTGCCGGTGATGCCGTTCAGCACGACGTCGCTGCCGCGCCCCGCAAGCTCGGCGGCCGCGTCGGGGCCTGCGAGCACCTCGACGCCGGTCACGCCCGCCGCGGCGAGGGCCTCGCGCAGGGGCTTCGCGCGGTCGTGGTCGGCCACGGCGACGGCCCCGACCTCAAGCTCCGCGGCCTGCGCGGCCAGCAGCCCGACGTCGCCCCCGCCGGCGCTGATCGCCTCGACGCGGAACCGCTCGGGGTGCCGCCGGACGACGTCGATCGCCTGGGTGCCGATGGACCCCGTGGAGCCGAGAAGGGTGACGCTGCGGGGCGTGTGAACCTGCATGACGGCCATCCTCCCAGGTGCACGGTGGCCGCGAACTTCACCCGCGTCGGTGCTTGACTTTGGCTCGCGCCGATAACGTCCCAGGTCGCGGCCCTAGAGGGCCCGAATTACGTTCATGTCATGCTCACACCGGACAAGCGACCCCGCTGGGGGTCCCGACACCGCGCGGGCCGCAGGGTGCTCGCCGGCGTCGTCTCGCTGCTGGCCGCGGGCACCGCCACCGTGCTGCTGGCGGCCCCCGCCTCCGCGGACCCGTCGGACGGGTCCACGTTCCGCGTCTACGCGACGCGCGAGGGCCTCGTCGGCCGCACGACGGCCAACCACCACGTGGTCGCGCCGAACGACCACTTCGTCGCGCTGCCCTCGACCCGCGCGCTCTCGGGCAGCGCCTCCGGGGCGTACACCGTGCGGGTGTGCGCGCCGGCCACCGCCCGGTGCGAGTACGCGCCGGTCTGGGACGTCGGGCCGTGGAACACGACCGACGACTACTGGAGCGCGACCCGCCACGCGTTCACCAACCTGCCGCGGGGCCTTCCCGAGGCGACCGCCGCGTACACCCGCAAGTACAACGGCGGGAACGACCAGTTCGGGCGCCACGTCACCAACCCGGCCGGGATCGACCTGGCGGACGGGGTGTTCACGCAGGGCCTGCACCTGGTGTCCAACGGGTACGTCAACGTGACGTTCCTGTGGCAGGGCAACGCGCGGACCGGCGTGGTCGCGTCGCCCGACGCGCCGCTCAACGTGCGCTCGGGTCCCGGCACGGGCTACCGGGCCGTCGGCCTGGCCGCCAACACCGCCCGCGTGCCCCTGCTGTGCTACCTGCGCGGCACCACCGTGTCCGGCACGCGCGGCACCACGAACCTCTGGTACCACATCGGCGCGCAGAACTGGGTGTCGGACGCCTACCTGGTCACCGGGACCGGTCTGCCCGTGGCTCCGCACTGCTGAGCGCGGCCGCGGGGGCCGTCCACTCGAGCGAGTAGCGGAAGAACAGCCGCCGGCGCACGCGGGCGCCCGGCAGCTCGGCGGCGGCCGCCCCGACGACGGCGGTGAACGTCTCGTCGGGGTCGCGCACGGGCATCCCGTCCTCCCCCGCGTGCGCACCGCGCCCGAAGGCCCGCTTGACCATGCCCACGAGCGGGTTGAGCGCGACCGAGACGGCGTCGACGGCGAAGTCGCGCGGAGTGCTGGGGCGCGACAGGCCGACCACGAGCAGCCGCCCACCCGGGGCGAGCAGCCCCCGGGAGCGGCGGAGCGCCTCGGTGAGGCTGGTCTCGTGCGACAGGTGGTGCAGGGAGGCGACCATCGTCAGGGCGTCGGCCCCGCCGTCGGGGACGACGCCGTCGCCCGGGGCGAGGTCGCCGAACGCGACCTGCGCGACGTGCACGCCGGGGTCGGCGGCGAACCGCCCGGCGGCCTCCCGGGCCATGCGCTCGTCGGGGTCGACGCCGACCACGCGCGCGAACCGCCCGCGGCCGCGCAGCGCCGCCACGAGCTCGCCCCGGCCGCAGCCGACGTCGACGGCGGTGCCGCGCGCGGCCGGCAGGCGGCGCAGCAGCCAGCCGTGGAAGTGGTCGTTGTGGCTCCACGGGAACCGGGCGTTGGCCCGGTCGATCGCCACGACGATGCGGGGCAGGCGTGCGCCGATCACGCGCCTGTCCCAGGGCATCGGGCGGCCGTCACTCGACGCCGAGCAGAACCTCGACCGCGCGCGAGAAGAACGCGTCGACGGGACCCTCTGCGTAGGCGTCCTGGCCGCGGGCGGCGGTGAACGTGACCGACCGCAGCTCGGCGGAGGTCAGCGGCTCCTGCCGGTCGAAGTACCCGACCAGGCGGTCGCACAGCGCGTCGACGTCGTCGATGTCGTAGCCCTGCTGGCCGCGGTCGGCCGGGGCGAACTTCTCGCCGTCGGGCCGGCCCAGGCGGCCGTAGAGCGTGCGGGCGCGCTCGGCGAGCGCGGCCATCCACGCGTCCTGCCCCTGCGAGCCGACGAACTCGGCGCGCTGGCGGGCGATGAACGCCGCCTCGAGGCGGTCGAGGGCGGCGTCGACCTCGTGGGTGTCGTACCCGCCGCGCACCAGGTCGAACGTCGCCTCCTGGATGTCCGCAGCGGTGAGCGGCTGGGCGGTGCGCCCCTCGTACGCCTGGCGTGCGTGGTCGAAGAACTCGTCGACCTCGTCCTTGTCGTACCCGGTCCGCAGCACCGACACGGTGCCGAACAGAGCGCTGCTCACACGTCCTCCTCAACCGTCCAGCGGGCGCGCGGTTCCCCGTCCGGGTACCGTGCGCCCGCCATCGTGCCACGAACTCCTGGGGCCGAGCACCCCCCGTCCTCCTGGTGGCCTGCCTGCTGGCCCGTCACCACCGGCCTCCGGGGTCAGCCCGCGACCGCCAGGTCGGCCGTCACGGGCAGGTCGGCGCTCGACGTCCCCGCGGCCAGCCGGTAGGTCGCGGGCTGCACCCGCAACGCCCCGGCGTGCAGCCAGTCTTCGCCCGACGTCGCCCCGCGGGACCCCGCGTCCCACACGGCCAGGCGCCGCACGTCGAACGGCACGACGACGTCACGCGTCTCCCCCGGCGCCAGCACGACGCGCGCGAAGCCCAGCAGCAGGCGGCGCGGCGTGCCGAGCGGCAGGTCCTGGGGCGGCAGCGCGTAGACCTGGACCAGCTCGTGCGCGGGGCGCTCGCCCGTGTTGGCGACGCGCACCGTGGCGGCGAGGCCGGCGGCGTCGTCGTCGGACGCGACCCCGAGCGGCACGTGCCGCAGCGACGGCGCGGGCGCCGGGACGCTCCCTTCCGAGAGCTCGAGGCCTTGGTACTCGACGCGCGTGTACGTGAGGCCGTGCCCGAACGCGAACGCCGGCTCCCGGTCGGTGTGCCGGTAGGTGGCCTTCTGCCGGGCCGTGTCGTAGTCGAGGATGTCGCCGGCCTGGGCCTCGTCGACGGGCCACTGCTGGGCCAGCCGGCCGGCCGGCTCGGCGTCGCCCGCGAGCACGTCCACGAGCCCGTGCCCGAGCTCCTGCCCGCCGTGGCTCGACCAGACGACGGCGCGGGCACGCGCCGCCACGGGCGGCAGCACGTACGGGAAGCTCGACACGATCGTCAGCACCGTCGTCGGGTTGGCCTCCTGGGCGACGCGCAGCAGCTCGGCGGCGCACTCGGGCAGCCGCAGGTGCGGCCGGTCCTGCGTCTCGCGGCCCGCGAGGTGCGGGTCGTTGCCGACGGCGACGACGACGACGTCCGCCCCGGCCGCCGCGTCCCGCACGGCCTCGTGACCCGAGACCACGGTGCGCTGGACGAACCGCTCGGCCTCCTCGACCGACAGCCCGTCCGCACCGGCGAGCAGGGTGCCGCGCGTGACGCGCAGCCACTTGTTGGACCCGAGGTGCTGGAACGACACGGTGCCGTCGGGGTGCAGGTGGCGGCGGAACGACTCCTGGACCACCCAGCCGCCCACGCGGTCGGCGTCGGCGTGCGCGGGCCAGGCGGCGCCGGTCAGCACGCGGCCCGACGCCTGGGAGCGCAGGGTCACGATGCCGTCGCCCCAGTCGGTGACGTCCCACAGGGCGGCGCCGCCCGCGCTCTCGCCGTCGGCGGAGACGACGGCGCCGTCCTCGCTCGCGACCAGGTAGGCGTCGGTGCTCACGGCGCGCAGGGCCACGGTGTCGGCCCCGGTCACGCCCGTGACGGCCGCGTCCCCGAACCGCTCGCACAGCGCCGCCTGCAGCGACACCGCGTACGGCGGCGTGCCCGAGTACCAGTCCGTGAGCACGGCGTCGGCGAGCGGCCCCACGACCGCCACGCGGCGCGGCGCGGCGAGCGGCAGCACGCCGTCGTTCGCCAGCACGACCACCGACCTCGCCGCCGCCTCGCGGGCGAGGGCGCGGTGCTCGGGCAGGTCGATGGCGTCGGCGCCGATGCCCGCGTACGGATCCGCCGGGCCGCCGTTCACATCGAGGTCGAGCTCGCCCGTGCGGATGCGCAGGTGCAGCAGCCGCAGCACGGCGCGGTCGACGTCGGCCTCCGTGACCAGGCCCCGCTCGAGCGCCTCCGTGAGGCGCTCGACCGTGTGCTGGGACGCGGCGTCGCCGTCGGTGAACGAGTCGAGGCCGGCCTTGAGGGCGGCCGCGTGCGACTCGACGTGGTCGGCGAACGCCCGCTGCACGGTGACGAGCGCCGTCGGCGCCCACGCGTCGGAGACCAGGGCGATCTCGTCGGGCGCCCAGGAGCGCAGCTCGTCGAACAGCGCGCCGCTGGTGTGCGCGGGCTCGCCGTTGACGCGGTTGTACGACGGCATGACCGCCCCGGCCACGCCCTGCTCGACCGGCTCGCGGAACGCGGCGAGCTCCTCCTCGTGCAGCGTCCGCTGGGACAGCTCGGAGCTGGTCGACGAGCGGTCGACCTCGTTGTTGTACCCGAGGAAGTGCTTGAGGGTGGGCACCGTCTTCCACACCGTCGGGTGGGAGCCGCGCAGGCCGCGCGAGTACGCCGTGGCCAGGTGGGCGGTCAGGTGCGGGTCCTCGGAGTAGCCCTCCTCGTTGCGGCCCCAGCCCGGGTGCCGCAGCGTGTTGACGACCGGGGCCCACACGTTGAGGCTCACGTGCGGGTTCTCGGCGTGCTTGGCCCGCTGCTCCGTGGCGACCATCTCCCCCAGCCGCTCCAGCAGCTCCGGGTCCCATGTGGCGCCCAGGCCCACGGCCTGCGGCAGCACCGTGGCGCGGCCCAGCCAGGCGACGCCGTGCAGCGCCTCGGCACCCGTGTGGAACGGGGCCAGGCCCAGCCGCTCGACGGCCGGGGAGTGCTGGTGGAGCATGGCCACCCGCTCCTGCGGGGTCAGGCGGGACAGCAGGTCCTTGGCGCGGTCGATCGCGGGGAGCGACGGGTCGCGGAACGGTGCTGTGGTCAGGTCGTCGGCGCTCATCGGGCGGCCTCCTCGTCGAGGGTGATGGTCACGGTGCCGGCGCCGCGGGTGCTCGCCTCGCGGGCGCCGGCCTTCAGGGTCCAGGTCCCGGGCGCCTCGTCGGCGGTCGCGGTGACGCGGTCGCCGTCGCGCCGGACGCGGAACGTCGCGGGCGCTCCGGTGCCGCCGGGCACCGTGACCGCCTGGTCGAACCCGTCCGGCAGCTCGTGGGCGTGCAGCGTGACGCCGTCGGCCCACGCGTACTCGGGGGCGTCGTCGTGCGCGCCGACGGGCAGCACCGTGCCCGGGCGCACGTACAGCGGCAGCGAGCCGAAGCCGTGCTGCTCGCGCACCCAGCCCGGGCCGGTCACCGTGCTGCCGTCCAGGAGGGACGTCCACGTGCCCTCCGGCACGTAGACGTCCACGGACCCGGTCGCGCTGAACACGGGGGCCACGACCAGCGTGTCGCCCAGCATGAACTGGGTGTCCACGGGGTGGGCGCCGCGGTCCTCGGGGAACTCCAGCACCATGGGCCGCAGCATCGGCAGGCCCTGGGTGTGGGCCTCGTCGGCCAGGCGCCCGAGGTACGGCATGAGCGACATCTTGAGGCGCGTGAAGCGGCGGGCCACGTCCACGGCCTCGTCGTCGAAGGCCCACGGCACGCGGTAGCTCGTGTTGCCGTGCAGCCGCGAGTGGGAGGACAGGAGCCCGAACGGCAGCCAGCGCTTGAACACCCCGGCGTCCGGGGTGCCCTCGAAGCCGCCGATGTCGTGCGACCAGTACCCGAACCCGGACAGCGCGAGCGACAGCCCGCCGCGCAGGGTCTCGGCCATCGAGGCGTAGGTGGAGTCGTTGTCGCCGCCCCAGTGGACGGGCAGCTGCTGCCCGCCGGCCGTGGCCGAGCGCGCGAACAGCACGGCCTCGCCCTCGCCGCGGCGGCGCTCCAGCAGGCGGAAGACCGTCTCGTTGTAGAGCTGCGTGTAGTAGTTGTGCATCCGCTGCGGGTCGGAGCCGTCGTGCCAGACGACCTCGTCGACGGGGATCCGCTCGCCGAAGTCGGTCTTGAACGTGTCGACGCCCTGGTCGATCAGCGTCTCGAGCTTCCCCGCGAACCACGCGGCCGCCTCGGGGTTGGTGAAGTCCACCAGGCCCATGCCTGCCTGCCACATGTCCCACTGCCAGACGCCGCCGTCGGTGGTGCGCAGCAGGTACCCGCGCTCGGCCGCCTCGGCGAACAGGGGCGAGCGCTGACCGATGTACGGGTTGATCCAGACGCACACCTTGAGGCCGCGCTCGTGCAGGCGCTCCAGCATGCCGACCGGGTCGGGGAACACGCGCGGGTCCCACTCGAAGTCGCACCACTGGTACTCGCGCATCCAGAAGCAGTCGAAGTGGAACACCGACAGCGGGATCTCCCGCTCGCGCATCCCGTCGATGAAGCTGGTCACGGTGGCCTCGTCGTACGACGTCGTGAACGACGTCGACAGCCACAGGCCGAACGACCAGGCCGGGACCCGCGCGGGCCGGCCGGTCAGGGCCGTGTAGCGGCGCAGCACGTCCTTGGGCGTGGGCCCGGCGATGACGTAGTACTCGAGCGACTCGCCCGCCACCGAGAACTGCGTGCGCGTGTTCACCTCGGCGCCCACCTCGAACGACACGCGCTCGGTGTGGGCGACGAACACGCCGTACCCGTGGGACGACAGGTAGAACGGCACGTTCTTGTACGCCTGCTCGGACGACGTGCCGCCGTCCTCGTTCCAGACGTCGACCTCCTGGCCGTTCTTCACGAACGCACCGAACCGCTCGCCCAGGCCGTAGACGCTCTCGCCCGGCTCGAGGGACAGCTGCTCGTGCACCCACGTGCCCACGGGCAGCGGGCCGGAGCCGTCGGACGTCATGTAGCCCACGGACTTCGGCAGGCTCGACGTGAGCGGGCGGCCGTCCTGCTCGAACTCGATGCGCCATGGACCGCTGCGCCGCACCCGGACGGTGAGGCCGTCGGCGTCGAGCAGCGCCTCCTCGTCGTCGACCTTGAGGATCGGGGTGTAGCCGTCCTGCCCCGCCACGGGGAAGGACGGGCCGTGCGAGGCGGCGCCCGCGTGGTGCGTGATCCGCACGCGGACGACGCCGGGTGCGGGCGCGCCGAGCTCGACCGTGAGCATGGGCCGGTTGAGCGTGTCACCGCGGTGGGCGATCCGCGCCGTCGGCGCGTAGGCCGTGAGGGTGCCTGCGGCCTCGTCGGCGCGCACGTCGTCGACCTCCACCGCGTACAGCGGCGCCACGCCGCGGCGGGCCTTCCAGTAGCCGTCAGTGAACTTCATCGTCACCGGTTCCTTGCGTCTCGTGTCTCGTGGTCTCAGGAGCTCTTCGCCGGGGTCAGCACGGCGGCGTCGTGGGCGGGCAGCGTCACGGCGTCGGCGACGTCGCGGCCCGTGAGCAGGTCGGTCCAGCGGCCGGGCACCGCGACGGTGCGGGCCGTGTCGCTGCGGTTGAGCAGGAACACCGCGTCGCCGCGGACGACGGCCTCGACGCCCCCGGCCGCGACGGCGCCCGGCACCGCCGGCTCGATCGCGCAGCGCGCGAGGGCGTCGGCCAGGACGGCGCCCAGCAGCGGCTCGTCGAGCACCGTGCCGACGTACCAGACGGACCCACCCGGGCCCTCCGGGTCGCGGCGCGTCACGGCGGGCAGGCCGGCGAGGTAGCCCTCGGCGAACGTGGCGAGCACGGTGGCGTCGTCGGCCCGCAGCAGCTCGCCGTGGACCGTGGCGCGGCCCCCGCCGGGGAGCTCGGCCCACGGGCCGGGCTCGGCCGCGACGGCGACCCCGGCGTCGGGCAGCGCCACCCACTCCTCGCCGCTCGCCCCGGCCAGGTCGGCGACCCGGGCGGGGAACCGGCCGGGCACCACGTGGGCGTTGCCGTCGGCCACGCCCGTCATCGGGCCGACGACCACGCCGGCCCCGCGCGCGGCGGCCTTGCGCAGGGCGGCCTCGGCCGCGTCGTCGAGCACGTACGTCTGCGGCACGACCACCAGGTCGTACGCGTCGAGCGACGCCCCGGGCCGCACGACGTCGACCGCGACGCCCCGGTCCCAGAGCGGGCGGTAGAAGGCGCGCACCTGGTCGAGCGTGCGCAGGCGCTCGGTGACGCGGCCCGGCTCCTCGGCCGCCCACCACGACTCCCAGTCGAACAGCAGCGCCGTGCGGGCGGGCACGCGCGTCCCAGCCACGGGGCGCAGGCGCGCGAGGTCGGCGCCCAGCCGCTGCACCCCACGGTGCACGCGGGTGTCCACGCCGGCGTGCGGCAGCATCGCCGAGTGGAAGCGCTCGGCGCCCACCGTGGAGGCCCGCCACTGGAAGAAGCAGACGCCGTCCGCGCCGCGGGCCACCGCCTGGAGCGAGTCGAGCCGCAGGCGCTCGGGGGTGCGGGGCAGGTTGTGCTCGCGCCACGACGTCGCGCCCGCGGCCTGCTCCATGAGCATCCAGGGCGCGCCGTCCCCCAGCCCGCGCATCAGGTCCTGGACCAGGGCCGAGTCGGCGGGCGAGCGCGGGTCGGCGAGGTCCGGGTACTGGTCGTCGGCGACGACGTCGACCTCGCCGGCCCAGGCCCAGTAGTCCGCGAGCGCGAAGAAGCCCATGAAGTTGGTGGTGACCGGCACCGTGACGCCGGCGGCGCGGATCGCGTCGCGCTGCTCGCGGTAGCAGGCGAGCAGCTCGTCGGACGTGAACCGGCGGAAGTCGAGCGACTGCGTCGGGTTGACCAGGTACGGGGTGCGGCGCGGCGGCAGCACGTCGTCGAAGCTCCGGTAGCGCTGCGACCAGAAGGTGGTGCCCCAGGCGGCGTTGAGGCCGTCGACCGTGCCGTACCGCTCGCGCAGCCAGCGGCGGAACTCCCGCGCGGCCTCCTCGCCGTGGTCCACCTGCCCGTACTCGTTGCCCACGTGCCACATGCGCACGGCGGGGTGAGTGGCGTAGCGGGCCGCGAGGTCGCGCGTGATGGCCAGGGCCGCGGCGCGGTAGACCCGCGACGACGGGCTGAACTGGTTGCGCGACCCGGGCACCAGGCGCACGCCGTCGCGGTCGACCGGCAGCGTGTCGGGGTGGTCGACGCCGAGCCACGGGGGCGGCGACGCGGTCGGGGTCGCCAGGTCGACGGCGATGCCGTGGGCGTGCAGCAGGTCGAGCACCTCGTCCATCCAGGCGAAGTCGCGCACGCCCGGCTCGGGCTCGTAGCGGGCCCACGAGAACACGCCGACGGTCACGAGGTTCACCCCCGCCTCACGCATGAGGCGGGCGTCCTCGCGCCACACGGCGGGGTCCCACTGCTCGGGGTTGTAGTCGCCCCCGTAGAGGATGCCCAGGTCGTCCGTGACCTGGTCGAAAATAGGCTGCACTCGAAGATCTCCATCGATGACTTTGTCGAAGCGCTTCGCTAACCTAAGCATCGGGAGCGCATGATGTCTACGTCCAGCTCCCGCATCACCGCTTCCCACGACGACGTGAGGACCCCATGCACCACCTGCGCTACGACTCGCCGGCGACCCGCTGGGTGGAGGCGCTGCCGGTCGGCAACGGCGTGCGTGCCGCGATGTGCGAGGGGCGGCCGGGCGGCGAGCGGCTCTGGCTCAACGACCTGCGCGCCTGGTCCGGCCCCGTGGACCGCGACCCGCTCGACGCCGTCGAGTCGCCCGGGCCCCAGCAGCTCGCGGCCGTCCGCGCGGCGGTCGCCCGCGGCGACGCGCGCGAGGCGGAGCGGCTCCTCATGCAGCTTCAGACGCCGTGGGTGCAGGCCTACCTGCCGCTCGGCGAGCTCGAGGTGGCGGTCGGCACCGCCCCCGCCGACGACGGCGACTACGCCCGCGGCCTCGACCTGCGCGACGCCACCGCCTGGCACACCTATACGTCCGATGGCGCCCGCGTGCGCCACCAGACCTGGGCGGACTCGCGGGGCGGAGCCGTCGTCCACCTCGTGGAGTCCGACCGGCCGGTGCGCCTGACGGTGCGGTTCACCAGCCCGCTGCGCGCGGACGCCGCGGCCACGGCAGCGCCTGAAGGCGCGCTGGTCCACGTGCTCGTCCCGCCCGTCGACGTCGCCCCGGGCCACGAGGTGGTGCCCGAGCCGGCGCGCTACGCCCCCACCGACTCCCGGTTCGCGGTCGCCGTGCGCGCGGTCGGCGACCCGGACGCCGTCGTCGTCGATGGCACCCTGCGGACCGGCACGGCGGCCATCCACCTGCTGCTGGTCGGCACCGCCGTGACGCACGACCAGGCCGCCGGAACGGTCGTGGCACCCGCGGACGCCGTCGCCGCGGCGCTCGCGCTGGTCGCCGACGGCGAGGGCGCCGCCGACCGCTGGGACGCGCACGTCGCCGCGCACCGCGAGCTCTACGACCGCGTCGAGCTGACCCTGCCCGCCGCCGCGCCGGACCGCCCCACGGACGCACGCGTCCTCGCCTCGGCCGACGCCGACGACCCCGCCCTCGCCGCCCTCGCCTTCCACTACGGGCGCTACCTGCTGCTGGCGTCCTCCCGCCCGGGCGGCCTGCCGGCCACGCTCCAGGGCATCTGGAACGCGGAGCTCCCCGGGCCCTGGTCCAGCGCGTACACCACCAACATCAACCTGCAGATGGCCTACTGGGCGGCCGAGACGACGGCGCTGCCCGAGTGCCACGAGCCGCTGCTGCGCTTCGTGGAGCGCCTCGCGGCGACCACGGGTGCCGAGGCCGCGCAGCGCCTGTACGGGGCGCGGGGCTGGACGGCACACCACAACTCCGACGCCTGGGGGGCCGCCGGGCCCGTCGGCGCAGGTCACGGCGACCCCGCCTGGGCGTCCTGGGTGTTCGGCGGCATCTGGCTGGCCCACCACCTGTGGGAGCACCACCAGTTCGGCGGCGACGAGGAGTTCTGGCGCGAGCGGGCGCTGCCCGCACTCCAGGGTGCCGCGGACTTCGCGCTGGACTGGGTCCAGAGCGACGGCCGCACCGCCTGGACCAGCCCGTCGACGTCACCCGAGAACCACGTGCTCGCCCCGGACGGCACGCCCACGGGCGTCGCGACGACCGCCACGATGGACGCCGAGCTGCTGCGCTGGCTCGCGTCCGTGGTGGGCGGCGAGCTCGCCGACGTCGTCGCGCTGCTGCCCCCCGCCCGTGTGGGGCCGCGCGGCACGCTGCTCGAGTGGGCCGACGACCTCCCCGAGGCCGAGCCCGAGCATCGGCACCTGTCCCACCTGGTCGGCACGTTCCCGCTCGCGTCCGTCACGCCCGCGACGACGCCGGACCTCGCCGCCGCCACGGCGCGCAGCATCGAGGCGCGCGGCCCGGAGTCGACGGGCTGGTCGCTGGCGTGGCGCGCCGCCCTGTGGGCGCGGCTCGGCGACGGAGACCGCGTGCACGGCGAGCTCCGCAAGGCCCTGCGCCCCGCCCGCGACGACGCCGGTGCCCACCGCGGCGGCCTCTACCCCAACCTGTTCTCCGCGCACCCGCCCTTCCAGGTCGACGGCAACCTGGGCCTCACGGCCGCGGTCGCCGAGGCGCTGCTGCAGAGCCACGAGACGTCCGGCGGCGAGCGCCTGCTGCGCCTGCTGCCCGCCCTGCCCACCGCGTGGCCCGACGGCGCCGTGCGCGGGCTCCGGGCCCGGGGTGGCCTGCGGGTCGACCTCGCGTGGGCCGGCGGGGCCCTGACCAGGGCGCACGTCCACAACGACACGCCACGCCCGGCGACGCTCGCCGTCGCCGTCGGGCCGCAGACTGCCGACCGGCGCATCACGATCCCCCCGGCGTCGAGCCTCGCGCTCACGCCCGAGCAATCCCTAGGAGCCTCATGACGACCATCGAGGACGTCGCCCGCCTCGCCGAGGTCTCGACGTCGACCGTCTCGTACGCCCTGTCGGGCAAGCGGCCGATCTCGGCGACCACGCGGCGGCGCATCGAGGCGGCGGTGGCCGAGCTGGGCTACCGCCCGCACGCAGGCGCGAAGGCGCTCGCCTCGGCCCGCAGCGACGTCATCGGGCTCATGGTGCCGCTGCGCGCGGGCATCGACGTCACCGTGATCATGCAGTTCGCGGGCGGCGTGGTGCTGCGCGCGCGGGAGCACCAGCACGACGTCCTGCTGCTCACCAAGGACGACCTGGACGGCCTCGAGCGCGTCACCGACGGCTCGATGGTCGACGCCCTGGTGGTCATGGACGTGGAGGCCGACGACGCCCGCGTGCCGATCCTCCAGCGCACCCGGCAGCCGTCGGTGCTCATCGGTCTGCCGCGGATGGCCGCGGGCCTGTCGTGCATCGACCTCGACTTCGAGGCCGCCGGCCGGCTGGCCGCCCACGAGCTCGCGAGGCTGGGCCACCAGGAGATCGCGATGGTGGGCTCGCCGCCGGAGGTGCTGGAGCGGCACACGTCGTACGCGGACCGCGTGACACGCGGGTTCCTCGGCACGGCCGACGACGAGGGCGTCACGGCCCGCGCCGTGAGCTGCCCCGTGAGCCCGCCGGAGGTCGACGCCGTGGTCGAACGGCTCCTGGCCGACTCCCCCGGGCTCACGGGCCTGTTCGTGCACAACGAGCGCGCGCTTCCGCACGTGCTGCACGCCCTGCGCGAGCGCCGGCGCTCCGTGCCCAAGGACGTCTCGCTGATCGCGCTCTGCCCCGAGGACGTCGCGCTGTCGCAGCAGGTGCCGCTCACCAGCATCGACCTGCCCGCCACGACCATCGGCTCGCTCGCGGTCGACATGGTCATGTCCCGGCTCGCCGACGCGGCCTACCCGGCCGAGACGCGCCTCATCGCGCCCACCCTCACGGAACGGGCGAGCACCCGCGCACCCCGGGGCGCGCGCTAGCACTCCTTCTCGCCCACGAGACGAGAAAGTCGCGAGGAACCCCTTGCGGTGGCGTCGAACGCGCTGCTATAAACGTCGAAGCGCTTCGACGATGAGCGCAACGGTGAGCCGACGGCGGCGCACCGTGGGGTGGTTTCCGCACGAAGGAGTGACTCGTGACCGTCCATCAGGTGACCTCTGCCGAGGTGCTCCTCGACGACGTCTCGACGCGCCGCGCCTCGGCACCGCGCACCGAGCCGCGGCGCAAGGGGCCGCGCACGTCGCGCACGATGTTCCTTCTGCTGCTGCCGTTCCTGGTGCTCGTCTTCGCGTTCAGCTACCTGCCCCTGGCCGGCTGGGTCACGGCGCTCTACGACTACAAGCCGGCGCTCGGCCTGGGCGGCAGCCAGTTCGTGGGGCTCCAGTGGTTCCGCATGCTCGTCGGCTCGCGCACCCAGCTCGAGCAGATCGGGCAGGTCATGGCGAACACCTTCGCCATGAGCGGCCTGGGCATCCTGACCTCGCTGTTCCCGGTGTTCTTCGCGATCCTGCTCAACGAGGTGCGGGCCAAGTGGTTCCGCAACATGGTGCAGACGCTCACCACCCTGCCGAACTTCATCTCGTGGGTGCTCGTCTACGCGATCGCGTTCTCGCTGTTCTCCACGAGCGGCCTCGTCAACACCACCCTGCACGACTGGGGCCTGATCACCACCCCGATCCACTTCCTCGACTCCGACAACCACGTGTGGCTGACGATGCTCGCCTGGAGCCTGTGGAAGGGCCTCGGGTGGGGCGCCATCATGTACCTCGCCGCGATCGCGGGCATCGACCCCACGCTCTACGAGTCGGCGCGGATCGACGGCGCCAACCGCTTCCAGCTCATGCGGTACATCACCTTCCCGCAGCTCATGCCGACGTACGTCGTGCTGCTGATGCTGTCGGTCGCGAACCTGCTGAACAACGGCATGGAGCAGTACTACGTGTTCCAGAACGCGTTCAACCGCGACCACATCCAGGTGCTCGACCTGTACGTCTACAACATCGGCCTCACGGGCAACAGCCTGTCGATGGCCGCGGCGCTGAGCATGCTCAAGAGCGTGGTGTCGGTGCTCCTGCTGCTTTTCGTCAACTGGGTCGCCAAGCGCGTGCGCGGCACGTCGATCATCTGAGGGGCCGGACATGACTGCCATCACCGCCGCTGCGCTCGCAGCCAAGCCGACTCGCCTGAAGCGCGAGCGCGGGGACGTCCCGTTCTCCGCGTGGAACTACCTGTGGTTCGCCATCTTCGCGCTCGTGTGCGCCTACCCGTTCTGGTACCTGATCGTGAACTCGGTCAGCGCCAACGACGTCAGCGCGCTGGGCCAGGTGCGCGTCTGGCCGCAGGGCTTCCACCTGTCGAACTACACCCAGATCCTGCACCTGGACGGCCTCACGGGCGCCGCGCTCATCTCGCTGGCCCGCACCGTCATCGGTACGGCGTTCACGGTGCTGGCGTCCGCGTTCCTCGGGTTCATGTTCACCCAGGAGCGCATGTGGAAGCGGGCCCTGTGGTACCGGCTCGTGGTCATCACCATGTACTTCAACGCCGGCCTGATCCCGGTGTACGTGACGATGAAGACGCTGGGCCTGACCAACTCGTTCTGGGTCTACATCCTCCCGGCGATCGTGCAGCCCTTCAACATCATCCTCGTCAAGACGTACATCGAGTCGCTGCCCTCCTCGCTCCAGGAGGCGGCGGAGGTCGACGGGGCCAGCACGCTGCGGATCTTCTTCTCGATCATCCTGCCGAACACGACGCCCATCCTCGCCACGGTCGCGATCTTCAGCGCCGTCGCCCAGTGGAACTCGTTCCAGGACACCCTGCTCTACATCACGGACCAGAAGCTCTACTCGCTGCAGTACCTGCTCTACATGTTCATCAACCAGGCCAGCAGCCTGGCTCAGGCCGCGCAGAACGCCCAAGGGAACCTTGGCGCCCTCGCGTCGGCAGCATCGAAACAGACCCCCACGTCGATCCGCATGACCGTCGCGGTGATCGTCGTCCTGCCGATCATCTTCGTCTACCCGATGTTCCAGCGTTACTTCGTCAAGGGGATCATGCTCGGCGCCGTCAAGGGCTGACCGCGCCATCACCTCTCACCGAGAAAGGCAACCCATGCGTTCCAGGAAGGCCATCGCGCTGCTGGTGGCACCGCTCGTCGGGGTCCTCGCCCTGACTGCGTGCTCGAGCGGCGGCAGCGCTGCCACCGACAAGTCCCAGACTGTCAACGTCGACAAGGACTGGTCCAAGGCCGCACCGATCACGATCGACGTGTTCGACGGCCTCGCCAACTACCAGGGCATCCAGTCCGGGTGGTTCGGCAAGATCGTCCAGGACAAGTTCAACATGAAGCTCAACATCATCGCCCCCAACGTGGCGGGCGGCGGTGACACGCTCTACAACACGCGCGTGGCCGGCGGGAACCTCGGTGACCTCATCATCACCGACAAGGGCCAGAAGATGGACGAGCTGATCCAGGGCGGTCTGCTCCAGGACGACTCGTCGTACTACGGCTCCATGAAGAGCATGAAGACGTACGACGCCGCCGTCCAGAAGCTCAACGACGGCAAGAAGGGCGTGTACGCCTTCCCGACGCAGGTCTCGGCGCAGAAGCCGACCGTGTCGTCCGAGGGCCTCGACCCGACGTTCGGCCCGTTCCTCCGCTGGGACTACTACGCCCAGCTCGGCTACCCCAAGATCAACACGCTCGAGGACCTGCTGCCCGTCCTCAAGCAGATGCAGGACGCCCACCCCACCGCCGACAACGGCAAGAAGGTCTACGCGGTCGACCTCTTCAAGGACTGGGACGGCAACATGATGGTGATGGGCAAGCAGCCCACCACCCTCTACGGCTACGACGAGATGGGCTTCGTCCTGGCCAAGGCCGACGGCTCCGACTACCAGAGCATCGTCGACTCGGACTCGCAGTACGTCCGTGCGCTGAAGTTCTACTACCAGGCCAACCAGATGGGCCTGGTCGACCCTGAGTCGACCACGCAGAACTACGACACGATGTTCTCGAAGTACCAGAACGGCCAGGTGCTGCTGTCCTGGTGGCCGTGGCTGGGCCAGTCGGCGTACAACACGACGGCGAACACCCAGGCCGGCAAGGGCTTCGAGCTCGTGCCCATGAAGGACCAGAACATCTTCTCCTACGGTGCCGCCGTCTACGGCGCCACGCAGGTCATGGCCATCGGCTCCAAGGCGAAGGACCCGGCCCGCATCGCCGCGTTCATCGACTGGCTGTACTCCCCTGAGGGCATCCTCGCCTCGTCGTCGCAGACGATGGGCGGCGCCGGCCCGCAGGGCCTCACCTGGGACATGAAGAACGGCAAGCCCGAGCTCACCGACTTCGGCCAGAAGGCCATCCTGGGCGACGGCACGGCTGAGGTCCCGGCCAGCTGGGGCGGCGGCCAGTACGCCAAGGGCGTCTCGGCGCTCAACGTGACCACGGTGCTGCCGATCGACACCGACCCGAACACCAAGATGCCGTACAACTACAAGTACTGGCCGCAGGTGCAGGCGCTCACGTCGACGCCGCTGTCGAAGGACTGGTCGTCGCACATGGGCAACGCCACGTCGACCATGGACTACCTCCAGAAGAACCACGAGGTCCTCGTGGCCCCCGGCTCCGGCTACGCCGCCCCGGCGGACTCCTCGGAGATCCAGACCATCCGCAACCAGGTCAAGGCGTCCATCGTCGAGTACTCGTGGAAGATGGTCTTCGCGAAGAACGACGCCGACTTCTCCTCGCTGCTCAAGCAGATGCAGGACACGGTCAAGGGCCTCGGCTACCAGAAGGTGCTCGACTTCGACATGGCGAACGCGAAGGCGCAGAACCAGGCCCGCCTCGACGTCACGGCCGCGTTCAAGTGATGACGGCCTGACCACAGACGTGACGACGGCGGCTCCGTGACCCCGGTCGCCGTCGCCGCGACACCCCGAGGGGGAGGCTCCACCCGGAGCCTCCCCCTCACCCCTTTGCCCCGCCCCCGCCCGCCCCGCTCGCCGGGCCGCCCCCGAGAGAAGGTCCCGTTGTCCCTCGCCGCCAACCCCGTGATCCCCGGCTTCTTCCCGGACCCGTCCGTGTGCCGGGTCGGCGACACGTACTACCTGGCGTGCTCGAGCTTCGAGTACCTCCCCGCGATCCCCGTGTTCCGCAGCACCGACCTGGTGCGCTGGGAGCAGGTCGGCAACGTGATCGACCGACCCGGGCAGGTCGTGTTCCCGGCCGACATGCCGTCGTCGGCGGGCGTGTACGCGCCGACGCTGCGGCACCACGACGGGCGCTTCCGGCTCATCGTGACCGTGGTGGGTGCGGTCGGGAACGTCGTGTTCACCGCCACCGACCCGGCGGGCCCGTGGTCGGACCCCATCCCGCTGCCGGGCGTGCCGGGCATCGACCCCGACCTCGCGTGGGACGACGACGGCACGTGCTGGTGCACCGTCGCCGGCGTCTCCCAGGTGCGCATCGACCCGGCCACGGGCGAGACGTCGGGCGCGCTGCGGCCCCTGTGGTCGGGCGGCGCAGACGCGCAGGCGCCTGAGGCCCCGCACCTCTACCACGTGGGCGACCACTGGTACCTGCTCATCGCCGAGGGCGGCACGGAGCGCGGCCACGCCGTCTCGGTGGCCCGGTCCACCAGCCCCACCGGGCCCTTCGAGCCTTGCCCCGACAACCCCGTGCTCACGCACCGCGGCACCCACCTGCCGGTGCAGAACACCGGCCACGCCGACCTGGTCCAAGCGCCCGACGGCTCCTGGTGGATGGTGCTGCTGGGCGTGCGCCCCGGCGGCGGCACCCCCGGGTGGCACGTGCTGGGCCGCGAGACCTTCCTGACGCCCGTGACCTGGGAGGACGGCTGGCCCCGTCCGGCCCGCGTGACCGAGCAGGTCGAGGTGCCGTGGCCCGTGGCGCCCGCGGCCGACGAGCGGTTCCGCGACGACTTCGACGCCGCAGCGCTCGACCCGGCCTGGGTCACGCCCCGGCGCCTGCCCGCCGAGGTCGCAAGCACGACGTCGCGCGCCGGCCACCTGACGGTCACCGGCACCGGCGCGACGCTCGACGACCCCGACGTCGCGTTCGTGGGCGTGCGCCAGCGCCACCGCGCCCTCACGGTGCGCGCGTCGCTCGACGTCGCCGACGGCGCCCGCGGTGGGCTGGCCCTACGCCTCGACGAGGAGCACCACTACGAGGTCGACGTCGCCGACGGCGTCGCCATGGCCGTGGCCCGGATCGGGCCGCTGCGCACCGTCGTGGGCTCGCACCCGGTGGGCGACGGGCCCGTCGTGGTGCGGATCGGCATCACCCCGACCGACGGGTGGGACCCACGCCAGGGCCCCGACGTCGTCACGCTGGGGGTCGAGGCCGCCGACGGCGATCTCGTCGAGCTCGCCGCACTGGACGGGCGCTACCTGTCGACCGAGGTCGCGGGCGGGTTCACCGGGCGGATCGTCGGGCCGTACGCCGTCGAGGGCGACGTCGCCGTGGACTGGGTCGAGGTCGTGCCCGGGCCTACTGCCCCGAGTGCGGGCTGATCGCGTCGCGGCCGTCGGATCCGGCGGCCGCGCGCGTGGTCATGCTGCGCAGCACGAACGCGGCACCGTACGCGGCGACCGAGCACCCGATCGTCGCGGCGAGCACCACGGATGCCGGCCAGGCGTAGAGCAGCAGGCCGCCGGCGACGGGGATCAGCAGCAGCACGCCGGCGCGCACGGGCTCGGCCAGCGGGAGCAGCACGGCGCTGCGCAGGGTCTGGCGGATCGGGGCGGTGTGCGTGCCGACGATGCCCAGCCCGCAGGCCAGCGCCGTCGCCAGGTACACCGCGCCCACGAGGCACAGCAGCCCCAGCACGGCCGTCGGGATGCCGGCCATCGACAGCCAGAACACGCCCGCGAACATGAGCATCGCGCACGGCACCAGCAGCGCGAGGTACACGGCCGTGCCGCGCGCGAAGTTGCGCCGGAACGCCGCGAGGTAGCCGCGCACCAGGTCGCCGCGCTCGTGGTCGGCGTACCGCGTGGTCACCTCGAGCAGCGAGCTGGTCGCGGCGCCGATCGTCACGAGCGGCACGCACGTGACCAGGTACAGCACGTTGAGCACCACGAAGAGGATGAGGGTGGTGACGCCCTGGATGGTGCGGCCGTCGGGGTCGATCTTCACGTGGCTACTCGTCGTCCTCGGCGGCGAGCTGGCCGCAGGCGCCGTCGATGTCCGACCCGCGGGTGTCGCGGATCGTCGTCGGGATGCCGTGGCCGCGCAGACGGTCGACGAACTCGTTCTCCACGTCGCGGTCCGACGCCGTCCAGATGGACCCGGGCGTCGGGTTGAGCGGGATCGGGTTGACGTGCACCCAGCCGCGGCCCCGGGCGTTGAGCTTCTTGCCCAGCAGGTCCGCGCGCCAGGCGTGGTCGTTCATGTCCTTGATGAGCGCGTACTCGATGGACACGCGGCGGCCGGTGGCGTCGAAGTAGCCGCGTGCGGCGTCGAGCGCCTCGTCCACGGAGAACCGCGTGTTGATCGGCACCAGCTCGGAGCGCAGGTCGTCGTCGGGCGCGTGCAGGCTCAGTGCGAGCGTGAGCGGCAGGCCCTCGGCGGCGAGCTTCTTGATGCCCGGGACCAGGCCCACCGTGGAGACCGTGATGTTGCGGGCGCTCATCCCGAAGCCCTCGGGCTGGTCGGCGACCAGCGCGCGGATGCACGCCATGATCGCCTTGTAGTTGATGAGGCCCTCGCCCTCGCCCATGAACACGAGGTTGTTGAGGCGCGTGGGGCCGCCCGGGATCTCGCCCAGCGCGAGCGACCGCATGGCCATCCGCACCTGCTCGAGCATCTCCGACGTCGACAGGTTGCGCGTGAAGCCCAGCTGGCCCGTCGCGCAGAACGGGCAGGCCATGCCGCAGCCCACCTGGCTCGAGATGCACAGCGTGGCGCGGCGCGGGTAGCGCATGAGCACCGACTCGATGCGGTTGCCGTCGTGCAGTCCCCACAGCGTCTTGACCGTCGTGCCCTTGTCGGCCTGGAGCGTCTTGCGCGGCGTCAGAAGGGTCGGGAACAGGGCGGAGGCGAACGCCTCGCGCGCGGCGCCGGGGATGTCCGTCCAGTCCGCGGGGTCGGCGGTGAAGTGCTCGAAGTAGTGCGTCGCGAGCTGCTTGGCCCGGAACGGCTTGTGCCCCAGCTCCTCGACGACGGCGGCCCGCTCGGCCGGTGTGAGGTCGGCGAAGTGGCGGGGCGGCTTGACCACCCGGCGCGGCGCCATCTGCAGCGCGACGGGCTTCGTCTCGTCCCCGGGGCGGACCTCGATCTTGGCCATGAAGGTCCTTCCTTAGAGCGCGGGTCCCGAGGCGGCGACCGAGAGGACCAGGTACACGAACGGGGCCGTGACCAGGAGGGAGTCCACCCGGTCGAGCACGCCCCCGTGGCCGGGGAGCAGTGAGCCCATGTCCTTCAAGTCTAGGTCGCGCTTGAGCAGCGACTCCGCCAGGTCGCCCACCGTCGCTGTGATCGCGGTCATGAGGCCGAGCGCCAGGCCCAGCACCAGCGACGACCCGAGCAGCGGCTGCCCGCTGCTCGGCAGGAACGGCAGGTTCATGACCAGGTGCGAGCCCACGAGGCCCACGAGCGTGGTCAGCACCACCGACCCGGCCAGGCCCTCCCAGCTCTTCTTGGGGCTGACCGTCGGGGCGAGCGGGTGACGGCCGAACAGGACGCCCGCGATGTACCCGCCCGTGTCGTTCGCGACGCCCAGCAGCACGAAAAGGGCGACGCGCCAGCGGCCGTCCTGCTGCCCGAGCAGCAGCACCACGAACCCGGCCAGGAACGGCACGTACGTCGCCGCGAAGATGCTCGCCGCGACGTCGCGCAGCGCCTGCGGGCCCGGGCCGTCGAGCACGCGCCACAGCGCGACCGCGGCCAGCGTGAGCACGTAGGCGATGAGGAGCGCCTCGGGCCCGCCGAGGTACGCCGACACCGCCATGCCGATGCCGCCCACGATGAGCGGCCAGATCGGCAGCGCGATGCCGCGGCGCGCGAACGCCGAGCGCAGCTCCCACAGGCCGGCCGTGACGGCCACGGCGACGACGCCGACGAACGGCTCCGGCCGGAACCAGAGCGACGCGCCGACGGCGACCAGCAGCACGAGGCCGACGGCGATCGCCACCGGGAGGTTGCGCCCCGCGCGCGACGCGGGCCCTGACGGTCCAGGCATGGCGGGCTCGCTCGACGCGGGCCCGGCGGGTTCGGATGTGGCGGTCATCAGACCTCGAGCAGCTCGCTCTCCTTGCCCGCGAGGAGCTGGTCGACCTGGTCGACGTGCTTCTTCGTCAGGGCCTCGAGCTCCTTCTCGGCGCGCGCGACCTCGTCCTCGCCGGCCTCGCCGTCCTTGACGAGCTTGTCGAGCGTGTCCTTGGCCTTGCGGCGGATGTTGCGCACCGTGATGCGGGCGTCCTCCGCCTTCGACTTCGCCAGCTTGACGTAGTCGCGGCGGCGCTCCTCGGTCAGGGCGGGCAGGATGATGCGGATCGCGTTGCCGTCGTTCGACGGGTTCACGCCCAGGTTGGAGTCGCGCAGGGCCTTCTCGATCGCGGGCATCGAGCTCTTGTCGAAAGGCGTGATCAGCACGGTGCGGGCCTCGGGGATGTTGAACGAGGCGAGCTGCTGCAGCGGCGTCGGAGCGCCGTAGTAGTCCACGGTGATCTTGCTGAACATCCCGGCGTTCGCACGGCCCGTGCGGATGCCCGCGAAGTCCTCCATGGCGACCTCGATCGCCTTGTCCATCTTCTCTTCGGCCTCGAAGAGGGTCTCGTCGATCACTGGTGCTCCTCAGAGGTTGTCGTGGCCGGGGGTGTCACGCGCGTGCCGTCATCAGTGTGCCGATCTTCTCTCCCAGCAGCGCGCGGGTCACGTTACCCGCACCCTCCAGGCCGAAGACGCGCATCTGCACGTCGTTGTCGCGGCACATGGCGATCGCGGTGTTGTCCATGACCTGCAGGTTGTCTCGCAGGGCCGTGTCGTAGGTCAGGGTGTCGTAGCGGACCGCGTCCGGGTCCTTGCGGGGGTCGGCGTTGTAGACGCCGTCGACGCCGTTCTTGCCCATGAGCACCTCGATGCAGTGCACCTCGAGGGCGCGCTGGACCGACACGGTGTCGGTGGAGAAGTACGGCATGCCCGCACCGGCGCCGAAGATGACGACGCGCCCCTTCTCCAGGTGGCGGATGGCGCGCAGCGGGATGTACGACTCGGCGACCTGGCCCATCGTGATGGCGGTCTGCACGCGCGTCTTGGTGCCGTCCTGCTCCAGGAAGTCCTGCAGCGCGAGGCAGTTCATGACGGTGCCGAGCATGCCCATGTAGTCGGCACGCGACCGGTCCATCCCGGCCTGCGAGAGCTCGGCCCCGCGGAAGAAGTTGCCACCGCCGACGACGACGGCCACCTGGACGCCCTGGCGGACGGCCTCGCCGATCTCCTGGGCGATGCGGCGCACGACGATCGCGTCGAGCCCGACGGCGCCACCGCCGAAGGCCTCGCCGGAGAGCTTCAGCAGGACGCGGCGGGCGCGGGTCTTCGTCGGGTTCGTGTGCTCGGTCATTGCCACCGGTCCTGTCGTCGTGCGGATGTGCGAAGCGGCCCGGCCCACCGTATCGGGGGCCGGGCCGCTGGGTGCGTCAGTTGCCGACGCGGAAGCGGACGAAGGCGTCGAGCGTGCCGCCCGCAGCCTCGACGTGCTTGGCGACCGTCGTCTTGGTGTCCTTGGCGAGCGGCTGCTCGACGAGGACGTTCTCCTTGAAGAAGCCGTTGAGGCGACCCTCGACGATCTTCGGCAGCGCGGCCTCGGGCTTGCCCTCGGCGATCGACACCTCGCGGGCGATCTCGCGCTCCTTCTCGACGACCTCGGCCGGGACGTCCTCACGGGTGAGGTACTTCGGGGCCATCGCGGCGATGTGCTGCGCGACGTCCTTGGCGACGGCCTCGCCGGCAGCGTCCGTCACGACGACGACGCCGATGCTCGGCGGCAGGTCCTTGGCGGTGCGGTGCAGGTAGGTCGTGACCTTCGGGCCCTCGACGCGAGCGACACGGCGCAGGACGATCTTCTCGCCCATGGTGCCGGCCGACGTGGCGATGACGTCGGCGACCGTCTCGGTGCCCAGCGGGGCGGCGAGGGCGGCGTCGGCGTCGGTGGCGCCCGAGGCGGCCGCAGCAGCGAGGATCTCCTCGGCCAGCGCGACGAACTTGTCGTTCTTGACGACGAAGTCGGTCTCGGCGTTCAGCTCGATGAGCGTGGCGACCTGGCCCGCAGCGGTGTCCTCGACCTTGACGGCCACGAGGCCCTCGGAGGTCGCGTTGCCCTCACGCTTGGCAGCCTTGGCGAGGCCGCGCTTGCGGATGAGCTCGACGGCCTTCTGCTGGTCGCCGTCGGCCTCGTCGAGCGCCTTCTTGACGTCGGTCATGCCGGCGCCGGTCAGAGCGCGCAGGTCCTTGATGTCCTGGATGGTGTAGTTCGCCATGGTGGGCGGTCCTCCGTGCTTGAGGGGTGGCAGCGGCGTGGGCGCGGGCCGGGGTCGGTGACCCCCGCCCGCGCCGTCTCACTCGGACTTCGTGTCCGCCCCGGCCTCCACCTCCGGGGCCCCGGCCGCCGGGGCCTCCAGCGGGGGCTCCTCGGGCGC
>WRHK01000028.1 GCA_009783295.1 Promicromonosporaceae bacterium
CCGGCGGGAATCCCTCGGGGGCCCGGGGGGCGCCCCGCCCCCCGAGCGTGCCGCTCCCGCGCCCCCGGCGGTGCGCCCGCCCGCCGTGACACCCTCGAGCGCGGCCGGGAGCGCGGCCGCGTCGCGGCCGCCGCCCTGCGCCAGGTCCGGCTTGCCGCCGCCACCGCCGCCGAGCACGCCGGCCGCGGCCTTGACGAAGTCGCCGGCCCGCAGGCCCGCGTCGCGCGCCGAGGCGTTGGTCGCGACGACCACCAGCGGGCTTCCGCCCGTCACGCCGCCGACGGCCACGACCGCGGGGGCGCCGTCGCCGAGGCGGCCGCGCACGTCGAGCGCCAGAGCTCGCAGGTCGTCCGCGGAGGCGACGTCGCCGGCGTCGTAGGTGACCACGCGCACGTCGCCCACCACGGGCGCCTGGGCGGCGAGCTGGCCCGCCGCGGCCAGGAGCTGGCCCTTGCGCAGCGACGCGAGCTCCTTCTCGGTCTCCTTGAGCTTGCTCAGCAGCGAGCCGACGCGGTCGGTGAGCTCGTCGGGGCGCGCCCCGAGCAGGCCCGTGAGCTGGCCCACCAGGGCGTGCTCCTTGGCCTGGAAGCCATAGGCGCCCTCGCCGACCAGCGCGTCGACGCGACGCACGCCCGACCCGATGGACGCCTCGCCCAGCAGCGCGACGCGGCCGATCTCGCCCGACTGCTTCACGTGGGTGCCGCCGCACAGCTCGCGCGACCAGTCGCCGCCGATCGACACGACGCGCACGATGTCGCCGTACTTCTCGCCGAACAGGGCCATGGCCCCCAGGTCGCGGGCCGCGGCGATGGGCATGAGCTCGTCGGTGACGTCGAGGTTGTCCTGGAGGCGCAGGTTCACGCGCTCCTCGATCTCCGACAGCGACGACGCCGAGACGGCCGACGGGGAGCGGAAGTCGAAGCGCACGCGGCTCGGCGCGTTCTCCGAGCCCGCCTGGGTGCGGTCCTCGCCCACCAGCTCGTGCAGGGCCTTGTGGATCATGTGCGTGGCCGAGTGGGCGCGGCTGATCGCCACGCGGCGCTCGACGTCGATCGTGGCCGTGCCGGGGTCGCCCAGCGCGATGGTGCCCTCGACCAGGCGGCCGCGGTGCACGTTGAGGCCCTTGATGGGGCGCTGCACGTCGTCGACCTCGACCGTCGCGCCGCCGTCGAGCACGATCGTGCCCTGGTCGGCGAGCTGGCCGCCGGCCTCGGCGTAGAACGGCGTGCGGTCGAGCACCACCTCGACGTCGGCAGGCGCGGTCGCGACCGGCGCGGGCACGCCGTCGACCAGCAGGCCGACGACGTTCACGGCCGAGTCCAGGTGCGTGTAGCCGAGGAACTCGACGGGCTTGGTGAGCTCGTGCGCGATCGACTCGTAGGCGCGCAGGTCGGCGTGCCCGGTCTTCTTGGCGAGCGCGTCGGCGCGGGCGCGCTGCTTCTGCTCGGCCATGAGCTCGCGGAACGCCTTCTCGTCCACCTGGACGCCCTGCTCGGCCGCCATCTCGAGCGTGAGGTCGATCGGGAAGCCGTAGGTGTCGTGCAGCTGGAACGCCTCGGCGCCGCCCAGCACGGGCGCGCCCGACGCCGTCTTCGCCTTGGACACGGCGACGTCGAGGATGGTGGTGCCCGCCGACAGCGTGCGGCGGAACGCCTCCTCCTCGCCGTACGCGACGTCGGAGATGCGGCCGAAGCTCGTCTCCAGCTCGGGGTAGGACGCCTTCATGGCCTCCATCGAGACCGGCAGCAGCTCGGGCAGCGCCTGGGCGTCGTAGCCGAGCAGGCGCATCGACCGCACGGCCCGGCGCAGGATGCGGCGCAGCACGTAGCCGCGGCCCTCGTTGGAGGGGCGCACGCCGTCGCCGATGACCATGAGACCCGAGCGCACGTGGTCGGCGACGACGCGCATGCGGACGTCGTCCTCCGGGTTGGCGCCGTACTTCTTGCCCGTGAGCAGCTCGACACGCTCGATGACCGGGTAGGTCTCGTCGATCTCGAACATGTTCTCCTTGCCCTGGAGCAGGAAGGCCATGCGCTCGAGGCCGGCGCCGGTGTCGATCGCCTTCTTGTCGAGCTCGCCGAGCAGCGGGTAGTCCTTCCCCACGCCCTCGCCGCGCACGAACTGGTCGAACACCAGGTTCCAGATCTCCAGGTAGCGGTCGCCGCCCGGGTCCACGTTGCCGCCCACGGCCTCGGGGCCGTAGGCCGGGCCGCGGTCGTAGTGCCACTCGGCGCACGGGCCCGCGGGGCCGGGCTGGCCGGTGTCCCAGAAGTTCTCCTTGCGGGGCAGACGCACGATGTGCTTCGGGTCCAGCCCGATGCCCTTGGTCAGGGCGTCGAACGACTCGGAGTCCTCGTCCCAGAGCGTGACCCACAGGCGGTCGCCGTCGAACCCGTAGCCGCCCTTGTCCTGCTCGGACGTGAGCAGCTCCCAGGCCATCTCGATGGCGCCGGTCTTGAAGTAGTCGCCGAACGAGAAGTTGCCGTTCATCTGGAAGAACGTGCCGTGGCGCGTGGTGCGGCCCACGTTCTCGATGTCGCCCGTGCGGATGCACTTCTGCACGCTCGCGGCGCGCGGCCACGGGGCGGGCTCGGTGCCGAGGATGTAGGGGATGAACGGCACCATGCCGGCGATGGTGAACAGGATCGAGGGGTCGGGCGAGACCAGCGAGACGCTGGGCACGATCTCGTGGTCCTTCGACTCGAAGTAGTCGAGCCAACGCTGGCGGATGTCGGCGGTGCGCATGGTGATCCTTCGCAGGGTCGTGAGGGTGCTCGAGCCATTGTCGCGCCTGCGGCGCGGTGCTCGGGACGAGAAAGGGGTCCGGGCGCGGAGCGGCTCAGAACGAGTAGCCGAGCTCCGCCTCGTCGTCGTCGATGTCGTCGACGGCGGCGGCGGGGCCGCCCGCAGGGAACTCCCTGCGGGCGCCGGTAGCTCGGGCGGCGCGCGTGGTCTCGGGGTCCTGCTGGCCCTCGGCCAGCAGCGCGGCGGTCAGCTCGGCCTCGCGCCGGGCGCGGGCCTCGGTGAAGATCGCCCGGAACTCCTGCGCCGTGGTGCCGGCGCGCTCGCCGACGTCGCGCGCGGTCTGCTCCGCGCGCTCGGCGATCGAGGCGGGCAGGTACTTGCGCACCACCTTGCGACCCTGCCGGTACACGACGACGGTGACGGTGACGCCGACGCCGATCCAGAACAGGCGGCGCATCAGTGCTTGCCCTTGCGCGGGAACGTGCCCGCGAACGCCTGACGTGCCGCGTAGGAGAACGCGGCGACCTTGACGAGCGGGCGGCCCAGCGTCGCGGCGTAGAGCCCGGCCAGCGCCGACACGTTCTCGCTGACCTGCGCGGCCGACGTCGTGATGGTGTCCACCTTGCCGAGCTGCACGTTGGCGCCGGCGACAGTGCCCGCGGCCTCGTCGAGGATCGGCACGGAGTGCTCGGTGACCTCGCGCAGCGAACGGGTCGCCTCGTCGAAGGTGCGCCCCAGCTTCACGAGCGGGACGGCCAGGAAGCCGACCAGCGCGACGAACGCGAGGGCCGCGATCACTCCGGCGATGGCGCCGATCAGGTGCGCAACGTCTCCCACGGTCCCCAAGCTCCTCTCGTCGGTTCGCAGGTCACCCTACCCGCAGACGACGACGCCCCGCCGTCCTTGTGCAGGTCGGCGGGGCGTCGTCATGGAAGATCAGCGAGCGTAGAACTCGACGACCAGCTGGACCTCGCAGGTCACGGGGACCTCGGCGCGCTTCGGGCGGCGGGCCAGCGTGGCCTGGAGCTTCTCGAGCTGGACCTCGAGGTAGCCCGGGACGGCCGGGAGCACGTCGCGGTGGGCGCCGGCGGCGGCGACCTGGAACGGGGTCGTGGCCTGCGACTTCGGCTTGACCTGGAGGGTCTGGCCGGGCTTCACGCGGAACGACGGACGGTCCACGATCTTGCCGTCGACGAGGATGTGGCGGTGCGTGACGGCCTGGCGCGCCTGCAGGATGGTGCGGGCGAAGCCGGAGCGCAGCACGAGCGCGTCGAGGCGCGTCTCGAGGTCCTCGACCATGACCTCACCGGTCAGGCCGGCGGTCTTGCGGGCGTTCTCGTAGACCTTGACGAGCTGCTTCTCGCGCAGCGCGTACTGGGCGCGCAGACGCTGCTTCTCGCGCAGACGCACCGCGTAGTCCGACTCGGTGCGGCGACGGGCGCGGCCGTGCTCGCCCGGCGGGTAGGGGCGCTTCTCGAAGTGCTTGACGGCCTTCGGGGTGAGGGCGATGCCCAGGGCGCGGCTCAGGCGGACCTGGCGGCGCGAACGGGTCACAGAAGTCACTGTGCTTCCTGTCCTGTTGGAGGATCTGATGAGGTCACACCCGGACCACGCTGACGCGGGAGACGGGTGCGGGACCAGCCGAAGCCCTCCACGAGGAAGGGAACGGGGCCGAGGTCCCAGGAGTCGCCGGCGGACCGTCCCGAAGGGCGGGCCCGAGAAGGCAACCTGAGAAGTCTACCCCACGCCCGTCCGTGCCCCGGCGTGCGTCAGGAGCGCCGGGCGAGGATCTCCCGCACCCGCTGCAGGCGCTCCGTCACCTGACGCTCATAGCCGCGGTCGGTCGGCGCGTAGTACCGGCGGCCCACGAGCTCGTCGGGGAGGTACTGCTGCGGGGCGACCGCGTGCTCGACGTCGTGCGGGTACACGTACCCCTGCCCGTGGCCCAGGCCCTTGGCCCCCGCGTAGTGGGCGTCGCGCAGGTGCAGCGGCACGGTGCCGATCCGCCCGGCGCGCACGTCCGCGAGCGCCGCATCGATCCCGGTGACGACGGCGTTGGACTTGGGCGCGGTGGCGAGGTGGACGACGGCCTCGGCGAGCACGATCCTGCCCTCGGGCATTCCGATGAGCTGGACGGCCTGGGCGGCGGCGACCGCGGTCTGCAGTGCGGAGGGGTCGGCCATCCCGACGTCCTCGGCGGCGTGGACCATGAGGCGGCGGGCGATGTAGCGGGGGTCCTCCCCTGCGGCGACCATGCGGGCGAGGTAGTGGAGGGCGGCGTCGACGTCGGAGCCGCGGATGGACTTGATGAACGCGCTGATGACGTCGTAGTGCTGGTCGCCGTCGCGGTCGTAGCGGACGGCGGCGACGTCGACGGCGCGCTCGACGGTGGGCAGGTCCACGGTGACGTCGACGCCGGCCGCGACCGTATCCGACAGGGCGGTGCCCGCGGCGGCCTCGAGCACGGTGAGGGCCTTGCGGGCGTCGCCGCCTGCCATGCGGACGAGCTGCTCCTCGGCGTCGTCGGCGAGGGTGACGGCGCCGCCGAGGCCGCGCTCGTCGGTGACGGCGCGGCGGACCAGGCCGCGCACGTCGTCGGACGTGAGCGGGCGGAGCGTGAGCAGCAGCGAGCGGGACAGCAGGGGCGAGTTCACGGAGAACGACGGGTTCTCGGTGGTGGCGGCGACGAGCGTGACCCAGCGGTTCTCGACGGACGGCAGCAGGGCGTCCTGCTGCGACTTGGAGAACCGGTGCACCTCGTCGATGAAGAGGACGGTCTCCTCCCCCGAGGTCGCCAGGCGGCGGCGGGCGTCCTCGACGACGGCGCGCACGTCGCGCACGCCGGCGGTGACGGCGGACAGCTCGACGAACCGGCGGCCGGAGACGGTGGCGACGAGGTAGGCGAGCGTGGTCTTGCCGGTGCCGGGCGGGCCCCAGAGGATCACGGAGCCGGGGGCGGCGCGGCGGGCGGCTTCGTCGGCGGGCTCGACCAGGCGGCGCAGCGGCGAGCCGGGGGCGAGCAGGTGCTCCTGCCCGGCGACCTCGTCGAGCGTCGCGGGGCGCATGCGGACGGCCAGGGGCGCCCCGGCGCCGGGACGCGTGACCACCGGGGTGCCGTGCTCACCGGTGGTGATCGCGTCGAACAGGTCCATGGGGCCACCCTAGGCAACGCCGCTGACGCTCCCGCGGGCGCGACGGGTTCAGGCGGTGGTGACGGCCAGCCGCAGCGCCTTGGCGGGCGCGGCGGCGACGGCGTCCTCGAGGGTCATCCCCGCGAAGTCCTGCGCGTTGATCCACGCACCGTCGAGGTCGGCGTCGACGAACCCGCCGACGATCATGCCGGGCACCACGGTCTCGACGGCGTTCGGGGCGTCGGGGCCGCCGAGGTCGGTGCGGATCCAGCCGGGGTCGGCGACGTTGACGGTGACGTCCACGTCGGTGAGCCGGGCGGCGAGGTCCAGCGTCGCCTTGTTGAGCGCTCCCTTCGAGGCCGCGTAGGCGCTCTGCTCGGGCTGGTGCAGGATCCCGCTGGTGGTGTGCGTGATGCGCCCGAACCCGCGCTCCAGCATCCCGGGCAGGAACTTCTCCACCAGGATCATCGGCGCGACCACGTTGACCAGGTAGGTGCGCACGTACTCGTCGGCGTCGGCCTCCCAGTACGGGTCGTGCGACGGCGGCTGCACGCCGGCGTTGGTGAACAGCAGGTCGACGGAGACGCGCCGCAGCACGTCGTCGGCCAGGGCGCGCACCTGGGCCGGGTCGGAGAGCTCCCCGGCCACGGCGAACGCCTCGACGCCGAGGTCGCGCAGCTCCTCGACCAGCCCGTGCGTCCCGGCGAGCTCGCGCGAGTGCACGACGACGTTGACCCCCGCCTGCCCGAGCGCGAGCGCCATCTGGAGCCCGATCCCGCGGGACGCGCCGGTGACCAGGGACCACTTGCCGTGAGCGTTGAGCATGGGGCCATCCTGGCAGCACCGCCGGTACGCTCGCCGACGTGACCGCGGCCCCGCTCCCCGCTCTCCTCTCCACGCCGGCCCTCGTGGAGCGCGCCGCCGCCCTCGCTGCGCGGCCGGGCCGCACCGTGCTCGGCATCACCGGGGCGCCGGGCGCGGGCAAGTCGACGCTGGCGGCGGCGCTGGCGCGGGCGCTCGGCCCGGGGCGCGCCGTCGTCGTCGGCATGGACGGCTTCCATCTGTCGCAGGCGGTGCTCGCGGACCTCGGGCGCGCCGACCGGAAGGGCGCGATCGACACGTTCGACGACGCCGGGTACGCCGCCCTGCTGGAGCGGGTCGCGGCCCAGCGCCCGGGCGACGGGCCGGTCTACGCACCCGTGTTCCACCGGGAGATCGAGGAGCCCGTGGCGGCGGGCGTCGCGGTGCCCGACGACGTCCCCCTGGTCATCACGGAGGGCAACTACCTGCTCGCCGGCGACGGGGCGTGGCCGCGTGCCCGGGCCGCCATGGCGCAGGTCTGGTTCCTGGACCCGCCGTCGCCCCTGCGGCTGGAGCGGCTCGTGGCGCGGCACGTCGAGTTCGGCCGAGAGCCGCACGCCGCCCACGCCTGGGCGCACGGCACGGATCAGGTCAACGCGGAGCTCGTCGCGTCGACCCGGGACGCGGCGGACCTGGTCGTCGTCTGGGAGGACGACGCGGCGTAGCGTGGCAGCCATGGCCGAGGCCGACATGTCTCAGATGAACCCGCGCGTGATCGAGCTCCTGAGGTCCGGCGCCGACCTGCCGCCCGGCATGCACCGCGACCGCCTGCTGCTGCTGACCACCACGGGCGCCCGCACCGGCCGCGAGCACGTCGTCCCGCTCATGGCCCTCCACGACGGCGAGCGCCTGATGGTCCTCGCGTCCGCCGCGGGCAGCCCTCGCGCGCCGGACTGGTACCGCAACGTGCGCGCGCACCCGGACGTGGTGGTCGAGGCGGGAGCCCAGCGGTTCGAGGCGACCGCGACCACGCTCGAGGGCGCCGAGCGGGAGCAGGCCTGGGCGCAGATCCTCGCGGTCGCGCCGTTCTTCGCCGACCACCAGGTCAAGGCCGGTCGCACGATCCCGGTGGTCGCGCTGACGCGCCGCTAGCGGGAGCTCTCGAACTCCTGCTCGACGCTGAACCCGAGGCGCACGTAGGTGCGGCGGGCGGCGTCGTTGTCGGCGTGCATGTGCAGCGTGACCATCGGCGCCTCCTTGAGGCCTGCCCGCACGGCCACGGCCGTGGCGGCCGAGGCGATGCCGCGCCCCCGCCAGTCGGGGGCGGTGCCCACGGAGCTGAGCCACCAGGGCGTGCCGGGGTCGCCGAGGTCGGCGCCCGCCACGCCGCGCAGCACGCCGTCGTCGTCGCGCCAGCCCCACCAGCGCGAGGCGGGCTCGTCGACGTCGAGCCGGCCGTCCGGGTGCGCGACGACGAGAGCCGCGCGGGCCTCGTCGCGGCCCGCCGGGCCGACCAGCTCCTCGACGCGCTCCTCCCCCGGCACCCGGTCCGGGGAGCGGTCGACCATGAGCCAGTCCCACGCCCCCTGGGCAGGCGCGTCGAAGGGTGCGGGGGCCGCGTCGGTCAGCAGCCGCAGGGCCGCGCGCGTGCCCCTGGGCACCGTGGTGCGGGAGGCCGGGTCGATGCCGCGCTCGGCGGCGGCGCGCAGCAGCAGGCGGGCGGCGGCGTCGGGCGTGCCGACGGAGTACACCCACTCCGGCGCGCCGGGCTGGGCGAGGGCGACCAGCAGCGCGTCGTCGTCCCACCACGCCGCGGCGACGTCCCAGCGGTGGTGCGCGGACTCGGTGACCACCACGGGGTGGGCGGCCCAGCGGGGCGGCAGCGTCATCGTGAGCTCTCGTTCTCCTGGACCACGACGAACCCGACGCGCGTGTAGGTGCGGCGGGCGGCGTCGTTGTCGGCGTACATGCCGAGCGTGACGATCGGGGCCTCCTGCAGGCCCGCGCGGGCGGCGACGGCCGTGGTCGCGGCCGCGACGCCACGGCCACGCCACGCGGGGTCGGTGCCGATGGAGCCGAGCACCCACGGGGCGCCCGGCACCCGCCGGTCCGCGCCGACGACGCCGCGCAGCACGCCGTCGTCGTCGCGCCAGCCCCACCAGCGCGAGCGCGGCTCGTCGACGCCGAGCTCGCCCATCGGGTGGGCGAGGGTGATCTCGGCGCGCGCCTCGGCGAGGCCTTCGGCACCCGTCAGCTCCTCGACGTGCTCCTCGCCGGCTACCGGCGCGGGCGCGTGGTCGAGCATGAACCAGTCCCACGCCCCCTGCGCGGGCTGGTCGAACGGGGCCGGCACGGCGTCCGTCAGTGCGCGCAGGGCGGCGCGGGTGCCGCGGGGCATGGTGGTGCGGCCCACGGGCTCGGCGGCCCACACCGGGGCGTGGCGCAGCAGCAGCCGCGCCACGCCGTCCGGCGTGCCGACGCCGTACAGCCCCAGGCCGCCCGGCTCGTCGGGCAGGGCGGCGCGCCGCAGCCGCAGCAGCAGCGCGTCGTCCTGCACCCACGCGTCGGACACGTCCCACCCGTGGTGCGCCGACTCCGTGACCACCAGCGGGTGGCTCGCCCAGGGTTCGGGAAGGGCGGTCACGCCTTCGCGTCGGCCTTGGGCTCGGCCGGCTTGGCGTCGACGCCGGCCTCCTTGCGCTGCTCCGGCGTGATCGGCGCGGGCGCCTGCGTCAGCGGGTCGTACCCGCCGCCCGACTTCGGGAACGCGATGACGTCGCGGATCGACGGCGACTTGGTCAGCAGGGCGACGATGCGGTCCCAGCCGAACGCGATGCCGCCGTGCGGCGGGGCGCCGAAGGCGAAGGCGTCGAGCAGGAAGCCGAACTTCTCCTGCGCCTCCGCCGGGCCGATACCCATGACGTCGAACACGCGCTCCTGCACGTCCCGGCGGTGGATACGGATCGAGCCGCCGCCGATCTCGTTGCCGTTGCACACGATGTCGTACGCGTACGCGAGCGCCTCGCCGGGCGACTGCTCGAACGTGTCGATCCAGTCCGGGTTGGGCGACGTGAACGCGTGGTGCACGGCGGTCCAGGCGGAGTGGCCGAGCGCCACGTCGCCCTCGTCGGCGGCGTCTCCTGTCGGCTTGAAGAGGGGCGCGTCGACCACCCAGACGAACGCCCAGGCGTCGTCGTCGATGGCGTCGGTCTTCTTGGCGATCTCGATGCGGGCGGCGCCGAGCAGCGCGCGCGCCTCCGACGTCTTGCCGGCCGCGAAGAACACGGCGTCGCCCGGCTGCGCGCCGGTGACCGCCGCGAGGCCGTCGCGCTCGGCGTCGGACAGGTTCTTGGCGACGGGGCCGCCCAGCGTGCCGTCGTCGGCGAACGTGACATAGGCGAGGCCCTTGGCGCCGCGCTGCTTGGCCCAGTCCTGCCAGGCGTCGAACTGGCGGCGCGGCTGCGAGGCCCCGCCGGCCATGACGACGGCGCCGACGTACTCCGACTGGAACACGCGGAACGGGGTGTCCTTGAAGTACTCGGTGAGCTCGACGAGCGGGTTGCCGAAGCGCAGGTCGGGCTTGTCCGAGCCGTACAGGCGCATCGCATCCGCGAACGTCATGCGCGGGATGGGCGTCGGCAGGGTCACGCCGATGAGCTCCCACAGTGCGACGAGCACCTTCTCGGCCAGGGCGATCACGTCGTCCTGCTCCACGAAGCTCATCTCGACGTCGAGCTGCGTGAACTCCGGCTGGCGGTCCGCGCGGAAGTCCTCGTCGCGGTAGCAGCGGGCGATCTGGTAGTAGCGCTCCATGCCGCCCACCATGAGCAGCTGCTTGAACAGCTGCGGCGACTGCGGCAGGGCGTACCAGGAGCCCGGCGCCAGGCGCGCGGGGACCAGGAAGTCGCGGGCGCCCTCGGGGGTCGAGCGGGTCAGCGTGGGCGTCTCGATCTCGACGAAGTCCTCGGCGTCGAGCACGCGGCGGGCCGCCTGGTTCACCTTGGCGCGCAGGCGCATGGCGTGCTGCGGCGCCGGGCGGCGCAGGTCGAGGTACCGGTACGCCAGGCGCGCCTCCTCGCCGATCACCTCGGTGTCCGCGAGCGCCGTCGACACCTGGAACGGCAGCGGGGCCGACTCGTTGAGCGTCGTGACGGAGGTGGCGATGACCTCGATCTCGCCGGTGGCGAGGTTGGGGTTGGCGTTGCCCTCGGGGCGGGCGGAGACCTCGCCGGTCACCTGGAGCACGAACTCGGCGCGCAGCGGGTGGGCGACGGCCTCGTCGCGGATGACGACCTGGGCGATGCCCGAGGCATCGCGCAGGTCGATGAAGGCCACTCCTCCGTGATCGCGGCGGCGGTCGACCCAGCCCGTGAGGGTGACGGTCTGACCGATGTGCTCGGCCCGAAGTGAGCCGGCCGTGTGGGTGCGGAGCACGGAGAGTCCTTCCTTGCAGTGCTGGGGATGCGGGGCGCGCGACGCCCCCGGCCGGAGTTTACTCGGACGACGAGTCCGCCTGGGCGGGGCGCCACTCGATGTCGACGATCCGCGAGCCCTTGCCCCGGATGTGGAAGATCGCGTTGAAGAACGGGATGAGCACCAGGGCGACGAAGCCGGCGGAGAACCCGTTGTTGTAGAGGTTGAGGCCGGCGTGCAGGAACCCGACGTTGGCGACGAGCGCGAGGTGCAGGAACCCGGCGATGACGCCGTACCCGAACCCGAACACGCCGGCCAGTGGCGCGAGGGTGGTGCCGAACAGGGCGGCGAGCAGCATGTTGGGCGAGGCGAGGTCGGCGCCCGTGACGGTGGCGGCGATGGCGACGCCGATGAGGATCGGCACGCAGTTGCGCGGGTGCTTGCCGAAGGCCGAGAAGCCGATGACGGTGAACACGCCGCCGAGCACGGGGCCGTTGAGGTCGCCGCCCACCAGGATCACGTACCCGATCGCCAGGGCGCCCATGGAGCCCATGTTCATGAGCGTGCGGCCCAGGCCCTCCTGGGCGACGAAGTCGCTGGGGGTGCGCCCGGAGCGGCGGAAGAACGCGAGCAGCCCGCCGGTGGAGCGGTCGTTGAGCACGAACCCGCCGGCGAACATCGCCAGGCACAACGCGAGCGTGGCGACGGCGAGCGGCACGGTGTTGCCGGACGAGACCAGGTGCACCTCGGGGACGTCGGTCCCCACGAGGTTCATGATCGCGACGATGACCATGCCGACCATGCCGGCGGCGAAGCCGATGTTGTACAGCACCAGGCCGTGGTGGAACCGGATCACGTGGTCGGACATCGGCGGGATGGCCAGGCCGATGAGCACGCCGACCGTCAGGCCGAGGGGGATGCCCAGGAGCAGCGGCAGGCCCTTGCCGAAGATCATCAGGCTGACGGCCGGGGCGAGCGCCGTGGCGAACAGGCTCACCACCGTGTAGTCGGAGAGCTTCTTGCCGACGAGCTTGGCGTACAGCAGCACGCCGAGGGTGATCGGGATCGAGTTGATGAGGTTCTTGCCGAACAGGGCGAACCCGAACACGGTGAACAGGCCGGCGATGACCGCGCCGGAGAGGCGGATCTTCTTCACCCGCACGTACACGACGCTGGCGAGGGTCAGCAGCCCGGCGTTGAGGAGCGTCGCACCCACCGAGGAGATCGCCATGTAGTCGGTGAGCAGCCCGCTGGGCGAGGTGAGGATGGTGGCGGTGCCGCGCAGCAGCTCGGCCGGGGTGTCGAGCACGAACCCGAGGGCGACGGCGCCCAGGCACAGCGTCAGGAGCAGGCCGAAGACGATCGAGTCCTGGTAGTAGCCCCGCGGCTTGGCCGGGCCGGCACGGCGTGTCATCACGCGAACGCGCTCGAGGGTCACGCGCCGCCCCCCTCGCGCAGTCGTGTTCATGGTTCTCGTCGTCGGGCACCACGCTACAGAGGCACCGACCTGCACTGTCGCGTCGTGCATGCCGTCCGGGGGAATCGCGAGCGATCGGCGCCGTCAGGGCGTGGGCGACCCCCGATCCGGGCCGACGCCGGCCCTCGCCGCGCGCTTCGCGCGCATGCGGAGCAGCGCGTGGAGCACGGGGTACAGGACGATGGCGACGAAACCCGCCGCGAAGCCCTGGTTGTACAGGTTCATGCCGGCGTGCAGGAACCCGACGTTCGCGACGATCGCCAGGTGCAGCACCCCGGCGACGACGCCCCACGCGCTCCCGAAGACGCCGCTGATCGGGGCCAGCGTGGTGCCGAACAGCGCGGCGAGCACCGCCGGCGTGGAGCCAATGTCGGTCGACGTGACGACGGCGGCGAGGGCGACGCCCACCAGGACGGGCAGGCAGTTGCGCGCGTGCTTGCCGTACGCGCCGAACCCGATGACGGTGAAGACGCTGCCCAGCACCGGACCGTTGAGCTCGCCGCCCACCACCAGCACGTACGCCACGGCCGTGATGCCCAGCAGGCCCATGTTCATGACCGTGCGGCCCACGCCCTCCAGGGCGACGAAGTCGCTGGGCGCCTGCCCCGGCCGGCGCATCAGCCCGCCCATCCCCCGCGCGGACCGCCCGTTGAGCACGAACCCGCAGGCGAACAGCGCCGCGCAGAACACGACGGTGAGCACCGACAGCTCGAGCGTGTACCCGGCCGAGACGTACGACGCCTCGAGCACCTCCTGGTCGAGCAGGTTCATCATCGCGACGATGACCATGCCGACGATCCCCGCGGTGAACCCGACGTTGTACAGGGTCAGGCCGTGGTGGAACCTCGTGAAGTGCGCCGCCAGCGGCGGGATCACCAGCCCGATGACGACGCCCAGCACGTAGCCGAGCGGGATCCCCAGCCACCGCGGCAGGTCGCTGCCGAACGCCATGAAGCTCACTGCCGGGCCCAGGGACGTCGCAAAGAGGCTCTCCACCTGGAAGTCCCGGAACCGCCGGTGGTCCAGCCGCGCGTACAGCAGCACGCCGAGCGTGATCGGGATCGAGTTGAACAGGTTCTTGCCGAACAGGGCGAACCCGAACACCGTGAACAGCCCGGCGATGACCGGCCCGGACAGCTCCGCCCTCGCGACGCGCACCATGACGAGGCTGAGCAGCGTCAGCGCGCCCGCGTTGAGGAACGTGGCCCCGACGCTGGCGATCGCCAGGTAGTCGGTCAGCAGGTTCGACGGCGACGTGAGGATCGCGACCGTGCCGCGCAGCAGCTCCGCCGGGGCGTCGACGACGAACCCGAACACCATCGCCGCGAGGCACAGCGCCACCAGGAGGCGGTACTTGACCCTCTGGAGGTCAAGCCCGTCCGCGACCGCGGGCATGAGGGCGGCGGACTCCACGACGAGCCTCCTCTCGCAGCCACGCGGTCAGGACGTCCCACCCTAAAGAGCAGGTCGGCAGCCTTCGCGGCGGCCGTCGCAAGGTGTCGCGTGCCCGGTCCGCCGCGTGGACAATGGCCGCCATGCCCCGAACCATCGCCACCAACACCACCGTCGACCGCGACGCGCTGCTCGCCACGCTCCGCACCCGCCGCGACGGCATCCTCATCACCCGCCGCGCCAACGACGCCGACGGCGCCGGCGTCCAGGCGAGCCCCGTGACGTTCGCCGTCGACGGCGAGGGGCGCATCGTCGTCTCGACCTACCCCGAACGGGCCAAGGTCGCCAACCTGCGCCGCGACCCCCGCGCGTCCCTGCTCGCTCTTGGCGACACGTTCGGCGGGTCGTGGGTCCAGGTGGACGGCACGGCCGAGGTGATCGACTCCCCCGACTCCGTCGAGCCGCTGGTCGACTACTACCGGGCCGCCGCCGGCGAGCACCCGGACTGGGACGAGTACCGCGAGGCCATGGTCACGCAGGGCAAGTCGATCGTGCGGATCACAATCGAGCGCTGGGGCCCCGTGGCGACCGGAGGGTTCCCGGCGCGGCTCGCGGAGGGCTGACCGGGGTCTCCCCTCACCCACCGGTGAGTCCGCCCCACCTGCGTCGTCGGACCCGGGGAGAGAGAGGAGACCCCCATGGTCACCATCACGCGAGCCTTCAGCGGCTTCTCGGTCGACGACCTCGCCGCCGCGCTCACCTTCTACCGCGACACGCTCGGGCTCGACGCCCGCGACACCGGCATGGGCCTGGAGCTGCACGTCACGGGCGGCGAGCCCGTGTTCGTCTACCCCAAGGGCGAGGCCCACAAGCCGGCGACGTACACGGTCCTGAACCTCGTGGTGCCCGAGGTCGACGTCGCCGTCGCCGACCTCAAGGCCGCCGGCGTGCAGCTCGAGCGGTACGAGGGGTTGCACCAGGACGCCGACGGCGTCGCGCGGTCGACGGACCCGTCGCAGGGCCCGACGATCGCCTGGTTCTGCGACCCGGCCCGCAACGTGCTGTCGATCATCCAGGCGTAGGGCTCATCCGGCCACGAGGCTCAGACGGCCGGCACCACGCGCGGCCACCAGTCCTCGGCCGGCGGCTGCCACGCCGAGGCGTCGGCGTCGACCTGCTCGCCCGAGCGGATGTCCTTGACCTGGTGCGTCTCGCCCGGGAACCAGACGAACGGGATGCCGCGGCGGTCGGCGAACTGGATCTGCTTGCCGAACTTCGCGGCCTTCGGGGCGACGTCGGCCGGGATGCCCCGCGCTCGCAGGGCGGCGGCGACGGCGTCGGACGCCGCGCGCTCCGCCTCGGTGCTCACCGCGACGAGCACCGCCGTCGGCACGCCGCGCGTGGCGCGGACCAGGCCGGCGGACAGGAGGCGCGAGACCAGGCGGGAGACGCCGATCGACAGGCCGACGCCCGGGTAGGTGTTCTTGCCGTCCGACGCGAGCGTGTCGTAGCGGCCGCCCGAGCAGATCGAGCCCAGGCCCTCGTGGCCCACCAGCACCGTCTCGTAGACCGAGCCGGTGTAGTAGTCGAGCCCGCGGGCGATCTTGAGGTCGGCGACGACGACGCCAGGGGCGCGCTCGGCGGCGGCCTCGATGAGGGCGCCCAGCTCCGCCAGGCCCGTCTCCAGCAGCTCGTTGGACGCCCCGTTCGCCGCGGCCAGCGCGCGGACGGCGTCGATCACGGACGCGTCCGACCCGGACAAGCCGGCGAGCTCGAGGCACGCCTTCGCCTGCTCGGGTGTGGCGCCGCACTCGGTGCCCAGCAGCTCGGCGACGGCGTCGGGCCCGATCTTGTCGAGCTTGTCGATGTTGCGCAGCACGCCGTCGACGTCCTCGAGGCCCAGGCCGCGGTAGAAGCCCTCGGCGACCTTGCGGTTGTTCACGAGGATCCGCACGGGCGGCAGGCCGACGTCGGCGAGCGCGCCCAGCGCGGCGGCCATGACGAGCGGCAGCTCGACCTCGAAGTGGTACGGCAGCTCCCCGGCGCCGACGACGTCGATGTCCGCCTGGGCGAACTCGCGGAAGCGGCCGTCCTGGGGACGTTCGCCGCGCCACACCTTCTGGATCTGGTAGCGCTTGAACGGGAAGGCGAGCTTGCCGGCGTTCTCCAGCACGTAGCGGGCGAACGGCACGGTGAGGTCGAAGTGGAGGCCCAGCTGGGCGCTTCGGTCGACCGCCGCGGTGTCATCGTCGTCGGCCTGGAGGCGGCGCAGCACGTAGACCTCCTTGGAGGTCTCGCCCTTGCGCAGCAGCTGGTCCAGCGGCTCCACCGCACGCGTCTCGACGCCGGCGAACCCGTGCAGCTCGAACGTGCGGCGCAGCGTGTCGAGCACGTGCTGCTCCACGACGCGACCGTCAGGGAGCCATTCGGGGAAGCCGGAGAGAGGGGCGATGCGAGCCATGGTCGCGATTCTCCCAGATCACCTCACGCGCATCTGCACCTCGGGGTACCGGTGGGACTGGTCGGCGTAGCCGCCGTCGGCGGCGACCGTCGCGGCGTCGCCGCCCGCAGGTCCTGAGCTACGCCAGGTAGGGGTTGCCGTCCAGCTCGCGCGCCACGGTGGTGGTGGGCCCGTGCCCGGGCACGACGGCGAGCGCCGGGTCCAGCCGCCGGACGACGTCGCGCAGGGTCGCGCGCATGGCGGCGTCGTCCCCGCCGGGCAGGTCGGTGCGGCCGATCCCGCCGGCGAACAGCACGTCACCCGCGAGCAGCACGCCGTCGGCCTCGTAGAGCGTGGCGCCCTCGGTGTGGCCGGGCGCGTGGAGCGCGCGCAGCCGCACCGAGCCGGCGACCAGGGTGCCGTCCCCGTCGTCACCCGCGCCGTCGAAGGGGACGACGTCGGCGGGCACGCGGTAGTCCTCGGGGCGCAGGCCCAGGCCCGCGAGCGCCAGGCACAGCGCGTCGCTCACCCCGCCGGCGGTGAGGCCGAGCGTGCCGAACGGGTCGGCGAGCCGGTAGGCGTCGGCGGTGTGGATGCGCAGCGGCGCGTCGAACGCCTCGCAGAGGGCCGCGGCGTCCCACGTGTGGTCGACGTGCCCGTGCGTGGCCAGCACCGCCCGCACCCGCCAGCCGTGCTCCCTGACCAGGGCGATCACCGTCTCGGCAACCCCCGCCCCGGCGTCGACGACGACGGCGTCCGCGCCCGCGGCGTCGCCGTCGGCGGGGGCGTCGACCACCACGCAGCAGTTGGTGGCGAACACAGGGGCGACGACCAGGTGGACCTGCACACGCCAACCGTAGCCGCCGGACCTCGCCCGGTCGGTGTGACCAGGGACTCGGTGCCTAGACTGTCCCCCGCACGCGTGCGCGTGCGACGCCGGGCGTGTGCGCGCCCGGGAGACGGCGGGGAGGAGCAGGGTTTGGCGTCCACCAAGCGCGAGCGGGAGCAGGCGCGCCAGCGGCAGCTCCGGTGGGAGGCGCGGGCGGCCAAGGCACGCGCGCGCCGTCGGCGCGTCGCGGCGATCACCGCCGCCGTGCTGGTGCTCGCCCTCGGCGGCGGCGGCCTCGCCATCGGCCTGGCCGGCCACGGCGGTCGGCCCAGCGGCTCCACCGCCAGCCTGACGCTCCCGAGCCCGACGTTCGCGCAGGACCGCACCTGGACCGCGAAGGTCACCACGAACCGGGGACCCATCACGGTCGAGCTCGACGGGCACGCCGCCCCGCAGGCCGTCGCCAGCTTCGTGTACCTGGCCCAGCACGGGTTCTTCGACAGCACGCCCTGCCACCGCCTGACGACGTCGAGCATCTTCGTGCTGCAGTGCGGCAGCCCCGACGGCAGCCCCAGCGGCGGCCCCGGCTACACGTTCGGCCCCATCGAGAACGCCCCCGCCGACAACGTCTACAAGGCCGGCACGCTCGCCATGGCCCGCGTGATGGGCGACGGCGCGTCGATGGGCTCACAGTTCTTCCTGGTGTACCAGGATTCCACCATCCCCCCGGACTCTGCCGGTGGGTACACGGTGTTCGGAAAGATCACGTCCGGCCTGGACATCGTCCAGGCAGTCGCTGCCCAGGGCGTGAGCGGTGGGGGCCAAGACGGTCCCCCCGCCACCCCGGTCACAATCCAAGGAGTTGACACCAAGTGAGCGATCACGCTGCCGCTGAGAACGAGCCCACGTCCGCCGAGGGCGTCGTCGAGAGCGAGGCCACGCAGAGCGTGAAGGCCGAGACTCCTGAGGCACCGGTCGCGGAGCCCGAGGCCGCCGCGGCCGAGGAGGCGCCTGCCGAGGAGGCCGCCCCCGCTGCTGAGGCGCCTGTCGCCGAGGACGCGCCCGTCGCCGAGGACGCGCCCGTCGAGGACGCCGCCCCGGCGGCCGAGCAGGCCGCCTCCGAGGAGACGCCCGCTGAGGAGGCCCCCGCCGAGGAGCCCGCCCCGGCCGCCGAGGCCCCTGCCCCGGCGCCGCGCCCCGCCGCCCCGAAGCCGTCGCGCCTGCCGAAGCCCAAGCCGATGCGCCGCCCGTCGCCGGCCGCCCCGGCGGCCGACGCCGCCGCCCCGGCCGCCCCGGTGCCGCCCGCCCTGGACGCGGCCGCCGTGGCCGACGCCGAGGCGTTCGGCCGGGTCGACGACGAGGGCACCGTCTACGTGCGCGAGGCCGCCGGTGAGCGCTCCGTGGGCCAGTTCCCGGGCGTCGAGGCGTCCGAGGCGATGAGCCTGTACGTGCGCCGCTACCTGGACCTGTCGGCCAAGGTGAGCCTGTTCGAGACGCGCCTGTCGAGCGCCGACCTCGCCGTCAAGGAGATCGACCAGACCCTCGCGAAGCTGCGCGAGGAGACGGCCGAGCCGGCCGCCGTCGGCGACCTGGACTCGCTGCGCACCCGCGTCGAGGCTCTGGGTGGCGTCGCCGCCGAGCGTCGCGCCGCCCTGGAGGAGCAGCGTGCAGCCGCGCGCGCCGAGGCCGTCGCCTCCCGCACCGCGATCGTCGAGTCCGCCGAGAAGATCGCCGGCACCGACCCCCAGCGCATGCAGTGGCGCCCGGCGGGCGAGGAGCTGCGCGCCTTGCTGGACCAGTGGAAGGAGGCGCAGCGGTCGGGGCCGCGCATCGACCGCTCCACCGAGGAGTCCCTCTGGAAGCGGTTCAGCCACGCCCGCACCGCCTTCGACCGCGAGCGCCGGCACTACTTCGCCGACCTGGAGCAGCGCAACACGTCGGCGAAGTCCGTCAAGGAGCAGCTGGTCGCCGAGGCCGAGGCGCTGTCGGCGTCGACGGACTGGGGTGCCACCGCGGGTGCGTTCCGCGACCTCATGACGCGCTGGAAGAACGCCGGGCGTGCCGCCCGCCGCGACGACGACGCGCTGTGGGCCAAGTTCCGCGCCGCGCAGGACGCGTTCTTCAACGCGCGCGACGAGCAGAACGCGGCCGTCGACGCGGAGTACGCGGAGAACCTCACGGTCAAGGAGGCGATCCTGGTCGAGGCCGAGGCCCTCGTGCCGGTCAAGGACCTCGGCTCTGCGAAGGCCGCGCTGCGCGGCATCCAGGAGCGCTGGGAGGAGGCCGGCAAGGTTCCCCGCGGCGACGTCCAGCGCGTCGAGGGCCGCCTGCGCGCCGTCGAGCAGGCCGTGCGTGACGCCGAGCAGGCGCAGTTCTCCCGCGTGAACCCGGAGAAGCGGGCCCGCGCCGAGGGGGCGCTCGCGCAGCTCGAGTCGGCGATCGAGGGTCTCGAGTCCGAGCTCGCCGCCGCGCAGGCCAAGGGCGACAAGCGCAAGGTCGCCGACCTGGAGACGGCGCTCGCTGCGCGTCGCTCGTGGCTGGAGCAGGTCGCCCGGGCCGCCGAGGACTCCCGCGGCTGACGCTCGTCCACAGGCGGGCTCCACGCCCCCCGCGCGCGCGACTAGCGTCCGGGGGCATGGAGCCCGTCGTCGTCTCTGCTCTGCTGCCCGCGCACCCGCCGCCGCGCCCGTCCGTGGTGCGTCCGGCCGACGTCGGCGGGCGGGCAGCGTGGCAGGTGCTGGTCCGCGACGGCGCACTGCGTGTGCTGGCCGACGACGTGGCCCTGGCGGCTGGCCGGGAGCCCACGCCCGCGGCCCGGGCGGCGGCGATCGCGCCCCGCGTGCCGCCCCGGGCGGTCGTCGCGGGGCCGACGGCCGTGTGGGTGCACGCGGGAGGGCCCGGTCCCGGGGCCCTTCACCTCGCCTACCGGTCGGGCACGCACCGGCCGGACTCGCCCGGTGCAGCGAGCGTCTGGTCCGGCACGGGGCTCGGGACCGACTCGGGCGTCGTCGGCGGGGTCCGCGTCACGACGCCGGAGCGCACCGCCGTCGACGTCGCCCGCCGGCTGCCGCGGGAGCGCGCGCTTCCGCTGCTCGCCCGCCTCGCGGGCTCCGGCGCGGACCTCGCCGCGGCCTCCCGCCTCCTGGAGAAGCGGGTGCGCGTGGTGGGGCGGCCGCAGGCCCGCGAGACCCTGGCCGCGGCCCGCGACTCCCCCGGCGCCCATGCCGTCTGCGGCGATGCCCTCTAGCGTGGGCTCATGGCCCCGTCCGCCGCGCCCGCCGTCGAGCTCGACGTCGCGGGCCGCACCGTCCGCATCTCCAGCCCCGACCGGGTCGTGTTCCCCGCCGTCGGGCTCACCAAGCTGCAGGTCGTGGAGTACTTCCTCGCCGTCGGCGACGGGATCCTCGGTGCGCTGCTGCACCGGCCCACCACGCTGGAGCGCTGGCCCAAGGGGTTCTTCGACGGGGCCGTGATGGCCACGCGCGCCGACTCTCGCGGCGACGCGTTCTACCAGAAGCGCCTTCCGCAGGGCGCCCCGGACTATGTCGAGACCGCGACCATCGCGTTCCCGTCCGGGCGCACGGCGGCCGAGGTCGCCCCGCACGAGCTCGCCGTCGTCGCCTGGGCCGCGAACCTCGGCACCATCACGTTCCACCCGTGGCCCGTGCGCCGGGACGACGTCGAGGCGGTCGACCAGCTGCGCATCGACCTCGACCCGCAGCCGGGCACGTCGTTCGACGACGCCGCACGCGTGGCTCCCGTGCTGCGCGAGCTGCTGGGCGAGCTCGGGCTCACGGGGTACCCGAAGACGTCCGGGGGCCGCGGCCTGCACGTCTTCGTGCCGCTGGCCCCGCGCTGGTCGTTCCAGCAGGCCCGGCGCGCCACCATCGCCGTCGGGCGCGAGCTCGAGCGGCGCCTTCCCGACGCCGTGACCACCAAGTGGTGGAAGGAGGAGCGGGGCGAGCGGATCTTCGTCGACTACAACCAGATGGCCCGCGACCGCACCATCGCCTCCGCGTACTCGATCCGGGCGCGGTCCGCCGCGACGGTGTCGGCGCCGCTCAGCTGGGACGAGGTCGGGTCGGTGCACCCGGCCGATTTCACCGTCCAGACCATGCCGGAGCGGTTCGCGCAGGTGGGCGACCTGTTCGCGGCGCTGCGCGCCGACCGCGACCCCGCCCTGGACTGCTCGCTCGACGCCGCCCTGGAGCTGGCCCGCCGCGACGAGGAGGAGCACGGCCTGGGCGACCTGCCCTACCCGCCGGAGTACCCCAAGCAGGCGGGCGAGCCCAAACGGGTGCAGCCGAGCCGCGACCGGGACCGGCCGAAGGGCTGACGTCAGGCGCGGCGGTAGCGCAGGTACACCGTCCCGTTGGCGAACCGGCGCTCGTCGGTGAGCTTGAGCTGCAGCCGCGCGTCCGGCGGGAAGGCGGGTAGCCCGCCCCCGATGACGTGCGGCACGACGAACAGCCGGACGTCGTCGACCAGGCCCGCCCGCAGCGCGTCGGCCGCCGTCGTCGGGCCTGACACCTCGACGACGCCGTCCGTCGCGGCCACGATCTCGGCCAGCCGGGCTGTCGTCAGGCGGGGCTCGAACGTGGTGCGCGGTGCGTCGGCACCCGTGAGGGAGTCCGAGCAGACGATCTTGTCGGCGGCCTGCCAGATCCGCGCGAACTCGTCCGTCGCGACCTCGCCGCCGGACGGCATCGTGTCCCAGACGTGCATCGTCTCGAACATGCGGCGCCCCATGACGAACGTGCGGACGTCCCGGGTCAGGGCGTTGACGAACAGGTGCGACTCCTCGCTGGGCGCGGTCCACGCGAAGTCACCACCCGCGTCGGCGACGTAGCCGTCGAGGGAGCAGGTCATCCCGTACCGGAGGGTTCCCATACCTCAAGGACCCTACCGACGCAGCGTCCTCATCGCTCAGGCGGTGCCGGGCGCGCCGGGCAGCAGCGACCCGAGGTCGTAGCTCACCGGCTCCTCGAGCTGCGCGTACGTGCACGTGCCCGGGTCGCGGTCGGGGCGCCAGCGCTTGAACTGCGACGTGTGCCGGAACCGGGTTCCCTCCATGTGGTCGTACCCGACCTCGAGCACCCGCTCCACCCGCAGGGGCGTGAACGACAGGTCCTTGCCCGCGCTCCACCGGGACTGCGCCCCGGGCCGCCGCTCCCCCGCCGCGGACGGGTCCTGCCAGTCGCCCCACGGGTGCTCGTCGTCCGGCCCGACGACGAGGGGCGCGAGCTCCTCGACCAGGGCCGCCCGCCGCGCCGCCGGGAACGAGGCGGCGACGCCCACGAACTGGAGGCCGCCGTCGTCGTCGTACAGGCCCAGCAGCAGCGACCCGAGCAGCGGCTTGGCCGCCGTGGACGTCTTGTGCAGCCGGTAGCCGGCGAGCACCACGTCGGCCGTGCGGGCGTGCTTGATCTTGAGCATCGCGCGCTTGTCGGGCTGGTAGGGCCCGTCGAGGGGCTTGGCGACGACGCCGTCCAGGCCCGCTCCCTCGAACTCGTCGAACCAGCGCCGGGCCACGGCGGCGTCGAGCGACCGCGGCGTGGCGAACACGTCCGGCCCGCTCAGGCCGAGCGCGTCGAGGGCCGCGAGCCGGTCGGCGAGCGGCCGCTGCATGAGGTCGTCGTCGCCCACGGCGAGCACGTCGAAGACCACGAGCGCGGCCGGAGTGGTCGCCGCCAGCATCCGCACGCGCGAGTCGGCCGGGTGGATGCGCTGGGACAGCACGTCGAAGTCGAGGCGGCTGCCCTGCGCGACGACGATCTCGCCGTCGACCACGCACCGCTCCGGCAGCGCGGCCTTGACGGCCTCGACCACCTCCGGGAAGTACCGCTGCATCGGCCGGGCGTTGCGCGAGTCGATGCGCACATCGTCGCCGTCCCGGTAGACGATCGCGCGGAAGCCGTCCCACTTGGGCTCGTAGTCCCACGCGGGGTCGCCGTCGGGCTGCGCCGGGACGTCCGGCACCGCCTTGGCCAGCATCGGCAGGATCGGCGGGGCGACCGGCAGCGTCATACGGCGATGCTAGAGCGCGTGCGCGGCCTTTGCCCCGGTGATGCGGTAGACGTCGAAGACGCCGTCGACCTTGCGGACCGCCGAGAGCACCTGGGCCAGGTGCGCAGGCTCGGCCATCTCGAACACGTACCGGGACATCGCGATGCGGTCCTGGCTGGTCGACACGGTGGCCGACAGGATGTTCACGTGGTTGTCGGACAGCACGCGCGTGATGTCCGAGAGCAGGCGGGACCGGTCCAGCGCCTCGACCTGGATCTGCACCAGGAACGTCGTGGACGAGCCGCTCGACCAGGACACGTCGACGATGCGCTCCGGCTGGGCGCGCAGCCCCTCGACGTTCGCGCAGTCGGCGCGGTGCACCGACACGCCCGCACCGCGGGTCACGAAGCCGATGATGTCGTCGCCCGGCACCGGGGTGCAGCACTTGGCGAGCTTGACCCAGATGTCGCCCACGCCCTTGACGATCACCCCCGGGTCGCCCGAGCGGGTGCGCCGCGGCGTCGTCGGCACGCCGGGGACCGCGGCCTCGGCCGTGTCCTCCTCGGTGCCGTCCTCGCCGCCCAGCGACTTCACCAGCAGCTCGACCACGTGCTGCGCGGAGACGTGCCCCTCGCCCACGGCCGCGTACAGCGCCGAGACGTCCGCGAACCGCAGCTCGGTGGCCAGGCCCACGAGCGCCTCGTGCGACAGCAGGCGCTGGATCGGCAGGTTCTGCTTGCGCATCGCCTTGGTGATGGAGTCGCGCCCCTGCTCGATCGCCTCCTCGCGGCGCTCCTTGGTGAACCAGGCGCGGATCTTGTTGCGCGCGCGGGCCGACTTCACGAACGCCAGCCAGTCGCGGCTCGGCCCCGCGCTCTCGGCCTTCGACGTGAGGATGTCGACGACGTCGCCGTTCTGCAGCTGCGAGTCGAGCGGAACCAGGCGGCCGTTGATGCGGGCGCCCATGGTGCGGTGGCCCACCTCGGTGTGCACCGAGTAGGCGAAGTCGACCGGGGTCGCGCCCGCGGGCAGGGCGATGACCTGGCCCTTCGGCGTGAACACGTAGACCTCGGCGCCGCCGATCTCGTAGCGCAGCGAGTCCAGGAACTCGCTCGGGTCCGCCGTCTCCCGCTGCCAGTCCACGAGCTGGCGCAGCCACGCCATGTCGGTGCTGCGCTGGTCCTCGGGCGTCGCGCCCGGACGGCCCTGCTTCGCTGGCTCCTTGTACTTCCAGTGCGCGGCGACGCCGTACTCGGCCCGCCGGTGCATGTCGTGCGTACGGATCTGGATCTCGACGGGCTTGCCGCCCGGGCCCACGACCGTCGTGTGCAGCGACTGGTACATGTTGAACTTCGGCATCGCGATGTAGTCCTTGAACCGGCCGGGGACCGGGTTCCAGCGCGCGTGCAGGGCGCCGAGCGCCGCGTAGCAGTCTCGCACCGTGTCCACGAGGACGCGCGTGCCCACCAGGTCGTAGATGTCCGCGAAGTCGTGCCCGCGGACGATCATCTTCTGGTAGATCGAGTAGTAGTGCTTCGGCCGGCCGGTGACCGTGGCCTTGATCTTCGCGCCGCGCAGGTCCGCCTGGATCTGCTCGCGCACCACCGACAGGTACTCCTCGCGCGCCGGGGCGCGCTCGGCCACCAGGTGCACGATCTCGTCGTAGACCTTGGGGTACAGGGCCTGGAAGCTGAGGTCCTCGAGCTCCCACTTGATGGTGTTCATGCCCAGGCGGTGGGCCAGGGGGGCGTAGATCTCGAGCGTCTCGCGCGCCTTGCGCTCCGCCGACGACGACGGCACGTACTTCCACGTGCGGGCGTTGTGCAGGCGGTCGGCCAGCTTGATGACCAGCACGCGGATGTCCTTGGCCATCGCCACGACCATCTTGCGCACCGTCTCGGCCTGCGCGGCGTCGCCGTACTTCACCTTGTCGAGCTTGGTGACGCCGTCGACCAGCAGGGCGACGTCGTCGCCGAAGTCGGCGCGCAGCTGGTCGAGCGAGTAGTCGGTGTCCTCGACCGTGTCGTGCAGCAGCGCCGCCGCGATCGTGGTGCCCTCGAACCCGAGCTCGGCGAGGATCGTCGCCACCGAGACCGGGTGGGTGATGTAGGGGTCGCCGCTCTTGCGCAGCTGGCCGCGGTGCGCCTCCTCGGCCACCGTGTACGCCCGCTCGATGACGCCGAGCTCGGCCTTCGGGTGGGCCGCGCGCACGGCCTGGAGCAGCGGCTCCAGGGCGGGGCTGACGCCGTTGCCGCCGCGGACGCCCAGCCGGACCAGGCGGTTGCGGACGCGGACGCCGGTGCCGGGCGTCTGGTCGGGCACGCGCGAGACCTTGGTGTCCTCGCTGCTCATGGCGCCTCCTTCCACCCGGGGTCGAGGCGCCAGTCTACGACGCGGGCCGGTCCTCGACGCGCAGCAGGGTCTCGACGACCCGGCCCTCGAGGCGCTCCCTGCCCCCGAGCCCGGCCAGCTCGAGCAGGAACGCCGTCGCGACGACGACGCCGCCGCACCGCTCCACGAGCTCGGCGGCCGCGGCGGCGGTGCCGCCGGTGGCGAGCACGTCGTCCACCACCAGCACGCGGGCTCCCGCGGGCAGCGTGCCCTTCCGCAGCTCGATGGCCGCGTGCCCGTACTCGAGCTCGTAGTCGACCCGCTCCACGGGCGGCGGCAGCTTGCCCGCCTTGCGCAGCGGCAGGAACCCGACGCCCAGGCGCGTGGCGATCGGCGCACCCAGCAGGAACCCGCGCGCCTCCATGCCCGCGACGACGTCGACGGTGTGTCCGCCCTCGCCCTCGCACAGGCGGGCGAACGCCTCGACGACGTCCGCCAGGGCCGCGCCGTCCGCGAGCATCGGCGTGATGTCGCGGAAGATGATCGGCTCGTGCGGGTAGCCCGGCACGTCACAGATCAGGGCGCGGATCTCCGCCGCCCTCTCCGGCCCGAGGCCGGAGAGGGCGACCAGAGAGATGTCGTCCTGCATCAGCGCTTGCGCCGCGGCTGGGCGCCCTGGCCCAGGTGCTGGCCAGGCGTGAGCTGGACGGCGGCCAGGCTGTCGGCGACGTCGTCGCCATCCAGCGAGCCCGCGCGGGCAGCCAGGACCTTGGCCGTGTGGGCCTTGATCCGGGGCTCGCCCTCACGCAGCGTCACGTCGAGCGGCGTCGCGAGGAACAGCGACGACGCGGCACCGACGAAGATGCCGACGAACAGCGAGAGCGACAGGTCGCGGAGCGTGCCCGCACCCAGCAGCAGCGCACCCACGAAGAGGATGCCGCCGACGGGCAGCAGCGCCACCACGGAGGTGTTGATCGAGCGGACCAGCGTCTGGTTGACGGCCAGGTTCGCGCGCTCCGCGTAGGTGGTGCGCGTCTGGTCGAGCACGCCGTCGGCGTTCTCACGGACCTTGTCGAACACGACCATCTTGTCGTAGAGCGAGAAGCCCAGGATCGTCAGGAAGCCGATGATGGTCGACGGCGAGACCTCCCAGCCGACCGCGGCATACACACCGGCCGAGATCAGCAGGTCGGTGAGCATCGAGATGATCGCCGCGAGCGACATGCGCCAGGCGCGGAAGTAGATCGCCATGAACGCGGCCGCCGCGAGGACGAACACGATGACGCCCCACAGGGCCCGCACCGAGACGCTCGAACCCCAGGTCGGGCCGACGGAGGAGACCGTCATGTCGTTCGCCGGGTTGACGTGGTACGCGTCGGCGAGCTTCTGGCCCACCTCGGCGACCTGCGCCTCGGTGAGCGTGTTCGTCTGGATGCGCACGCCGTTGCTGCCGACGGACGCGACGAGCGGCTGCTCCCCCGGCACCACGGCCTGCACGGCCGCGATGGCCGGCTGCTGGTCGGTGGTCGAGGTGTTGGCGAGCGTGATCTCGGTGCCGCCGCGGAAGTCGATGCTCAGCGAGAGACCGCGGACGCCGAGGACGGCGATCGAGGCGACGGCGAGCAGGGCGAACACGCCGAACCAGCGGCGGCGCTTGGAGATGATCGGGTAGGACCGGCGACCCGTGTACAGGTCGTTGCCCCAGGCGGCAAAGCTGAACCCAGCCATGTCAGCGGCCCTCCTCGTTCTCGTCGGTGGCGGCAGCGGCCTTGCGCTCGGCGGCGCGGCGTTCCGCGATGGTCAGCCTGCGCCCGGACTCGTCGGTCGCGGGGGCGGGCAGCGGAGACGACGTCACCGAGGCGGTGGCCAGCGCCGGCTCGGTCGCGGGGGTGGCCCCCTCGACCTCGGCGTTGACCTCGGCCGCGGCCTCCTCCGCGATGGTCTCCGGGCCGGCGACCCGGCCGGCGCCGACGTACCGCGGCTTCGCGGCCGACAGCGTCAGGCGGGCACGGTTGAGGCCCGAGGCCAGGTGACCGTCCCGGAAGAACGGCACCCGCGTGAGGAGCTCCATGATCGGGTGCGTGAACCACACGACCACCATGACGTCGATGACCGTCGTCAGGCCGAGGGTGAACGCGAAGCCCTGCACACCGCCGACGGCGAGGTAGTACAGGATGATCGCGGAGATCAGGTTGACGGCCTTGGCCGCGTAGATCGTGCGGCGGGCACGCTGCCAGCCGCGCTGCACCGCGAAGTGCAGGGTGCGGCCGTTGCGCAGCTCGTCACGGATGCGTTCGAAGTACACGATGAACGAGTCCGCTGTGAAGCCGATGGCCACGATCAGACCCGCGACGCCGGCGAGCGACAGGCGGTAGCCCATCCCCCAGCTCAGCAGCGCGATCGCCACGTAGGTGATCGAGCCGGCCACGACCAGCGACGCGACGGTCAGCAGGCCCAGCGTGCGGTACTGGAACAGCGAGTAGATCACCACGAGGATGAGGCCGATGATGCCGGCCAGCAGGCCGCGCTCGAGCTGCTGCGAGCCCAGCGTGGCCGAGACCTGCTCCTGGCTCTGCACGTCGAACTGGATCGGCAGGGCGCCGAAGCTCAGCTGGTTGGCGAGGGTCGCCGCGCTCTGCTGCGTGAAGTTGCCGGAGATCTGCGCGCGACCGTCGGAGATCACGTTGTTGATGCTCGGCGCCTCGACGACCAGGCCGTCGAGCACGATGGCGAACTGGTTCTGCGGGTTGCCCTGGCCGAAGTTGTAGAGACGCTGCGACGTCGCGGCGAACTCCTTCGCGCCGACCGAGTCGAGCGTCAGCGAGACGCCCCACTCGTTGGACGTGCCGCCGCCCGGCAGCGGGATCAGGCCGGACGAGGCGCTCGCGATGTGCGTGCCCTCGACCTCGACCGGGCCGAGGATGTACTTGGCGGAGCCGTCCTGCGAGCACGCCACCAGGGGCTTGGTCGGGTCGTCGCCGCCGCCGCCCTTGAGGTTGTCCGGGTTGGTGCAGTCCAGGGCGTCGAACTTGGCCTGGATCTCCGGGGTGATCTGCGCGAGGTCGCTCGGGTTCGAGGCGGCAGCGGTGCCGCCCGTCGACGTCGGGCTCGGCGAGGGGCTGGGGCTCGGGCTGGCCGCGGCGGGCACGGTGACCGCGCCGACGCCGGCGGACTTGCCGGCCGGGCTCACGCTCGGCGACGCGCCGTCGGTGGGAGCGGTACCGGTGGCGGCGGGGCTCGGCGATCCCGTGTCAGTGGGCGTCGGCGTCCCGGCGGCATAGGTCAGCACGGCGCGGAAGCGCATCTGTGCCGCCTGGCTCACCAGGTCGATCGTCGCCTGCGACGGCTTGCCGGGGATGCCGACGACGATGTTCTTGCCGCCCTGGCTCGAGATCTCGGCCTCTGAGACGCCGTTCGCGTCGATGCGCTGGCGGATCACGTTGATCGCCTCGGCGATCGTGTTCGAGGTGACCTGCGAACCGTCCGTCGTCGTCGGCGTCAGGATGATCTGGGTGCCGCCCTCGAGGTCGAGGGCCAGGCCCGGCGTCATCGACGCGCCGCTCGGGTTCTCGGTGCTGCGGCCGTCCACGAACGTGCCGGTGATGAGGCCGGCGAACGGGACGAGCACGGTCAGGACCGCGAAGATGACGAGCGTGCGTACCGGCCGCGAGCGCCGCGTGCTGGAGTTGGCCAACTTCTGTCTTCCTTCGTGTGCGCGCCGCCGGGGTGGTCGGCGCGGGTGACGCCGGCCGGGAGTACCCGGCCGGCGCTCGCGTCACTTGCCTTCGTCGTCCTTGCGCTGCTGCTGCTCGCGGTACTCGCGCTGGGCGGTGTCGAGACCGGAGATGTCGTCAGGCACGTCGATGACGTCGGCGTCGTCTGCGGGCGCGATGCTACCCGCAGAAATCGACTCGTCGGCGACGTCCGATGCCACGGGGGCGTCGACCTTCTTCGAGATGGCGGCGCGGAGCCACACGGAACGCGAGCCGGCGGACTCCAGGGTGATGCGGTCGGAGCCCTCGTCGACCTCGACGATGGTGCCGAAAAGACCCGACGCCGTCATGACCTCCTGGCCGGGCTGGAGGTCGTTGCGGAACTCCTGCTGGGCCTTCTGCTGCTTGCGCGTGCGCGACGACATGAAGAACATGAGGCCGAGGAGCACGACGATGAGGATGATGAATTCCACGGTGGAGACGTCCTTGCTGTAGGGGGCTTCGCTGGCTGGCCCGCGGGCACGCGAAGCCGGTCCAGTCTATTCGGTGGCGGAACGCCCGAAACGGGCCGTCAGTTCCCGGGTTCCGGGTCGATGGCCTCGAATAGGGTGCCCGCTGTCGCTCCGAGCGCCCCCGCGGGGACGGGCAGGCCGAGGTGCTCCCAGGCCAGCGGCGTGGCGACGCGGCCGCGCGGGGTGCGTGCCATGAAGCCCTCGCGGACGAGGTAGGGCTCGGCGACCGTCTCGACCGTGTCGGCCTCCTCGCCCACCGTCATAGCGAGCGTCGAGAGGCCGACGGGGCCGCCGGCGAACCGGCGGCACAGCGAGTCGAGCACGGCCCGGTCCAGGCGGTCCAGGCCGAGCGGGTCGACCTCGTACACCTCGAGGGCGGAGCGGGCCGCGGCAAGGTCCAGGCGGCCGTCGCCGCGCACCTGCGCCCAGTCGCGCACGCGGCGCAGCAGGCGGTTGGCGATGCGGGGCGTGCCGCGGGAGCGGCCGGCGATCTCGTGGGCGGCGGCGTGCTGGATCTCGACGCCCAGCAGGCCCGCGGAGCGCAGGATGACGCGCTCGAGGTCGGCGGCGTCGTAGAAGTCCAGGTGGCCCGTGAAGCCGAAGCGGTCGCGCAGCGGCGCAGGCAGCAGGCCGCTGCGCGTGGTGGCGCCGACGACGGTGAAGGGCGGCAGGGCGAGCGGGATGGCGCTGGCCCCGGCCCCCTTGCCGACGATGACGTCGACGCGGAAGTCCTCCATGGCGACGTAGAGCAGCTCTTCGGCGGGCCGCGCCAGGCGGTGGATCTCGTCGATGAACAGCACCTCGCCCTCCTCGAGCGAGGAGAGCACGGCCGCCAGGTCGCCCGCGTGCTGGATCGCCGGGCCGGACGTGACGCGCAGCGACGTGCTCAGCTCGCCGGCGATGATCATCGCGAGGGTGGTCTTGCCCAGCCCGGGCGGGCCGGAGAGCAGCACGTGGTCCGGGCTGGCGCCGCGGGCGAGCGCCGCCTGCAGCACCAGGGAGAGCTGGTCGCGCACCACGGGCTGGCCCACGAACTCGTCGAGGCGCTTGGGTCGCAGCGCCGCCTCGGCCGCGCGCTCGACGTCGTCGGCCGACGCCGTGACCAGGCGCTCACTGGTGAACTGCGGCTCCTCGTAGCGGCCCTCAGCCACGGCGGCCGCCCATCGAGCGCAGCGTGGCCCGCAGGGTGGCGGCGACGTCGGCGGACGTCACCACCGGGGCGCCCGAGTCCTTGAGGGCGGCGGCGACGGCGTCCTCCGCGACCTTGGCCGAGTAGCCGAGGGAGACGAGGGCCTCGACCACCTGGCCGCGCTGGTCGGCGCCGGCCTCCCCGGTGGTCGAGCCCGTCGAGACCCCGCCGGCGTCGGGCGCCGAAAGCTTGCCGCCGAGCTCCAGGAGGATGCGCTGGGCCACCTTGGGGCCGATGCCCGGGACGCGGGTCAGGGCCTTGACGTCCTGCGTGTGGACGGCGCGGCGGACGGCGTCGGGCGTGTGCACGGCGAGCACCGCGAGCGCGATGCGCGGCCCGACGCCGCTGACGGACTGGGCCGTCTCGAACACAGCCCGCTCGTCGGCGTCGGCGAACCCGAACAGGGTCATGGAGTCCTCGCGCACCACCATCGTGGTGAACAGGCGGGCCCGCTCGCCCATCCGGAGCGTGGCCAGAGTGCCAGGGGTGGCCTGGACGAGGTAGCCGACGCCGCCGACGTCGATCACGGCCCGGTCGAGGGCGACATGCTCCACGACCCCGGTCAGCGAGGCGATCACGGCACTCCTTGAGGTTCGAACACCCGTACTAGGGGTCAACCTACCCGATCGTCCTGCCCCTACCGGGCAGGACGGCGGGTGCGTGCCGCGTGTTCCGCCGCCGCCCAGGCGCGCTGCGCCGGGGTGAGCTCGTTGCGCTCCCCGCCCTGCAGCGCCCCGGCGGGCCGCCACAGGTGCGTGATGGCCAGAGCGAGGGCGTCGGCGGCGTCGGCGGGCCGGGGCGGCTCGGCCAGGCCCAGCAGGTTCTGCACCATGCGCTGGACCTGCTCCTTGCCGGCCCGCCCCGACCCGGTCACGGCGGCCTTGACCTCCGACGGCGTGTGCAGCGCCACCGGGATGTTCCGGCGCGCGGCCGCGACCATCGCCAGGCCCGCGACCTGCGCCGTCCCCATGACCGTGCCGACGTTGTGCTGCGCGAACACGCGCTCCACGGCGACGACGTCGGGCACGTGCTCGTCGAGCCAGTCGTCGAGCTCCCGGGCCACCGTGAGCAGCCGCAGGTCGACGCTCGCCGCCGGGTCCGAGCGGATGACGCCGACGGCGACGAGCTCGGCGCGGCGCCCGCGCAGCGAGTCGACGACGCCGACGCCGCACCGGGTCAGGCCAGGGTCGACTCCGAGGACGCGCATGCGCCCACCCTACGTATCAGTCCTCGTCGAGCTCCGCCATGACCTCGTCCGACGCGTCGAAGTTCGCGTAGACGTTCTGGACGTCGTCGAGGTCCTCGAGCGCGTCGATGAGGCGCAGGATCTTGCGCGCGCCCTCGACGTCGACCGGGATGATGAGGTTCTGGTCCGGGTGGAAGATCACGTCAGCCGAGTCGTAGTCGATCCCGGCGTCGACGATCGCGGTGCGGACGGCGTGCAGGTCGGTAGCCTCGCAGAGCACCTCGATGGTGTCGCCGGTGTCCGAGACGTCCTCGGCACCCGCGTCGAGGGCGGCCATCATGACCTCGTCCTCGCCCACGCCGTCGGACTTCGGGACGACGATCAGGCCCTTGCGGGCGAACAGGCGCTGGACGGAGCCGATGTCGTCGGCCACCTTGCCGCCGTTGCGCGTGAAGGCCTGGCGGACCTCCGCCACGGCGCGGTTCACGTTGTCGGTGAGGCACTCGACCAGCACGGCGATGCCGTTGACGCCGATGCCGCCGTAGAACTTCTCGATGTAGTTCACGGCGTCGGCGCCGACGCCCGAGCCACGCTTCACAGCGCGGTCGATGTTCTCCTTGGGGACCGACGTCTTCTTGGCCTTCTGGATGGCGTCGAAGAGGGTGGGGTTGCCGGCCGGGTCACCGCCGCCGACACGGGCCGCGACCTCGATGTTCTTGATGAGCTTGGCCCAGAGCTTGCTGCGCTTCGCGTCGATCGCAGCCTTCTTGTGCTTGGTCGTAGCCCACTTGGAGTGACCGGACATGTTCGGGTTTTCTCCTTCTTCGCTTCAGCTGGCGCGGACCATGGTGACGAACAACGCGTGAACGCGCGCATCACCCGTGATCTCCGGATGGAACGAGGTCGCCAGCAGCCGCCCTTGACGTGCTGCGACGATCTTACCGGCGCCGACCGCGACCCGGCTTCCGTCGGATGCGTGCGACGGGATCCGGGCCAGCACCTCGACGTCCGGTCCGGCCTGCTCGATCCATGGCGCGCGGATGAACACCGTGCGAACGGCCCCCTCGATGCCGACGACGTCGAGGTCGGCCTCGAACGAGTCGACCTGCCGCCCGAACGCGTTGCGCCGCACCGTGACGTCCATGCCCCCGAGGGTGCGCTGGCCCTCGATGCCCGCCTCGATCCGGTCGGCCAGCAGGATCATGCCCGCACAGGACCCGTAGACCGGGAGCCCCGTCTTGACCGCGTCACGGAGCGGCTCGTCGAGCTCGAAGATGCGCAGCAGCTTGTCGATCGTGGTCGACTCGCCGCCCGGCAGCACCAGGCCGTCGACGGCCTCGAGCTCGGAGCGGCGGCGGACCGGGACGGCGCGGGCTCCCGCGGACTCGAGGGCCTCGACGTGCTCGCGCACGTCGCCCTGCAGGGCCAGGACGCCGACGGTGGGGGTGGTTGTCACGGCGGACGAGTCTAGGCGTCTCGCTGCGACACATCGGGACGTGCCACCGAGATCGGAACGTGGGCCGCATCGCACGTTCCGATCTCCAACGCACGTTCCGAAGTCGCCGTTCCGCTCATCCGCACGACACGCTGACGCCGACGCCTGCGAGACCGAACACGATCTGCCAGTTGACGGTTGCCGCGGCGGAGAACCATGCCGTCCCTGGCTGCCCGACGATGGTCTGGACGGTGAACGTTCCGTTGTACGTGACGCCGAGCGACAGGAGCCCGGGGCCCTGCACTCCCCATACGGCCTGGGTGGTGCCCGGCGCGAACGTGAACGTCCCGCCGATGATCGTCGCCCCCGGTGTCCCGGCGCCCACAGGCTGCCAGGGCGTCGGCGACGGGCTGCCGGTGAGCACCGCCTGGTAGCCCGTCACAGTGACCCCCGACGGCGGCGTCCACGTGGCGACGTGGTTGTTGCCGAGCGTCGGGGTCGGACAGCTCAGGCTCGGTGCAGGCACCGTCCCCGCCGTCAGCGTCTGCGACCCGGCCGCCGTGTCGGTCCAGAACGCCTGCGCGGGCCCCGCGCCCAGCAGCCCGCTCACCGCCAGCAGCGCGGCCATGAACCCGAGCGTCGCGGCCGCGAGCGGGCGGATCAGAGGCGCCGATCTGGTCATTGGCTCACCTGGAACGTCACGGTCGCGGTGGCCGTCTGCCCCTGCGAGTCAGGGGCGGTGGCGCTCAGCCCCACCTCGACGCAGACCGTCTCGGTCGCGTTCGGGGCCAACGTGGTCGTGGGTGGCGTCGCGGAGCCGCCGGTGCACGTCGTCCCCGAGACGACCCCGCCCCACAGCACGACCCGGGTCGTGTACTGCGCCGCCAGGGTTCCGGTGACGTTGAGCGTCCCGGACGTGACGTGCAGCGGCGTCGTGCCCGCGTTGCCGAGGGTGAGCAGCACGGCCGCCGTCGTGCCCGGGAAGAACCCGGCCGCGGGCTGCAGGCCGGTGAGGGTGAACGGCTGCCCGGTGCCCACGGCCTGGCCGTTGACGGTCAGGTCGAGCGTGCCGGACTTCACCGACGAGCCGGTCGCCTGCCCGGTGGTCACCCAGAACGCCCAGGCTGCTCCCCCGCCCGCGACCAGCCCGAACGCCAGCGCGCCGGCCAGCACCAGGCGCCGCACGCCCCGCTCCGCCTGGGTCTCACGCATCGTCCACCGCCCGCCTGCGGGTGGCCAGCACCAGCCAGACGCCGCTCACCACGAGCGCCGCGGCCGCCAGCACGGTGCGCGCGACCTCGATCCCCGTCCGGGGCAGCAGGCCCGAGCCGGCCTGCCCAGCCTGCGGGGTGACCGGGCTGGGGCCGGGCGCCGCCACCTGGTCGCAGCTGACGGTGACCGTGACGGTCAGCGGCGCACCCTCGCCCTGCGACTCGTCGCCCGACGCCGGGTCGAACGTGACCTCGACGTCCAGTCGGGTGGGCGCGCCCGGGGGCACGGTGAAGCCGCGCGAGGTCTGGCCGCTGGTCCACGGGCCGCCGTCGACCCGGGTGCGGACACGCAGGTCCGCGGCGAGGTCGGGGCCGCCCTGCCCGAAGGTCGCGCGGGCCTCGCCCGACGCGGCGTCGCAGGCGCGCGTGCGCGCGTAGAGCGTGCCCGTGCGCACGTCGCCCGGCACCCAGAGCACTGCCGGGTCGAACAGCGGCGTCGTCGTGGCCGTGGACCACGTCGTGCCGTCGACGGACACCTCGACCGCCCCGCTCGGCGGCGCAGCCCCCGAGGCCGCCGTCGCGGCCGCCACGGGCGCGGCGGCCAGCGCGAGCGCCGCGAGCGCCCGCACCGCGGAGCGGACGAGGTTCATGTGGCCTCGACCTCCTCCGGCCGGGGCTCGCCCGCGTCCGTCCCCGGGCCGGGCACTGCGGCCGGCTTCTGGGCCCGCTGGCGCCGCTCGCGCACCGACTGCGTCACCTGCCAGGCGGCGTAGGCGACCAGCAGCGCGGCGATTGCGACCGCGATCCACTGCCGGTCCTGCCCGCCGAGCCACGCCGCCACATAGCCGAGGTAGGGCACGTGGTACCAGACGACGCCGCGCACCTGCACGGGCGCGACGCGCAGGGTGTCGGCGATCGGGTTCGCGTCTCCCTTCGTGGTGTACCGGCGCTCGCCCCCCGTCGTCACCCCGAGCCCGACGACGCGGTGCGTCACGACCTCGGGCTCGCCCGAGCGCAGCTGGTACGTGATGACGTCGCCCACCTGGATGTGCTCGCGCGGGCGCACCACCGCCAGGGACCCGACGGGAAGCGCCGGGGCCATCGAGCCGGTGAGCACCGCGTACGGCGTGGCGCCCGCGACCCGCGGGACTAGGACGCCGACCACGAGCGCAGCGCCCGCCACGATCACGACGACCGTGGCGAGCACCCGCCCGAGGAAGGCGACGGTGCGCCTCATCGCGGCCCGATCAGGTGGCCGGGTTCGCGGCGGTCTGCGCCTGGTCGAACGTGACGGTCACGTTCGAGAGCGTGGCCGTGAGGTTCTGGGTGGTGTTGTCCGGGGAGGTGGCGGTGCCGTACGGGAAGGTCGCCGTGACCACCACGGTGACGGTGTGCGTGCCGCCGGCGGACAGGTCGATCGGGTTGGTCGCCGCCGTGCCGTCCACGGTGAGGGCGCCGGTCGAGAGCGTCACGGCCGCCGTCAGCGCGTTCGCCGTGGCCCAGGTGGCGTTCCCCAGGGTCGCGTTCACGGCCAGGTGGTCGCCCGTGCCCGTGACCGTCATGGTGCACGTCGTCTGTACGACGTCGCCCGGGACGACGAGCGTCACCGCGCCGCCACCCGTCTGGTACGTCCACGCCGAGCAGGTCCCGTTCGCCGCCGTCAGGGTGCCGGAGGTGAAGGAGCTGCCGGTCGACGTCGCGTCGGCAGTCCAGAACGCGTACGTCCCCGCGCCGCCCAGGAGCAGCACGGCCGCGCCGCCCGTCGCGATCGCGGCCTTCGTGAGCCTCTGCATGCCGAACACCTCCGCTACCTGGGCGACCCGCCCCTGGGTCGCGCCTGAGTAGAGGCTAGGTCTCCGGGCGGGTCGCCGCTCGGGGAGAGGCGCTCAGTCGTCGTGCTCTTCCCCCAGGTGGAGCACGGTCCCGTCCCACCCGCTCGCGAGGCGTTCGAGCACGTCGGGCAGGGCCGTGGGGAACACCTCGAGGGGCTGGGCCCGCAGGTCGGCGGCCGAGAGCCATGCCATCCGGTCGAGCACCTCGCGTTCGACGTCGGTCCAGCCGGCGTCGTCGGGCTCCGTGCCCGGGGCGACGCGTGCGACGTAGAACACCTCGTCCTGGCGGCACGTCTCGGCGAAGAAGTGGAAGTAGCCGGCCCGGGTCATGACCGGGCCCTCGAGGTCCGCGGGGGCCAGCATCAGCCCCGTCTCCTCGCGCAGCTCGCGCAGCGCGGCGTCGACGTCGGACTCCCCCGGCTCGATGCCGCCGCCCACGGTGAACCACCAGTGGCGGTCGGGCTGGTCGGCGTCGTGGCCCTCCACCAGAAGGGCGCGGCCCGCGTCGTCGATCACGACGACGCGGGCCGCGCGCCGGTGGCGCAGGCCGTCCTCGCCGAGGACCCAGTCAGGGCCCAGCGAGGACGTGGTCACCAGCCGCGCTCGGCGAGGCGGACGGGGGCCGGCTCGGCCTCGACGTTGATGCCGACCATGGCCTCGCCCAGGCCGCGGGACACGCGGGCGATGACGTCCGGGTCGTCGTGGAACGTGGTGGCCTGGACGATCGCCTTGGCGCGGGCGATCGGGTCGCCCGACTTGAAGATGCCGGAGCCCACGAACACGCCCTCGGCGCCGAGCTGCATCATCATCGCGGCGTCGGCCGGGGTGGCGATGCCGCCTGCGGTGAACAGCACGACGGGCAGCTTGCCCGTGCGGGCCACCTCGACCACCAGGTCGTACGGCGCCTGGAGCTCCTTGGCGGCGACGAACAGCTCGTCCTCCGGCAGCGAGGTGAGGCGGCGGATCTCCTGGCGGATCTGGCGCATGTGCGTGGTGGCGTTCGAGACGTCGCCCGTGCCGGCCTCGCCCTTGGAGCGGATCATCGCCGCGCCCTCGGTGATGCGGCGCAGGGCCTCGCCCAGGTTGGTGGCGCCGCACACGAACGGCACCGTGAACTGCCACTTGTCGATGTGGTTGGTGTAGTCGGCCGGGGTCAGCACCTCGGACTCGTCGACGTAGTCGACGCCCAGCGACTGGAGCACCTGCGCCTCGACGAAGTGGCCGATGCGGGCCTTCGCCATGACGGGGATCGAGACGGCGTCGATGATGCCGTCGATCATGTCCGGGTCGCTCATGCGGGCGACGCCGCCCTGGGCACGGATGTCGGCCGGGACGCGCTCGAGCGCCATGACGGCGACGGCCCCGGCGTCCTCGGCGATCTTCGCCTGGTCGGGGGTGACGACGTCCATGATGACGCCGCCCTTGAGCATCTCGGCCATGCCGCGCTTCACACGCGCGGTGCCGACCTGCGTGCCGGTCTCAGTCTGGTTGTTCTCCACGCGGTTCATCCTAAGGCTGGGCCGGGGCGGCCAGACCCGCGGGCAGGGCGTCGTCGAGCTCGACGGTCTGCGGCACGGGCGCACGCCCGGCCAGGTGCAGCGCGCGCACCAGCAGGTGCCGCCGGGCGCGCTGTGCCTGTGCGACGGCGTCGTTGTGGAACCGCCGCGCCAGCTGCGCCCGGTACCAGCCGGCGCCGAGGTTGGCCACGAGCGAGTCGCCGGGCGGCGTCGAACGCAGCGCGTCGACGCTGGCGCTGTCGTCGAGGGCCGAGCGCAGGGTGGCCGAGAGGGCCGACTCGGCCCGCTCCCGGTCGACGCCCAGGCCGTCCATCTCGAGCGCCTGCTCGGGCGCCGTCACAGGGCCGGCGTCGTCGACGACGGCGTACGCCGCGTCGGCCACGAGCACGCTCGAGGCGGGGTCGAGCAGGCCCGACGTCGCGAGGTCGGCGGCGGCGCTCGCGCGGCGCACCAGCTGCGCGTCGAGCGCGATGCGCGAGGCGGCGACCTTGCGGTGCAGGCGGTCCAGGCGCGAGGCCCAGACCCACGCCACCCACACGACCACGCCGACGGCCACCAGCACCACGAGGGTGATCTCGGACCAGCTCATCGGTCGCTCCCCTCGCCCAGCATCCGGAGGGCCCGCGGCATGCGCCACGACGCGTCGGGCCGCACCGGGATCGCCTCGCCGGCGGCCACCGCCATCTCGTACACCGCCTCGATCTGGCTGGTCACGGTCGACCAGTCGTAGCGGCGCACCCACGCGCGGGCGTGCTCGCGCCGGGCGGCCGTGCCCTCGGGGTCGTCGAGGGCCTCGACGATGGCCCGCGCCAGGTCGGCCGGGTCCTCGTTGCGGAACAGCGCGCCGGCGGCGCCGTCGTCGAGCACGCGGCGGAACGCGCCCAGGTCGCTCGCGACCACGGCCGCCCCCGCGCTCATGGCCTCCACGAGCACGATGCCGAAGCTCTCGCCGCCCGTCTGCGGGGCGATGTAGAGGTCGACGGCGCCGAGCAGGCCCGCCTTGTCCTCGTCGCTGATGCCGCCCAGGAACGTCACCGACGACGCGTGCCCGCCGAGCGACGCGATCGCCTCGTCCCGGCCCGCGTCGCCGCGCCCGGCTACGAGGAACCGCGCCCCGGGGTGCCGCGCGAGCACCGCGGGGATCGCGGCGGCGAGCACCTGCAGGCCCTTGCGCGGCTCGTCGAGCCGGCCCAGGAACGCGATGGTCGGTGCCTCCGGCGTGCCCTGCCACTCCGCCTTGGGCCGGGCGCCCGCGAACGTGTCCACGTAGACCCCGTTCGGGATGACGACGGCGTCGCCGCCCACGTGGTCGACGAGCATGCGGCGGGCGTCCTCGGAGACGGCGATGCGCGCGGCGATCTTCTCCAGGCTCTGCCTCAGCAGCGGGTAGGCCACCTGCAGGGCGCGCGAACGCACCTGCGCCGTGTGGAACGTGGACACCACGGGGCCCTCCGCGATCCACAGCGCCAGCATCGACAGGCTGGGCGTCATGGGCTCGTGCAGGTGCAGCACGTCGAACCGCCCGTTGTCGACCCACCGGCGCACGCGCGCGGCGGCCCGCGGGCCGAACGTCAGGCGGGCGACCGAGCCGTTGTAGCGCACCGCGACGGCCTTGCCGGCGGAGACGACGAGGTCCGGCACGGGGGTGTCGTCGTCGGCCGGGGCCAGCACCGACACCTCGTGGCCGCGCGCCTGCAGCGCCTGGGCGAGGTCGCGGACGTGGAACTGCACCCCGCCGGGCGCGTCGAACGAGTAGGGGCAGACGATGCCCACGCGCAGGGGTCGCGTCATGACTCCGGCGCCCCCGCGACGTCGGGTGCGGGCAGCGGGACGTCCTCGGGCGGGAGCTCGCCCGCCTCCGCCTGCGTCTTCGCGTACCGCTCGGGGTCGAGGTCCTCGATGAAGACCTTCTGGAGCATGTGCCAGTCCTCGGTGCTCTCCCGCAGGGTGCGGGCCATGGCGTCCACCCAGCCCTGCGTCATGATCGCGGTCTGCGCCCGGCGGCGGTCGGGGCCGCGCAGGGTGGGGTCGACGTCGGGCACGGGGATGGGCCCGGAGAACTCGATGACGATCCCCCAGGGCGTACCCGCGACCTTGCGCCGCGCGCGGTCCAGCCGCTCGTACGTGATCATCGTCGGGATCAGGTCCACGTTGGCCGCGAGCGCCAGCGCGGCGGGCCCGGCGGCGACGCGGGCGCGGTGGCCCAGCAGGTCGACCTCGACGCCGGTGGCGGCGAGGTCTCGGTCGGCGAGCAGGGGCACGATGCGCTTGCCGGCGCGGGCGCCGCGCACCAGGCGCCGGAACACGTCGGCGTCGCCGAGGCCGATCACCTCGATGCCGATGGATCGGCGGAACCCGACGAACTCGTCGTAGAGCGCCTCGGGCTTGAGCTTCTCGGCGACGGTGAGCACGGGGGCGAGGTTGGGGGTGGCCCAGGCGCCGGCGAGGTCCCAGTTGCCCAGGTGGCCGAGGGCGAGGGAGCCGGCGGCGTTGCCCTCGAGGATGTCGCGGACGGCGTCGAGGCCCACGAGGCGCACGCGGGCGCGCACCTGGTCGGGCGTGGCGCCCTGGAGGGTGAACGCCTCGCGGAAGTAGCGCATGTAGGAGCGCATGCCGCGCCGCGACAGGCGCCGCAGGCCACGGCGGTCGAGCTCGGGGCGCACGCGGGCGTAGTTGGCCTCGAGCTGGCGCACGCCGCCGCCGCGGCGCAGCCAGGCGACGTCGGCGGCGACGGTGAACCCGGCGCGCAGCAGCTGCTCGGGAAGCCGGGGGGCGTTGCGCCACGCGAACGTGTACGCGGCGGCGAGGTCAACCACGAGCGGCCTCCCGTCCGGGAGCGAGCTGTCGGTGCACGGCGGCGATGCGCTGGACCACGGTGACGAGGCTGGCGGCGGCGAGCAGCCACAGCACGACGACGAGCACGATCACGGGCAGGCCGAGCCCCACGAAGCCCGTGGGGGCCAGCGCGATGACCAGGCGGTCGGTGCGCTCGGCGATGCCGACGTGCGCGTCGGCGCCCACGGACTCGGCGCGGGCGCGGGCGTAGGGCACCACGCCGCCGAGCACCAGGCAGGCGAGCGCGGCCGCGGCGCCCCACCGCTGGTAGGAGGAGGCGTCGGGGTGCAGCACGAACCAGAGCGTGATGCCGCCGAACACGGCGCCGTCGGAGATGCGGTCGAGCGTCGAGTCGAGGAACGCCCCCCACGGCCCGGAACGGCCCGAGAGCCGGGCGAGCACGCCGTCGAGCGAGTCGAACAGCGCGAACACGCCGATCAGCAGCGCCCCGAGGAACAGGTGCCCGGTGGGCAGCAGCCCGAGCGCCACGCCCGTGACCACGACCGTCCCGGCGATGGTCACGGCGTCGGGCGACACGCCCAGGCGCATGAGCCCCTTCGCGAGCGGGGTGAACAACGCCTGCATCGCGGAGCGGAGGCGGGAGAACATCAGGAAGGCTCCTCGTGGGGGTCTTGCGACGGGCTGGGGGGCCACGCCGCGGCGAGCCGGGCGCGGGTGTCGGCCAGCAGCTCGGGCACGGCCTTGGCGCGCGCCACGATCGGCAGGAAGTTGGCGTCGCCGAGCCAGCGCGGCACGACGTGCTGGTGCAGGTGCGCGGCAATGCCGGCCCCCGCGACCTCGCCCTGGTTCATGCCCAGGTTGAACCCTGCCGGGCGGTAGACGGCCGTGATGACGCGGATCGCCGTCTGCGTCATCGTCGCGAGCTCGGTGGTCTCCTGCGGCGTGAGGTCGACGTAGCTCGACACGTGCCGGAAGGGCAGCACCATGAGGTGACCCGAGTTGTACGGGTACAGGTTGAGGATCGCGTAGCAGGTCACGCCGCGGGCGACCACGAGGCGGAGCTCGTCGTCCTCGGGCGCGATGCCGCAGAAGGGGCACGACGCCGGGGCGTCGTCCTTGGGCTTGGCCTGCCCGCCGATGTAGACCATCCGGTGCGGGGTCCACAGGCGTTGCAGGTCGTCTCCCGGCGGCGGGTAGCCCGCCGCCGGGAAGACCTCGGGACTGCTCACACCTGGACCCGGTCGCGGACCGCGGCCACGATGCGCTCGATGGCCTCGGCGACGGGCACGCCGTTGTCCTGGCGGCCGTCGCGGTAGCGGAACGACACGGCGCCGGCCTCGGCGTCCTCACCGCCGGCGATGAGCACGAACGGCACCTTCTCCTTGGACGCGTTGCGGATCTTCTTGCCGAACCGGTCGTCGGACAGGTCGACCTCGGCGCGGATGCCCAGGGCGGTGAGCTGCGCGACGACGTCCTTGAGGTAGTCGTCGAAGGCCTCGGCCACGGGCACGGCGAGCACCTGGACGGGCGCGAGCCACGCCGGGAACTGGCCGGCGTAGTGCTCGATGAGCACGCCCATGAACCGCTCGATCGAGCCGAACTTGGCCGAGTGGATCATGACGGGCTCCTGCTTCGAGCCGTCCGGGGCGGTGTACTCCAGGCCGAACCCCTTGGGCTGGCTGAAGTCGTACTGCACGGTGCCCATCTGCCAGGTGCGGCCGATGGCGTCCTTGGCCTGGACGCTGATCTTGGGGCCGTAGAACGCGGCGCCGCCCGGGTCGGCCACGAGGTCGAGGCCCGACTCGAGGCCCACCTGCTCCAGGATGGCGGTGGCCTTGGCCCAGTCCTCGTCGGAGCCGACGAACTTGTCCTTCTTCTTGTCGTCGCGCGTGGACAGCTCGAGGTAGAAGTCGTCGAGGCCGAAGTCCTTGAGCACGCTCAGCATGAAGTTGAGCAGGTGCTTGACCTCGCCCGGCGCCTGCTCGGGGGTCACGTACGAGTGCGAGTCGTCCTGGGTCAGGCCGCGCACGCGGGTCAGGCCCTGGACCACGCCCGACTTCTCGTACCGGTACACCGTGCCGAACTCGAACAGGCGCAGCGGCAGCTCGCGGTACGAGCGCCCGCGGCTGGCGAAGATCAGGTTGTGCATCGGGCAGTTCATCGCCTTGAGGCGGTACCTCCCGTGGTCCCCGACGGTCTCCAGGTCCAGCGGCGGGAACATGGTGTCGCCGTAGTAGGGCAGGTGGCCCGAGGTGTAGAAGAGCTCTTCCTTGGTGATGTGCGGGGTGCCGACGTAGGAGAAGCCCTCCTCGATGTGGCGCTGGCGGACGTAGTCCTCCATGACCCGCTTGATCACGCCGCCCTTGGGGTGGAACAGGGGCAGGCCCGAACCGACCTCGTCGTGGAACGAGAACAGGTCCATCTCGACGCCGATGCGGCGGTGGTCGCGGCGCTCGGCCTCGGCGAGGCGCTCGAGGTACGCCTTGAGGTCGTCCTTGCTGGGCCAGGCGGTGCCGTACACGCGCTGGAGCTGGGCGTTCTTCTGGTCGCCGCGCCAGTAGGCGGCGGCCGAGCGCATGAGCTGCACGCCCTGGCCGATCAGGCGGGTGCTGGGCAGGTGCGGGCCGCGGCACAGGTCCTTCCACACCACGGCCTCGGACTCACGGCCGGCGCCGCGCACGTTGTCGTAGATGGTCAGCTCGGCGCCGCCCACCTCGACGTTCGCGCCCTCGGTGTCGTCGTGGCCGCCCTTGAGGCCGATGAGCTCCAGCTTGTACGGCTCGTTCGCGAGCTCGGCGCGGGCCTCGTCCTCCGTGACCACGCGGCGGCGGAACGTCTGGCCCTCGCGGATGATCCGCGACATCGCCTTGTCGAGCGCCTTGAGGTCCTCGGGGGTGAACGGGGTCTCGACGTCGAAGTCGTAGTAGAAGCCGTCGCGCACGGGCGGGCCGATGCCGAGCTTGGCGTCGGGGTTGACCTGCTGCACCGCCTGGGCGAGCACGTGGGCCGCGCTGTGGCGCAGCACGTTGAGGCCGTCCTCCGAGTCGATCGTGACGCCCTCGACGGTCGCGCCGACGGGGATCTCGCGGTCGAGGTCCCACAGCTCGCCGTCGACGCGGGCGACCACGACGTCCTTGCGGTCGGCGAAGAGCTCCAGGCCCGTCGTCGTCGTGGTGGTCACCACCTGCTCCGGGGACTGCTCGGGGGTGGGTGACTGCGGCGAGGCGACGTCGGACACGTGCTGCTCCTTCAGGTTCACGAAAACGCAAGGGGAGCCGCCCGCCAGGGCGACTCCCCTTGATCGTACCGATGCTGATCAGACCTGAGTGGTCCCCCGCTCGTCGTCGTCGTCGTTGAGGTGCTGCGCCCGGTCGGCGATGGCGTCGATCTTCCTGTCGACGGACTCGGGCGCCAGGTGCTTGGCCTTTGCCGCGACCGCCTCGATCCGCTCGTCCGTGGCGAGGCCCTTGGCCTTCTCGGCCGCGTCCTCGCCGAGGTCCTGGACCTTGTCGGCGACGTCCTCGGCCACGTCCTTGGCCTTCTCGGCCGCGTCGTGCGCGGCGCCTCTCATCCTGTCGAAGAAGCCCAACTCACTGCCCCCCGAACTCCTTGGCCTTGTCGGCCAGCTCGTCGACGGTGCCGTCGACCGAGTCCGGTGCGACGTCCTTGATCTTCTCCGCCGCACCGTCGACGTTCTCGTCCGTGAGGAACGACTTGGCCTTGTCCACGTTCTCCTCGGAGGCGATGTCCTTCGCCTTGTCGAGGAAGTCATCCAGCCCCATCGCTGCTCCTTCTGTCCCGGACGCCGGGCTTGCGGCCCGGCTTCCCCCTTGGGCCGACGCCGGTCTTCTCGGCCTTGGTGCGAACGTACCGCCGGGCCACTGTGGGCGCGACGGCAAGCAGGTGCGGACAGGCCGCGCGCCGGGAGCCACGGGTGGGCGCGGATGGCGACGAACGGGCCATGAGCGGGTCATGCGATGGCACGGTTCTCGCCGTGCCGCGGAGCCACGACCCCGTCCGCACGCGGCCGACCGTCATGGTCCGACCAACACCATCCACCCAGAGGGGAACGCTCCGTTGAGCACCACCACCCAGCGCCCTGTGCGCACCTTCGGCATCATCGGCCTCGTCGCCGGCCTTCTCATGATCGTCGCCGGCGGCGCCACGTGGGGCATCGTCACGTCGCAGCTCTCGTCGCAGAACATCACCGTGACCTCCAGCGCCCCGTTCCTCGCGGGCAGCACCGTGAACAACCCGTTCTCGGCCTTCGCGCAGGCGGCCGGCATCGAGGCGAGCACGAACGAGATCACCGGCGGCCAGTCGTTCGCCGACCTCGACCGCGAGGACCCGCTGCGTGAGGTCGCCCAGCAGGGTGCCTTCCTCCAGGCGTCGCTCTTCACCTCGGTGGTCGCCTACGGCGTCGCCGCGCTCGTCATCGGCATGGGCGCGATCGTGGCCGGCTTCGGCTATGCGCTGACCCGCATCGCCGCTGGTGCCCGCGTGCGCCACGAGGAGCTCGTCGCAGCCTGATCGCGTCTCTGGCGCGTCCTGCGGAGCGCCCCGACCTCTGCGGAGGGCGGGGCGCTCCGTCGTTCTCCCTCGTCCGGGCCCATAGACGCTGGTCAGCGGCCCGACGGCAGCCCGGCGGCCATGACCGTCCGGCGCTGTGGCACACGACACATCGCGCCAATGCCTCCTCGAGTTGCTTGTGGTCTGACCACATCTCTAAGGTATTACCCAGAGGTCAGACCACAGGGTCGGATCACCACGGAGGCCGCGGGAACCGCGACCCCCACCACGAGGGGAAACACACCATGAGCACCAACAAGACCATGCGCGTCTCGGGCCTCATCGGCCTCATCGCCGGCCTCCTGATGATCGTCGTCGGCGGCACCGTCTGGGGCTTCGCGGCCAACCAGCTCGGCGCCCAGCAGATCACCGTCCCGGACGACGCGAGCTTCCTCGCCGGCAGCAGCGTGAACAACCCGTTCTCGGCGCTGGCCCAGGCCGAGATCATCGGCCACCACCAGCAGACCGGCGCCGTCGCCACCCTGCAGGAGAACTCGGACCTGCTGGCCTCGATCGGCATCACCGTCGACCCGAGCGCCACCTACAACTTCGCCACGCTCGGCCCGGTCAACACGGCCGTGAACGCCGCCGTGTCGGACGGCACCATCACCGCTGAGCAGGCCGCCCCGATCCTGGCCCTGCGCAACACCGCCAACCAGGCCTCGGGCCTCCAGGCCGCCCTGTTCACCTCGGTGATCGCCTTCGGTGTCGCCGCCCTGATCATCGGCCTCGGCGTCCTGTCGGGTGTCAACGGCTACGCGCTGACCCGCGCCGCCGCCGGCACCAAGGTCCGCGAGACCGAGCGCGAGCTCGTGAACGCCTGACCCACCCCCCAGAGCGCCCCCCGTCCCACCGGACGGGGGGCGCTCTGCGTTCCGGGGCGGGCAGGGCGGGCAGGGGCGGTCCGCAGTTCGTCGTCGGGGCGGCCGGCCCGGGCGGCGGGCCGGCCACGCAAAGCCGACCCGGCCCGCCCCCCGGGGGGCGGCTTGGTTTTTGGGGGGTGGGGCCTGCCCGGCCGCGGGGGGGGGGGGGGGGTGGTCTCTGTTTGGGT
>WRHK01000029.1 GCA_009783295.1 Promicromonosporaceae bacterium
GCCGGTCGGCTGGCGGCGGGCTCCCCGGATCGGGGCGTGGGTTGGGGATCGGGCCGTGCGCGGCGCCGCCCGTCCCGATCCCGAACCCGCGTTCCGATCGCCAGTCAACGGGCCTGCCGCGTCAGCGGCGGTCCAGCCACAGCGACTCGGCCGGGACCAGCGCCTCCAGCTCGTCGAAGAGCGCGTCCGGCAGGTCCGCCGTGGCGGCCGCCACGTTCGGGGCGACGCGGGCGGCCGACGACATGCCGATCACCGTCGTGGCGAACCGGGGGTCGCGCGTCGAGAAGCGCACCGCGGCGACGTCGAGGGTGGTCCCGTACGTGCGGCACACCTCGCGCATCCGCTCGATCGCCTCGAGCGTGGGCTCCGGCGCCGGGCCGTACCCGTACTTGCCGGGCACGCGCACGGGATCGGTGAGCGCGCCGCCGCCCAGCACGGCCGCGTTGATCAGCGCGGCGCCGTCGGCCTCCGCGCGGGCCAGCAGCTCGCCCGCCGAGCGGTCCGCGAGCGTCCAGCGGTTGTGCACCAGCAGCAGCTCGAACACGCCCAGGTCCCAGTACCGGGACGTCACGCGCGTGTCGCCGCCGGCCAGGCCGATGTGCCCCACCTCGCCGCGCTCGCGCGCCGCCACGAGCTGGTCCACGGCACCGCCCGGCGCCGTCATCATCGCGAAGTCGTGGAACTCCGGGTCGTGCAGGTGCACGACGGGCAGCGGGCTGATGCCCAGGCGCTCGGCGGACTCCTCCAGCGACCGGCGCACACGCTCGCCCGAGTAGTCGGCGCCCAGCGGGTCCACCTTGGTGATGACCAGCGTGTCGGCCGGGAGCGTGCCGTAGGCGCGCAGGGCCGCCCCGACCCGCCGCTCCGACTCGCCCGCGCTGTAGCCGTTGGACGTGTCGATGGTGCGGATGCCGGCGTCGAGCGCGGCGCCCACGAGCTCGATGGCGTCGCGCTCGGGCACGTCGTTGCCGAACAGCGCGGGCATGGAGCCGAGGGGGCCGCCGCCCAGCGTCACCGAGGTGACCTGGAGACCGGTGCGGCCGAGGGGGGCGAGAGGGAGTGTCGTCACGGGGCACGATGCTGCCTCTCGCCGCGCCCGAAAGCCAGCGTCGCAGCCGCGGTCAGGCCGCCAGGTCCGTGGGCCGCACCAGGATCTCCCCGACCGACACGTGATGCGGCTGCGCGGCCGCGAACACGACTGCGTTCGCGATGTCCTCCGGCGCCAGGGTGCGGATCGACGCCGCCAGCTGGTCCGCCATCGCCCGCGACGCCGGGTCGGTGGCGTGGCTGGTCAGCTCGGTCGCGGTGAACCCGGGCTCGACGACGACCACGCGCACCCCCTGCGCCGTCACCTCCAGGCGCAGCGACTCCGCGAACGCGGCGATGCCGAACTTCGACGCCGAGTAGGCGCTCGCCGTCGGGCTCGCCACCCGGCCCGAGGTCGAGGAGACCTGCACCAGCGTGCCCTTGCTCTCCAGCAGGTGCGGCAGCGCGGCGTGCGCCATGAACATCGAGCCGAGCAGGTTGGTGCCGATCATGCGCTCCCACTCGTCGAGGTCGGCGGTGGCGACGGGCGCGTTGACCATGAGCCCGGCGTTGTTGACCAGCAGGTCGAGCCGGCCGTGCTCGGCGACCGTCGTCGCGACGGCCCGCGCGGCCGAGGCCCGGTCCGTCACGTCGAGGTCGACGGCCGTGACCCGGCCGTCCGACGCGGCGACCAGCTCTGCCAGCCGGTCCGTGCGCCGCGCGCCGGCCACCACCCGGGCGCCCTCCGCGACGAGCGCGAGCGAGATCGCCCGCCCGATGCCCGACGACGCGCCCGTCACGAGCGCGACCTTGCCCTCCAAAGATGTCCCCACAAGAACCTCCTGAGCCAGAAACGGACCACCCGGTCCACTTGAAACCTCACCGTACCACCGAAACGGACCGTGCGGTCCGGTAGTGGTACGTTCCACCCATGGACAGCCTCAGCGGGGGGCGCGCGCCCCGGTCCGACGCCACCCGGAACCGCGAACGCGTGCTCACGGCTGCCGCGGCCGTGTTCGCCGAGGTGGGCGCCGAGGCCTCCGTGGCCCAGATCGCCGAGCGCGCCGGCGTCGGCAAGGGGACCGTGTTCCGGCACTTCGCCGCCAAGGAAGACCTGCTCGCGGCGATCGTCGTCGACGTGCTCGACGGCCAGGCCGCGACGGCGGAGCACCTCGCCGGCCGGCACGACCTCGGCCCCGGCGACGCCCTGTTCGCGTTCATGGAGGAAGGCGTCCGCGCGCTCGACCGGGACCGCGCGTTCTGTGACGTCGTCGGCACGCCGTCGCTCGCCAGCCCGGAGGTGTGGGACGCGATCGCCCGGCTGACGGCCCGGGTCGACGTGCTGGTCACGGCGGCACAGCGCGACGGGTCCGTCCGCAGCGACGTGGCCGCCGCCGACGTCGTGCTGCTTCTCGCCGGGATCCAGCACACGGCGTCACCGCTGCGCGACACCCACCCGGACCTGTGGCGGCGCTACCTGCGGCTCGTCGTCGACGGCCTGCGGCCCGGGGGCGCGGAGCTCGGGCCCCCGGCGCCCTCGCTCACCGCCTGAGGTGGGACCCCACCTGCTGCCGCCCGAACGCGAGCACCAGCGCGAGACCCAGCACGGTGAGCACGACGCCGGTCCACGCGGGCGCCAGGTACCCCCACCCGGCGGCGATGACGAGGCCGCCGAAGAACGCCCCGGACGCGTTGCCCACGTTGAGCGCCGAGTGGCAGAGCGCGGCGCCGAGCGACTGCGCGCCCGGGGACAGCTCCATGAGGCGGGTCTGCATCGACAGACCCAGTACCTGCGACGTGACGCCTAGCAGGAACAGCGCCACGAAGGCGAGCACGACGTGGTGGCCCACGAGGGCGAAGATCGCGAGCGCGGCCCCGGTGGCCACGTAGCCGCCGATCATCGTGCGCAGCACGTGCCGGTCGGCCAGGCGGCCGCCCAGCAGCGTTCCGGCCGTCATCCCGACGCCGAACACCGCGAGCACCCAGGGCACGTACCGGGGCGAGAGCCCCGCGACGCGCGTCATCGTGGGGGCCACGTACGAGTACACGGCGAACATGCCGCCGAACCCGATCGCCCCGGCCAGGAACCCGATCCACAGCGGCCCGTTGCGCAGCGACCGCAGCTCCTGCTTCACCGAGGAGTCGACAGGGCCCTCGTGCGGCACGAACGCCAGCAGCCCGGCGAGCGTGACGGCCCCGAGCACGCCCACCAGCACGAACGCGACCCGCCAACCCGCCTGCTGCCCCACGAACGTGGACAGCGGCACCCCGACCACGTTGGCGATGGTCAGGCCGGTCATCATCATCGAGACGGCGTGCCCGCGCTTGCCGGGGCCGGCCACGCCCGCGCCGACCGCCGCGCCGACGCCGAAGAACGCGCCGTGCGGCAGCCCCGCGAGGAACCGCCCGGCGACGAGCAGCCCGATGCTCGGCGCAGCCGCCGAGAGCAGGTTGGCCACCGCATAGGCGCCCATGAGCACCAGCAGCAGCCGCTGCCGGCTCAGCCGGGCGGCCGCGACGGTGAGCAGCGGGGCGCCGACCACCACGCCCAGCGCGTAGGCGGTGATGGCGTGCCCGACCACAGGGTCGCTCGCGTGGAAGGCGTCACCGATCTGGGGCAGCAGGCCCATCGTGGCGAACTCGGTGGTGCCGATCGTGAAGCCGCCCAGGGAGAGCGCGAACAGGGCGGCGCCGACGTGCGGCTTCCGGGTCGTGGACAAGAGTGGGCCCCCGCAGAGTCGAAACGATTCGTGCGCGAGCCTACGCCCGCGTGACCCACACCCGCGAAGCGAGCCGGGACGCGACGTCGGCGGAGCCGCCCTCCCAGGCGAGCGTCACGGCCTCCCGGCGCGGCAGCACGGCCGTGACGGTCAGGCGCACGTCGAGCCCGATGCCCAAGGCCGCGAGCGCCCGCAGGTCGTCGGGGTCGGCATCCCAGATGCGCGCGACGACGCCGTGCTCCCCCGCCGTGAGGTCGGCGAGCGGGACGGCGTCGGGGCGCACCACGGTGCCGTCGGCGGCGGGGATGGGGTCGCCGTGGGGGTCGCGCAGCGGGCGGCCGAGCAGCGCGTCGAGGCGCTCGATAAGGGTGCCGGAGACGGCGTGCTCGAGCGTCTCCGCCTCGTCGTGCACCTCGTCCCACGCGTACCCGAGCTGGGCGACGAGCCACGTCTCCAGGAGGCGGTGGCGCCGCACCATGGTGAGCGCGTAGCCGCGCCCCAGGTCGGTCAGCCCCACGCCACGGTACGGCTCGTGGTCGAGCAGCCCCTGGTCGGAGAGGCGCTGGACTGTCTCGGAGACGGTCGAGGGCCCGACGCCGAGCCGGTCGGCCAGGCGGCCGGTGGTCACGCGGGCCTGCCCTCCGGCGGGCACCCACTCGAGCTCGGACCAGACGGCCTTGAGGTAGTCCTGGGCGACGGTCGTGAGGTCAGCGGGGTCCACGCCCCGGAGCCTACGGCTGCGAGGGGTCCGTCGACGGCGACGCGGGCGTTCCTGTGGGGGTCTCGCTCGGAAGCTCGACGTGCACCGGCTCGGGCCGCGGCGGGATCACCTGCCACGGGCCCACCTTGGCCGTCTTGTCCGGGAACACCTCGACGAGCTTCCAGTCCGTGAAGGTGCGCGTCACCGGGTCGAAGCGCAGCAGCGTCATCTCGGCGGTGCCGTGCAGCGGGCCGACGGTGGGCTGGCCCGACTTCGCGCCCGCCGTCGAGGCGTTCACATAGCGGACGCCCTGGCCGCGCACCACCGGGTCGTACCGGGTGTGCGTGTGGCCCGAGACCTGGAACGGCACGCAGCCCGAGGCCATCGACGCGTTGCCGACCGCCGGGTCGTGGATGAGCAGCAGGTCGACGTCGCCGGCGTCGCACGCGGTGCGGGCCAGGCGGTCCGCGGTCTGCGCTGCCGACTCGCCGCGCGACGACGTGCCCTCGCCGACGCGGGTCTCGTTCGGGTCCCGGTCGCCCAGGATCTTGACGCCGTCGACGTCGATCACCTTGCCGTCGAGCACCTTGATGCCCTGCGCCCGCTCGGCGTCGGAGATGAGGGCCGAGTCGTGGTTGCCGTCCGCGACCACCATGGGCACGCCCTTGGGTCGCGCCTTGGCGAACGAGTCGACGCACACCTTCTCGACGGCCGTGCCGTTCATGGTGGTGTCGCCGCCGTCGAGGATCACGTCGGTGCCGCTGCGCTCGGCGATGTCGCGGATCAGCGGCGTCATGCTCATGTTGCAGTGCAGGTCGGAGATCACCAGGAACGTGACCGGCGACGTCTCGCCCGGGTGCTGCGGCGGGGTGGCGCTCGGCTCGGGCGACGCGGTGGGCGTCGGCGCCGGCTCGGTCGGCAGGCCGGCGGTGCCGCGCGACACCGCGAGCTTGTCGAGCCCGGCCTGCTTGGCCCAGGCGGCCTGGAGGTTGGTGCGGGCCTCGGCGTAGAACTTCTCGTTCTGCCGGTAGATGCCGAGCAGCTGCTCGCCGTACGTGTCGATGACGCCGGCCAGGCGGCCCGTGATGCGCGCCCCGGCCAGGGCCGTGCCCGCGAACACGGGCGACGTCGGCAGGGTCGGGGCGGTGCCGACGTCGTCGGACGCGACGCACCCCGCCACGAGCGCGGCGGCCGCGACCCCGGCCGTGATGCCCCACGTGCGCGGCTTGAGCCGCTCGGCGAGCTCGCGGCGCCGCACCGCCCCCAGCAGGAACCAGACGCCCGCCCCCACCAGGCCCACCACGACGACCGCGATGAGGGTGCGGCGGATGGCGTCGACCACGAGCGCGCGCGCCACCTCGGCGATGGTGACCTGGGGCGTGTTGAAGAACTGGAGGTAGGAGTTGAGGTCCTGGCTGAGCCCCGTGAGCGTGGTCGCCTGGCTCACCTCGGTGAGGTTGGCCGGGATCTCCTTGATCACCACGTCGACGCCCAGCGGCTTCACGGGCGAGTCGATCTGGAGCGTGCCCAGCGGGCCGAGGTCCACGACCACGTTGCTGGTGGTGGTCACCTCGTAGTGGGCCTGGTTCGGGCCGAGCGACAGGTTGGCCGACGCCGTCATGATGCCGAACACGAGGCAGACGAGCAGGGCGGCGCCCCCCGCGAGAGTCCAGGGGACCCAGCGAGGCGGCGTGCGACGGGTTGGTGCGGCCACGGTCCCCACCTTGCGGGACGACGTCCGACGACGCCAACCCCGACAGAACGCGCCGACCGGCTATCTGGCGCGCAGCATGGCGGTTGTGCGCAACTTCACGCTCGTCTCGCGGTGGCGGCTGCCCGCCGGCGCCGACGACGTGTGGGACGTGCTGGCAGACCCCGCCTTCACCTGGCCCGACTGGTGGCCCGCGCTGACAGCGCTGGAGGTGCGCGCCGCGGGCGGCCGGACGGCGCTGCCGTGGTCGTCCGTGCGGGTGCGGGTGCGCAGCCCGCTGGGGTGGGCCCTGCGGGTGGGCCTGCTGCTCGAGTCGGCGACCGAGCCGGGCCCGCGGACGCCGGGGCGGGCGCGGCTGGCGGTCTCGGGCGACCTCGTGGGGGCGGCGGACGTCGTGGTCTCGACGGGATCCACTTCCGGGGGCGGCCCGCTCGCCGGGGGCGGCCCGACCCCCGGGGACCGGACCGACGTCACCCTCACCTGGGCCGTCGCGCTGGCCCGGGCGGACGCCGTCGGGCGGCTGCTGCGGGCGGCCCCGCGCCCGCTCCTGACGGCCGCACACGCCGCCGTCATGCGAGACGGGGAGCGGGGCCTCGCGGCCCGGCTGGCGCGCACGCCGGCCGGGCCGCGAGGGGGAGCGCCGCTACTGCACGGCGATCGTGAACACGTGCAGGTGCGTGTTGGTGCCGAAGGTCAGGTACGAGACCTCCTTGCCCGCCGTGAGCGGGACGGTGGTCGCGTAAAGGCTCACCTTCTGGGTGCGCGGGTACGTGCTGCCGGGCGGGCGGTTCCAGTACGGCGTCGTCGCGACGAGCGTGCTGCCCGCGACCGCGGCGTTGGAGTACCAGTCGTTGACGTCGATCGTGGCGGTCGACGTCGTGCCGTCCGTGTACGTCACCGTGACGGGGGCCTTCTGCTCCCCGTTGGTGCCGACGGCGAGCACGCCCAGCCGCGTGCCGCTGCCCGAAGCGGCCACGACCTGGCCGGTCGTCGTCATGGCGTCGGGCGTTGCCGCCGCGACGTCGGGGAACACCAGGCCGGAGCCCCCCGGCACCGCCGCCCCGGGCGTGACGCCCACCGACGCCAGGGCCTGGGCCGAGAAGCTGTACCCGGACCCGTCGAGGTTGCCGCCCGACTCGTTCGAGTCGTCGCTCACGCCCACGGTGTCGAAGGCCGCGCCCAGGCTCGGGTACGGGATCTTGACCGTGCCCGTGCCGCTCACCTTGCCGCCGCCGGTGTACGTGGTCGACGCGGTGAGCGTGGCCGCGCCCGGGGTCGCGTCCGCCGCCGGGGTGACCGTCCAGGTCGAGCTCGCCGTGGCGCCGGGGGCCACCGAGGCGACCGTGGCGGTGCCGGCGGGGGCGACCGTCCAGCCGTCGGGCGCGGCGAGCGCCGTCGTGGGACGGCCGGCCGGGGTGGTCGAGCCGTTGTGGAACGTGGTGGTCACCGTGGCCGGCTTGCCCGGGAGCACGACGGCCGGGGCCTCGACGGTGGTCCACCGCGGCGTGGCGGTGTCCGTGACGGCGAACGTCGCCGCCGCGGGCAGGTCGGCCGACGAGTCGCCCGCGCGCACCGTGTAGGTGCCCGGGGTGAGCGTCCACTGCTGCGCGTCGCTGTCCCAGGTCGAGGCGTCGCGCGCCGAGATCTGGACGTTGACGTTCTTGGACTGCCCAGGCTTGAGGTCCACCTTGGCGAAGCCGACCAGACCCTTCGGCGGCTCGCCACTGCCGGCGGGCTGGGACAGGTAGACCTGGACGACGTCGGACCCCTCACGGCTGCCCGTGTTGGCGACCGTCGCCTGGGCGATGACCTTGCCGCCCTCGGCCATGACGGGGCTGACCTTCAGGTCCGAGACCTTGAAGGTCGTATACGACAGGCCGTACCCGAACGGGAACAGCGGGGCCACGCCCTTGTCGTCGTACCAGCGGTAGCCGACGTCGAGCCCCTCCGAGTACTGCACCGTGCCGCCGGTGCCGGGCCACTGCGCGGTGGTCGACGCCGGCACGTCCGCCAGCGACCTCGGGAACGTGACCGGCAGCTTGCCCGACGGGTTGGTGTCGCCGAACAGGAGCGAGGCGATGGCGTCGCCCGCCTCCTGGCCGGGGTACCAGGCCTCGAGCACGCCCTGGACGCTGCCCAGCCACGGCATCGTCACGGCGGACCCGGTGTTCAGCACCACGACCGTGTGCGGGTTGGCGGCCGCGACCGCGCTGATGAGGGCGTTCTGCTGCCCCGGCAGGTCGATGCTGCCCAGGTCGCTGCCCTCGGACTCGGCGTCGTTGGCGTACACGACGGCCACGTCGGCCGCCGCGGCGGTCTGGGCGGCCTGCTGCACCAGGTCGACGCCCGGCACGGTCCAGCCGAGGGTGAGGTTGGCGCCGCCGCCGGCCTGGTAGTAGTCCACCTCGACCGGGACGCTCTGGCCGGCGGTGAGGGCGATGGTGCCCGTCTTGGTCTGCGAGGCGTGGTCGCCCCAGTTGTCCACCACGGTGGTGCCGTTCACGATCAGGCGGCTGCCGTCGTCCGACGTCGTCGAGAACGTGTACGTGCCCGTGGCCGGCGCGGTGAGCGTGCCGGTCCAGCGGGCCGACCAGTTGGTGGCGCCCAGACCCGCCACGGGTGCGTCGCCCCACGTGAAGTCCACCTGCGGGTCCACGCGCGTGGCGACCGGGTCGCCGCTGAGCGTGGTGCCCGAGTAGAACTGGGCGGTCAGGCCGTGGCCCGTGCCCGACGCCGGCGTGAGCGCCGAGCTGTCGACCGCAGGCAGCGCGCCGCCCGAGGCCGGCCCCTGCGCGTACGTGACGTCGATGCCGTCCTTCTGGGCGCGGGCCGTGATGCCGGCCAGCGGCGTCACGGTGCCCGTCCCGGAGACGGCGGCGCTGCCGCCGCCCGCGATCATGGTCTGCGCGCCGGCGCCGGCCCCGATCACCGCGATCGAGTGGGTGCTCGACGCCGAGAACGGCAGCACGCCGTCGTTCTTGAGCAGCACCGTGCCGTCCTCGCTGACCTGGCGCGCGGTGGCGACGTGGTCGGCGTTCGAGACGACGGCGTCCGGCGTCTGCGGCAGCGGGTCGTCCACCAGCCCGAACCGGAACTCCTCGCGCAGGATGCGCGTGACCATGTCGTCGACCCGCGACTGCGGCACCGTGCCCGCCGAGACGGCCGCGGCGAGGCTCGCCCCGAAGTAGCTGTCGCCCGGCATCTCCATGTCCATGCCGGCGTTGGCCGAGGCGACCGTGGAGTGCGTGCCGCCCCAGTCCGACGTGATGAAGCCCTGGAAGCCGAACTGGTTCTTGAGGATGTTGTCCAGGTAGGAGTTCTCGCAGGCGAACACGCCGTTGATGACGGAGTAGGAGCACATGGCCGACGACGGGTTCGCGTCGTCGACGATGGCCTCGAACGCCTTGGTGTAGATCTCGTGGACCACGCGGTCCGAGACCACGGCGTCGTCGCTCACCGCGTTGCGGTTGGTCTCCTGGTTGTAGACGGCCCAGTGCTTGACCTGGGCCATGACGCCCTGCGACTGGATGCCCTTGATGTCCTCGGTGCCGATGGCGCCCGTGAGGTACGGGTCCTCGCTGTACGACTCGAAGGCGCGGCCCCAGCGCGGGTCGCGCACGATGTTGACGGTCGGCCCCAGGTCGACGTCGACGCCCTTGTCGTGGTCCTCGGCGCCGATCACCTGGCCGTACTGCTTGGCGTCCTTGGTGTCCCACGTGGCGGCGAGGGTCGACGCCGAGGGCAGCGCCGTCGTGCCGTTCATGCGGACGCCCACGGGGCCGTCCTGCATGGTGAGGGCCGGGATGCAGAGCCGCGGCACGCCGGGCACGTACCCGGTGTAGGCCGACCCGCTGGTCCCGTGGACCATGGAGATCTTCTCGGCGGACGTCATCTGCGCCACGACCTGCTGGGCGCGGGCCAGGTCCGACGCTCCGGAGCCGACCCAGGGACAGGGCGACCCGGCGGCGGCCGCCGGGGTGGCCAGTGCCACCGCGGGGGCGGCCACGGTGGCGGCGACCGCGACGGCTGCCAGCCATCTCGTCCGGCCGCGTGCATGGGATGAGAACACGGGTTTCCTCCTGAGATACCTCGTCGTACACAGGACGCGGCGGCGCGTGTCTCTCACCACCGCGGGGACGCCTGCAGGCTCCCCGGAGGTCATCAGAACCCGTGTCGCTGCCCGAAGCAACGACCGCGGACGGCGTTTTGTCTTACGCTGTCATCCGCTCTTCCGGCGCGAGCGCGCGTCGTCGACGCTGCGGCGCAGGGCCTCCATGAGGTCGATCACCTCGGCGCCCTCGCCCTGCTCGCCCTCGGCCCCGAAGGTCTCCGCGCTGCTCACCGTCTCGCCCTTGGCGATCTTGGCGTCGATGAGGGTGCGCAGCTGCACCTGGTACTCGTCCCCGAACTGCTCGGGCGCGAAGTCCGACTCGAAGCTCGTGACGAGCTGCTGCGACATCGCCAGCTCCTTGTCCGACACCGCGACCTCGCCCTCCAGCGACGGGAAGTCGGCCTCGCGCACCTCGTCGGCCCACAGCAGCGTCTGGAGCACCAGCACGTCGTCGCGCACGCGCAGCGCGGCCAGCCGGGTGCGCTGCCGCAGCGCGAACTTCACGATCGCCGTCCGGTCCGTCTCCTGCAGCGTGCGGCGCAGCAGCACGTACGCCTTGGTCGACTTCGAGTCGGGCTCCAGGTAGTACGTGCGGTCCAGCATGATCGGGTCGATCTGGTCGGACGGCACGAACTCCACGACGTCGATCTCGCGGTCGCGCTCGGCCGGCAGGCCGGCCAGGTCGTCCTTCGAGAGCACCACCGTGTGCTCGCCGTCGTCGTACGCCTTGTCGATGTGCTCGTACGGCACGACGGCGCCGTCCAGCTCGCACACCCGCTGGTAGCGGATGCGCCCGCCGTCGGCGTCGTGCACCTGGTGCAGCGGCACGTCGTGGTCCTCCGTGGCGCTGTACAGCTTCACGGGCACGTTGACGAGCCCGAACGTCACCGCACCTTTCCAGATGGCCCGCATCCAGCCATGGTGACGCCGGTCACTCCCCCACGTCCACCGAGCGCATGAACGCCTCGAGGATCTCCTCCGGCCGCAGCAGGGTCGACGGGTGGCGCAGGCCCTCCGCGTCGCGGTCCTCCTGGATCAGCTTGATCTCGTCGTGGATGCGCTCCATCGACGTGTCGAGCGACCAGGCGACCTCCGCCGCGAGCCGTAGCGAGTCCGTCAGGTGCTTGGGCACCGACCCGCCGTACTTGTAGAAGATCTTGTGCTCGAGGCTGGCCCAGAAGTCCATCGCGATGGTGCGCAGCTGGATCTCGACGATGACGTCCTCGACCCGGTCCGAGAGGTACACGGGGATGTGCACGATGAGGTGCAGCGACTTGTACCCGGTGGGCTTCGGGTGCGCGATGTAGTCGCGCTCGTCCACCACGGTGATGTCGCGCTGCGCCACGAGCATGTCGCGCACCCGGTAGATGTCGGACACGAAGCTGCAGGTCACGCGCACGCCCGCGATGTCGAACATGCTCTCGCGCAGGCTCTGCGGCGTCAGGGGGATGCCCTTGCGCTTCGCCTTGGCGAGGATCGACTCGAACGACTTGAGCCGCGAGCCGGTGTGCTCGATCGGGTTGTAGTCGTGGATGTTGCGGAACTCCTCGCGGAGGATGTTGATCTTGGTCATGATCTCGTCGATGCCGAACCGGTAGCTGAGCATCATGCGGCGCAGCGAGTGGAGAAGCTCGCGTGCGGCGGCGGTGCCGGCGTCGGTGTCGATGGCGGGCCGTTGGAGCTCTTCGGTCACGCCCCCACGGTAGGCCGCGGCGCCCACAGTCGTGGGCGAAACCCCGTAGCAGTTCCCTGTGAGGTCCATCGGGGTCAGCATGGACCCGTGGCCGCGCCGCTCAGCGTCACCGTCGACGGGCACCGGCTCCAGCTCTCCAACCTGGACAAGGTGCTCTACCCCGCCACGGGGACCACCAAGGGCGAGGTGCTCGACTACCTCGCGCGCATCGCCCCCGTGCTGCTGCCCCACGTGCGGCGCCGGCCCGTCACGCGCAAGCGCTGGCCCGACGGCGTCGACGGCCAGGTGTTCTTCCAGAAGAACGCCGACCGGTCCACGCCGTCGTGGGTGCGCACGCACCGCATCCAGCACAAGAGCTCCGCCAACGACTACGTGCTGGTCGACGACGTCGCCACCCTCACCTGGCTGGGCCAGACGGCGACGCTCGAGCTGCACGTGCCCCAGTGGCAGGTGGGCCGCACGGGAGCGCACCTGCCACCCGACCGGCTGGTGCTCGACCTCGACCCCGGCGAGGGCGCGGGGCTGGCCGAGTGCGCGGAGGTCGCGCGCCTGGCGCGGGCGATCCTTCAGGGCATGGGCCTGGAGCCGTTGCCCGTGACGAGCGGCTCGAAGGGGATCCACCTGTACGCCGCGCTGGACGCCGGGTCCGCGCCCGAGGGTGCCAGGCCGGCGTCGACCGACCAGGTCTCCGCCGTCGCGCACGAGCTCGCCCGCTACCTCGAGGCCGAGCACCCCGACCTGGTGGTCAGCGACATGAAGAAGTCGCTGCGCGGCGGCAAGGTGCTGGTGGACTGGTCGCAGAACAACGGCGCCAAGACCACCATCGCGCCGTACTCGCTGCGCGGCCGCGCGCACCCCACGGTCGCCGCGCCGCGCACGTGGGAGGAGCTCGACGACCCGGGGCTGCGGCACCTCGGCTTCGAGGAGGTGCTCGACCGGGTCGCCCGGGACGGCGACCTGCTCGAGGGCCTGACGGCCGGACACCTGTCCCAGCTCGAGCCCACCCCGGCCCACCTGGCCCGCTTCGAACGGCTCGCCACCTACAACGCCAAACGCGACCCGGCGCGCACGCCCGAGCCGTTCGACACCCCGGTGGTCGAGCCCGTCGAGACGCCAGGCGCCCCCACCTTCGTGATCCAGGAGCACCACGCCCGCCGCCTGCACTGGGACTTCCGCCTGGAGCGCGAGGGCGTGCTCGTGAGCTGGGCCCTGCCCAAGGGCGAGCCCACCGACCCGGGGCAGAACCACCTCGCCGTGCAGACCGAGGACCATCCGCTGGCCTACGGGTCCTTCGAGGGCTCCATCCCGCGCGGCGAGTACGGCGGCGGCGAGGTCACCATCTGGGACGCCGGCACGTACGACCTCGAGAAGTGGCGCGAGGGCAAGGAGGTCATCGTCACCCTGCGCAGCGAGCGCCGCGGGCCGCGCCGCCTGGCCCTGATCCGCACGGGGAAGGACGACAACCAGTGGCTGATCCACCGCACCAAGGCGCAGCCGGGCGACCCGGCGGTCGAGCCCGTCGAAGCCACGGCCCCGGCGCCACGGAAGGCCTCGACGAGCTCGACCGCCGGGGCCACCGCCGTCTCCCCCATGCTCGCCAGCCCCGCCGAGCCGTCGGACCTCCGCTCGCTGCGCGCCGACACCGGCGACTGGGCGTTCGAGATGAAGTGGGACGGCTACCGCGCGCTCGCCACGGTCACGGCGGGCGCCGACGGCGACCCGGTGCTGCGGCTCGCCTCCCGGAACGGCCAGGACCTCACGCGCACGTACCCGGAGCTCGCGCCGCTCGCCGGCCAGGTGCGCGGCGACCTGCCGGTCGTGCTCGACGCTGAGGTCGTCGCCCTCGACGGGCGCGGCCGCCCCGACTTCCGGCGGCTCCAGCAGCACGCCGGCGCGGTGGACCTCATGGTGTTCGACGTGCTCCAGGTGGGCGACCGCTCGCTGCTCCACGCCCCGTACGACGAGCGCCGGGCGCTGCTCGAGGAGGTGCTGGCGGCCGAACGCCCGGTGCACGTGCCCCCGGCGTTCGACGGCGACCTCGACGCGGCGCTGGAGACGTCGCGCCGGCTCCGGCTCGAGGGGGTCATGGCCAAGCGCCGCACCTCCACCTACCTTCCGGGGCGGCGGTCGCGGCAGTGGCTCAAGCTCAAGCACACGGCCACCCAGGAGGTCGTCGTCGTCGGGTGGCGGCCCCTGCACGCGGGCGAGCACGGCGAGGACGCCCGCATGGCGGGCGCGCTCCTCATGGCCGTCCCGGGCGACGGAGGCGAGCTGCGCTACGCGGGGAAGGTGGGGACGGGCTTCACCGACGCCGACCGCCGCGACCTCGCCGCCACCCTGGGCGCGTCGGAGCGCAAGACGCCCCCGCTCGACGACGTCCCCCGCGTCGACGCCGCCCACGCCCGGTGGGTCACGCCGAAGCAGATCGGCGAGGTCGAGCACGCCGGCTGGACGGGCGACCCGGCCGACGACCCCACGGCACGTCTGCGCGCGGCGCGCTGGCGCGGCTGGCGGGCGGACAAGGCGCCGGAGGACGTCATCGCCGAGCGCTAGCCCCAGGCGGCGATCCTAGGGTGGAGGCATGTCGTCCGCGCCGCCCCGCCGCCTCCGGGCGGCAGTGCCCCTCGGCGCGCTGGTGGTCGCGCTGTCGCTCGCCGCGTGCACGCCGTCCCCCGGGCAGGCCGCGAGCTCGCCTTCGCCGTCGCCGTCCGCCTCCCCCGACGTCGACGACGTCGGGCCCCGCGGGCTCGAGCTGGACCTGACCTCGGGCGACGTGACCGTCCAGGTGGTGGCGCCGCACGCCCTCGTGGACTCGGCGCACGTGACGCTGGCCAAGGACGGCGTCGCCACCCTGACGGTCGACCCGGCCGCGCTCCCGTCGGGCGCGGTGCTGGACGTGGCCCCCGAGATGGCGTCGCTGGCCGTCACGCTGCGGCGCACGTCCGACGGCGGGGCGAGCGTGCTGGACGCCGACGGGAAGGTGATCGGCGGCCTCACAGCCCCCACGGGCGGGGCGCGGCTCGTGGTCGTCGAGCCGGACGCCGCCGAGCTGCACATGCCGTCCGGCGCGCAGGCGGTGCCGCCGCCGGTCACGCTCACGATGGGCACCCAGGCGGTCGTCTCGGCCACGTGGGGCAACCGCGAGGGCGGGCGGTCGCTCGCCGTCGACCCGACGCCCTGGGCCCGCACCGCCGGCGCAGCCGGGGTGGCGCTCGTCTGGGCGGAGCTCACGGCCGCCCACCCGGACGCCGACACCCCCGGGATGCACGACCAGCTGGTGTGCCACTCGGTCGGGGCGCCCGACAAGGCCACCTGGAACCTGGAGCCCTGGCGCCCCGACGTGGGGCTGGTGGCCGTGCTGGCCGCCCGCTGCAACCCCAGCTGACCGGAACGACACCTGCCACGAAAGGTCTCGACCATGCGAGCGATCACCTACTCCCGGTACGGCCACGCGGACGTCCTCGAGCTCACCGAGCAGCCGGACCCGCGGCCCGGTTCCGACAGCGTGCTGGTCCGCGTCAAGGCCGCCGCGGTCAACCCCGTGGACTGGTCCATCCGCGAGGGCTGGCTCGAGGGCGCCATCACGCTCACGTTCCCCGTGGTCCCGGGGTGGGACGTCGCGGGCGTCGTCGAGCAGGTGGGCCTCGACACCCCCGAGCTCCAGGTGGGCGACGAGGTGTTCGGGTACGTCCGCAAGGACTGGGTGCAGCAGGGCACGTTCGCCGAGCTGGTGAGCGCGCCCGTGCGCACGCTGGCGCGCAAGCCCGCGAACCTGTCCTTCGAGGAGGCCGCGGCCGTACCGCTGGCCGGCCTGACCGCGTACCAGTCGGTGCACCGCTCGGGCGTCACCGTGGGGCAGACGGTGCTGGTGCACGCCGCGTCCGGGGGCGTCGGCTCGTTCGCCGTGCAGATCGCCCGCGCGCTCGGCGCCCGCGTGATCGGCACGGCCTCCGAGGCCAACCACGCCTGGCTGCGCACCCTGGGCGTCGAGCCCGTCGCGTACGGCGACGGCCTGCCCGACGCCGTCCGCGCGCTCGCGCCCGACGGCGTCGACGTCGTGCTCGACTACTTCGGCCACGGCGCCGTCCAGCAGACCGCCCCGCTGCTCAAGGCCGGCGGCGTGATGACGTCGGTCCTCGACGCCTCCGCCCGCGACGAGCACGGCGGCCACTACGTGTGGGCGCGCCCCTCGACCGCCGACCTCGACGCGCTGCGCGAGCTGCTCGACGCCGGGACCGTGAAGGTCGAGGTGGCGCACGTCTTCCCGCTGGAGGACACCCCGGAGGCGCACCGCCTGAGCGAGTCCCGCCACGTGCGTGGCAAGGTCGTGGTCCGGCTCTGACGCCACCCCCCCGGTGCTTGAGCCTGTCGAAACCATCCCCGCTGCTTACGCTGGCCAGGTGACCCCCTTCGCCCCGCACGTGTACGCAGGCCGGCGCCGCCGCGCGGCCGACGCCGCCGCCCGGGCCGGGCTCGACGGGCTGCTCGTCACGCCCGGCGCGGACCTGGCCTACTTCCTCGGGCACACGTCCGACACGGCCGCCGAGCGGCTCACCCTGCTGGTGGTCCCCGCCGCGGGCACCACGCCGGAGGGCGGGAACGACGGCGTCGCCGACGCGCTCGTCGTCGTGCCGAGGCTCGAGGCGCACGACCTGGAGCGGCACGCGGCGTCCCCGGTGGAGGCCCTCGCGTGGTCGGACGGTGAGGACGAGCACGCCGTCGCCGGGCGGCTGCTGCGGCCCCACGGGCGGTATGCGATCAGCGACTCCGCGTGGGCGCTGCACGTGCTGGGGCTGCAGCGCGCGCTGCCGGGCACGTCGTACCAGGCCGTGACGCGCGCGCTGCCGATGCTGCGGGCCGTGAAGTCGTCCGAGGAGGTCGCGCGCATGGCCGCCGCGGGGGCAGGTGCGGACGCCGTGTTCGGCGAGATCCTCACGCGCCGCTTCGCGGGCCGCCGCGAGTCGGACGTCGCCGCCGACCTCGCGGCGCTGCTGCGCGAGCACGGGCACGAGCAGGTCGACTTCACGCTCGTGTGCGCGGGCGCCAACGGCGCGGACCCGCACCACGACGCGGGCAGCACCGTCATCGAGGACGGCGACATGGTGGTGCTCGACTTCGGCGGCCTCGCGGACGGCTACGGCTCCGACACCACCCGCACCGTCCACGTGGGCGAGCCGACGGCGCAGGAACGCGAGGTGCACGACGTCGTCCGCGCCGCCCAGCAGGCGGGGCGCGACGCCGTGCGGCCGGGCGCCACCTGCCAGGACGTCGACCGGGCCGCCCGCCGCGTCATCGACGACGCCGGGTACGGCGAGCACTTCATCCACCGCACGGGCCACGGCATCGGGCTGACCACGCACGAGCCGCCGTACATGGTCGAGGGCGAGAGCCTGCCCATCGAGCCGGGCATGTGCTTCTCGGTGGAGCCGGGGATCTACCTGCCGGGGCAGTTCGGCGTGCGGATCGAGGACATCGTCGTGGCGTTCCCGGAGGACACCCCGAACGGGTCACGCCCCCTCAACGACTCCCCGCGCGACCTGCTCGTCGTCGCCTGACGTCTCAGGGGCCGGCTCCATGCCGTTGACGCGCGGCGTGATGCGCCGCTCCAGCGCGACGAGCGAGGCGACGACGCCGGCGCACCCGACCGCCACGACCCCGATGAACCCGCCGCTGAGGTGGTGCTCCAGCAGGAACCCGGCCACAACGGGGCCGGCGATGGTGCCCGCCTGGAACGCCGCCGAGTTGACGGCGTTGTAGCGGCCGCGCAGGTGGTCGGGCGCCATCTCGTTGGTGATGGCCGGCATGGCGGACTGGAGCATCGTCTCGCCGAACCCGAACAGCGCGTGGAAGGCCAGCACGCCGGCGACGGCGGCCGCGGTGCCGGGCACCAGCCCCGTCGCGCCGAGCACCAGCCACGACACCGCCCAGGTGACCGCCATGACCATGAGCACGCGGGTGCGCCGCCGCCCGCGGGTGCGGCCCATGACCCAGAACTGCAGGCAGACGATCACCACGGTGTTGACCACGAACGCGAAGCCGATGACGCGTGTGGACACCTGCGAGGCCTGCCGCGCGAACGCCGGGAACCCGCCCTCCATCTGGCCGTAGCCCACGAAGCTCGACAGCAGCGCCAGCACGGTCAGCCACGCCACCTCGGGGCGGCGCAGGATCGCAAGGTAGGACCCGCCGGGCGCGGCGCCCTCGTCGTGGTGGGCCTCCGGGCGCTCCGCACGCCCGTGCAGGTGCCGCAGGGGCCCGAACAGCACGAACATCGGCGGCACGAACGTGGCAGCGTTCACCAGGAACGCGACGACGAACGTGTGCGGCCGGTGCACGTCGACCAGCAGGCCGCCGAACACGCCGCCCACCCCGATGCCGAGGTTGAGCAGCGCGAAGTTCACGCCGTAGTACTGCTGGCGCAGGTCGCCCTTGACGACGGTGGCGACCAGCGCGTTGACGGCCGGCCACGAGACGCCGAGCTGCACGCCGAACAGGCACAGCGCCACGGCGGCCACCCAGGGCACGGTCGCGAACGCGAGCAGCGCGAGCCCCGCGGCGGCGGAGAAGAGCCCGCCGAGCACGACGACGCGCGCCCCGAACCGGTCCACCAGCACGCCCGCGGGCCCGGTCACGGCGAACCCGACGATCGCGATGAGGCCCATCAGCGTGCCGGCGAGCCCCAGCGAGAACCCCCGCACCTCGTGCAGGTAGATGATCGTGAACGGCAGCGTCAGCCCGCGCCCGAAGAACTGCACCACCACGGTGGACAGCAGCCATCGCCCGTCCCGGGGCAGCTGGTCCCAGAACGCGAGGGCGCCCGAACGGGCGGCGGTCGAGGGCATAGGAACGATCCTCACCCGTGCCACCGACACAGGTCGAGCCCATATGGCGCCCGGCTACGCTCGCGACGTGAGCCTCCCCGCCGACCTGCCGGTCTCGTTCCGCCCCGCCACCCGCGCGGACCTGGAGCGCGTCGTCGCGCTGATCGCCGACGACGCCGTCGCCGCCGCCCGCACCGGCGCGTTCGGCCCGGCCCACGTGGCGGGCTTCGAGGCGATCGAGGCGAGCCCCAACGACGAGCTGGTCGTGGCCGTGCTCGACGGCGAGGTGGTGGGCTGCATGCAGCTGACGTTCGTGCCCGGGATCTCGCGCAACGGCGCCACACGACTGCTGGTCGAGGCGGTGCGGGTGGACGCCCGGCTGCGCGGCCGGGGCGTGGGCCGCGCGCTCATGGAGCACGCGCACGCCCGTGGCCGGGAGCGGGGCTGCGCGCTGGCGCAGCTCACGAGCGACAAGCAGCGCCCCGACGCGCACGCCTTCTACCGCCGCCTCGGCTACGCCCAGTCGCACGAGGGCTTCAAGCTCGCCCTCTGAGGCAAATCCCTGGCCTGTGACGCGGGTCGCCTGCAGGCTCGGTGACCATGACCAGCAGCGACCTGTGGACCGACGGCGAGGCGCGCCGCTACGACGACCCGGCCGACCCGATGTTCTCCCCCGAGGTGCTCGTGCCCACGGTCGACGTGCTCGCGGACCTGGCCGGCGCCGGCCCCGCGCTCGAGCTCGCGATCGGCACGGGCCGCGTCGCGGTGCCGCTGCACCAGCGGGGCGTCGCGGTCACCGGCATCGAGCTGTCCGCGCCCATGGTCGACCGCCTGCGCACCAAGGCCGACGCCGCGACGATGCCCGTCGTCGTCGGCGACATGGCCACCGCGACGGCGCCCGGAGCCGGGACGTTCGCGCTGGTCTACCTCGTCTACAACACCATCGGGAACCTGCACACCCAGGACGCCCAGGTCGAGTGCTTCGCCAACGCGGCACGACACCTGGCGCCCGGCGGGCGGTTCCTCGTCGAGGTGGGCGTGCCGAACCTGCGCCGCCTGCCGCCCGGCCAGACGGCGGTGCCGTTCGACGTTTCGGACCGGCACGTCGGGTTCGACACGTTCGACCTGGTCACGCAGAAGGCCGTCTCGCACCACTACACGCGCGAGGCCGACGGCCGCTTCCGGTACGGCAGCCTCAACTTCCGCTACGTCTGGCCGTCCGAGCTGGACCTCATGGCCCGCCTGGCCGGGCTCGAGCCCGAGCACCGGTGGTCCGGCTGGCACCGCGCCCCGTTCACGGCCGAGAGCACGCGCCACGTCTCCGTGTGGCGCAAGCCGGCCTGAGGCTCAGCGCTCCTGCGTGCCGAACAGCACGCCGCGCGCGATGACGTGCCGCGCCGCCCGGCGCACGATGTCGGAGTAGCGCTGGGGACCGCCGTGCGTCACGTCGAGCGGCCGGTCGACGGCGAACACGTGGAACCCGTACACGTGCGGGCCGTGCCCTGCGAGCGCCCGCGGGCCGTGGTAGCCCGGCAGCCCGCCCTCGCCCACGCCGACGGCGTCCGCGTCGAAGAGCGCCAGGCAGTGCACGACCGGGCGCAGCAGCGGCACGTCCGGGTCCTCCATGACCAGCAGCAGCTGGGCCGTGCCCTCGGGTGCGTCGGACCAGGCGAGCGCCGGCGAGACGTTGTCGCCCACGCCGCGGCCGGCGTGCCGCAGCGGGATGGGGCCGTCGTCGTCGAACGACTCGGACGTGACGGCGAGGGTGGGGGCGAGGTCGGGGCACAGGGCGGCGACGACGCCGCGCTCGGTCCCCGCGCGGCGGGAGCGCAGGGCGCGTCCCAGCCAGGCAGGCGTGTTCACCCGCCGAGCCTCCCACGGATCCCCGCAAGGCTGACCAGACCGCCGACCGCGAAGAGCGCCGCCGTGACCACGAGCCCGCGGTGGAACGTGCCGACGTCGAGCGCCCCGCCCAGGATCACGCCCGCGAACGCCACCACCACGAGGCCGGCGACGCGCGCGACCGCGTTGTTCACGGCGGAGGCGATGCCGGCGTCGGCGGGCGGGGCGGAGCCCAGGATCGCTGCGGTGAGCGGCGCGACGGTGACCGACAGGCCCAGGCCGAACACGACCTGCCCGGGCAGCACCTGCGTCCAGTAGGTGGCGTGCTCGTCGGTGGCGAGCAGCAGCAGGAACCCGGCGGCGGCGAGCAGCGGCCCGACGGTCATGAACGCCCGTGCCCCGTAGCGGCCCGCGAGCGCCCCGAACCGGCCCGACAGGCCGAGCATCGCGAACGTCGCGGGCAGCTGCGCGAGCCCGGCGAACGTGGCGGGGTACCCGGCCACCTGCTGGAGGAACAGGGTGACCAGGAACCCGCCGAACCCGAGCGCCCCGTAGATCGCGGCGGTGGCGGCGTTGCCCCAGGCGAAGTTGCGGATCTGGAACAGCCGCAGCGGCAGCATCGGGTCGGGCGCCCGCCGCTCCCACACCAGGAACCCGGCCAGGCACGCGACGCCGACCACGAGCGCGGCCACGATGAGCGGCGACCCCCACCCGAGCCGCTCGGCCTCGATGAGCGCGCTCACGGTCCCGGCCAGGCCGACGGCGGCCAGCACGGCCCCGGCGAGGTCGAGCCGGCGGCCGTGGTCGGGCTGGCCGGCGGGCAGGGCGCGCGCCAGCATCAGGGTGAGCAGGCAGACGGGCACGGTCAGCCAGAACACGAACCGCCAGGACAGGGTGTCGACGAGCACGCCTCCCACGAGGGGGCCGACGATGGCGGCCGTGCCGGTCCAGGCGGTCCAGCGGCCGATCGCCCGGCCCTGGGCCGCGCCGTCGAACGCCGAGACGATCATCGCGAGCGAGCTGGGCACCAGCAGCGCCCCGGCCACGCCCTGCACGGCCCGCGCGCCGACCAGCACCGGCCCCGTGGGCGCGAGCGCGCACGCCGCGGACGCGACGGCGAACCCCGCGAGCCCGGCCACCAGCACGCGCCGCCGCCCGTGCACGTCCGACAGGGACCCAGCGAGCAGGATCAGCGACCCGAGCGTGACCAGGTAGGCGTCCACCACCCACTGCTGCAGCCCGAGCGCGGCCTCTCCCCCGCCACCCAGCGCGCGCCCGATGGCGGGCAGCGCCACCGTGACGACCGTGCCGTCGAGGAAGGCGACAAAGGTCGCCAGGATCGCGACCAGCAGCACCCGCCGCTGGACCGTCGTCACCGCTTCGCTCGCCACGGCGCCACGCTACGGTCGTCGCGTGGCCGCCACCATCCGCCCCGCCCATCTGGACCCCGCGGGTCTCGCGTCGGACGCCGCGGCCTGCGCCGCCGTCTACGCCCCGTACGTCACCGGGACGGCGACGAGCTTCGAGGACGCGCCCCCGTCGGCGGCCGAGCTCGCGCACCGCATCGAGGCGTACGCCGCCCGCCACGCGTGGCTGCTGGCCGAGCAGGACGGCGCCGTGCTCGGGTACGCCTACGGCTCCCCGTACCGGCCGCGGCCGGCGTACCGGTGGACCACGGAGGTCAGCGTCTACCTCGCCGTCGACGCCCCGCGACGCACCGGCCTGGGCCGGGCCCTGTACGCGGCCCTGCTGGAGCGGCTCACCGCCCGCGGCTACCGCACTGCCATCGCCGGGATCACGCTGCCGAACGACGCGAGCGTGGGCCTGCACCGCGCGCTCGGGTTCCGGGAGATCGGCGTCGAGCAGGGCGTCGGCTGGAAGCTGGGCGCCTGGCACGACGTCATGCGCCTGCAGCGCCCGCTCGCGCGCGACGCCGCCGCGGGCGACCCGCCGCCCGAGCCCGCCTGAGCCGAGCGGGCGTGACACACGTCACGCCGGATCTGACGACGCGTTGTGAACTGGGTCATACGTGACGGTTTTCACGTAGTCCTAGACTCGCGAGCCATGACTGCCGTTACCTCGAACGCCACGGACCAGGTCGACGTCGTCCTGATCGGCGGCGGCATCATGAGCGCCACGCTCGGCACGCTGATCCAGCAGCTGGAGCCGACCTGGACCATCCGCCTCTACGAGCGCCTGGACGACGTCGCGCTCGAGTCGAGCAACCCGTGGAACAACGCCGGGACCGGGCATGCCGCGCTGTGCGAGCTCAACTACACCCCGGAGCGCAAGGACGGGTCGATCGACATCTCCAAGGCGGTGAAGATCAACGAGCAGTTCGAGATCTCCCGCGAGTACTGGCACCACCTGCTGGCGCAGGGCGCGCTGACCAGCACCGACTTCCTCCAGCGCACCCCGCACATGACGTTCGTGCGCGGCGAGAAGAACGTCGACTTCCTGCGCCGCCGCCACGAGACGCTGTCGGCGCACCCGCTGTTCAAGGACATGGAGTTCTCCGCCGACCGCGGCACCCTCGCGGACTGGGCTCCCCTGCTGGTCGAGGGCCGCGACGAGGCCGAGCCCGTCGCCGCGACCCGCAACACCGCCGGCACGGACGTGAACTTCGGTGCCCTGACCCACCAGCTCGTCGCGTCGATGACGGCGCGCGGCGCCGACGTCCGCCTGCAGCACGAGGTCAAGAGCATCCGCCGGGCGCGGTCCGGCGGCTGGAAGATCAAGGTCAAGGACCGCAGCTGGAACGCACCGGAGCGCACCCACACCGTCACCGCGCGGTTCGTGTTCGTGGGCGCCGGCGGCGGCGCGCTGCCGCTGCTGCAGTCGGCCGGCATCCCGGAGATCAAGGGCTTCGGCGGGTTCCCCATCTCGGGCGAGTTCCTGCGCACGTCCAACCCCGAGCTCGTGGCGCGCCACCAGGCCAAGGTCTACGGCAAGGCCGACGTCGGCGCCCCGCCCATGTCGGTGCCGCACCTCGACACGCGCGTGGTCGACGGGCAGTCGTACCTGATGTTCGGCCCGTACGCCGGGTTCAGCCCCAAGTTCCTCAAGAAGGGCAAGTACCTCGGTCTGGTCACGTCGCTGCGCCTGGACAACCTGACGTCCATGCTCGGCGCGGGGATCAAGAACATCGACCTGACCCAGTACCTGGTCGGCGAGCTCGTCTCCCGCCCGGAGACCAAGTTCGCCACGCTCCAGGCGTTCTACCCCGAGGCGCAGCCCAAGGACTGGGAGAAGATCACCGCCGGCCAGCGCGTCCAGGTCATCAAGCGCGACAAGGACGGCAAGGGCGTCCTCGAGTTCGGCACCGAGGTGGTCGCCGCGGCGGACGGCTCGATCGCCGGCCTGCTCGGCGCCTCGCCGGGCGCGTCCACGGCCGTCTCGGCGATGGTCGAGCTGCTGGGCCGCTGCTTCCCCGCCCAGGCCGACGCCTGGCGTCCGCGCCTCGCCCAGATGATGCCCAGCCTGTCGGGCGGCGTCCCCGCCGACACCGGCGCGCTCGACGAGCCGCTCGCCGACGCGCACGGGCTGGTCGTCAACTCCGAGGCCTACGGGGCCTGAGGGCCCAGGTCTCGACGGGCTCGACCACCCGAGCGGATCAGGGCAGCAGCGCCTCGCGCGCCGCTGCCCTGACTGCTGCCGCCACCGCGTCGAGCACGGGCGTGCGCAGCGACCACTGCTGCCAGTGCAGCTCGACGTCGACGTGGTGGCCGGGCTCGAGGTCCACGAGCTCGCCGGCCGCCTCCGCCGCCGCGGAGTCCTCCGCGGGCAGCAGCCCCCACCCCAGCCCCAGCCGCACGGCCCGCCCGAAGTCGTCCGACGACGGCACGTAGTGGCGCGGCGGGGCGGCGTCGGCACCGCCGCGTGAGCGCAGGTAGCGGTCCTGCAGGTCGTCCTTGCGGTCGAACATCATGACCGGCGCCCGGCCCAGCGCGGCGGGCGTGAGGCCGTCGGGGAACCACCGCTCGACGAACGCCGGCGTCGCGAACGGCCGGTACCGCATCACGCCGAGCCGCACGGCGACGCAGCCCTGGACCGGCGCCGCCTGCGTCGTGACGGCCGCCATGACCTCGCCCTGGCGCAGCAGCTCGGCGGAGTGGTCCTGGTCCTCGCGGTGCACGTCGAACACGGCCAGGTGCGCCACCCGCGCGAGGGCCGGCAGCGCCCAGGTGTGCAGGGAGTCGCCGTTGATCGCCAGCGGCACCAGCGGCAGCTCGCCGGCCCCGGCGCGGGGGCGCGGCAGCCCTGACTCGCGCACGACGGCGAGCACCTGCCGGGCGGCGCGCAGCACGTCGGCGCCGGCGTCCGTGGCCACGACGGGGCGCGAGCGGCGCAGCACCACGGTGCCGGCCGCCGTCTCGAGCGCCTTGATGCGCTGGCTGATCGCCGAGGGGGTGACGTGCAGTACGCGGGCGGCGGCGTCGAACGAGCCCTCGTCGACCACGGCGACCAGGGCCTCCAACTGGGCGAGCTCCATGGCCCGATCTTAAGCTTTGCTGTTGCCGGTGCAGAAACCTTCGCTGGACTGAAGGATGCTCCGTTGCCTACCGTCGAGGCGTGCCTTCGACCACCGCCCTCCTCGCCTCCGCCTCCGGCCTCGGCTTCGGCCTCTCGCTCATCGTCGCCATCGGCGCCCAGAACCTGTACGTGCTCCGCCAGGGGCTGCGCCGCGAGCACGTCGGCGCCGTCGTCGCGGTGTGCACGGCGTCCGACGTCGTGCTCATCGCGGCCGGCGTGGCCGGGGCGGGCACGCTGCTCGACGCGGTGCCGTGGCTCGGCACGGCGATGCGGTGGGGCGGCGCGGCGTTCCTGGCCGTGTACGCGGCGCTGGCCGCCCGCCGGGCGCTGCGCCCCACGGACGACGCCCTGCGCGCCGACGAGGCCGGCCTGCGCGCGAGCCTTGCCGCCGTCATCGGCACGACGGCGGCGCTCACCTGGCTCAACCCGCACGTGTACCTCGACACGCTGGTGCTCATGGGGTCGGTCGCGGCCGGGCACGGCGGCCAGCGGTGGTGGTTCGCCGTCGGCGCGATGGTGGCGAGCCTCGCCTGGTTCACGTCGCTGGGCTACGGCGCGCGGCTGCTGCGCCCGGTCTTCGCCCGACCGGCCGCGTGGCGGGTGCTGGACGGCCTCGTCGCGCTGGTGATGACGGCGATCGCCGTCGGGCTGCTGCTCGCCTGACTCGCGCACGACGCCCGTGCGGGGCACGTTGGGTGGCATGGAGAACGAGCTGCGCGCCTTCGACTCGTCCGACGCCGTCGCCCGCGTCGCCGACACCGAGCTCGCCCCCGCGGGCGCCGAGATCCGGCTGGTCGAGTGGACCGACCCGGGCAACCCGGCGGGGGCGTCCCACCTCATCGCCCCGGTCCACGTCCACTGGGAGGACGACGAGACCTGGTACGTGCTCGAAGGCGCCCTGCGTCTGCTGCTCAACGACCGCGTGGTGACGCTGGCGCCGGGCGGCGCGGCGACCGCCGTGCGCGGCGTGCGGCACACGTTCTGGAACCCCAGCCCGGCGCCGTGCCGGTACCTCATCGCCACGACGCCCCGCATCCGCGACCTCATCACGGCCCTGCACGCGGGCGACGGCCGCGACCAGGCCGAGGTGTACCGCGAGCACGCCTCCGAGCTGTTCGGCTGGGAGCTGCCCGAGCCCCTGGTGCGGGTCCGCCTGCACTAGCCCCACACGCCGGGGCGATACTGGCGGCATGGCCACGCGCATGCGGGACGCGATGCAGCAGCGGATGCCCGAGCTCCGGTTCGAGCCCACCGACAAGACCGTGCGGGTGGAGCACCACGGCAGGCCCGTGGCGCTGACGCCCGCTGCTGTGCTGGTGTGGGAGCCGCGCCGGGTGGTGCCGTCGTACGCCTTCCCGGTCGAGCAGGTGACTGCCGCGCTGGTGCCGTCCGACGGGTCCGCGCCGCCCCCGGCCGACGACGGCCGGGTCCTCCACCCCGGCATCCCCTTCTCCGTGCACTCCACGCCGGGCCGGATGGTCGACGTCGCCGTGGGCGACCTCGTGGTCGAGCGCGGGGGCTTCCTCCCCGACGACCCCGGGCTCGACGGCTTCGTGGTGCTCGACTTCGACGCGTTCGACGGCTGGTACGAGGAGGCGGAGCAGATCTTCTCCCACCCCCGCGACCCGTTCCATCGCGTCGACGCGCGCCCCACCGACAAGCACGTGCGCGTGGAGCTCGACGGCCGGACGGTGGCCGAGAGCAGCCGCGCCATGCTGGTGTTCGAGACCGGCCTGGCGCCGCGCTACTACCTGCCGCCGGAGGACGTCACCGCGCCGTGCACCCCGACCGACACCCACACCGGGTGCGCCTACAAGGGGCGTGCGAGCTACTGGTCCGTCGGCGACCACGCCGACGTCGCGTGGTCGTACGAGGACCCGCTGCCCGACGCCGTCCGCATCCGCGGGATGCTCTCGTTCTGGGGCGACGCCCAGGTGCTCGTGGACGACGCGGCGCGCTGAGGGAGACGTTCAGGTCGGTGGTTCGGGATCAGGTCGGCGCCCCGGATCCGCCGACCTGATCCCAAGTCACCGACCCGACCTGGCGACCGTCCCCGCCCAGGGACCGCTGACCCCGGCAACGGGTGTATCGAAGCGGGGACGTCGCGCTCCGTCATGCGTGGACGGTCCGTGTCATCAGCGCGTGACCGGCATGCAGACCCGGCACGACGGCATCACGTTCCACATCGACGCGCCCGGCACGGGGGCCTGCGCGGAGGACGACAGCGGCCCGGCCCGCGGGGGCGGGCCGGGCCGGGTCGTTCTCGCGCTAGAGCGCCTGGACGATCTTCTCGACCTGGTCCTTGGCGTCGCCGAACAGCATCTCGGTGTTGTCGCGGAAGAACAGCGGGTTCTGCACGCCCGCGTAACCGGTGGCCATCGAGCGCTTGAACACGATGACCTCCTTGGCGTGCCACACCTCGAGCACGGGCATGCCGGCGATGGGCGACGACGGGTCGTCGAGCGCGGCCGGGTTCACGGTGTCGTTGGCGCCGATCACGAGGACGACGTCGGTCGACGCGAAGTCGTCGTTGATCTCGTCCATCTCGAGCACGATGTCGTACGGCACCTTGGCCTCGGCGAGCAGCACGTTCATGTGCCCGGGCAGCCGGCCGGCCACGGGGTGCACCCCGAACCGGACCTCGATGCCGGCGGCGCGCAGCCGCGAGACGAGCTCCGCCACGGGGTACTGCGCCTTGGCGACGGCCATGCCGTACCCGGGCGTGATGATCACGGACTTGGCCACCCGGAGCAGGTCGGCGACGCCGTCGGCCAGGATCTCGCGGTGCTCGCCCTGCTCGGTGGCGGCGCCCGACGACGCCACGGCGCCGCCCTCGGACCCGAACCCGCCCAGGATCACGGACACGAACGAGCGGTTCATGGCCTTGCACATGATGTAGCTGAGGATCGCACCGGAGGACCCGACCAGGGCACCGGTGACGATGAGCAGGTCGTTGCCGAGCATGAAGCCGGCCGCGGCCGCTGCCCACCCGGAGTACGAGTTGAGCATCGACACGACCACGGGCATGTCGCCGCCGCCGATCGCGGCCACCATGTGGAAGCCGAGCAGCAGCGCGATGACGGTCATGATCCCGAGCGCGACCAGGCCGTGCTGGGGCGCGACGACGAACCACACGAGCAGCCCCGCCGAGACGACGAGCGCGCCCAGGTTGAGCCAGTTGCGGCCCGGCAGCGTCAGCGGGCGCGACTTCATCTTCGCGCTCAGCTTGAGGTAGGCGACGATCGAGCCGGTGAACGTGACCGCACCGATGAGCACGCCGAGGAACACCTCGACGAGGTGCACGCCGCCGCCCGCGCCGGCCTGCGACCGCTCGGTGAGGTACGAGTCGTAGCCGACGGCCACGGCTGCGAGGCCCACGAACGAGTGCAGCATCGCGATGAGCTCGGGCATCTGCGTCATCTCGACGCTGCGCGCCCGCCACGCCCCCACCGAGGCGCCGACGAGCAGCACCACGACGATGAGCGTGAGCGTCAGCCACACGGGACGGTCGGACTGGTCGGCGGCGAGCATGATCGTCGCGACCAGGGCCAGGCCCATGCCGACCATGCCGAGCGTGACGCCGCGGCGTGCCGACGTCTGCTTGGCGAGACCGGCCAGGGACAGGATGAACAGGACGGCCGCGACGACGTACACGGCCTGGGCGAGCTGGGTCAGCACGTGGTCACACGTCCTTCCGGAACATGGCGATCATCCGGCGCGAGACCAGGAAGCCACCGAAGATGTTGATGCTCGCGACGGTGGCGGCGACGAACGCGATGATCTCGACGGCCACGTTGTCGCTGCCGAGCTGCAGCATCGCGCCGACCAGGATGATGCCGGAGATGGCGTTCGTCTGGGCCATGAGCGGCGTGTGCAGCGAGTGGCTGACGTTCGAGATCACGTAGAACCCGATGACGACGGCCAGCGCGAACACCGTGAAGTGCCCCAGGAACGACGGCGGCCCGTACGTGAGGCCCAGGATCACCAGCACGGCCGCGAGCGCCCCGCCCACGGTGAGCCGCTGCGTGCGCAGGCGGGCCTTGTCGGCGGCCTTCTGGGCGGCCGCGGCGAGCTCGGCGGCGTGCTCCTCGGGCGTGGGGCCGGCGGCGACGTCGGCGGCGGGGGCGGCGGCGGAGACCTGGACGGGCGGCGGCGGCCAGAGGATCTCGCCGGCCCGCGCGACGGTCATGCCGCGCTGCACCGGGTCGTCGAGGTCGAGCACCAGGGTGCCGTCCTTGCCGGGCGTGAGCAGCGTCATGAGGTTGACGATGTTGGTGCCGTACAGCTGCGACGTCTGGGCCGGCATGCGGCCGGGCAGGTCGGTGTAGCCGAGCACGACGACACCGTTGTCGGTGACGACGCGTGCGCCGGGCACCGTGGCCTCGGCGTTGCCGCCCCCGGACGCCGCGAGGTCGACGATGACCGACCCGGGCTTCATCGCGGCGATCATCGCGCTGGTCAGGGTGCGCGGGGCCTTGCCGCGCACCAGCGCGGTGGTGATGACGATGTCGGCCTTCGCGGACTCCTCCGCGTACATGCGGGCGGTCGCGGCCTCCTGGTCGGCGGTGAGCTCGCGGGCGTAGCCGTCGGCGCTGACCTCCTGCTGCGCGGCGGCGGCCTGCACGAACGTCGCGCCCATGGACTCGATCTGCTCGCCGGCCTCGGGGCGCACGTCGAACGCGCGCACGTCGGCGCCCAGCGCGACGGCCGTGCCGATGGCGGCCAGCCCGGCGACGCCGCCGCCGATGATGAACACCTTGGCGGGCGCCGTCTTGCCGGCGGCGGTGACCTGACCGGTGAACATGCCCTGGTACTCGGCGGCCGCCTCGATGACGGCGCGGTAGCCGGACACGTTCGACATGGTCGAGAGCGTGTCGAGGGCCTGCGCGCGCGAGATGCGGGGTACGGCGTCGAGGGCCATCGCGGTGATGCCCTGGTCGCGGTACGCCTCGACGAGCTCGGGGTGCGAGCCCGGGAACACCTGCGCGACCAGCACGGCGCCCGGTCGCATCTGCGCGAGCCGGTCGGCGGCGGGGGCGTCCACGGCGACGACGGCGTCGGCGCCCCAGACCTCCTGCCTGGTGCCGGCGGTGGCGCCCGCCTCGACGTACGCGTCGTCGGTGAACGTGGCGGCGGCGCCGGCGTCGTGCTCGACGACGACGTCGTACCCGAGCCTGCTCAGCTTGGCGACGGTGGCGGGGGTCGCGGCGACGAGCCGCTGACCTTCCCCGGACTCCCGGGGTACGCCGATGCGCATAGGACCTCCACGGTTCTGTAGGGACGATCGCAACCTATCGACCCCGGCGCCCTCTCACGGCAGATTCTGGCGCTCGGCGCGTCGTCGTCACCAAACCGCAACCACGCCCGGGGGCCACCCGAGCGCCGCCCAGATTTCACCCACCGTTCCCGCTCCGGACCGTCCGGATCCACCCACGGCTGAACCAATTGCCGGCGGCAACGCAATCGACACGAGGAGCCCGCGGTGGCGACCCCTGCAGTGCGCGCACGAGGCATCACGAAGACGTTCGGCGAGGTCATCGCCCTGAACGAGGTCGACCTGGACATCCCCTCCGGTCAGGTCCACGGCCTCGTCGGCCCCAACGGAGCCGGCAAGACGACCCTCCTGGGGCTGCTGCTCGGCCTCTCCGCCGTCGACTCCGGAACCCTCGAGGTGCTCGGCTCCCCCGTGGGCCGCGCGCTCACGGTGCCCGACGGCGTCGCCGGGTTCGTCGACGGCCCCGCCCTCTACCCGGCCCTCACCGCCCGGCAGAACCTCGAGGCGCTGGCGTCGCTGCGCGGCCACCGCACGTCCGGCGCGCGCCGCGCCACGGAGGCCCTCGCCGAGGTGGGCCTCGAGGACGTCGCCGACGACCGGCTCCGCGGCTTCTCCCTCGGCATGCGCCAGCGCCTGGGCCTGGCCGCCGCGCTTCTCACCGAGCCCCGCCTGCTGGTGCTCGACGAGCCCGCCAACGGCCTCGACCCCGCTGGCAAGCACCACGTGCACCGCGTGCTCACGCGCCTCGCCGCGGGCGGCACGGCCGTGGTGCTGTCCAGCCACCGCATGGACGACCTCGCCGCGCTGTGCTCCGAGGTGACCCTGCTCGCCGGCGGCCGCGTCGTGTTCACGGGCCCGCTCGCCAAGCTCGCCGCCGAGAGCGGCGACCTCGACTACCGCGTCACCACCGCCGACGCCGCAGCCGCCCGCGCGGTCGCCGCGTCGGTCGACGACCTGCACGTGGTCGAGGCCGACGGCCGCAGCGCCGTCGACGCCCTCGTCGTGCGCGGCGGCACCGACGCCATGGACCGCCTCGTGGTCGCGCTCGTGCACGCCGGCGTCGCGCTGCGCGAGCTGGCCCCCGTGGTGCCGCCCCTCGAGGCGGCGTTCCTCGCCCTCACCCTGCCCGACGACGCCCCCGTCGACGCCCCGGACCCGAAGGACCAGGAGGCCGCCCGATGACCGCCACCGTCGCCCCGCCCGCCCCCGCCGAGGCGGCGGCCTCCCGCCCCGCCCCGCTGGGCGCGGCCCTGCTCTTCGAGCTCGCCAAGCAGCTCTCCACGTGGCGCACCCGCCTGGTGCTGCTCGCCTGCTGGCTCGCGCCCGCCGGGTTCGTCGCCGTCGTCTCCCAGCAGACGCCCCTCCCCGCCGACACCGTGTTCGGCCGGTGGATGCTCTCCACCGGGTGGGCCGGGGCGCTCGTGATCCTCGGGTTCGCCAGCTCGTACGCCCTTCCGCTGCTCACGTCCCTCGTGGCCGGCGACGCGTTCGCCGTCGAGGACCGCCTCGGCACCTGGCGCCACCTCGTCATGGCCGTCCGCTCCCCCCGGCGCATCTTCGCCGCGAAAGCGCTGGCGGCGCTGGTCGTGGTGCTGGTCATGGTGCTCGGGCTCGCGGTCTCGGGCGTGGCCGGGGGCCTGCTGTCCGTCGGGAACCACCCGCTGCCGGGCCTCGACGGGCACCTGCTCAGCCCGGCCGACGCCGCCCGCACCGTGGCGCTCGCCTGGGCGTGCGCCCTGGCGCCGACGCTCGCCTACGCGGGCGTCGGCCTGCTCGGTTCGGTGCTGCTGGGCCGCAACCCCATGGGCCTGCTGGTGCCCGCGGTGCTGGCGCTGGGCCTCCAGCTGGTCCAGGCCCTGCCCATCCCGGTGGCCGTGCGGCTCGCCCTCCCCGGCAGCGCGCTGATCACGTGGCGCGGCCTGTTCATGGCACCCGCGCAGACGGGCCCCCTGGTGCTCGGCATCGTCGTCGCGCTCGCCTGGGCCGTGGTGTCCACCGGCGCCGCGTACGCCCTGTTCGTGCGCCGCGACTTCACGGACCTCGCGAACGACGGCGCCGGCCGCCGCACCCTCACCGGCGGTGTGCTGCCCCTGGCCGCGCTGACGGCGGTCACGGTGGCCGTCGTCGCGCTGGCCACCCCGGCGTCGGGCTCCGGCATCGACAAGGCGAAGCTCGACGCGAACCTCGCGACGTCGTTCGCCCACCTGTACCGGCTGCAGACCGCCGAGCTGCACCGCCCCGCCGTCACCGAGGCGCAGCTGGGCACCAGCGCCGACTGCGACCGCGGCGGCTCCCTCGGCGAGGACGTCGGCGCCGGCAACGACTGGCGGTGCGTGGTCACGTGGCACCTCCCCGGTACCACCGCGACCGGCTCCGCGATCTACCAGCTCGACGTCACCGCCGATGGCCGGTACGTCGCAGACGGAGACGGACCCAAGGAGGTGAACGGCTACTTCACCGTGCACACGGTCTCGGGCGACGCCCCGAACCCGCTCTGGCAGCTCGACGGCTCTGTCGACCTGCTCACCCCATCGAAGGGATGACGAACGAAATGCACGTCACACGCGAGCGCCGGCAGGTCGTGCCGGCCGGTTCCATGCTGTTCGGCCGCGGCGCCACCGGGCGCCGAGTCCGCATCACCCTGGCCGCCACCCTCGCCCTCGCCGCCGCCGGCGCGGGCACCGCCTTCGCCACCACGCAGATCTTCGACCACAACCAGGTCGGCACCGAGTACGCGAACGGCCTCCAGGTCTCCAGCGACCAGGTGATCAAGCCCATCGGCGACCGCCTCATGACGCCCTTCGGCAAGATCATGGCCTCCAGCGTGAGCCCCGACGGGCGCTTCCTCGCGGCCTCGAGCACGGACCGTTCCGTGGTGCTCCAGGTCTTCGACCTGAAGACCTACCGTCTCGTCGCCATGGTCGGCACGTCGTCGGCCTCGACGGCCGCCGCCGCGCTCACCGCGGCCGGCATCTCCGGTGTGCAGTACACGCAGATCTCCGACGGCAGCGTCGGCCAGGAGGCCCCCACCTTCGCGCCCGACGGCTCCTCCGTCTGGCTGGCCCAGTCCGGTGGCCTGACCCGCTTCGCGGTCAACGCCGACGGCACCCTCGGCGCCACGAAGACCGTGGCGATCGCTGCCCAGAGCGGCCACTCGGCCCTGACCAGCGGCATCGCCTTCTCCCCCGACGGCACCGTGCTCTACGCGGGCGTCAACGGCCAGAACCGCGTCCAGGCGATCGACCCCGCCTCCGGCGCGCTCGGCCAGAGCTGGAACGTGGGCATCGCCCCCCGCGAGATCGCCGTCGTCGGCTCCAAGCTGTACGTGAGCAACGAGGGTGGCCGCCAGGCGCAGGCCGGCGACACGACCATGGGCTCGTACGGCACCGCCGTGCCGGCCGACACCGTCAAGGGCACCTCGACCACGGGCACCGTGTCGGTCATCGACACGGCGAGCGCCGCGGCCACGGTCGGCTCGATCGACGTCGGTCTGCACCCCACGGCGATGCACCTCGCCGGCAAGGCCCTGTTCGTGATCAACACGAACTCCGACACGGTCTCGGTGATCGACACGTCCAAGGACGCCGTCGTGCAGACCATCGACACCAAGCCCTGGAAGTCGTCCGACACCGGCTACCAGCCCGACGCGGTCACGCTCACGCAGGACGGGCACCTGCTCGTCACGCTGAGCCGCGCCAACGCGGTCGCCGTGTACTCCTACGACGGGAACCCGCAGTCGCCGGTCAGCTACATCGGCCTGCTGCCCACGGACTACTACCCGTCCGAGGTCGCCGAGGTGGGCGGCCAGATCCTCGTCACCAACACGCGCGGCATCGACGCTCGCGGCGCGAACCTGACCTTCAACAAGGGTCAGGGCACCACCGTCGCCAACGGCCACGGCACGCACGGCACGACGGCGTCGCTGACGCGCTTCACGCTGCCCGCCGACAAGGACATCGCCAAGGCGACCTCGACGGTGTTCGAGCAGAACGGCTGGGGCAACAACGACGCCCAGACGTCGAAGGGCTCCAAGGCCAAGGCCGTCGCGGTCCCCGCCAAGATCGGCGACCCGTCGACCATCCAGCACGTGTTCCTGCTGGTCAAGGAGAACCGCACCTACGACCAGGTGTACGGCGACATGGCCCAGGGCAACGGCGACGCCACGCTCGCCCAGTTCGGCGCGAAGGTCACGCCGAACCAGCACGCGCTGGCCGCCCAGTTCGGCCTGTACGACAACACGTACGACATCGGCACCAACTCCGCCGAGGGCCACAACTGGCTCATGCAGGGCGACAACCCGGAGTACACCGAGTCGTCCGCCGGCGAGTACACCCGCTCGTACGACACCGAGGAGGACGTGCTGGGCCACCAGGCGTCCGGCTTCCTGTGGACGGCCGTCGAGGCCGCCGGCAAGACGGCCCGCAACTTCGGCGAGTTCGAGTACACCGAGGGCAAGCCGGCGGGCTCCACGTGGCAGCAGTACTACTGCGCCGCCAAGAGCGTCGACGCCGGCGGCGACCCCGCGCAGCTCACCACGCCGGCCCTCAAGGGCAACTACGGCTCGGTGATCCCGTCGCTCAACGACATCACCGTGCCCGCGGCCCCGCCGTTCGACACCTCGATCCCGGACCAGTACCGCTACCAGATCTGGAAGCAGGACTTCGAGAAGAACGGCCCGGCCAACCTCAACATGATGTGGCTGTCCTCCGACCACACGGGTGGCACGGCGGACCCGGAGGCGCAGGTCGCCGACGGTGACCTCGCGGTGGGCAAGATCGTCGACGAGATCTCGCACTCGCAGTACTGGAAGAACTCGGTCATCTTCGTGGTCGAGGACGACAGCCAGGACGGCGCCGACCACGTCGACGGCCACCGTGCCCCGATCCAGATCATCTCCCCCTGGGCCCAGCACGGCGTCGTCGACTCGACGTACTACTCGCAGATCACGATGGACCGCACCATCGAGCAGATCCTCGGTGCGCAGCCGCTGAACCAGAAGCTCGCCGCGGCGACGCCGATGTACAGCGCCTTCACCAGCACCCCGGACCTCACGCCCTTCAACGCCGTGCCGAACCAGGTGCCGCTGACCGAGGGCATCTCGGCCGCCAACGCCCCGGCGTGCGGTCTCGACACGCTCGGCCAGACCGGTGCTGCGGCTGCGGCCGTCGACGCCGCGGCGGCCGACGCCGTCGCCGTCCCGGCCGACAAGCAGCAGGTCGCCGCCGCCTGGAAGACCTGGGCCAAGGCCCAGCACCTCACCGGCAACGGCGCGGTCCCGGACTACGCGAACCCGGAGCAGATGAGCCGGTACACGTGGTACCAGACGCACAAGTGGACGACGCCGTACCCCGGCGACGCCCAGGTGTACCTGCCCAACGACGTGCCGGGGGCGTACATCCCCAGCGCCGACCTGGGCTGACGCAGTAGCAAGGAGGCCCGCCAGGCGCCACGCCTGGCGGGCCTCGTGCTGTCCGGGTCCGGTCGGTGCGCTACGGCAGCAGGCGGACGTCCAGCGGCGTCTCGGTGGCCGCGCCCCCGGACGTCTCCACCCGGAACGCCTGCCGGCCGGGCTGCTCGCACACGGCCTCGACAAGCTGCCCGTCGCGGAACAGGAGCGCCGCGTGGTCGTCCACGGCGTAGCCCGCCGGCAGCGCCCCCGACGCGACCCAGCCGAGGTAGGCGTCGCGCCGCTCGGGCTCGCCGAGGTAGTGCGGGCACGCGCTCCCTGCCAGGAGGCCGAGCCCGTCCGTGAGGGGCGCCAGCGGCCCGAACGAGTCCGTGGACGACGCCTCGTACCAGCAGTTCATGCCCGCACTGATGCCGGCGAGGACCGTCCCGTCCGCGGCCGCCTCCCGGAGGATGTCCGGCAGCCCGTGCAGGCGCCAGAGCGCCAGGAGGTTCGCCGTCGAGCCGCCGCCCACGTAGACGACGTCCTGCTCCAGGAGCACGGAGGGGTCCTGGTAGCCCCACGGCTGGTGGCCGAAGAGGGAGAGCACGGACGTGGTGGCGCGGCCCGCGAAGGCCGCCTCGAACGCCTGGGAGTAGGCGTCGGCGTCGCCGCTGGCGGTGGGCACGAAGCAGACCTTGGGATCGTCCTTGCCCGTCAGGTCGAGGAGGAGGTCGTCGATCGCCGAGGACCCGTCGTCGGACATAGAGAAACCGCCGCCACCGAGCGAGAGCACTGTTCCGATCATGGGGTGAAACCCTAGCGGCGTCGCCGGGCACACAGAAAGGGCCACCTTCTCGATGGAGAAGATGGCCCTGACCTGCTCTTTCGGTGGAGCTGAGGGGACTCGAACCCCTGACCCCCTGCATGCCATGCAGGTGCGCTACCAGCTGCGCCACAGCCCCGAGGACGATCTCTCGTCCGCGGATTCACTTCTGACTCCGGGTGGAGCTGAGGGGACTCGAACCCCTGACCCCCTGCATGCCATGCAGGTGCGCTACCAGCTGCGCCACAGCCCCTTGGTGCCCCGTGCGGGCTGTCGACCCCCGCAGGAACGTCCGTGATCCTATGCGCTCACGGCCGCCGCGTCCAAATCGATGCCCGGCCGGCCGCCATGCGGCGGCGCTCAGCCCGCCGACATCCCCGCCGTGTCCGACTCCTGCTCAGCACCGGTGTCGGGGCCGGCGTGCCACGCCGCGGGCGCGTAGGCGGCGCCCACGTTGTGGGCGACCACACGCCACGACGGCTGCGAGCCCAGGGGCGCCCGCGTGAGCTGGCTCCAGTGGGCGTTGGTGAGCCCCACGACGCCGCGCCAGCCCGGCTCCTGGCCGAGCATGGCGGTGATGGCCAGCGTGATGGCGGCGCCGTGCGAGACGACCACGAGGGTGTCGTCGCGCTCGAGACCCGCCGCGTGCTCCTCGATCGCCCCGCGCACGCGCTCGGCCACCTCGGCGCGCGTCTCGCCGCCCGGCGGCAGCCCGGTCTCGTCGTCGCCGCGGCGCCAGGCAGTGTGCCGCTCGGGCCAGCCCTCGGCGATCTGCGCGCCGGTCAGGCCCTCCCACTCGCCGAACGCGCGCTCGCGCAGCCGGGCGTCGGGGACGACGTCGAGGCCCACCATCCGCGCGTACGCGGCGGCGGTCTCCATGGCGCGCCCCAGGTCGGACGCGACGATGCGCGTGGCACGGTGCGTGCGCACCAGCGCCCGCGCCGACTCGTCGGCCTGCCAGCGGCCGACGTCGTCGAGCGCGACGTCCGTCTGCCCCTGCAGGCGCTCGGCGACGTTCCACTCGGTGCGCCCGTGCCGCAGCAGGACGACGGTGCGCGCCCCCACGGCCGTCAGAGGACGGTCGGGTCGGCCGTGACGTCCACGGGGAGCGGCACGACGGGGCAGTCCTTCCAGAGGCGCTCGAGCGCGTAGTAGACGCGGTCCTCGGCGTGCTGGACGTGCACCACGACCTCGCCGAAGTCGAGCAGCACCCAGCGGCCCTCGGACTTGCCCTCGCGGCGGATCGGCTTGGCGCCCGCCTTGTACATGGCCTCCTCGATGGCGTCGACGATGGCGGCGACCTGCCGCTCGTTGGTGCCGGAAGCGATGAGGAAGACGTCGGTGAGGACCAGCTGCTCGCTCACGTCGAGCGCGATGATCTCCTCGGCCTTGAGGTCGGAGGCGGCGCGGGCGGCGACGCCCGCCAGCTCGACGGCACGCTCGGTGGCGGTCACAGGGTCCCTCTCAGCAGGGTGTCGGTGGTGGACGTGCTCACGGTGGTCACGGCCTCGGCCCCGTTGGCGCCGAAGCTCGGCCCCTCGCGGTCCAGCACCTTCCACAGGAGCAGGCCCAGCACGAACGCGACCACGATCAGGATGATGTAGTGCAGCCAGGTGTACGACGACGGCTTGGGCTCCTCGTCGTCGTGCTGCTGCACGGGTGCAGGCGCCGCGACGCTCGCGCGCTCCGGGTGCTCCGGCGTGACGAGGGCGTCGAACGGGGACGACTTCGGGCGGGCGGGCGGCACGGAGGCTGGCGCGCCGACGGGCGGCAGGCCCGTGGCGGGCAGGCCCGTCGACGGCAGGCCGGTGGCGGCGGCCGCGCCGGCGGCCGTGGCGCCGGCGCCGGTGATCGAGCCCCAGCTGGGGCCCGACGACGGCGCCGGGGCCGGAGTGGGCGCCGGCGCGCGGGTCGGTGCGGGGGCAGCAGCGGGCGGCGTCGCCGTCGACGGCGTCCCCCACGGGAGGCTCGGGGCCGCCGGGGGCGGGGTCGGGGACGGGGCCTGCGCGGGCGCCGGGGTCGACACGCGGCCGAACGACGGCGTCGCGGGACCCGCGAACGGCGACGAGCTCGGGCTGGGCGCGGGTCGCGACGACATGCGCGTGGGCATGCTCGGGGCGGGCGTCGCCGGCACGGCCGGGACGGAGCCGATCTCGGTGCGCTGGATGGGCGTCAGGCGACCGGTCTCGTCGAGGGCGCGCATGCCGCCCGTGGCCGAGGGCGGGCGCACCACCGGAGCCTGCGCCGGGGGCGGCGTGGCGGGCGCGTGCAGCGACCGGCGGCTCAGCGGCGCCTGCGCCGGCGCGGGGGCCGGTGCAGGAGCGGGCGCCGGGGCCGGCGCGGGCATCCCGGAGGCCGCGGCGCGCGCGGCCTCGGCGGCCTGCTCGCGCTCGCGGATCTCGCGGCGCGTCAGCGGGCGCCCCGTGGGGGTGTGGTCACTCATCGTCTGCCTCGTCCCTGCTCGATCCGGCACCCTGACCTCGATACAGGCCGTGCTTCCCGATGTACTGGACGACCCCGTCCGGCACCAGGTACCAGACCGGCTGCCCGGCCTCGGCCCGCCGTCGGCAGTCCGTGGACGAGATCGCCATCGCGGGCACCTCGAGGGTCGTCACCGCACCCTCGGGGATCCCCTCGATGGTGAGATTGTGCCCCGGCCGGGTCACGGCGACGAAATGCGCCATCGACCACAGGTGCTCCGCGTCCTTCCAAGCGAGGATCTGCGCCACGGCGTCGGCGCCCGTGATGAAGAAGAACTCGGCGTCCGGGCGCTCCGCGTGCAGGTCACGCAGCGTGTCGACGGTGAACGTGAGCCCCGGCCGGTCGATGTCGACGCGGCTGACGGTGAACCGGGGGTTCGACGCCGTCGCGATGACCGTCATGAGGTACCGGTGCTCGGCCTCGGTGACCTGCACGTCCTGCTTGAACGACGGCTTGCCGGTGGGGACGAACACGACCTCGTCGAGCCCGTAGCTCGACGCGACCTCCGACGCGGCCACGAGGTGGCCGTGGTGGATGGGGTCGAAGGTGCCGCCCATGACACCGATCCGGGGGCGACGCGCGGGCGTCGCCGAGCGCAGACCCAGGCTCATCGTCAGTGGCGGTTCCCCACGTTGCGGAACGCGTAGGTCACCAGCAGCGCGAAGGCGAGAGCACCGAAGGCCAGCAGGCCGATGGCGACGGGGGGCATTGTTCCTCCGAGAGTTCGTGTTCGTGGCACGTGGCCGCGCGGGCGGCCAGACGTGGTGAGGGTCAGTCTCTCACGCTCGGCTGCACCGTCTCACGGGCGCACGTGACCGTCACCCTGCACCACCCACTTGGTGGTGGTGAGCTCGGCGAGGCCCATGGGACCGCGGGCGTGGAGCTTCTGCGTGGAGATGCCGATCTCGGCGCCCAGGCCCAGCTCGCCGCCGTCCGTGAAGCGGGTCGAGGCGTTGACCATGACGGCCGCGGCGTCGACCTCCGCGACGAACCGCTCGGACGCGCCCAGGTCGTTCGTGAGGATCGCCTCGGTGTGGCCGGAGGTCCACGTGCGGATGTGGTCGATCGCCTCGTCGAGCGAGTCCACGACCCGCACGGCGAGCTCGAGCGCGAGGTACTCCTTCGCCCAGTCCTCGTCCGTCGCGGGGGTCACGACGACGCCGTCGGGCGCGGCCGCCCGGGCCCGCTCGTCGCCGTGGAGCACCACGCCGGCGCCGGACAGCGCGGCGAGAGCCTTGTCGAGGAACGCGTCGGCGACGTCGGCGTGCACCAGCAGCGTCTCGGCGGCGTTGCACACCCCGACGCGCTGCGTCTTGGCGTTCATCACGATGGCGACGGCCTTGTCCAGGTCGGCGGACGCGTCGACGTAGACGTGGACGTTGCCCACGCCCGTCTCGATGACGGGCACGGTCGACTCGGCGACCACCGTGCGGATCAGGCTGGCCCCGCCGCGCGGGATCAGCACGTCCACCAGGCCACGCGCGTGCATGAGCGCGACGCCGCCCGGGCGGCCGTAGGGGTCGATGGTCTGGACCAGGTCCTCGGGCAGCCCCTGGGCGGCGAGGGCGTCGCGCAGCACGTGCACGATCACCTCGTTGGACCGGATCGCGGCCGACCCGCCGCGCAGGATCACGGCGTTGCCGCTCTTGAGCGCAAGCCCTGCGGCGTCGACCGTCACGTTGGGCCGGGCCTCGTAGATCATGCCGACCACGCCCATCGGGACGCGCAGCTGGCGCAGCCGCAGGCCGTTGGGGAGCGTCTGGCCGCGCACGACGTCGCCCACCGGGTCGGGCAGCGCCGCGACGGCACGCAGGGCCGCCGCGATGGCCTCGACCCGGGCCGGCGTGAGGGCCAGGCGGTCGAGCAGGCCGTCGTCCATGCCGGCGGCGCGCTCGCGGGCGGTGTCCTCGGCGTTGGCCGCGACGATCTCGTCCGTGGCGGCCACCAGGGCGTCGGCGATGGCGTGCAGCGCGGCGTCCTTGGTGCCGCGGCTCGCCGTCGCGAGGGCACGCGACGCGACCTTGGACCGCCGCGCGATGTCGCGGACGGCAGGCTCGACGTCGGACGTGACCTGGGCGGTGGCGGCGGGCGTTGTGACGGCGCTCATGCCCGGAAGCCTACTGTCGTCGGCGGGGCGAGGGCAGAATCCGTCCATGAGCACGTCGCTCGGCCGCACGGGCCGTCTCGACCGCCTCCCGTTCACGCGCGCCCACGGCCGCCTGCTGGTCGGCTCCGGCGTCGGCTGGGCGCTGGACGCCATGGACGTCGGCATCATGTCGTTCGTGCTCGTGGCGATCGGCGAGCAATGGGCGCTGTCCACGGGCGAGAGGTCGCTGCTCGGGTCGATCGGGTTCGCGGGCATGGCCGTCGGCGCCGCGCTCGGCGGCCTGCTGGCAGACCGGGTGGGGCGGCGCCAGGTGTTCGCCCTCACGCTTCTCGTGTACGGGCTCGCGACCGGTGCCTCCGCGCTCGCCGGCGGACTCGTGGTGCTGCTGGTGCTGCGGTTCGTGGTCGGGCTGGGGCTCGGCGCCGAGCTGCCCGTGGCGTCGACGCTGGTCAGCGAGTACGCCCCCGCCCGGATCCGGGGCCGGGTGATCGTGGTGCTCGAGTCGTTCTGGGCCGTGGGGTGGGTCGCGGCGGCCGTCGTCGGGCTGCTGCTGGTCCCGGCGTCCGACGCCGGGTGGCGCTGGGCGTTCGCGATCGGCCTGGTCCCGGCCGCCTACGCCCTCTACGTGCGCACGCGCCTGCCCGAGTCGGTGCGCTTCCTGGAGCGCCGGGGCCGGACCGACGAGGCCGAGCAGGCCGTCCGCGTCTTCGAGCAGTCCCGCCCCCTCCTGCCCCGCACCCCCCGCGTTGCGGGACTCCCGGATCCCGCTTCTGAGGGGCCAGAACCGGAGCCCCAGAGTCCCACAGCGGAGAAGGTGGGCGTCGCGGAGCTGTTCCGGGGGCCGCTGCGGCGGCGCACCGTCGGGCTGTGGCTCACCTGGTTCGGGGTGAACTTCGCCTACTACGGGGCGTTCACCTGGATCCCCACGCTGCTCGTGGCCGACGGCTTCACGATGGTCCGCTCGTTCGGCTACACCCTGGTCATCACGCTCGCGCAGCTGCCCGGGTACGCCGTGTCCGCGTGGCTCATCGAGGTGTGGGGGCGGCGGGCGGTGCTCCTGACGTTCCTGGCCGGGTCGGCGCTCGCCGCGGTCGGGTTCGCGCTGGCGGGCTCGGTGCCACAGATCCTCGCGGCGGGCATGGCGCTGTCGTTCTTCAACCTCGGCGCCTGGGGCGCCCTGTACGCGGTGACGCCGGAGAGCTACCCCACGCGCGTGCGGGCCACGGGGGCGGGCAGCGCGACGGCGTTCGGCCGGCTCGCCTCGATCCTGGCCCCGCTGCTGGTGCTGCCGCTGCACGACGCGATCGGCACGGGCGGCGTGTTCGCGGTCTTCGCGGTCGCGTTCGTGCTGGCCATGGGCGGCGCGGTGCTGCTCAAGGAGCTGCGGGGCCGTCGCCTCGAGGAGTGACCGTCATCGGCGGTCGAGCACCAGGTCGTCGCGGTGCACGACCTCGCGGTCGTAGCCCTCGCCCAGGGTCTCGCGCAGCTCGGCGGTGTGACGGCCCAGCAGGGCGGGCAGCTCGTGCGAGTCGAACGCCACCAGGCCGCGGGCCAGCACCACGCCGTCGGGCGCGACGAGCTCCACCGGGTCGCCGGCGTCGAACTCGCCCTCGACCCGTGTGATCCCGGCCGGGAGCAGCGACGCGCGGCCCCCGCGCACGGCCCGCGCCGCACCCTCGTCGACGAACAGCCGTCCCCGCACGCGCGCCGCGTGCGCGATCCAGAGCCGCCGCGCCGACGTCCGCCGGCCTGTGGCGGCGAAGTACGTGCCGACGTCGTCGCCCGCGAGCGCCGGCGCCGCGTTGCGCGCGGCGGTGAGCACCACGGGGATGCCCGACGCCGTGGCGATCCGCACGGACTCGAGCTTGGTGACCATGCCGCCCGTGCCGACGGCGCTGCCGCGGCTGCTGACCGGCACGTCCGCCACCTCGGCGAGGTCGCCGACGTGGGCGATCCGCTGCGCGCCGGGCTTGCTGGGCGAGCGGTCGTGCAGGCCGTCGACGTCGGTGAGCAGCACCAGCGCGTCGGCGCGCACCAGGTGGGAGACGAGCGCGGCGAGGCGGTCGTTGTCGCCGAACTTGAGCTCGTCGGTGGTGACGGCGTCGTTCTCGTTGACGACGGGCACGACGCCGAGCGCGAGCAGGCGGGACAGGGAGCGCTGGGCGTTCTTGTACCGCAGGCGGCGCACCGTGTCCTCGGCCGTCAGCAGGATCTGACCGACCCGCATGCCGTGCTGCGCGAACGCCTCGGCGTAGCGGGCCACGAGCATGCCCTGACCCACGGACGCGGCCGCCTGCATGGTGGCGAGGTCCTTGGGGCGCACCGTGAGCCCGAGCGGGCCGATCCCGGCCGCGACGGCGCCGGACGTCACCAGGACCACCTGCGTGCCGGCGGCGTGCCGCGCGGCGAGCACCTCGACGAGCGCGCGCAGGGCCGCGAGGTCCAGCTGCCCGTCAGGCCCGGTGAGGGACGACGAGCCGATCTTGACGACGACACGGCGGGCGGCGGGCAGGGCGGAGCGGGAGGTCACGCGCCCATCATCGCCGAGTTGTCCGGCCCAGCGCGGCGCTGACCGCGCGCTGGACCGGACAGGGCGGCGTCAGGCGTCGTCGTCGGGGTCCGTCCAGTGGCCCGACTGGCGCTCGGTCCACAGCTCGCGGCGCGCCTCGGTCTTGGCGTCCATGCGCTCGGTGAACTCGCGGCGCTTGTCGGAGCGCGTGGGGCGCGAGCTCGGGTCGAGGCGCAGGTCGGTGCCGCGCGCGCCGAGCAGCTCGGGCCCGGTCATGAGCGTCGGCTCCCAGTCGAAGACGACGGCGTTGCGCGGGTCGCCGATGCGCACCTCGTCGCCGGCGACGGCGCCCGTCCTGAACAGCCGCTCCTCGACGCCCAGCTTGGCGAGCCGGTCGGCGAGGAAGCCGACGGCCTCGTCGTTGTTGAAGTCCGTCTGGCGAACCCAGCGCTCCGGCTTGGAGCCGCGCACCTCGAAGTAGGTACCCTCGGCGTCGCGCTTCTGGGTGACGGTGAAGCCCGCGTCGTCGACGGCCTTGGGGCGCAGCACCACGCGCGTCGCCTCGGGAGCCGGGGCGGCGGCGCGCGCCTCCTCCACGATCCGGGCGAGCGCGAACGTCAGCGGGCGCAGGCCCTCGCGGCTCGCGGTCGAGATCTCGAAGACCTCCAGGCCGCGCGCCTCGAGCTCCGGCTTGACGAAGTCGGCCAGCTCGCGCGCCTCGGGCACGTCGATCTTGTTCAGCACCACCAGGCGGGGGCGCTCCGTGAGCGGCACGCGCCCGCCCTCGATCTCCAGGTCGCCCGCGTACGCGGCGAGCTCGGACTCGATGGTGTCGAGGTCGCTGATCGGGTCGCGGCCGGGCTCGAGCGTGGCGCAGTCGAGCACGTGCACGATGACGGCGGTGCGCTCGATGTGCCGCAGGAACTCCAGGCCCAGGCCCTTGCCCTCGCTCGCGCCGGGGATCAGCCCGGGCACGTCGGCGACGGTGTAGCGCGTCTCCCCCGCCTCGACCACGCCCAGGTTCGGCACCAGCGTGGTGAACGGGTAGTCCGCGATCTTGGGGCGCGCGGCCGAGATCGTGGCGATGAGCGAGGACTTGCCCGCGCTCGGGTAGCCCACGAGCGCGACGTCGGCGATCGTCTTGAGCTCGAGCACGACGTCGGCCATCTCGCCCGGCTCGCCGAGCAGCGCGAAGCCCGGGGCCTTGCGCTTGGGCGACGCGAGCGCCCGGTTTCCGAGGCCGCCACGGCCGCCGGCCGCGACCACGTACTCGGCGCCGGCGCCCACGAGGTCGGCCAGCACGTTCCCGTCGAGGTCCTTGACCACCGTGCCGTCGGGCACGACCAGCACGAGGTCCTCGCCCTTGGCGCCGTCGCGGTCGTCGCCCATGCCCTGCGTGCCGCTGGTCGCCCGGCGGTGCGGCGAGTGGTGGTAAGCGAGCAGCGTCGTCGTCTGCGGGTCGACGACGACGCGGACGCTGCCGCCGTCGCCGCCGTTGCCGCCATCGGGGCCGGCGAGCGGCTTGAACTTCTCGCGGCGGATCGAGGCGACGCCGTGGCCGCCGTCACCGCCGGCGGCGTGGAGCACGACCCTGTCGACGAAGCTGGCCATGGGGGGATCCTCTCAGGATTCACAGCAAGAGGGGCGCGCCAAGCGGCGCGCCCCTCTGCGAAAAAGAACTGCTGCGGTGAGGCTCAGGCCTCGACCGACTCGATGTTGACGACCTTGCGGCCGCGACGCGTCGCGAACTGGACCGCACCGGCGGTCAGCGCGAACAGCGTGTCGTCGCCGCCACGGCCGACGTTCTCGCCGGGGTGGAAGTGGGTGCCGCGCTGGCGGACGATGATCTCGCCGGCCTTGACGACCTGACCGCCGAAGCGCTTGACGCCGAGACGCTGGGCGTTCGAGTCACGACCGTTGCGCGAGGAGCTCGCGCCCTTCTTGTGTGCCATTCTCAGGACCTGCTTTCAGGAAGTACGGGGGAAGATCACGCGGGCTCGACGCCTGCGGAAAGTCACTTGATGCCGGTGACCTTGACGCGGGTCAGCGACTGACGGTGACCCTGGCGCTTGCGGTAGCCGGTCTTGTTCTTGTACTTGAGGATGACGATCTTCGGGCCCTTCTCGTCCCGAACGACCTCAGCCGTGACCTTGACCTTCGCCAGCTTCGCGGCGTCGGACGTCACCTTCTCCCCGTCGACGAGCAGCAGAGCGGGCAGCTCGACGGTGTCGCCGGCCTTCGCGTCGATGCTGTTCATGACGACGATGTCGCCGACGGACACCTTCTCCTGACGGCCACCGGCCTTGACGATCGCGTACACCATGGTGCATATCTCCTGGTCTGGGCGTGCCGCACGGCGTGAGACACCGGCTTGGTCTGCAACTCACCCCGCCGCGGCGGTCGAGTGCGGTGCGTCCGTGGGCACACGGGACTGGCACGCCGATGGGCGTGCCGACGCAAAAGTCTACACGAGCCTCACGCTCCGCCGAACGTGACCTCCCGCACGACCGGGCGCAGCATGGACGGATGGAGGCCGACGACGCGGTCGCCACCGCGCTGCGGGAGACCGACCGACGGGACTTCCTCCCCCGGGCCCGCCGCCCCTGGGCCCACGAGGACCGCCCGCTGGAGATCGGCCACGGCCAGACGTGCTCGCAGCCGTCGACGGTGGCCGCCATGCTGCGCCTCCTGGACGTGCCGCAGGGCGCCCGGGTGCTCGACCT
>WRHK01000030.1 GCA_009783295.1 Promicromonosporaceae bacterium
GCGGGTGTGCGCTGGGCTGTCTGACTGTTCGCTGTTCGGGTTTCGCGATTATCTCACGGCGAGGGGGGCCGCTGTTTCCCGTAAAACAGCGGCCCCCGTCGTTGTGTGGGACTACCCCTGCGACTTCAGCAGACCCGGGTCCTGCGGCGCCATCACGCCCAGGATCCGGTTGAGGTCCTCGACGGAGGCGAACTCGACGGTGAGGCGGCCCTTGGACTTGCCGACAAGCACCTTCACACGGGTCTCGAACAGGTCCGAGAGCCGCCCGGCAAGCTCGTCCACTGCGACGCTCCGCTGGCCGGCTCGCGGTGCTCGGCGCTGCGGGGCGTCCGCCGCCGAGGCGAGCAGGGTGACGATCTCCTCCGTCGCGCGAACCGACAGACCCTCGGACACGATCCGCTGCGCAAGGCGCTCGATCTCCGCACCGTCCGACAGGCTCAGCAGCGCCCGGGCGTGACCGGCGGAGAGAATGCCCGCGGCGACGCGGCGCTGGACCAGCGGCGGCAGCTTGAGGAGTCGGAGCGTGTTGGAGATCTGCGGCCGGCTCCGCGCGATCCGGGTCGCCAGCTCTTCGTGCGTGCACCCGAAGTCGTCGAGAAGCTGCCGGTAGGCGGCCGCTTCCTCCAGCGGGTTGAGCTGAGCGCGGTGCAGGTTCTCGAGGAGTGCGTCGCGAAGCATGTCCGCGTCGTCGGTCTCGCGAATGATCGCGGGTACGGTGTCGAGTCCCGCGAGCTCCGTCGCGCGCCAGCGGCGCTCGCCCATGATGAGCTCGTACTGGCCCTCGTGGTCCCTGTCGGGACGGACCACGATCGGCTGCAGCACGCCGATCTCCTTGATCGACGCGACGAGCTCGTCGAGCTCGCTCTCGTCGAAGACCGACCGGGGCTGCCAGGTGTTCGGCCGGATTGCGCTGACCGGCAGCTCGGCGAACGACGCGCCGGGAACCGGCAGCAGGTCGTCGGCAGCCATGAGCTCATCCGGGTCGACCACGGCGCCAAGCGGCGTTTCACGTGAAACATCGTCGCCGCCGACGTTGGCGAACGCGGCGTGAATCACAGCGTCCGTCGCTCCCCTGCTGGCCAAAGCGTCGTGCGGCACGCGCACCGAGGCGATCGGGGTCACCGAAGCCAGGCCGGGCTCGACCACGTGGAGGGACCCGGTCACGACTCCGATCTCCGTCGGCCCGCTCGCGCTGACCTCACCCAGGGAGACCGAACCCATGGACTCACCGTCATCCTCGGGTCGTTCCGCAACGCCCGTCGCCATCGGGCGGGGAGCCCCGTTGGTCCGGATCGCCAACCGGCCGCTCGACATGGCCGCGTCCCAGGACGTCGACCGGGCCGAACCCGCGCCAGCCTTGGCGGCGCCGTCACCGCCGGTCTCGACACCTTCCGGCGCCGCCGGTTCGGCGACCTGCGTCTGGACCGAGCGCTCCCCCACCGCAGCCGCCGGAAAGAACACGTCAACCGGCCGGTCACCTTCGGGGCCCTGAGGGATCAGCGCACCGAGGCCGCGTCCCAGACCACGCTTCTTCTGAGCACTCATCCTTGCTCCCTTGTCTCTCTCAGCACGCCAGTCAACGCTTCAGCCCTCGACGTTACGCGCGTTCTCGCAGGTCAGCGCGCTGAAAGGCGCGCTCCGCGAGCTCGCGTGCCGCCTCCAGATACGCGAGCGCGCCGGTCGACGTCGGGTCATAAGTCATCACGGTCTGCCCGTGGCTCGGCGCCTCGGAGATGCGCACAGACCGCGGGACAGTCGTCTTGAGGGTCTGCTCGGGGAAGTGCGTCCGCACCTCTTCAGCCACCTGCTGCGCGAGATTGGTGCGCCCGTCATACATCGTGAGGAGGATCGTGGAGACCGTCAGCTCCGGATTGAGGTGCGCGCGGATCAGCTCGATCGTCTTGAGGAGCTGGCTCAGCCCCTCGAGCGCGTAGTACTCGCACTGGATAGGGATCAGCACCTCGCGGCCGACCACGAAGGCGTTGACCGTCAAGAGCCCGAGGCTCGGCGGGCAGTCGACGAGCACGTAGTCGATGGGCTCCTCACCGTTGGCGGCCCGTTCGTCGAGGTAGACGTCGAGCGCCCGGCGCAGTCGTGTTTCACGCGAAACCAACGAGACGAGCTCAATCTCTGCGCCGGACAGGTCGATCGTCGCCGGAACCGCCCACAGGCCGGGGATATCCGGGCACACCTGAACGGCGGAGGAGAGGGGCGAGCCTTCGACCAGCACCTCGTAGATCGACTGCGTTCCGGCGCGGTGCTCGATGCCCAGCGCCGTCGACGCGTTCCCCTGCGGGTCGTTGTCGATGACCAGCACGTTCAGGCCCGCCTGCGCCAGGCCGGCAGCGAGGTTCACCGTTGTCGTGGTCTTGCCGACGCCGCCCTTCTGGTTCGCGATGGTCAGCACGCGCGTCTGCTCCGGCCGAGGGAAGCGGCGTCCGGTGAGCTCGAGGCGGCGGCGCGCGTCGACCGCGAGCTGTGCGGCCAATGGCGTCTCATCGTCGGCCTCAGGGATCGAGTCGATCAGGGCGGCGCGGTGATGCTCCCGACCCCACTCCCCCGAGGCCGGCTGGTCGGGCTCGAGCGCCGGCGCCGCGACGGAGCCGAGCGGGCGTGCGAGGAACTCCTCGGAGGGAACCGGGTCCGGCTCTTGCGGCGCGATGGGCTCAACCTCCGCGATTGCCGTCACCTCAGGCTGATGATCCCCGACCGCGGTCAGCACGGGCGCGGTCATCGACTCGTCAGTGGCCAGGGCCGGATCGCCCTCGGGCGCAGGGTGTGACTGGATGCGGTTCCACGGCCATCTGCGCTCGTCGGATCCCATGCTCTCCGTCCCTCTCCTCGGTGGTGAAGCCTGGTTGCCGGCACCCGTCAGGGCCCCCCGGAGCGCGCGTCCACGCGTCAGCACCGCAACCTCGCGCACAGCCTACGGCCTGCGACAGACGCCACCGGGCGCCCCACACCGCTGTGGACGGAGACTCGTCGTCACGATGTTTCACGTGAAACATGAAGGGCTCCCCCGGTTCAGGGGAGCCCTTCGAATAACAGCACCCGGGCCGCTCAGCCGCGGCGAACCCGCAGGATCGTCGTCGCCTCGACGCCCGGAACGGTCTCACCGAGCAGGATCTCCGGCTCGCTCGACTTGAACGAGCGCAGCACCTTGCGAGCGGGATCGATCTCGGCGCTGACATTGCGGCCCTTGAGAACGACCATCTCCCCGCCCCGGCGAAGCAGCGGCATGCTCATCCGCGCCAGCTTCGTCAGGTTGGCGACCGCCCGCGACGTCACGACGTCGGCCTCGAAGGCGCCGTGGTACTCCTCGGCCCGCCCGCGCTTGACCTCGACATTCGTCAACCCGAACCGGTCGACGACCTCCTCGAGCCAGGTGGTGCGCCGCTCCATGGGCTCCACCAGAACGACGTGAAGCTCGGGCAGCATCATGGCCACGACGATGCCCGGGAGGCCTGCACCCGACCCGATGTCGACGAGCGTGCCCGCCGTCGGCAGGTACGGGACGACCGCGGCAGAGTTCAGCAGGTGACGCTCCCACAGGCGCGAGACCTCGCGCGGGCCGATCAGCCCGCGCAGCTCCCCCTGCTCGCGCAGCAGCTCGCCGAACCCCGCGACCTTCTCGTACGCGTCACCGAGGTACTCGCGCACCGCGCCGCTCTCACCGAGCGCGCGATCCGTGGCGTCGTCGACGACTTCCGCCGCAGGCTCGGCAGCGCCCACCTCAGGATCGTGTTTCACGTGAAACAGTCCCCGACTCAGACGCCCGCGACCGGCTGCACCACGACGTACCGCTGGGGCTCCACCCCGCGGGAGTCGCTCGCCAGACCGGCAGCGGCAACGGCGTCGTGCACGACCTTGCGCTCGAACGCGTTGAGCGGTTCGAGCGACACCTCGGTGCCGGTCTCCTTCACCTGAGCGATCGCCTTCTCGGCGATCGCCTTCAGCTCCTCGCGGCGCTTCGCGCGGAAGCCCGCGACGTCCAGCATGAGGCGGCTGCGGTCGCCGGTGCGCGTCTGCACGGCAAGGCGGGTCAGGTCCTGGAGGGCCTCGAGGACCTCCCCGTCGCGCCCGACAAGCTGCTTGAGAGACGCCTGGTCCTCGGCCACGATCTCGACCGCAGCGCGACCGTGCCGCACGTCGATGTCGATGTCGCCGTCGAGGTCAGCGATATCGAGAAGCTCCTCGAGGTAGTCCGCGGCGATCTCGCCCTCGTCCTCGAGCTGCGACGTGCGGTCCTCGTTGGTGGCGCCCTGCTCCGGGTTCGTCATCGCCCGTCAGCCCTTCTTCTTGCGGTTCTTGCGCTGCGGCTGCACGCGCTGGCCGGTGGTCTGCTTCGGTGCGTCGAGCTGCGCGACCACCTCGGGGGTGATGCCCTTCGCGGCCAGCTTGCGCGCCTGGCGCTCCTTCATCAGGCGCTCGGCCTCCGAGCCCGGGGCCGGCATGCGCTTGATCGTGTAGAACTGCTGCCCCATCGACCACAGGTTCGTGACGGTCCAGTAGATCAGCACACCGACCGGGAAGTTGACGCCCGACACCGCGAAGATCAGCGGCAGCACGTAGAGCATCATCTTCTGCGTGCTCGCCATCGGGCCCTCGAGCGCGGCCTTCGGCATGTTCTTCATGGTCAGCTGACGCTGCGTGGTGAACGTGGTGACCGACATGGCCACGATCAGCACGATGACGACGACACGCGACACGGTGCTGTTCGTCTGCAGGAACACGTCGGACAGGTGGGCGCCGAACAGGCTCGACGACTCGATGTCGTGCGCGACGGCCCGGTCGATCGGGCCGATGGTGCGGTGCGTGCCCTCGGCGATGCCGCGCAGGTTGTTGAGCACGCGGAACAGCGCGAAGAAGATCGGGGACTGCAGGATGATCGGCAGGCAGGAGGCGAACGGGTTGGTCCCGTGCTTCTTGTAGAGCTCCATCGTCTCGCGGGTCATCGCCTCGCGGGACGCAGGGTCCGTCTTGCCCTTGTACTTCTTCTGCACGGCCTGCAGCTCGGGCTGCATGATCTGCATGCCTCGCGAGGCACGGATCTGGCGGACGAACAGCGGGATGAGCGCGACACGGATGATCAGCGTCAGCGCGACGATCGCGAGCACCCACGCAGGCCCAGGACCGTCGCCGAAGCCCAGACGCGCGAAGACCCAGTGCGAGCCGGTCATGATCCAGGCCACGACCCACTGGAGGGGGTACAGGATGGTATCCATCGGGTGTGTCTCCTAAAGGGAAAATCAGCCCCGGGGCACAGTCCCTGGATTCAGGGCCGGGAGGTCAGTGCTGGTGCGCGTGCATCGCCGCGTCGCCTGGTGCGCCTTCGGAGACTCGGCCGGACTTGCGCGGCCGAGCTGGCGGGACGTCGTCCACGCCGCCGAGGCTCCAGGGGTTGCAGCGCAGGATGCGCCAGAGCGCCAGCCCTGTCCCCCGCAGCGCGCCGTGCGTGCGGATGGCCTGCACGGCGTAGTGGGAGCAGGACGGGTAGTACTTGCAGGTGGGACCGGTCATCGGGGAGATGACGACCTGGTACACGCGGATCATCCCCACCAGCACGCTGGCGGGGATGCCCTTGAGAGCTTCGAGCTTCACGCCGCTCTCCCAGCGGTCGCGCGCCGCGCGGCCTTCTCCAGGCCGGCGCGCACGTCGGCGCTGAGCTCGGCGAACGTCGCCGTCGACGCCGCCGGGAGGGCTCGCACGACGGCGCGCGCGTGCCCGGGGATCACTTCGTTGCCAGAGGCAGCGATCAGGGGGCGCACGACCTCACGGAGGCGGCGCTTCACCAGGTTTCGCTGCACGGCGTTTCCCACTGCTTTGGATACGACAAAACCGACCTGCGGCGTCGCGCCCTCCTCGTTGTCCACGAGGAGGTGCACCACCACGGTCGATCGCCCTGCGCGCACGCCCCGTCGCACCGTCCGCCCGAACTCAGCGGGACGACGCAGCCGGTGCGCCGAGGGGAGCACGCGTCGGTCGAGGTCTCAGGCAGACAGCTCGGCGCGGCCCTTGCGGCGGCGCGCGGCGAGGATGGCGCGACCCGCACGGGTGCGCATGCGCAGCCGGAAGCCGTGGGTCTTCGCACGACGACGGTTGTTCGGCTGGAAGGTCCGCTTGCTCACGAGGTGCTCCTGAATGACGTCGGGTGGCTGCACGCCGCCCGACGTGGGTCGACGATGCTTCTACTGGGTAGGTGCTGGCCGGCTGCCCGGACATGGTGTCCGCGCGGAGGTCCGACCCACCGCTCCATGGTCCTCGCGTCGGCAAGAAGGCGCGCGAAAACACCCGGATCGGCTAGGCAACGCTACGTGGTGGCACCCTCGGCGGTCAAACCACGAGGTGGGGTGCTGGCGAGACTCTCACCACACCCGGCGGGGCGGCGTCTCCGTGTTTCCCACAGCACATTCCACAGGTTCCACAGGTTGTGGAGAAGTTTGTGGACAGTGAGGGTGTGCCAACGCCCGCGGCGTGACACACTCCCAGTTCTCACCGCCTCGACGCAACTTCGCGCTGCCGTCGGCCGGTGTGAGGCCCGACGCACGAACAGCACACGAAGGAGCGCCCGGTGGCGGACGAGGACATCACCCAGGTCTGGGCGCAGACCCTCCAGGTCCTGGAGCAGCGGCCCGACATGACGGCCCGCCAGCTCGCGTTCGTCAAGCTCGCCAAGCCGATGGCCGTCATCAACGGCACCGCGTTCATCGCCGTCCCCCACGAGCAGACCCGCACGTACCTCGAGACCAGCGTGCGCGACCAGCTGATGTCCGCGATGTCGTCCGTGCTGGGCTACGACGTGAAGTTCGGGATCACCGTGGACCCCGAGCTGAGCGCCGAGAACCTCACCGGGCCTACCCAGGACTACGTCGAGCCCGAAGAGGAGGACGACGACCTCGCGCCGGCGCCCGTCCTGCCCGTGGCACCCCGGCCCTCCGCGGAGCCGACGCGCCTCAACCCGCGCTACGTCTTCGAGTCGTTCGTCATCGGCGCGTCCAACCGGTTCGCCCACGCGGCCGCCGTCGCGGTCGCCGAGGCCCCTGCCAAGGCCTACAACCCCCTCTTCATCTACGGGGACTCAGGCCTGGGCAAGACACACCTGCTGCACGCCATCGGGCACTACGCCCACAACCTGTACCCGCACGTGCGGGTGCGCTACGTGAACTCCGAAGAGTTCACGAACGACTTCATCAACAGCATCGGCGACAACAAGCAGGGCGCGTTCCAGCGCCGGTACCGCGATGTCGACCTGCTCCTCATCGACGACATCCAGTTCCTGCAGGGCAAGGAACAGACGATGGAGGAGTTCTTCCACACCTTCAACGCGCTGCACAACGCCAACAAGCAGGTCGTGCTGACGTCCGACGTGCCGCCCAAGCAGCTCAACGGTTTCGAGGACCGGCTGCGGTCGCGGTTCGAGTGGGGCCTCATCACCGACGTGCAGCCGCCGGACCTCGAGACCCGCATCGCGATCCTCCGGAAGAAGGCCGCGAACGAGAAGCTCGACGTCCCCCAGGACGTGCTGAGCTACATCGGCTCACGGATCTCGACCAACATCCGCGAGCTCGAGGGCGCCCTGATCCGCGTCACCGCGTTCGCGAACCTCAACCGCCAGCAGGTGGACCTGCCGCTCGCGGAGATCGTGCTGCGCGACCTCATCATCGACGACGACCCCGCCGAGGTGACCCCCGCCGTCGTGATCGCGCAGACGGCCGCGTACTTCGGCCTGAGCATCGAGGACCTGTGCGGCTCCTCGCGCTCGCGAGTGCTTGTCACGGCGCGGCAGATCGCGATGTACCTCTGCCGGGAGCTGACTGACCTGTCGCTGCCCAAGATCGGCCAGCAGTTCGGCGGCCGCGACCACACCACGGTCATGCACGCCAACAAGAAGATCGCCGGCCAGATGGCGGAGCGCCGTTCGACCTACAACCAGGTCACCGAGCTGACGAGCCGGATCCGCCAGCAGCACCGCGGCTGAGTCCACAGCTCGTCGTCCACAGCCGGTTCCGTGCATTCGGCGACCTCCGGGCGGTCTTGTACACCGACTACCCACAGGTGTGGACAACCATGTGGACACGACTTCGCCCATACGTCCCGTCGTCATACACACCTGTGCACAAGGCTGTGGATGGATGTGGACATCCCGGCCCGCGGTTGTGGATCCGACCCCCTGCACCGGTGGACAGCTGTGGGGGACAAGAGTCGCGTCCACAACGACCCACAGTTCGCCCACAGCCCAACCAACACGGTGTCCACAACAGAAATCTCGCTCTGACCTGCGGTAAGACGTGATTTCAACAAGTTCCACAGGTGCTACTACGACGACTACCTAGTTCTCAGAGGAAATCCACCGCGCCTTCATCGGCTGTCCGAGCCGATCCGTCCACCGCTTCTGTGACCAGCGACGATCCGCGAACGATGTGCCGTGCACAGGCGGCCGTCCCGTGTGCCGGGAAGCACAGGACTCGCGTAGGGTTCGAGTACGCAAGAGGCTCGAGCGAGGGAGTGGGATGAAGTTCCGGGTCGACCGTGACGTTCTGGCAGATGCCGTCACCTGGACTGCGCGCACGCTCCCGACGCGCCCACCCGCTCCGGTGCTGGCCGGCGTCCGCATCGAGGCGGACGCCACCGGCGTCATCAGCCTCTCGAGCTTCGACTACGAGGTCTCGGCACGCTCTGAGATCCCCGCCGAGGTCGCCGAGCCCGGGACCGTGCTGGTCTCCGGCCGTCTGCTGGCCGACATCGCCCGCGCGCTGCCCCAGAAGCCCGTCGAGATGGCGCTCGAGGGCACAAAGGTCATCGTGACCTGCGGCGCCTCGCGCTTCACGCTCCTGACGATGCCCGTCGAGGACTACCCCACGCTCCCCCAGATGCCGGAGCTCTCGGGCACGGTCACGGGTGACGCGCTCACGCACGCCGTCGCGCAGGTGTCGGTCGCCGCGAGCCGTGACGAGACCCTCCCGCTGCTCACCGGTGTGCGGATGGAGATCGAGGGCGAGCGCATCACGCTCCTGTCCACGGACCGCTACCGCCTGGCACTGCGCGAGCTCACGTGGACGCCAGCGACGCCGGGCTACTCCGCCGTCGCGCTGGTCAAGGCCAAGACGCTCACGGACGTCGCCAAGTCGCTCGGCTCGGGTGGCGGCCTCGTCAACGTCGGGTTGTCCACAGGGGCCGGGATGGATCTGATCGGCTTCGAGGCCGGCGGCCGCCACACGACGTCGCAGCTTGTCGACGGCGACTACCCCGCCGTCCGCCGGCTCTTCCCGGACTCGACCCCGATCCACGCTGTCGTCCCCACCCAGGCGCTCATCGACGCCGCTCGCCGCGTCTCGCTGGTCGCGGAGCGGAACACGCCCATCCGGCTCGCCTTCACCGACGGCCAGGTGGTGCTCGACGCCGGCCAGGGCGACGACGCGCAGGCCTCCGAGGCACTCGAGGCCGTGCTGGTGGGCGAGGACATTACGGTGTCCTTCAACCCGCAGTTCCTGCTCGACGGCCTCACGGCGCTCGGCACCGACTTCGTCCGCCTGTCGTTCACGCACCCGAACAAGCCGGTGGAGTTCACCGGCCAGGGCTCGCTGGACGGCGAGGACTCCGACGAGTACCGCTACCTGCTCGTCCCCATCCGCTTCGCAGGCTGACCCCTGAGGCGCCGCCACGGGCGTCTCGTTCGTCACTGCGGGCCCGGCGCAGGAATCCGGGCCTCAGCAGGCCTGTTGTCCCGGACGGCCGCCTCCTGACGACCGCCACGACGTTTACTCAAGGAGCAAGAATGGTCAGCCACATCGGTCTTGTCGGCCTCGGCAAGATGGGCAACAACATGCGTGCCCGCCTCCGCCAGGGCGGCATCGAGGTGACGGGGTACGACCCGCGTCCCGAGGTGACCGACGTCCCCTCGCTCGCCGCTCTCGCCGAGGCCCTGCCGTCGGGTCAGCGCGTGGTGTGGGTGATGGTCCCCGCCGGTGAGCCGACCCGCGGCGTGCTCGCGGAGCTGGGCGACGTGCTCTCGAAGGGCGACATCGTCATCGAGGGCGGCAACTCGCACTACGTCGAGGACCAGGAGCGCGCCGCCGAGCTCTACGAGAAGGGCATCGGCTACGTCGACGTCGGCGTCTCGGGTGGCGTCTGGGGCCTGGAGAACGGCTACGGCCTCATGGCCGGCGGTTCCGACGACGACATCGCGACGCTCATGCCCGTGTTCGACGCGCTGCGCCCCGAGGGCCCCGTCGCGGAGGGCTTCGTGCACGCCGGCCCCGTCGGTGCCGGCCACTTCGCCAAGATGGTGCACAACGGCATCGAGTACGGCCTCATGCAGGCCTACGCCGAGGGCTACGAGCTGCTCGCCGCGAAGGACCTGATCACCGACGTCCACGGCACCTTCAAGGCCTGGCAGCGCGGCACCGTGGTGCGCTCCTGGCTGCTGGACCTCATGGTCCGCGCGCTCGAGGACGACCCCAAGCTGGCCAAGCTGGACGACTGGGTCGAGGACTCGGGCGAGGGCCGCTGGACGGTCGACGAGGCGATCGCGGCCGCCGTGCCGCTCCCCGTCATCTCCGCCGCGCTGTTCGCGCGCTTCGCGTCTCGCCAGGAGGCCTCGCCCGCGATGAAGGCCGTGGCCGCGCTGCGCCAGCAGTTCGGCGGTCACGCGGTCAAGTCCGCGGAGTGACGCGCCTCGGTGGTTGAGCCTGTCGAGACCACCCCACACTGAGGGTGGTCTCGACAGGCCCGACCACCGAGAGGTCCCATGTACGTCTCCCACCTGTCCCTCTTGGACTTCCGCTCGTACGCGTCGGTCGACGTCGAGCTGGAGCCGGGGCCGAACGCGTTCGTCGGGCGCAACGGGCAGGGCAAGACGAACCTCGTCGAGGCGATCGGCTACGTGGCGACACTGGGGTCGCACCGGGTGTCGAGCGACGCGCCGCTGGTGCGGGCCGGCGCCGAGCGGGCGGTGGTGCGCACTCGGATCGTGCGGGGCGACCGCGCCTCGACGGTCGAGCTCGAGATCACGCCGGGCAGGGCGAACCGCGCCCGGATCAACCGCGGCCAGCTTGGGCGGGCCCGTGACGTCCTGGGGATCCTGCGCACGGTGCTGTTCGCCCCGGAGGATCTCGCCCTGGTCAAGGGCGACCCCGACGGCCGGCGTCGGCTGCTCGACCAGCTGGTGGTCCAGCTGCTCCCCCGCACCGCCGGCCTGCTGAGCGACTACGAGCGCGTCATCCGGCAGCGGTCCGCGCTGCTCAAGTCGCTGCGCGCGGCGCGCGCCGCCGGACGCTCCGCCGACCTGACCACGCTCGAGATCTGGGACGCCAAGGCCGCCCAGCTCGGAGCCCAGATCCTGTCGCTGCGGCTCCAGCTCGTCCAGGCGCTGCGGCCCCATGTCGCCGCCGCGTACGCGCAGGTCAGCGATGCCGACGGCCATGCCGAGCTGGGGTACCGGGCGAGCCTGGACGCCTTCGCCCCCGACGACGCCGGCCCCACGACGGCCGCCGAGGAGGGCATCCTGCCCACCGACCCGGGGGTGGCCCCGCCGTCGGCCGCGGAGCTCGAGAAGGCCCTGGTGGACGGGATGGCGGCCGCGCACTCGCGCGAGGTCGAGCGGGGCGTCAGCCTGATCGGCCCGCACCGTGACGACCTGGTGCTGACGCTCGGCGGTCTGCCGGCGAAGGGGTATGCGAGCCACGGTGAGTCGTGGTCGTTCGCGCTGGCTCTCCGGCTGGCGTCGTACCACCTGCTGGGTGGCCACTCGCCGTCGGGCGAGCCCGCTGACCCGGCCGCCGCGGGCCCGTTCTGGGACCCCGACCTGGGCACGGACGCTGATCCGGTGCTGATCCTCGACGACGTGTTCGCCGAGCTCGACCTGCGGCGGCGTGAACGCCTCGCGGACCTGGTCGCCCCGGCCCGACAGGTGCTCGTCACCGCCGCCGTCCCCGCCGACGTGCCGCCGGGGCTCATGGCGACCCGTTTCGACGTCGTCACCGGGCAGGTCACCCGTGCGTCCTGAGCCGCAGAATCCCCCGCAGCCTGGCGAGCCCGTGGACACGCCCCCGGCCGAGGTGGCCCGTGCGGCGCTCAACCGCGCGCGAGCCGCCGCGCGGGCCAAGGGCTTGCGCCCCGGGTCCCCTGCCCGCCGGTCGCCGCTGGCCGAGCCGCGCGTGTCCGGCGCCGGCCCCTCCGCCCGGGACCCGCAGCTGCTCTCCGACGTCGTCGGCCGCCTGCTGCGCGACAAGGGGTGGCGGGCCGAGGTGTCGGTGGGCGGCGTGATGGGGCGCTGGCGCGAGGTGGTGGGCGATCAGGTCGCCGAGCACTGCACCCCGGAGACGTTCGAGGACAAGGTGCTGGTGGTGCGCGCCAGCTCGACGGCCTGGGCCACCCAGGTGCGGCTCCTCGTGCCCACGCTGCTGAGGCGGCTGGCCGAGGAGATCGGCGAGGGTGTGGTCGACGAGGTCAAGGTGCTCGGTCCGGCCGGTCCGGGGTTCGGCCGAGGCCCGCGGTCGGTCCGCGGGGGGCGCGGGCCTCGGGACACCTGGGGCTGACGGCGATCACCACCTGAGAACGGGCTCGCCCGCAGAGGAAGCTCTGCGACTCGCGGGCGAGCCTGTGACGTCAGCGCGTCAGGCCGCCTTGCCGCCCTCGGGGCGGCCGGGCGTGACGGGCCGTGCCGGCGGGACGGGGTGCGCCGGGTGCCCGACATGGTCGCGACCCAGTGCCAGGCCGCGCGGCAGCGTCGTGGTCCCCGGACCGTCACCGGCAGAGACGCACGGGTCGGTCATCGGCGGGTTGTCGATCGTCGCGACATAGGACCGCGCATACCAGCCGTCGTCTCCGGGGTACCCGACGTAGGCCTCGGCGGCGAGCCGCAGGTGGATCGAGGCGAGCCGCCACGTGGGGTCGTACGCCGGCGAGACCGTCCCGTCGTCGTTCTTCACGAACGCCGGGAGCGGGACCCGGCCGGTGAACGGGTGGCCGAAGCCCGCGTCGCCGTAGACGACGTCGTACCCCGAGCGGGGACCCTCCCACTCGATGACGAAGTAGTTCTCTGAGGCGTCGGCCGGCGGAGTCACCGCATAGTCGAGGTACGCGGTGCCCGCGTCACAGACCGCCTGGAGCGTGGTCACCGGCAGATCGCACTCCGGGGTAAGGAGCGAGCCCGTCGCGAGCACGAGCTCCGAGCCGTCGACCGTCCGGTAGCTGGTCAGCGCCGTCGTCGACGCGGCGAAGACGTATCCCGGGTTGGTCCGCGCGTGCAGCCCGTCCTTCTCGAGCGTATAGGTGATCGCCTCCGTGCTGGCGGGTGCCACAAGGTCCGCAGGCGTCGCGTCGCAGCCCGTCACCGGGTCCGGGACGGTCGGCTGCACGATGACGCCGTCGACCGGGCAGGGAGTCGTCTGCCCCGACTCGGTCCAGTCGCGTGCGTCGTCCGTGGCGTCGAGCGTGAAGGTCCACGTGTGGGCGACCTGCTGGTCGACGGCGACCTGTGCGTTCGCGTTCCCGGCGCGTCCCATGGGCGCCGTGGCGGCCGGCTTCCCGTCCACCTCGAGGTCGACCGTGCCCGCCGTCCCGATCCACGGGTCGTCGACCCAGGCCGAGATCAGGCCGCACTGGGCGTCGACGTGGACCGCGTGCTCGCCCTGCGTGCAGGGCGTGGTCGTGCCGCTCTGCTGGAGCGTCGTGCCGTCAGGAGCGGTCGCCGTGAGGACGTAGTCGTGCGCGACCAGGTAGTCCACAGGGATGGTGGCGTACGCGGCGGTCGTGAACGCCTCCGAGTACTCCGTCTTCCCGTCCACGGAGACCTCGAACAGGCTCCCGTCGGTGAACATCGCGTCGTTGGCCTGAGCCGTGACCGCGCTGCAGGTCGAGTAGTCCTGCAGCGGGGGGTTGGGGTCGGTGTCACACGGGGTGCTGGTCCCGGACCGCGACGAGGCCTCGGCACCGTCGGGGCTCAGCACCCGGACGGTCCAGTCGTGGGCAGACTGCCACCCGAGCTCGTAGGACGCGTAGAAGTAGTCGCCCAGCGGGGCGGTCGCGGTCACGCTGCCGTCGATGGACACCTCCGCGGTGCTCCCCGAGGGGAAGGCAGAGACGTCGACCCACACGTCGAGCGAGGAGCAGGACGCGTTGACCGACACGGTCGGGGACTGCCACGGGGCGCAGTCGAGCGTCCCCGTCTCCTGGCGCAGCTGGGCGCCGCTCGGGTCGGTGAGCGTCACGGCCCACGTGTGGGACGCGTCCGGGTCGACGTCGGTGGAGTACCAGTAGCCGGAGCCCTCGGCGATCGTCTGCGTGTCGAGAACCGTGTCGTCCACGGTGGTGGACACCTGCGTGCCGTCCGGATAGCCGTACACGGACACGCCGACGTAGCCGCACCAGGCCGAGACGTTCACCTGCAGGTTCGGGTCGGTGTCGCAGGGCGTCGTGGTGCCGTCCCACGACCTGTCGAGCGTGTCGTCCGGCGCGTCGACCGTCACCGCGTAGGTGTGGCTGACCGTCCAGTCGAGCGGCTGGGAGAAGCTGTACCAGGACGAGACGGCCTGGTCGTCCACCGTCGTCCCGTCTACGACCGTCGTCGCCCGCGACCCGTCGGGGTACCCGCTGAGCTGAAGGTCGAGCTCCTGGCACGAGGACCACGCCGTGGCCCACACGTTGGGGTCGCTGTCGCACGGCGTCGTGGTGCCCGACTGGTGGACGTCGGCGTCGTCGCTCGCCGGGTCGTCGACGTCGACGCTCCAGTCGTGCGGCGTCGCCCAGTCGAGGTCGAACGCGTTGGAGTAGGAGGTGTCGCTCGCGGTCGTGCTCTCGACGGACGTGCCGTCGATGACGACGTCGATGGTGCTGTCGACGGCGACGTCCGAGAGGTAGACGCTCAGGGACGAGCAGCTGCCATAGACGTAGGGGGTTGCCGCGGATGCGGGAGCCGCTGCGGCGACCCCGAACGCGGTGAGGGCGAGCGCCGCGGACGCGGCGCCAGCCATGAGTCTCTTCACTCAGGTTCCTTCTGGAGGAGGGACGGACAAACCGTCCAGATGGGTCGTGGGCTGCATTGAAGCAGGGACCGAAGGGGCTTGGGAATGGCTGTGAACGCACCTCGGGGCGCCCGCTCCGTGCCTCGTTGTCCACACCTCTGTGGACGACTATCCGCAGGTGTGGACAACCTTGTGGACGACGTGCACGGTCCCCAGGCCAAAGGCGCCTGCATCCGCGGAAATCGGCCCTGGGACGGTAGACTAGGAAGGTCGTCCGGGGCCCCCGGGCCCCTCTCGGAAACGTTTCCCGACTGCCGCTCGCGGCTCGTGGTGCGCCTCCCGCGCGGGTCTGTGGCACAGGGCGGCGAGCACCCGAGACGCGGTGCGAACGGACAGCGAGGAGCGAACCGGCCTGTGGCGAATCGGAACGACGGCGGATACGACGCCGGGAACATCACCGTCCTGGAAGGTCTCGAGGCCGTCCGCAAGCGTCCGGGCATGTACATCGGTTCCACCGGTGAGCGCGGCCTGCACCACCTGGTCTACGAGGTGGTCGACAACTCGGTCGACGAGGCGCTGGCCGGCTACGCAGACGCGATCGACGTGACCCTGCTGGCCGACGGCGGCGTCCGCGTCATCGACAACGGCCGCGGCATCCCGGTCGCGATCCACCCCACGGAGGGCAAGCCGACGGTCGAGGTCGTCATGACGATCCTCCACGCCGGCGGCAAGTTCGGCGGCGGCGGGTACGCGGTCTCGGGTGGTCTGCACGGCGTCGGCATCTCGGTGGTGAACGCGCTGTCCACGCGCGTGGTCACCGAGGTCAAGCGCGACGGGCACCGCTGGCGCATGGCGTTCGGCGACGGCGGTCACCCGACGACCGGCCTCGAGGAGCTCGAGGAGACGGAGGAGACGGGCACCACCCAGACCTTCTGGCCGGACCCGGAGATCTTCGAGACCACCGAGTTCGACTTCGAGACGCTGCGTGCACGCTTCCAGCAGATGGCGTTCCTCAACAAGGGCCTGAGCATCACGCTCACGGACGAGCGCGCCGGCCACGCCGACCTCGAGGACGAGGTGGTGGGCGACGGCGTCGCCGCGCCGGACGCCGTCGTCGGCGTCGACCACGACGACGACCCGTCCACGCCCCCGGTCCGCACCGTCACGTTCAAGTACGACGGCGGCCTCACCGACTACGTGAAGCACCTCAACTCGGGCAAGAAGGTGGAGCTCATCCACCCGGAGGTCATCGACTTCGAGTCGGAGGACACGGAGAAGAAGATCTCGCTCGAGATCGCGATGCAGTGGACCAGCGCGTACAGCGAGTCGGTCCACACCTACGCGAACACGATCTCGACCACCGAGGGCGGCACGCACGAGGAGGGCTTCCGTGCGGCGATGACCACCCTGGTCAACAGCTATGCGCGCGAGAAGGCGATCCTCAAGGAGAAGGAGGACAACCTCACGGGTGACGACATCCGCGAGGGCCTGACCGCCGTCATCTCCGTGAAGCTCGGCGAGCCGCAGTTCGAGGGCCAGACCAAGACGAAGCTCGGCAACACCGAGGCGAAGACGTTCGTGCAGCGCGTGGTGCGCGAGCAGCTCACCGACTGGTTCGACTCGCACCCGAACGAGGCCAGGGACATCATCCGCAAGGCGATCCAGGCGTCGCAGGCCCGCATCGCCGCCCGCAAGGCGCGCGAGGCGACCCGCCGCAAGGGTCTGCTGAGCAGCGGCGGCATGCCGGGCAAGCTCAAGGACTGCCAGTCGAACCGCCCCGAAGAGTGCGAGATCTACATCGTCGAGGGCGACTCCGCCGGCGGTTCCGCGGTGCGCGGGCGCAACCCGCACAACCAGGCGATCCTGCCGATCCGCGGCAAGATCCTCAACGTCGAGCGCGCGCGCCTCGACAAGGCCCTGTCGAACCAGGAGGTCCAGAGCCTCATCACGGCGTTCGGCACCGGCATCGGCGAGGACTTCGACCTCTCCAAGCTGCGGTACCACAAGATCATCCTCATGGCCGACGCCGACGTCGACGGCCAGCACATCGCGACGCTGCTGCTCACGCTGCTGTTCCGCTACATGCGCCCGCTCATCGAGCACGGCTACGTGTACCTGGCCATGCCGCCGCTGTACCGCATCAAGTGGTCGAACGCGCAGCACGACTACGTGTACTCCGACAAGGAGCGCGACGCGTACGTGCGCGAGGGTCTCGCCGCCGGCAAGCGCATGCCCAAGGACAAGGGCATCCAGCGCTACAAGGGTCTGGGCGAGATGGACTACCAGGAGCTCTGGGAGACCACCATGGACCCCGACCACCGCACGCTGCGCCAGGTCACCATGGACGACGCCGCCGCGGCCGACGAGGTCTTCTCGATGCTCATGGGCGAGGACGTCGAGTCCCGCCGCAGCTTCATCCAGCGCAACGCCAAGGACGTCCGGTTCCTCGACATCTGAGTGCTGTCCACACAGATGTCCACAGGAACAAGGGAAGGTATTGATCAATGACGGACGAGACCACCGGCGGTATCCCGGAGCTCCCCGAGGTGCACCACGGCCGCATCGAGCAGGTCGACCTGAACCTCGAGATGCAGCGCAGCTACCTCGACTACGCGATGAGCGTCATCGTGGGCCGCGCGCTGCCCGACGTGCGTGACGGCCTCAAGCCCGTGCACCGCCGCGTCATCTACGCGATGTACGACGGCGGCTACCGCCCCGACCGCGGCTTCAGCAAGTGCGCGCGCGTCGTCGGCGACGTCATGGGCAAGTACCACCCGCACGGCGACTCCGCGATCTACGACACCCTGGTGCGCCTCGTCCAGGACTGGTCGCTGCGGTACCCGCTGGTGGCCGGCCAGGGCAACTTCGGCTCCCCCGGCAACGACCCGGCCGCGGCCCCTCGCTACACCGAGTGCCGCATGGCCCCCATCGCCATGGAGATGGTCCGGGACATCGACAAGAACACCGTCGACTTCCAGGACAACTACGACGGCGAGGAGCAGGAGCCGGTCATCCTGCCGTCCCGCTTCCCGAACCTGCTGGTCAACGGCTCGGCGGGCATCGCCGTCGGCATGGCCACGAACATCCCGCCGCACAACCTGCGCGAGGTGGCCGAGGGCGCCCGCTGGCACCTGGCCAACCCGGAGGCCACGCGCGAGGAGCTGCTCGCCGCCCTGATGCAGCGCATCAAGGGCCCGGACTTCCCCACGGGCGCGCAGATCCTCGGCACCAAGGGCATCGAGGAGGCCTACCGCACGGGCCGCGGCTCGATCACGATGCGCGCCGTCGTGAATGTCGAGGAGATCCAGAACCGGATCTGCCTGGTGGTCACCGAGCTCCCGTACCAGGTCAACCCCGACAACCTGTCGGCCAAGATCGCCGACCTGGTCAACGACGGCCGCCTGCAGGGCATCGCCGACATCCGCGACGAGACCTCGGGCCGCACGGGCCAGCGGCTGGTCATCGTGCTCAAGCGCGACGCCGTCGCGAAGGTCGTGCTCAACAACCTCTACAAGCACACGCAGCTGCAGGACACGTTCGGTGCGAACATGCTCGCGCTGGTCGACGGCGTGCCCCGCACGCTCAGCCTCGACGCGTTCATCCGGCACTGGACGTCGCACCAGATCGACGTGATCCGCCGTCGGACGGAGTACCTGCTCGCCGACGCCGAGAAGCGCATCCACATCCTGCGCGGCTACCTCAAGGCCCTCGACATGCTCGACGAGGTCATCGCGCTCATCCGCCGCTCCCCCGACGCCGAGCAGGCCCGCACCGGCCTGATCGCGCTGCTCGACATCGACGAGGAGCAGGCCGGCGCGATCCTCAACCTGCAGCTGCGCCGCCTGGCGGCCCTCGAGCGGCAGCGGATCATCGACGAGCACGCGGTGATCGAGACGGAGATCGCGGACTTCCGCGACATCCTCGCCAAGCCGGAGCGTCAGCGCACCATCGTCCGGGAGGAGCTCGACGGCATCGTCGACAAGTACGGCGACGAGCGCCGCACGCACATCCTCCCGTACGACGGCGACATGTCGATCGAGGACCTCATCCCCGAGGAGGAGGTCGTCGTCACGATCACGCGCGGCGGCTACGCCAAACGGACCCGCACCGACGCCTACCGCCAGCAGCGGCGTGGCGGCAAGGGTGTGCGCGGCACGCAGCTGCGCGAGGACGACATCGTCGAGCACTTCTTCACGACGACGACCCACCACTGGTTGCTGTTCTTCACCAACCTGGGCCGCGTCTACCGGGCCAAGGGCTACGAGCTGCCCGAGGGCGCCCGCGACGCCAAGGGCCAGCACGTCGCCAACATGCTGGCGTTCCAACCCGGCGAGCGCATCGCCCAGGTGCTCGACCTGCGCGACTACGACCAGGCCGAGTACCTGGTGCTGGCCACCCGCCGCGGCCTCGTGAAGAAGACCCGCCTGCAGGAGTACAACTCGCCGCGCTCGGCCGGCCTCATCGCCATCAACCTGCGCGAGGACGAGGAGGGCAACCCCGACGAGCTCATCGGCGCCATGCTGGTGGACTCGGACAACGACATCATCCTGGTGTCGCGCAAGGGCCAGTCGATCCGCTTCCCCGCGAACGACGAGAGCATCCGCGCGCTGGGCCGCGCGACGTCGGGCGTGACGGGCATGAAGTTCCGCGAGGGCGACGAGGTGCTGGCCGCCGCCGTCGTCCGCGAGGACGCCTTCCTGTTCACCGTCACCGAGTCCGGTCTCGCCAAGCGCACCGAGCTGTCGGTGGAGAACTACCGGCAGCAGGGCCGCGGCGGCCTCGGCATCCGCGTCGCGAACCTCCCGGAGGAGCGCGGCGACCTGGTCGGTGCGCTCGTCGTCGACTCCGGTGACGAAGTACTTGTGATCATGGAGCGAGGAAAGATCGTCCGTTCTGCGGTCGACGAGGTTCGGGCTACTGGCCGCACCACCCAGGGTGTTACCTTCGCCAAGCCTGACAAGGGCGACCGCATCATCGCCGTCGCCCGGAACGTCGAGCGACGCGACGACGACGAGTCGGCTAGCGTGGACGGAGCTGCGCCGCCCGCGCAGGCCGACGACGCCGGCCAGTGAGCGAAACGAAGCCGAGGGGAACGATGACCACCGAGAACGACGCCCGCAGGACCACCGTGCCCTCCGTGCCTCCGGTCCCCCCGCCACCCGCGCGTCCGGTCGGCAGCGTCCACGCCCCCGCGGGCGTGGACGAGCTCGAGGGTGACGGCGTCCGCGCGGGCGCCGTCAAGGCGGCGCGCGCCGCGCTCGCCGCGGCCAAGGACGCGGCCAAGCGCGTGCAGGCCGTCGCGACCGGCGAGCCCGACGTCGCCGACGCGAACGCCCCGGCAGGTGCGACGCCTCCCCCGGCGTCCGCGCCGCGCCCGGCGATGCACTACACGGCCGGCCCGACGCGCCTGACGCCCGACGGCCGCCCCGTCCCCGGTGCTCCCGGCGGTGCCGGCGGCCCTGGCGGCGGCCAACCCGCGCCGACGCGCCCTGCGCAGCCCTCCGGGCTGGGCGGCCCGCGCCGCGTGCGGCTGACGGTGTCGCGCGTCGACCCGTGGTCGGTCATGAAGCTCGCGTTCCTGCTCGCCGTCGCGATCGGGATCATGACGGTGGTCGCGGCCGCCGTGTTCTGGTTCGTGATCGACGGGCTGGGCGTCTTCTCGACGATCCAGACCTTCATCAGCGAGGCCGTCGGCCAGCAGACCAACGTCAACATCACCCAGTACGTGGCGTTCGACCGCCTGGTGTCCCTCGCGACGCTGATCGCCATCGTCAACATCGTGCTGCTGACCGCGATCGCCACGATCACGGCCATCCTGTACAACATCACTGCCGCCCTGGTGGGCGGGGTGCACGTGACCCTCACCGACGACTGACGCGTTGCGTCGCACGTCACGGTCCGACGTTTTGGCGACGGGCCGGGGCTACGGTAAGGTTTCGTGCTGCTGGCGCCCCACGGGGCAGCAGCAGATGGGGCTATAGCTCAGGCGGTTAGAGCGCTTCGCTGATAACGAAGAGGTCCGAGGTTCAAGTCCTCGTAGCCCCACCACCGCACGGCGTCCTGGCGAGAATCGCGAGGGCGCCGTCGCCACAAGAAGGACCCAGTCGATCCAGCCGAGGAGGCGTTCGATGAAGAAGCTGCTCCTGCTCCTGATCGTTGCGGCGGCGGGCTTCGCCGTCTGGCGAAAGGTCTCCGCGGGCAACGCAGAGCGCGACCTCTGGTCCGAGGTCACCGACACTCTCGAGTGAGCACCGCGCCCCCGACGGGGCGCCCGGGGCCATGGCGCAATTGGTAGCGCACCTGCTTTGCAAGCAGGGGGTTAGGGGTTCGAGTCCCCTTGGCTCCACCACGGATGACCTGGGCTGATGCGTTCGGCCCGGGTCATCTCCTTTATCTCCGACGGCCTGAGTCTGTCTAGCAGTCTGTCTATCGATCTCGGATCGAGGTCGTGACTAGGCCGTTCTCGGGGTCGGTGGTCCGTCCGTGTCGATCGTTGTCGGCGCGTTCCAGAAGACATCGTCCATGACACTCGCAGCCGACTGGATGACAGGTCGGAGCTCGTGGCGGTACACGACCTCGTTGACCGCGATCCCTGAGTGACCCATGAGCGTCGAGATCTCCTGGATCGGCAACCCGCTCTGCGACAGGATCGAGACGAAGGAGTGTCGCAGGTCTCGCGGCGTCCACTCCTGCGGCTCAACGCCGGGAACCAGCGTCAGGGCCGAGCGGAACATGCGCAACACGTTGTGCCGGTCCTGCGGGGTGCCCACCTCCGAGGGGAACACGAGGCCGTGGTCCTTCCAACGGTTCCCGACCTCTGCGGCGGCCGAGTCTTGGTCGTTCTTGTGCTTGGTCAGGACTCCGACGACGAGATCTGAGAGGGCGAGTGTTCGCCGTGACTTCGGAGTCTTCGTGTCGCCGCCTACCCGGACGGACCTCCACACCTCGATGTGGGGTGGGACATCGCCGTCGGGTCCAGGTGGACGTGCTTCCACTGGAGTGCGCGTGTCTCTTCGGGGCGGAGACCCGTGAGGAGCGAGACGACGATGTAGGCGTACATCTTGTGCTCCCGTGTCGTTGTAGCACCGCCTCGGCCTGCTCCAGCGTGAGCGACCTCGAGCGGCGTCCTTGTCGGCCCCTGGGCACCGTGGAGAGGTCGACGACGTTGCGCTCGGCCAAGCCTGCCTTCACCGCGGACGTGATCGAGCGGTTGAGGACCGATCGGATCTGCTTCAGCGTCGACGTCGAGAGCTTGGGTGAGAGCTTGAGCAGCCAGCGGTCGACCTCGTCGGTGCGGAGGTCCTTCACCTTGCGGCCACCGAGGTGCGGCTTGATGTGGTTGAGGTGTGCTCCTCGTTTCCCGACTTGGTGCTGTCGCTGACGTCGGAACGGGCGAGCTCGAGCCACCGCTCGACGCCGCCAAGCCCGCCTCGGACGCTTGACCCCCATCGAGTACGAAGTCACCATGACCACTCAGGTCGCACTCGCCGACTGAGACCACCTGTCACCTAACCGTGCAGCAGTCCCCTTCACCCTGCGACACGTCGCTGTGTCTGCCGCGTGGTCAGGTGCACTGTCCGAGGCCGTGGGTACGATCCGATTGACCGCCGCTGGCTGCCGGCAGAGAGAACGAGTTGGTGGGTGACGCTTGGGCAACGAGAAGGTTCCCCCGGGCGGCGCCGGCGATCGTGACCAACGGGTCGAGATGATGTGGCGCGACGGCCACTCCCTCCAGGAGATTGCTCGGGAGTCTGGGCTGTCAAACGACCAGATCGAGAAGTTGCTTGCCAAGGTCGGCCTCGGTCGCCCCCGCCCTGGAGTCCGAAAGCCGAAGTTGAGAACACCGACGAGTTCGAGCCGGACAGTCCTTCGACGCGACCCACGTGGAAACGACCGTGATCGACGGATCCATGAGTTGTGGCGCGACGGCCACACTCAGTCCGAGATTGCCCAGGTCGTAGGACTCTCGCAGGGTCGCGTGAGTCAGATCCTCGCGTCGGCGGAGCGCCCGCAAGAAGGTTCGGATGCCGAACCTATGGGCAGCGCCGATCGTCCCTTGGGTCGGCGGTCCGAGGGTAATGGTGGTCACGGTGCTCGGGGGCCGGATCCTAGGGGTGACCGTGACCGCCGGATCCAGGAGATGTGGCGCCTCGGCCACACGCAGGCCGAGATCGGTCAAGCTCTGGGTCTGACGCGTGGTCGTGTCAGCCAGATCCTCGCAGCCGACGATGGTGTCGATCGCGAGGCTGCGCGCGCGGCGCGCGCGGCAGCCCGTGAAGCCGACGAGGCCCGCCTTCGGAGACGCGTACTCGCAGTGGCTGCCACCGGACTTGCACGCTCGGCAGCTGACGTCGCGGTCATGAGTGGGTCGGACGAGAGGGCGGTGCGCCGCGTTGGCGGTCGGACGCTCTCCGCGTTCCTGGGAGTTGACAAGCAAGGCCCGGCTCGCTGGTCCGAGGACGAGATCCTCGAGGCTCTGCGCATGGCGGCCACGTACGAGTGGCCGCTGTCGCGCGCTGGCTACCAGGCACTCGTTGATGAAGGCGAGGTTCAGGGTCCGAGCGCCCAGCGGATCGAGCAGCTTTACGGCTGGGCAGCTGCATGCGAGCTTGCCGGAGTGGAGAGTCCGCGGCGGGAAGGCCGCGACTACCAGTCGAACTGGACCGACGACGACATCTGGCACTACGCCCGCCGATACGTCGAGCAAAAGGGGCCGACGGCTGGCTTCAGTGGATACGACATCTGGCGGGCGGAACACGCTCCGGGAGCTCCGTCGAGCGGCGTGCTCCGGGGGCGGCTCGGACGATGGAACGAGGTGCGCCGCAGCATCTTGATCGAGGGAGAAACGATGAACCACGACGCGCTTGCCGGCCCGGAGGCACTGCGTTTCGACGAACACCTCGGGGCGCGGATGGACGACGGGAGCCGAGTCCGGATCTGGAAGTCCGTCATCGACATCCTCGAGCGCGGTCCGCAGCGCGGTGGAGTCGGCGGCCAGACCGGCCTTGCTCTTGGCTACGTCCAGTCTGGCAAGACGACTTCGATAACGGCGCTCATCGCAGCCGCAGCCGATCAGGGCTACCAGATCATCGTCGCGCTCCTCGGCGGAACGAACCTCCTGCTCGACCAGAACAAGGACCGGCTCGAGGCTGCCCTGGGCACGCAGTCGCGCAAGGACTACCGATGGGTCACCGAGACCAACCCCTCGGGGGTTGCTACCGCCAAGCGGATCGGCGACCGAGTCGACAACGGTCGGGCTGTCCTAATCCCAGTGCTGAAGCACGCGGGCCGACTGACCGCTCTGGCTGCGGTTCTCGACGGCGTGCCGGGGATCGAGCAGGTGCCGGTGCTGATTATCGACGACGAGGCGGATCAGGCCTCGCTCAACACGAGCTCGACGACCGAAAGCAAGACCTACGAAGCCATCCGTATCCTTCGCACCCGCGTGCCGAAGCACCTCTACGTTCAGTACACCGCGACGCCGTACGCGCCGTTGATGCTCGACGCGGACGATCTGCTGAGCCCGGACTTCGTGGAGTTCCTCGAACCGGGGAACGGGTACACCGGCGGCCGTGAGTTCTTCGTGGAGTTCGCCGACCAGGTGATTCGAGATGTCCCCCTCCTCGACGAACAGCCGGCCAAAACGCTTCCTCTCGAGCTCCCTCGCAGCCTCACCGCAGCCCTGGGCTCCTTTATCGCAGGGGCGGCGATGCTGGTCGAGAATCAGCCGGACGCGGCCCCGGTGAGCATGCTCATCCACTCGACGCAACGGAACGACGTCCAGGAGCGATACCGCTTCTTGGTCGAACGTGAGCTCAGGAAATGGCGGTCGGTGGCAGACAAGGCGGCCTCGCTCGCGGATCTCCCGGAGGCGGTCCAGAAGGAGCGAGGGATCCTCACGGAGCGGGGTGCACCCGACCTCGACGACAACGCCTTCGTCGACAAGGTGAGGTGGGTGCTGAGGGAAACTTCCCTGTGGCTCGTGAACTCGACCTCGGCGCTGAACAAGGTGGCCTGGAACGTCACGCCGGTGCACATCCTCATCGGTGGCAACAAGCTCGATCGCGGCTTCACCGTCGAGGGCCTGACCGTCACCTACATGAACAGGCCACCGAGCGCCCAGGTCGACACACTCGAGCAGCGGGCACGTGCCTTCGGGTATCGACGCGACCAACTGCCGTACTGCCAGTTCTTCGCGACCAAGCGAACCATTCGGTCCCTGCGCGACATCGTCTTCACCGAGTACGACCTGCGGGCGCGGCTGCAGGACCACGTCGACGCCGGTGGGACCGTCCACTCTTGGGCTCGTGACGTCGGGCTCATGCTCCCGGACGGCATGAAGCCGACCCGCGACGCTGTCGTGAGCCAGCTCGACTATGTCGGCATGGGCTGGTCAGCGGTCCGGCTGCCGCGCACGACACCGGCCTCGATCGCCACGAACCAGTCGATCGCCGAGGCGATCGGACTGTTCGTTGCCCCGCCTACCGACTATGGGCGACTCTCTCTGCGAACCGTCCACCTCACGGTCGCTGACGTCATCGAGCGGATCGTGACGCCCTGGTCCGCAGACGACTACGGGCCGTCGTGGCGCCTGCGTGATGTAACCGATGCGCTGGAGCGCCATCACGACCAGATGCAGGAAGTCCCTGTCATCTTGATGGAGGACGACGGGCAGGCGCGCCGCCGTAAATGGGATGTCGAGACGGGCTTCGTCAACCTGTTCCAGGGCCGCGACGTCGTTCGTGGAGGCGGCGGGCCGTCCTATCCCGGTGACCGCGTCATCGGCGGCATCGCCGACGACCCGGGCACCCTCGTCGTTCAGATTCATCGGGTCGTTCGTCGTGACGACCCGGCCACCGAGCTCCTCGCGCTCGCCGTGCATCTCGGCAACCGCAAGATCGTCCGAAAGGGAACCTTCGCATGACCGATGGCCAGTCCGGAGTGCGCTCCGGTGTCCCCATGCAGGTGCCAATCTCGGCCCTGCTGCTCGATCCGTACAACCCGCGACTCCCCGAGTCGCTTCGCGGTGGTGAGCAGCCAGACCTTGCCGTGGTGCTTGAGATGGGCTTCGACGCCTTCGCGGTCGCACAGTCCGTGGCAGACAACGGCTTCTTCGCCGCCGAACCGTTGATCGCCATCCACGCTGAGGAGGCCGACAAGTACATCGTCGTGGAGGGGAACCGGCGTCTGACCGCGTTGCTCGGGCTCTCGCACCCGGAGATTCGCGAACAGTTCGCCGAGCCCACGCGGTGGGAGGACGTGGCAACAAAGGCCGAGATGTCGCCCGACGTCGTCATCCCGATCGTCGTCCATCTGAACCGTGAGGCGACCCATGTCGAGGTCTCGCGGGCTCACGTCGTCGGCAAGCTCCAGTGGCGGCCCTACATGCAGGCCCGGTTCATCGCCGCGCGAGTCGCCGAGGGTCGCACCATCAAGGAGGTCGCCGACCTGATCGGCATCACCAAGAGCAAGGCCGCCGACCTCTACCGCGACCAGGCGATCGTCGCTCAGGCGGAACAGGCGGGCCTGAACACCGGTGAGGTCGAGCGGGCCTTCTCTGTGCTGACCGTCGCGATGGGCAACACCAAGCTCCGTGACCACATCGGTGCGCCCCTGGGCTCGCGGCTCGAGCCCGGTGACGACCCTGTGCCGGCGGGCAAGATCAACGAGCTCAAGGAGGTCATCTCATGGGTGTTCGGTGACGAGGACGCCGAGCCTGTCATCACCGATTCGCGCCAGATGAGTGCTCTCGGAAACGTGGTCGCAAGCGAGGTCGGCCTGTCTGCGCTCCGTTCAGGCAAGAGCCTCGACGAAGCGAAGCAGCAGGTCCAGAGTGCGGGCATGGATCCGCGTGAGCGCCTCGTCAAGCGGATAACAGCGGCCACGAACGCGCTCGGCGCCGCCAGCGATGACCTCGCCGAGTACGCCAGCGACAAGCAGGTCGTCGGGCTTCTCTCGGACCTAGAGTCCCTTGTCGAGTCCATGCGCAACGTCGTCGACCAGGCGGCGATCGAGGCGCAGGAGCCGTGACGATTCGCGGCCGGGATCGGATCGCGGACTGGATCGAGACATCGCTCCTCGTCCGCGGTCCGCGACCACTTGGGCTTGACCCGCTGAACGCCTACTTCGAGGCGCGCCACGGGCTCGAGGCGCAGATGGTCAGCACCGGGGTCCGCGAGATGGCACGACGGGCCGGTCTGCTCGGTGACCGCTACCCGTTCAAGGTGAACGAGTTCGCGGTCCGATCGACCCCTGATGCCGTGTCGTCGTCGTACATGTCGGCTGCGCTGATGGCACCCGGCAACCCGGTGCGTGAGTATCTGAGCGCGGCGCCGGACGAGGCGATGGCAGTGATCTTCGAGAACCTCGTCGCCGAGGCGGCTTCGCGGATCTGGGGCGATGCGGGCCGCGCCCTGCGGTTCGGGTGGCCGTCCGACATCGGTCGGCCACCCGAGTTCGACCTAGCGATCCGCTGGCTCGCACAGAAGATCGGCGTCGAGGTCGGACAGGGCTACCGGCAGCCGCGACGCAAGGACGGCGGCGTCGACGTCGTCGCATGGCGGCCGTTCCCCGACAGTCGCTCCGGGTTCCCGGTCCTGCTCGTGCAGTGCACTTTGCAGGAGAACCTGCTCGCGAAGGGCATGGACGTCGACACGCGCCTATGGGGCTCCTGGCTGGCGATGGACGTAGACCCGACGACTGCGCTCGCGACGCCGATCGCACTCGCGCCGGGCACCGTCTGGGACGAGCTCGCCCTCAAGTACATGGTGCTCGACCGGATCCGGATCGTCGGGCTCGTGTCACCGGCCGCGACCGACGAGATCGCACAGGACTGGGTGGCGGGAACGACCGACGACCTGCGGGAACACATGGAAGAGGTAGCCGAGCTGTGAGGGTCCAGAAGAAGGACGTCGTCATCGAGATCGCCGACGCCCTGGGGCGCGAGGCGCCCAAGATGTCCACCGGGTCGACCGAGCCGCGCACGATCTTCGACATGGTCAACGAGGAGCTCGCACTCGGGCTGTCGGGCAACCTCACAAAGCCGCAGATCGCGCAGGCGATCGTCGAGTCGACGGGCGAGGTCTGGGCTCCAGACTTCGAGTCGCGCGGCGGGACCGTCACTCTCAAGGGACTCCAGGCCGTTCGGGACGCCGTCCGGTTCTACATCGGGACGTGACAGCGAAGAGTGCACCGGAGGTCCTGCTGATTTGCGTCAACCACGATCAACTCATAAGCTCAGCTTCGTTGACATAGCTGAATGATCAGCTAAGCTGATGGAGTCCGGCCGAGCAATCTGCCATAGGATCGATGATCGAACGTATGTTCGAGTGCGGTGGGTTTTGGAGGGGATCGAGTGTCGACGTCCAAGGGTGCGCCGTTCCGGTACATCGACCTGTTCGCAGGGATCGGGGGCTTCGCGGCCGCACTCGAGGCGTTCGGGGGTGAGTGTGTCTACTCCGTCGAGATCGACGAGGCGGCAGCAAAGGTCTATGAGCGCAACTGGGGTCACTCGCCCTTCGGTGACATCACGAAGGACGCCAACGACGGCGTCATGAACGTCCCTCCGCACGACCTCCTCGCGGCTGGCTTCCCGTGCCAGCCGTTCTCCAAGTCCGGAGCTCAGCGAGGTATGGAAGAGACGCGAGGCACGCTCTTCTGGAACATCCTGAAGATCATCGAGGCGCACCACCCGACGGTCGTTCTCCTGGAGAACGTCAGGAACCTCGCTGGTCCGCGTCACAAGCACGAGTGGGACCTGATCATCCAGACACTGCGCGATGAGGGCTATCGCGTCTCGCAGACGCCGACGGTCTTCTCTCCGCACCTGCTGCCGCTCGAGCGCGGCGGCCGACCGCAGGTTCGCGAGCGCGTGTTCATCACCGCCACGTACGACCCGGACGGCATCCTCGACGGTGTCGAGGCGCTCCCTGCTCTCTCCAACGTGACGCAACGCGGCACGGAGGAGTGGGACCTGCTCCACGACCTACCGGTGGACCTGACCGACGACGTGCCAGGGACAGAGCTCTCGTCCGCCGAGATCTCATGGATCGAGGCGTGGAACGACTTCGTCACCACGATGTGGGCTGAGGTGCGGAAGGGGCAGACTGACGACAAGCCACCGACTCTGCCCGGGTTCCCGATCTGGGCCGATCACTGGGTCAAGTCCGAGGATCTCGCACTGTGGATGGTCGGCGGGCGGTCGCCGTACCGTGCTGTTGATGTGCCGGACACCTGGGATGAGGTGCCGAGGTGGAAGAAGACGTTCCTGTTGAAGAACGCTGAGTTCTACACGCGTTACAAGGCGCAGCTCGACCAGTGGGCGTCCCGGCATGACCTGGCGTCCTTCCCGGCGTCGCGCCGCAAGCTCGAGTGGCAGGCGCAGCAGACTGCGACCCTGTGGGACTGCGTGTTGCAGCTCCGTCCGTCGGGGATCCGGGCAAAGCGTCCGACGCACCTGCCGGCGCTGGTCGCGATCACGCAGACCTCGATCATCGGGCCCCTTCGACGTCGCCTTTCGACGCGCGAGGCAGCGCGGCTGCAGGGGTTCCCCGACAACTTCGACTTCGGGCCCCAACCGGCTCCGGCAACGTATAAGCAGCTCGGGAACGGCGTGAACATCGGTGCCGTCTGGAACGTGCTGCGTGCTCACGCCGAGCGCGACGCGGAAGCGCTTCGAACGAGCGAGCCCGGACGCGCGTTGCTGAAGGCCTTGGTCGCCGATGCACCGAAGACGCCTGACGAGCGGCTCGATGCGGTCGTCGCGCGCGGCCGGGCACGGTTCTCTGAAGCCCAACTGCCGCTCGCAGTCTGAGAAGTGCTCCGGGATGCCCGCCCAGCCTCAGCACGTACCACCGCATCCCGGTCCCTCGTCCGCCGCAGTCTCGCGTCGGATGAGCAGGGCCAAACGACGCGACACGGTCGCAGAGCTCTCGTTACGTCGTGAGTTGCATGCCCGGGGGCTTCGCTACAGGGTCGCCTACCCGATCCCTGGTCAACGGAGGCGAACGATCGACATCGCATTCACGCGCGTCAAAGTCGCTGTCTTCGTCGACGGGTGCTTTTGGCACGGGTGCCCCGAGCATGGGACTCGGCCGCGGTCGAACAGCGCTTGGTGGGCGTCAAAGCTCGCCGCAAATGAGGCGCGCGACCGAGACAGCGACCGAGTGCTCGTCGAGCTCGGCTGGGACGTGGTGAGGGTATGGGAGCACGAGAGCGCCGCGCCTGCGGCCGAGCAGATCGGCGCTCTCGTATCACGGCGCCACAGCCTCGAGGTCTAGACCAGCGCCCGAAACGGCGCCGAGGCTGCAGGACTTCCAGCGCGCCGCATCATTCCCGCGGACGTCTGAACCCGTCCGGCGAGCGATCGGTCCCCGCACAATCTGGCGCAAGGACCGCGGCCCGCTCTGGTGGCGTGGAGCCGCTCGCGCCGACACACACCCGAGGCCCGGCGCCATGATGACGCCGGGCCTCAGGTGTGGCTGCTACTTCGCCGCGAGCAGCTGGGCCAGGTACCCGGCGGCCTTGGGCGAGCCCCATCCGGTGGTGAGGTCATATCCGGTGGTGGTCGCGTAGCCCGGGATGGCGTCGGGCGTCAGGGTGCCGTCCGCGCCGAGGTCCCACATCCGGTTGCTGGCGAGCACGCCGCTCGCCGCGGTGCCGTAGGTCTGCGGCACGATGTCCGAGAACGCCGTCGAGCGGTTGAACCCGGAGCCGTAGATCACGCTGTTGAGGTCGCCGATCCCGGCCTTGCCGGCGCCGGCTCGCTGCTGGTTGGCGATCGCCGTCAGCGCTGCGACCTGCGGCGACGACGCCGACGTGCCGCCGTAGACGCCCCACAGGGGCGCGCCCACGGCACGGGGGAAGTAGCTCGAGTAGACGAGCACGCCGCCGTTGACCGCGGCGTTCCAGGCCAGGTCGGGCACACCGCGGTGGGTGCCGACGACGCCCGCGACGGCGTCCTGGAAGGCCGGGCGCCCGTAGACGCTCGAGACGCCGCCGCCCGTGCCGATCGACTCCCAGCCCTCGTTCCACACGGCCTCCGAGCTGCCGCCCTGCGTCCAGCCGAAGTAGGCGGTACTGCGCGAGCCGTCGGCGTTGAACGGGACGTCGGTGGTGGGGTTCCACGTCCAGCCGGATTGGACCTGCGTGCCTCCCACGGAGGTGACGTACGGGGAGACGTTCGGGTAGCTGACCGCGGGGACGTCGGCCGTCGCGGTCTGGTGCTGCGCCCGCGTGACGCCCGTGGACCCGTTGTCGCCGGCGGACGAGAAGAAGGTGTCGTGCTTGGCCTGGCCGCGCGCGAACGTCTGGTCGAACCGGGCGAACGCCTGCTTGGCCGCCGACGTGGAGCCGAAGGCCGTCTCGTCGGTGCCGAACGACATCGAGAAGACGGTGCCCGCGGGGTACCGGTCGATGGCCTTGTCGATGCCCTTGATGAGGTTGGTGAGGCCCTGGACGCCCTGCGTCTCCGCGGGCGTGGTGCCGAGCAGCACGATGTGCGCCTTGGGGGCGATCGCGTAGGCCCACTGGACGTCGAGGTTCGCCTCGCCGGCCCAGCCCGCCGCCGACGCCGGTCCGGACTGACCGGCGCCGTTGCCGGGCGGGTCCTTGTAGCCGGGCTCGCCGAACGGGAAGTAGGCCTCGAAGTCGGGCGTCGGGCCGTTGAACGTCTGGGCGAAGAACGCGAGGTCGGCGGCCGCCGTCGGGCTGCCGTAGGAGTCGGCGAGCACGATGGTCTGGCCCGCGCCGTCGTTGGTCGCGGGCGTGAGGGGCGGCAGGCCGTAGAACGCTCGGATGTCGTCCGGTCTGTAGCAGTGGATCGTGGTCGACACCCGGTTGTCGGGGGCGGGGCGGGTACAGGCGGCGGGGTCGGCCGCCGAGGCCGCGTCGGTGAACGCGGACTCCGGCGCCTGGGCGGCGAACGGCGTGACGGTGGCCACGGTCGCGGCGACAGGCGTACCGAGCAGTGCGGCCGCAACCAGTGCGGCGGCGCCTGCGGCGGCGGGGAGAGCGGATGAGCGCATGGAGCTTCCCTTCGGCGTTGAAGAGATCAGATGGAGCGCACCGGGACTCTGGCCCGGTGCGCTCTGGTCAACGTAGACCGGGCGGGCCGTCGCTTCCACAGGTTCGCCGGAAAAGGCCGTCGATAGCCCCTCCTGGTGTCCGACATTCGAGAAAGAACTGTCCGCAATAAGGACGGCGCTGCTAGAACAGAGCCATGACCTCGTCATCCGTCGTCGCACCCGAGACCGTCGCTGCCGAGCACCCGCACTGGCGTCGCAACCTCGCGGTCTGCTCGGTGGGCACCTTCACCACGATGATCGCGATGACGCTGCTGCTGCCCTACCTGCCGGTGTACGTGGGGCAGCTCGGGGTGCACAGCCAGGCCGCGGTCGCGATGTGGTCCGGGGTCGCGTACGCCGGCGCGTTCGTCACGGCGTCCGTGGCGGCGCCCGTCTGGGGCCGGCTGGGCGACCGGTACGGCCGCAAGTCGATGCTGGTGCGGGCCGGGTTCGGCATGGCCGTGACGACGGCGCTGCTGGGCGTCGTGCAGTCGCCGTGGCAGCTGGTCGCGGTGCGGCTGCTGGTGGGCCTGGCGGGCGGGTACTCGTCCGGGTCGACGATCCTGGTGGCCGCGCAGGCGCCGCGAGAGCGCAGTGCGTGGGCCCTGGGCATCGTGGCGACGGGCAACATGGCGGGCACCGTCGTCGGGCCGCTGGTGGGCGGGTGGGTGCCGGCGTGGATCGGCATCCGCTGGACGTTCTTCGCGTCCGCGCTGCTGATCCTGGTCGCGGCCGTGGGCACGGTCGCGTTCGTCCGGGAGGACAGACCCCGCGGCGCGAAGGCACCCACTCCCACCCCGGTGGCAGGCGACCGGTCAGCCGCGGTGCCCGCCCGCATCACGCTGCTGCTGGGGGTGTCGGCCATGGTGGCGTTCGCGACGACGTCGGTCGAGCCCGTGCTGACCCTGGTGGTGCACCATCTGCACCCCGCCGCGGGCAACGTCGCGGGGCTGGCCGGGTTCGTCTTCACGGCGACCGCTGTCGGGGCGCTGGTCTCGGCTCCGCGGCTGGGCAGGCTGGCGGACCGTGTGGGCCACGTGCCGGTGATCGTCGGCTCGCTGGCGACGGCGGCCGTGCTGACGGCCGTCCAGGCGACGGTGACCGACGTGTGGGCGCTGGTGGTGCTGCGGCTGCTGCTGGGACTGGCGCTGGGCGGCATCCTGCCGAGCGTCATGGCCGCGGTGCGGCAGCTGGTGCCCGTCGAGCGCACCGGCCGGGTGCTGGGGATGGGCGTCTCGGCGCAGTACGTCGGGCAGGTGCTAGGCCCCATCACCGGCGGCGCGGTGGCCGGCTTCGCGCCGCTGCACGGGGTGTTCCTGGTGACCGCCGCGGTGCTGGCCGTCGCGGCCGCGTTCGCCGCTGGGGCGATGCCGCGGAGGGCTCGCCGAGGCCCGTTGGTGAACGCCAGGAGTCGCTGACGAGGGGCGGAATCCAGCCGATCCGGCCCGAAAGGTAGCGTCAAGATGAACAGCCGATGAATAGTTCACCTTTCAGCCACAAAGCGGCTAGCCGAAGGCGGTCCGATCGGGCATCGTTCGGGCGTGTCCTCACAGACCTTCGTCCTGGCGCTGGTGGTCGTGACCGCGCTCGGCTTCGACTTCACCAACGGGTTCCACGACACCGGCAACGCGATGGCGATGTCCATCGCCACCGGTGCCCTGCGCCCCCGCGTGGCCGTGGCGCTCTCCGGCATCCTCAACCTGGTCGGCGCGTTCCTGTCGGTGCAGGTCGCCCTGACGGTCACCAACGCCGTCGTGCGCATCCAGGACGGCACGGGCGCACCCCGGGCCGACCTGCTGGCCGGCGGCGGCGGTGCCCTCCTGCTGATCGTGCTCGCAGGGCTGGTCGGGGGTGTCATCTGGAACCTGCTTACCTGGCTGCTCGGCCTGCCGTCGAGCTCGTCGCACGCGCTGTTCGGCGGCCTGATCGGCGCCACCATCGCCGGCCTGGGCCTGAGCGGCGTCAACTGGAACGGCGACGGCAGCAAGCTCGACGGCGTCGTCGGGAAGGTGATGCTGCCGGCCCTGATCTCGCCGGTCGTCGCGGTGCTGGTCGCCTCCGTGGGCACGTGGCTGATCTTTGCCGTGACCCGCGGTGTGGCGGCCGGGTTCGCGCAGAAGCGCTTCCGCTGGGGGCAGATCGGCACCGCCTCGATGGTGTCGCTCGCGCACGGCACCAACGACGCGCAGAAGACGATGGGCGTCATCACGCTCGCGCTGCTCGCCACGGGCCGCTGGACCGACCTCACGAGCATCCCCGTCTGGGTCAAGGTCGCCTGCGCCGCCGCCATCGCGGCCGGCACCTGGCTGGGCGGCTGGCGCATCATCCGCACGCTCGGCAAGGGGCTCGTCGAGATCGACGCCCCGCAGGGCCTCGCGGCCGACGCGAGCACCGCCACCGTCATCCTCGCCTCGAGCCACCTCGGCTTCGCCCTGTCGACGACGCACGTCGCGACCGGGTCGATCCTCGGCACCGGCATCGGGCGGCCGGGCGCGCAGGTGCGCTGGCGGGTCGCCGGGCGCATGGTCGCCGCCTGGCTCATCACCCTGCCCGCGGCCGCCGTCGTCGGCGGCGTGATGTGGTGGATCGGGCACCTGCTCGGGGACGTCGCCGGCCCTGTCGTGATCTTCGTGGTCCTGCTGGCCGCCGCGCTCGCGATGTACCTGCGCTCGCGCAAGGCGCCCGTGGGTGCCGACAACGTCAACGACGAGTGGGACGAGGGCGCCGCCGTGCCCGCGCCCGCGCCCGCTCCTGTGCCGCAGGAGGTGGCCGCATGATCGCGAACCTCGGGTTCGCCCTCGCCGGTGCGTGGAAGGTGCTGCTGGCCGGGATGATCCTCGGCGCCGGGGTGCCGACGTTCTTCGCCCTGGGGATCCGCGCCCTGGCCTGGGGCACGGAGGGAGCCGGCGAGGCGCTCGCCGCCAGGCCCCGACCGGTCGGCAGGGTGCTCGCCGTGCTCTGCTTCGCCGTCGTGCTCTTCGCCGTCGTCGCCGGCTTTGCGATCATCATGGCTGCGGGGCTCGGGAAGGCGGTGTCGTTCGAGCACGTCTTCCCCGTCCTGGTGGCCAAGCACTGACCGAGGAGCTGCCATGAACGACGACCGGACGCCGTCACCCGGGATCTCGGCGCGCATCATCGAGTGGCTGCGGGCCGGGTACCCGGAGGGCGTCGACCCGCGCGACTACCCCGCCGTGCTGGCGGTGCTGAGCCGACGGCTGACGGAGAGCGACCTGGACGAGATCGCGGGCGACCTCGCGGTCGCGTCGGCATGGTCCGGCGAGCCGATCACGGCCGCCGACGTGCACCGGATGGTGCAGGAGCGGGCCTTCCAGAGCGCCACGCCGGAGGACCTGGAGCGCGTCTCCGCGCGCCTCGCGGCCGGCGGGTGGCCGTTGTCCGCAGGCGAGTAGGGACTTCGACAGGCTCCCCCACCACCGGTGGTCGAGCCCGTCGAAACCCTGTCGGCTACTCCTTCTTGTCCGCGTCCTCTGCGGAGTCCTCCGCCGCCTCGGTGGCCTCCGCCGCGGCGTCCGCGGCCGTGTCGGCCCCGTTCTTCGCCGTCGAGCGCGTGCGGCTCGTGACCTTCTTGGCCGCCTCGGCGGCCTTGTCGACGGCGTCGCTCATGTTCTCGCGCGCCCCGGCCAGGCGCTCGCTCGCCTCGGCGGCCCTGCCTGCCAGGTCCTCGCGCACCTCGGCGGCGCGCCCGGCGAGCTTCTCCCCCGCCTCCCGCGACCGCGCGACGGCGGCGCCTGCCGCCTCGCCCACGGCCTCGGCCGCGTCGCCGGCGCGGACGCGCGCCTCGCGGGCCACGCCCTCGTAGTCGGGCGTGCTGGACTGCTCCCAGGGCTCGGCCCAGGGGTCGTTCTGGGGCTGTGCACGGCGCCAGAACACGTACCCGACGGCCGCCGCCGCACCGACGAGCAGCACCCAGAAGAAGCCGCCCTTCTTCTTGTGGCGCACCACCGGGTCGGCCACCGCTGCCGCCGCGGAGGCGACGGCGCCGGCCGCGATCCCGTCGGCCGCCGCCGACTTCGCGGCCGCCTCGTGGAACGCCGTGACCAGGCGCGGCAGGTACTCGTCCACGATCTTGTCGTGCGCGACGTCCACCGCCTCGCCCGCGCGGACGTGGGCGGTGTCGATGAAGGGCACGAACTTCTCGTGCGCCGTGTCGATCAGCGGCACCAGGCGCTCGTGCGCGGTGTCGATGAGCGGACCGGCCTGGTCGGCCAGCTTCTCCATGCGCGGGGCGGCCGCCTGCACGGAGTCGTGCCACGCCTTCTCGGCGCGTGGCTTGAGCCAGGTGAGGAAGTCCCGGGCGTGAGGTTCAGCCCACTCCCGGGCCTGGACCGCCCGGACGCCCGCCTCCTTCGCGGCCCGGGACCCGACGTCGGACAACGTCGCCGCTGCCCGAGCGGCGGAGTCCTTGATCGCTTCGGTGTCGATCGACTGCACCGTCTCCGTCACGCTCTTTCGCACCATGGCCCCACTCTGCCACCGGGCCTGCGACGACGCAGAAGGGGCAGCCGCACCGTCGCGACCTGATCCGCCCCGACGGAGGGGCACCGTGCGAGGATTGGCGCATGTTCGCAACCCTGCACACCACGGCCGGCGACATCCGCATCGAGCTGCTGCCGAACCACGCGCCGAAGACCGTCAAGAACTTCGTCGGTCTCGCCACGGGCACCCAGACCTGGACCGACCCGAAGACCGGCGAGGAGAAGAGCACGCCCCTGTACGACGGCGTCATCTTCCACCGTGTCATCGACAACTTCATGATCCAGGGCGGCGACCCGCTCGGCACCGGCACGGGCGGCCCCGGCTACACGTTCGACGACGAGATCCACCCCGAGCTGGGCTTCACCGAGAAGTACCTGCTCGCGATGGCCAACGCGGGCAAGCGCCGCAACCCGGTGACGGGCGAGGTCGGCGGCACGAACGGCTCGCAGTTCTTCATCACCACCACCGAGACGCCGTGGCTCAACGGCAAGCACACGATCTTCGGCAAGGTGGCGGACGACGCCTCGAAGGCCGTCGTCGACGCCATCGGCACCACCCGTACCCGCCCGGGCGACCGCCCGGTCGAGGACATCGTCATCAGCAGCATCACCATCGAGGACTGACACATCAGCACGGAGCTTCCCGCGGGCGACCCGGTCCCGGTGTGCCCTCGGCACCCGGACCGGGTCGCGTACGTGCGCTGTCAGCGGTGCGGGCGGCCTGCCTGCCCCGAGTGCCAGCGGCCTGCGGCCGTCGGCATCCAGTGCGTGGACTGCGTCCGCGAGGCGGCCAAGACGGCGCCGCGCACGACGACGGCGGTCGGCGGGCGGGTGCGCCGCGGGCGGCCCGTGGTGACGTTCACCCTCATCGGGATCTGCGTGGTCAGCTTCCTGCTGCAGCTGGCCACCGGCGGGCGCTGGACGGTCGACTTCCAGTTCTGGCCGGGCATCGGGCTGCACGAGCCGTGGCGGTTCCTCTCCGCCGCGTTCCTGCACTCCACGAGCTTCCTGCCGCACATCCTGTTCAACATGTACGCCCTGTACATCACCGGGCAGTTCCTCGAGCCGGTGCTGGGGCGGGCACGCTTCATCACGCTGTGCCTGGTCAGCGCCGTCGGGGCGTCGGTGGGCGTCGTGCTGCTGACGAGCCCGACGCTCGCCGCGCAGTCGGTGTCCTGGGGACCCGCCGTCGTCGGCGCCTCGGGCATGGTGTTCGGGCTGTTCGGCGCGATGGTGCCCGTGCTGAGACGCATGGGGGCGAACGCCGCCCAGGTGATCGGCCTCATCGCCATCAACGGGATCATCGGCTTCGTGGTGCCCGGGATCGCCTGGCAGGCGCACGCGGGCGGCCTCGTCACCGGCCTGGTGCTGGGCTGGGGCTTCTCCCACGCACCGCGGAACCGGCAGAAGCTCGTCGCTGTGCTGCTGCCGGCCGCGGTGGTGCTGGTGCTGGTGGGCGTGACCCTGGCGCGCTACGCCGCAGCGCCGCTGGGTCTGTCCTTCTGGCTCTAGGCCAGGGCTACTTCCACTGGGTCGTGAGGCCGAAGCCGCTGATGATCAGCGCGAAGCCGATCAGCAGGTTCCACTGGTGCAGCGCCGGGATGGGCCACCCCGTCAGGTAGTAGACGACCAGCCAGACCAGACCGAGCACCATCAGGCCGATCATGACGGGCACGAGCCAGACGGGGTTGCCGGACTTCGACGCCGCGGCCTCCTTGGCCGCACGCTCCGCGAACTGCGGGTCGGGGGTCGAGACCTTCTTCTTGCGCGACTTCGACTCGGGCACGGTCGCAGCTCCTCGTTCTCGGTGACGACAGGCGCCGGGCCGGTCGTGGACGACATTCCGTCGACTAGCGTAGTGGCCAGGCCCCGTGGCCCTGTGACCGCTGCCCGACCGGAGGTGTGATCGTGACGCGCCGTGCGCTCCCCCGTGTCCTGCGGCTGCCCGCGTCGGCCGGCCGGGTGCGCCCCGCCGTCACCGTCGCCGTGGTCGCCGCCCTCGCCGGGCTCATGTTCGCGGCGAGCGCGCAGCTGGCCCACGGCAGCTCCGGTCTGCGCCACCCCACGGACCTCGCCGACCTGGTCAGCGCCGAGTCGTCCCGCGTCACCACGCTCACGTCGCAGGTCGACGAGCTGCGCAACGAGGTGGACCGGCTGACGGCCCAGGCGCCGGTCACCGACACCGAGGACCCGGCCCTCGCCAAGCGCGAGGGCATGCTCGTGGGCTCGCTGCCCGTGGCGGGCACCGGGATCTCCGTCCAGCTCGACGACGCCCCGGCGTCGAGCTCCTCCATCCCCGGCGTGACCGCGGACGACCTGGTGGTGCACCAGCAGGACATCCAGCACGTCATCAACGCCCTGTGGGCAGGCGGCGCCGAGGCCATGACCCTCCAGGGCGAGCGGGTCATCATGACGTCCGCGTTCCGCTGCTCCGGCAACATCCTGCTGCTGCACGGCCGCGTGTTCAGCCCGCCGTACACGATCCAGGCGATCGGCGACCCGGCGGCCCTGCGCGCCGCGCTCGACGCCTCGCCCGGCGTCACCACCTACCGCGCGTACGTCGCCGCCGTCGGCCTGGGCTGGGGCGTGCGCAACGAGTCGAACCTGTCCCTCCCCGCGTACTCCGGGTCGTGGGACCTGCAGTACGCGACCCTCCCCGCAGGCACGGACCCGCTGCGATGAGCGCGCACGCCAGGGTCCGCCGGGGCGGGGCGGGCACCGCCGTCGTCGGCGTCTTCGGGGAGCTGCTCATCACCGCCGGCGTGGTGCTGGGCCTGTTCGTGGTGTGGCAGCTGTGGTGGACCGACGTCGTCGCGCTGCGCGAGCAGCAGCAGGTGCTGCACGCCCTCCAGTGGGAGCCCCCGCCGCCCGCGGCCTCCGCCGCGCCCGCGCCCGTGGAGCGCCGGGACGACCCGCCCGTCGACCCGCAGCCTGCGTTCGGCCAGGTGTTCGCGCAGCTCTACGTGCCCCGGTTCGGCCCCACGTACGTCTCGCCCATCGCGGGCGGCGTCGACCGCGAGCAGATCCTCGACAGGCTCGGCATCGGGCACTACCCCGACACGGCCATGCCGGGCGAGCTCGGGAACTTCGCGACGGCCGGCCACCGCACCACGTTCGGCAAGCCGTACAACCTCATCGCCGACCTCCAGGACGGCGACGCCCTCGTGGTGCGCACCCGCACCACCTGGTACGTGTACCGCGTGGTCAGCCACGAGATCGTCTACCCGTGGCAGGTCGAGGTGATCTCGCCGATCCCCGGCCTCAAGCCCGGCGACCCGATCCCGCCGCTCACCGAGCGGTGGATGACGATGACCGCCTGCCACCCCATGTTCTCGGCCCGGCAGCGGTACGTGGTGCACGCCAAGTTCGACTACTGGATGCCCGTGAGCGAGGGCACGCCCAAGGAGCTCACCGACGCGGGTGTCAAGGTGATCGGTGCCGTCGGAGAGGGGTCCTGATGTACGGGGCGCTGTGGCGCGTGCTTCCCGGGCCGTGGTGGGTCCGCACGCTGATCCTGCTGGTGCTCGCGGCCGCGATCGTGGCCGTGTGCTTCGAGTGGGTGTTCCCGTGGGTCTCGACATATGTGTCGTTCAACCAGAACACCGTAGGGTGACGCCGTGAGCCCCAGGATCCTCGTCGTCGACAACTACGACTCCTTCGTCTACACGATCGTCGGCTACCTCGACCAGCTCGGTGCGAGCACCGTCGTGGTGCGCAACGACGCCGTGCCCGCGTCGGTGACGCAGGCGCCCGAGGGCGGCCGCATCACCGACGCCGACGGCCTCCCGTTCGACGGCGTCCTCGTGTCCCCCGGACCCGGCACGCCGCACGACGCCGGGGCGTCCGAGGACGTCATCCGCGCCTGCGCCCGCACCCGCACGCCGATGCTGGGCGTCTGCCTGGGCCACCAGGCGCTCGCCGAGGTGTTCGGCGCGACCGTCTCGCACGCCCCCGAGCTCATGCACGGCAAGACGAGCCTCGTGGAGCACGGCGGCGCCGGCGTGGTCGCGGGGCTGGTGCGGCCCTTCGTGGCCACGCGCTACCACTCGCTGGCGGTCGAGCCGGAGACGGTGCCGGCCGAGCTCGAGGTCACGTGCGCGACGGCGTCGGGCATCGTCATGGGCCTGCAGCACCGCGAGCTGCCGCTGCACGGGGTGCAGTTCCACCCCGAGTCGGTGCTGACGCAGGGCGGGCACCGCCTGCTCGCCAACTGGCTCGAGATCTGCGGCGACGACGGGGCGGTGGAGCGGTCGGCCGGGATGGCGCCGCTCGTGCACACGGCCTGAGGCCTTCCGGAACGCACGAAGGGGCGGGACCCGATCCGGGTCCCGCCCCTTCGTGCGTCTGCGCTACGGCGTCGGCGTCGCGTCCGGCGTCGGGTCGGGCGACGTACCGTTGCCGGGCTGCCCGGTGCCGCTGTTCGGGTCCTTGCCCTTCGAGATGACCACCGTGATCGGGGTGCCCTCGTCGACCATCGTGCCGGCCGGCGGGTTGGTGCGGATCACCTCGGTGACCGGGACCGTGTCGGAGAACTCGTACTTGGTCTGCGGGTTGAGGCCGCCGAGCGCCTGCTGCACCTGGTCGTCGGTCCACACCTTGTTGGTGATGTCCGGGACCTTCAGCTGCTGGACCTGCGGCGCCGTCGCGACGCTCAGCGTCACGGTCGAGCCCTGCGGCACCTTGCCGGGTGCCGGGTCGGTGTCGATGACGGTGCCCGGGTCGTGCTGGGCGTCCTCGACCTGGGTCTGGGCGGGCACCAGCTTGAGGCGCGACAGCTCGGCCAGCGCCTGGTTGACCGTCATGCCCTTGAGGTCGGTCAGGTCGACGGTGCCGTCGGAGACGAACAGGTTGACCGTCTGACCAGCCTGGACGTTCTGGTTGGCGATCGGGTCCGTCTTGGTGACGTTCCCGCTCGGCACGTCGACGCTCGACTCCTGCGTGACGGTGCCCACCGTCAGGCCCGCGGCCTGGATGGCAGCCTTCGCGTCGTCCAGCGACTTGCCCGTGACGTCAGGGACACCCAGCGACGAGGGGCCGCCGGAGAAGAAGACGGTGACGGTCGAGTTGAGGTCGGCCGTCTTGCCCGCCGCGGGGTCCTGACGGGTGGCCGTGCCCTCCTTCGCGTTCGAGTCCTGGTCGATCTGGCTGTCGAACCGGAACCCGGCGTCGGTGACGATCTTCCGGGCGTCCTCGATGGACGTGCCGACCTGCACCTCCGGAACCTCGGCCGTGGTGGGCTTGTTCGGCTGGTTCAGCATGATCGCGATGAGGATCGCGGCCACGGCCAGGACGCCCACGGTGATCAGGGTCCACATGAGGCCCTTCTTGCGGCGGTCCTCCTTGCGCTCCGCGCGAGCGGCGGCGCCGTTGGCCCCGGCACCCGCGACGGCTGCGCCCGCCCCGTTGCCCGCCGGCAGGCCGGCCGCGCCCCACTGCTGGGTGGCGGCCGTGGGCGGCGTGAGCAGCTGCGTGCCGCCGTCGGCCAGCGGGGCGCCGTACGCGACGGTCGGGGCACCGCCGAGGGCCGCACCGGCCGCCGCGAGCCCGGCGCCGACGGCCGGAGCCGCGACCGCCGCGCCACGCATGGCGTTCTCGAGGTCGGCGCGGAACTCCGCGGCCGACGAGTAGCGGGCCGTGCGCTCCTTGGCCAGGGCCTTGAGCGTGATGCGGTCCAGCACCTCGGGCACGTCGGACGCGATCTCGCTGGGGCGCTGCGGCGCCTGGCCCACGTGCTGGTACGCGACCGCGACGGGCGAGTCGCCGATGAACGGCGGGCGGCCCGTGAGCAGCTCGAACAACAGGCAGCCCGTGGAGTAGAGGTCGCTGCGGGCGTCGACCGTCTCGCCACGCGCCTGCTCCGGGGACAGGTACTGGGCGGTGCCGATGACGGCGTGCGTCGCCGTCATCGTCGCGGCCGAGTCGGCGACCGCGCGGGCGATGCCGAAATCCATGACCTTGACCGCGCCGGTGGGCGTGATCATCACGTTGGCGGGCTTGATGTCGCGGTGGATGATGCCGGCGTGGTGCGAGTACTCGAGGGCGCTGAGCACGCCGGCCGTGATCTCCACGGCCTCCTCGATCGGCACCGCGGCGCCGTCCTGCAGGATGTCGCGGACCGTGTGGCCCTCGACGTACTCCATGACGATGAACGGGATGTGCACCTGGTTGCCCGTGGCCGGGTCGGTGTGCACGTCCTCTCCCGTGTCGTACACGGCGACGACGGCCGGGTGGTTGAGGGCCGCGGCCGACTGCGCCTCGCGGCGGAAGCGGGCCAGGAAGGACGGGTCGCGCGCCAGGTCGGAGCGCAGCACCTTGATCGCGACGGTGCGCCCGAGGCGTGCGTCGTGGCCGATGTGCACCTCGGCCATGCCGCCGCGGCCGATGAGCTCACCGACCTCGTATCGGCCCGCGAGCACGCGGGGCGTGTTGTCCACCAACTCAGATGTCCTTCGGTGTCGTGGTCGCCCCGGTCGGGCCGTGCGACGTGTTACGGAGCATCATCCCAGAGTCGGACCCGCTCGAGGTCGTGGTCGTCACTGAGATGGTCGAGTGCTGGCCCGGGTCGGCCGACGCGCCGTGCGCGTGGTCGCCGAGCAGGTTGCTGAGCAGGGTCGCGACGAGCAGCACGACCAGCAGGACGATGAGGCCGACGAGCGGCCAGGACAGCGTGCCGAGCGGGCCGAGGCGCAGCCCGGTGCTCGTGGACTGCCGTCGTGGGCCCTCGGACCGGTTGGCGGAGCGCACGGGGCTGCGCGTCTCCGTGTGCGAGGCCTGCTCCGGACGACGCCGGGCCAGGTCGCGTCGCAGCGTGTCGAGAGCCCGCGCGGCCTCCTCCGAGCGGCCCACCGGGCGCGCCCCGTGGACGTCCCGGCGCGTCGGCATCGGACGCCCCGGGGCGGGAGGCACGGACGGCGGCGTGGCCGGCTTGCGCGCCTCGACGGGCTCGACCGGCGTCGCCGGGCGGGGCTGCGAGGGCGGGGCCGGGGCGTTGACCGGCGGGAACACGCGGGCGGGCGGAGCCGTCCGCAGGCGGCGCGCCGTGCGGGACCGGGCACCCAGGGGGTCGGCCGCGATCTCGAGGGCGAGCTCGTCGAGCTCGTCGGCCAGGGCACCGGCCGACGAGGGCCGCCGGGCCGGGTCCTTCTCGAGCAGGCGCTCGATCAGGGCGGTCAGGCCCGGGTGGACCGTCGTCGGGAGCGGCGGGACGGGGCTGTTGACGTGCGCGACCGCGATGTCCACCGGGGTGTTCCCCGTGAACGGCCGCTTGCCCGCCGTCGCCTCGAACGCGACGACGCCGAGCGCGTAGACGTCCGACAGCGGCGTGGCCGGCTGGCCCACCGCCTGCTCGGGCGACAGGTACTGGGCGGTGCCCATGACCATGCCGGTCGCCGTCATCGGCGCCTGGTTGGCAGCCAGCGAGACGCCGAAGTCGGTGATCTTGACCATCGCGTGGATGGCCGAGCGGCCCGGCCGCTCGAGCAGGATGTTGCCGGGCTTCACGTCGCGGTGCACGACGCCGGACTCGTGCGCGTGGTGCAGGCCGCGCGCCGTCTGCGCCAGGATCGGCAGCAGCCGCTTGGGGGCCAGCACGGGCTCACGCTCGAGCAGGTCGGCCAGGGGCTCGCCGAGCACCAGCTCGATGACCAGGTAGCCCGTGCCCTCCTGCTCGCCGTAGTCGTACATCTGTGCGATGTTCGGGTGCGACAGGGCGGCGCTGTTGCGGGCCTCGGTGCGCAGGCGCTTGAGGAAGTCCTCCTGGCCCGTGTACTCCTCGCGGAGCACCTTCACGGCCACCTCGCGGCCCAGGTAGCCGTCGTCCGCCACCCACACCTCGCCCATGCCGCCGACGGCGATCCGGCGGACCAGGCGGTACCGCTCGCCCAGCGCGAGCCCTGCGACGGGCCTCACTGGAGGGCCGCCTGGATCACGGCGCGCGCCATGGGCGCGGCCAGGCGGCCGCCCGTGGCCTCGTTGGCCAGGTTGCCGCCGTGCTCCACGATGACGGCGACGGCGATCTGCGGGTCGTTCGCCGGGGCGAACGCCGTGAACCACGCGTGGGGCGCGGCCGTGGCCGTCGTCTGGGCGGTGCCCGTCTTGCCGGCCACCTGGACGCCGGCGATCTGCGCGCCGGTGCCGGTACCGCGGGCCACGGTGTCGACCATCATCTGCGTCAGGGCGTCGGCCGTGGAGCGGGAGACGGCGTCGCGCAGCTTCTGCGGCTGGGCCTGCTGCACCACCTCGAGCTGCGGGTCGCGGACCGTCTGCACCAGGTACGGCTGCATCAGCGTGCCGTGGTTGGCGATCGCTGCCGAGACCATGGCCATCTGCAGCGGCGTCGCGGTGACGTCGCCCTGGCCGATGCCGGAGAGCGCGACGCGGTCGGGCGTGAACCCGTCCGCGGCCGGGTAGCCGCTCACGGCCGACCGCATGGGCACGCGGAACGGGTCGCCGAACCCGAACTTCTCCGCCTGGGTGCGCATGGCGTCGCCGCCCACCTGCACCGCGAGGTCGGCGAAGGCCGTGTTGCACGACATGATGAAGGCGGCGTCGAGCGACATCTGCCCGGACGGGTCGCACACCTCGTCACCGAAGTTGCGCATCTGGGTGTTGGTGCCCGGGAGCGTGAAACGGTGCGGGGCCGGGATCAGGCTGGTGGGCGTGGTGTGCCCGGCCTCGACGGCCGCCGCGGCGGTGACGATCTTGAACGTCGACCCGGGCGGGTACAGCGACGACAGCGCGCGGTTGATCAGCGGGTCGCCCTCGGCGTTCAGCAGCGCCTGGTAGGCCTGCCCGGCCTGGGAGGTCGAGTGGACGGCGAGCTTGTTCGGGTCGAACGACGGCTTGGACACCATCGCGAGGATCGCGCCCGTCTTCGGGTTGACCGCCACGATCGAGCCGCGCTGGCCCCCGAGGGCGTCCCACGCGGCCTGCTGCACCTTGGGGTCGATGGTCAGCTCGACCGACGAGCCCTGCGTGGCCCGGCCCGTGAGCATGTTCTGCAGGCGGTCCACCCACAGGGCGGGCGCCTGGCCGTTGAGGAACGTGTTCTCCGCGCTCTCGATGCCCGTCGTGCCGTTGACCAGCGAGAAGAAGCCCGTGACCGGCGCGTACATCTGCGCCTTTGTGGCGTCGCCGCCCGAGTACACGCGCTGGAACTTGAACGGCGTGTCCACCGGCACCGACTCGACGATGGGCTGGCCGCCCACCACGATCGGGCCGCGCTGGTTGCCGTACTCGCGATAGATGGCGCGCACGTTCCGACCGTCGCTGTTGAGGCGGTTCGCGTCGAAGAACTGGGTGAACGTCGTCGAGACCATGAGGGCCAGGAACATCACCATGATGACGGCAGAGAGCCGCCTGATCGTCGTGTTCACCGGTCACCTCCGGCGTCGTCGGGCCGGATCACCTGCGTGGGAGTCGTGCTGGGCGCCGCCACCTCGTGGACGATGCGGCCGTGCGTCACCTGGCCGCGCATCGGCAGGGCCGACGGGCGGCGCGCGCTGTCCGAGATCCGCAGCAGCAGGGCCGCGATGATCCAGTTGGACAGCAGCGACGACCCGCCCTGGGCCATGAACGGCAGCGTGAGGCCCGTCAGCGGGATGAGCCGCGTGACGCCGCCGACGACGACGAACGTCTGCAGGGCGACGACGAACGCGAGGCCGCCGCTCAGCAGCTTGCCGAAGCCGTCGCGCACCGTCAGCGCGGTGCGCAGGCCCCGCTCCACGAACACCAGGTACACGGTGAGGATCGCGAGCATTCCGGTGAGGCCGAGCTCCTCCGCCAGCGACGTGTAGATGAAGTCGGAGAACGAGAACGGCACCAGGTACGGGAAGCCCTGGCCCCAGCCCGTGCCGAACAGGCCGCCGTTCGCCATGCCGA